>JAKIUC010000067.1 GCA_021647785.1 Melioribacteraceae bacterium
GTTAGAAAATTATCGACGTCACTAACTGATTTAAAGGAAAAAACAAAAATGTGTAAAAAGTGTTTTAATATTACAGAAGAAGATATTTGTGATATTTGCAAAAGTGAAAAGAGAGATAAATCCATAATTTGTGTTGTTGAAGAGATAAGTGATGTAATTGCAGTAGAGAGAACAAATGAATTCTTTGGTCTTTATCACATTCTTGGTGGGGTACTCTCTCCTCTAAGTGGGAAAGATGCAGATTCACTCAACATTACAGAATTGCTATCCCGAGTTAAAAATGAAGATATTTCCGAAGTAATTTTAGCACTCAATCCAGATACAGAAGGGGAGACAACCTCTCTTTATATTGCTAAATTGTTGAAACACCACAATATAAAAGTTACACGATTAGCAAGAGGGTTACCCATTGGAGGGGATTTAGAATTTACTGACGAAGCAACAATTGGTAGAGCTGTTTTAAACAGAATTCAACTCTAATGGGCGAATGGTTTAAAGATTGGTTTGCATCTGAGGAATACTTGAATGTTTATTCCCACAGAAACAAAGAAGATGCTAATTCTTTACTTAAACTTATTAATAGTAATATTTCTATTCCTCAAAATGCTTCAATACTCGATTCGGCTTGTGGAAATGGAAGACACTCAGAACAATTTTCAAAATTTGGTTATAATGTAGTTGGTTTCGATTTAAGTAAAACCTTGCTGAAAATTGCTCAGAAAAATAAACAATCTAAAAATTTAGATTACTTCTGTTCCGATATCAGGAATATTCCCATCAATAAAAAATTTGATGTAATATTTAATCAATTTACGAGTTTTGGATAGTTTAAAAGTGACGATGAAAATTTTTCAATTGTTGAGTTTGCAAGTAGAAATATAAAAGACGGAGGATATTTCATTTTTGATTATCTAAATCCCAAATATGTTGAGAAGAATTTAGTTGAATATTCTGAAAAGGTAATTGATAAGAAAATAATATTGGAACACAGAAGAATTATTAATGACAGAGTAGTGAAAGAAATTGAAATAAAGGGTGATGAATTTAGTCATAGATATTTTGAGTCAGTTAAGTTATATTCATTTCAAGAAATATTAAACGTATTTAAAACATTTGGATTTAATCCAATAAAAAAGTTTGGAAGTTATAATAGTGATATTTTTTCTGAGAATAGTTCAGAAAGGATGATAATTATTTTTAAGAGAAAAGAGTAGCCACTAACAAAGTGATGCCTACGGTAAATTCACTAATTAACAAATATGAAAAAAGTTATAATCATATTAATTTTACTTCTCATCTCGTCGGGATGTGATTTATTAACAACACGAGAGGCAGAGATACCCGATACACGAAGGAAGAATTATCTCCCTGCAACTACTCCAGATATTCTTTTTCTAAATTTAAGGAATTCTTTAAAAGAGAAAGTTCTCGAAAATTATATGTCAAGTTTTGTAGATATTTCATTTTCACAATATCCATTTATATTTATTCCATCATCCGAATCGGTAGCCTCTTTTCCTACTTTAGCAGAGTGGAATCTTCAATCGGAGCAGCAGTATTTTAATAATTTATTAGTGGCAACAAAAGATAATATCCCAATTATTTTGGACTTACAGAATGAAATAAAAAGTAATATGGGGGATAGTGCAATATATCAGTATGATTATATTCTCTCGTTAACCCCTAATAATGAAAATTTAAGCTCTACCTATCGTGGAAATCTGAAATTCTATATTTATTTGGATTCAAGAAATCAGTGGGTTATTTCTCGTTGGGAAGACCTTAAAGTTGGGGATAATCCTACTTGGAGTGAATTGAAAGGAGCATTGTATTGAAATTATTTTATTATTCAATATTGCTATTGGCTATAACTCTAATTAATAGTTGCACAAATCCTTTTGCACCAAAATTGGATAGAGCATTAGGAAGTACTGGCTCAATTATATCTTCGCAAAAATCTATTGAAGGATTGTTTCAGAATTTTTTATACTCTTATACGTTTAAAGACACAACTATTTATGGTGGTTTAATAAATTCTAATTATAGTTTTATTTATCGTGATTATGATTTAAGTGTAGATGTATCTTGGGGCAGAGATGATGATATGCGAGTTACTTATGGCTTGTTCCAAAATTCGCAACGGCTTGATTTAATCTGGAATAATATTGTTTCAATGACGGAGGATTCAACAAATGTAATTCGTAGTTTTAATCTGACAATTACATTTAATCCGACAGATATAATTTATGTTGATGGAAGGGTAAATTTAGATTTAGAAAAAAATGACAAAGGTATTTGGAAAATTGTAAATTGGATTGATGAATCAAATTTTTAGAAAATTTATAAGTCAGCTTAACAAGAAAAATATTTAAGTTAAATAAATATAGAATAAGTTATTAAGTGTTATTATTAAACAAAGGATAATATAGTAATGTCACAAATTAGGTTAGAATTAAATTCTGATTCTGCAGATAAATTTAATTCTTATATTAATTCTTTTAGAAGTAAGGATTTGTTTCTTGATAAATTCCTATATTTTCAAATAAATAAGTTAAAAAGAGAAGTAGCACGTATTCAAATTGATTTGGATGAACTTGAAAAAAAATACAATATGACAACTGCAGAATTTTATACTCAATTTGAAAATAGTAAACTTGAAGACTCAAAAGATTTTATTCTTTGGGCGGGTTTATGTGAACTTCAGCAAGAAAGTAAAAACAAACTTTACCAACTTTTATGATTAATAAATATAATTATTGATTGTTCATATTAGGTATAAAATGATAAAATTCTACATCTCAGAAAGTTTTAAATCTATTGGAAGAGCAAAGTTATCATCCTTTATTACTGTTATAACATTGAGCATTTCAATTGGTTTTATTGGGTTATCACTGGCTCTGCTTCTCTTATCCAACAAAATAGAAACTGCTTGGAAAAATGATATTAAAGTGAATGTTTTTATTAATGATTCTGTTTCTACAAAGCAACTTGCAAAATTAAAATTGGAAATTAAAGAAACGGAGAATGTTAGAAGAGTAATCTATTATTCTAAAAAGGAAGCATATAATAAATTTGTTGAAATGACTGGAGATGACTTTGATAAAATTCTTGAAATTAATCCGCTGCCTCGTTCATTCTCTATTAGTTTTTCAAGTAAAATAGATAAGGTATCAATACAGAAAATTATTACAACATTTAAGAAAAAAAAGGGTGTTGATGATGTTATTTACGATTACAATTTAACATTTACAATACTAGATTATGTAAAATCGATGAAAGTTGTGATTTACATAATGACATTTTTATTTACACTAATTTCATTTTATCTTCTTTTTTCAACAAGTAAAATAATTATTGCACAAAAAATGATACAATTTAATACTATGAAATTAGTTGGTGCAAAGTTAAGTACAATTAAAATTCCTCTTTTACTTACTGGAATAATTTTAGGATTTATTGCTGCACTAATTTGTATTGTGATGTTCAACACATCATATCTTGTTTTCAAGACTTTTTATCCAAGATTTAAATTTGATAACTATTTGTATTTTATTAACTTTAGCATTCTCCTTTTAGGAATTACATTAGGTCCATTAGGAATGGGATTTTTCACAAAGAAAATATCTCTAAAAATTGAAGAGTTTAAGTAGTCATAATAAATAAACTTATGTGGGGTTATGAAAAAAATAATATTTCTTTTTGTTTTATCACTTCTTTTCTCAGGTAATCTATTTGGGCAAGTAAAGGATTATGAATTAGGAGCAGATTTAGTAAGAGGTAAAGGAAATTATAGTGGTGGATATTTTAATTATTCTGAACCTACAAGTATTAATATAAAGGTATCAGTTTGGGGTTTTGTAAAATATCCAGGAAGGTATTTTGTACCAATAAATACAACAGTTACTGATTTATTAAGTTATGCCGGTGGACCATCAGATGATGCTCACACAGATCAACTTAGATTGTACAGAGTTCTTGAAAATGGAACAAATGAGTTACATACATTTAGCTATGACGATATAATGTGGGGTGATAGTTTACTACTAAAACAACGCAATATACCCAGTTTGTATGCAAGTGATATTTTAGTTGTTCCTGGAAGTCAAAGATTATATTTCAAAGATTGGGCTTCTTTATCACTATCGCTATTGTCCGTTCTAATTTCATTAACTACTTTAATTTTAATAACAGGGAAATAATTGTGAATAACGGATTAAACAGAAACAGCGGTGGTTTTGAGATGGAGGAGACAAATTCTCTTAAAGATTATTTAAATTTAATTAAATTAAATCTCATACCAATTCTGCTAATTACAATTACAGGTTTAACAGTCTCTATTATCTTTGCTTTAATGGCAAAAGATATTTATACAGCAACAACAGCCATGAAAATTCAAAAACCTTCCGGTGGAGGAATATTAGATGCTCCTCTTCTTCCAGAATTTTCTGATTTTGGTAATGACAGATTTATAGCAAATGAAATTGAAATTTTAAAAAGTTATAGATTACGTACAATAGTTGCAAACGCATTGATTGACTCGTTTCATGTAATTGCTGAACCAGATAGTTTTTATAATATTTTTGACCCTAAGTTTGAAATAGTTAAGGAGAGTAATGATTCAAAGAAATTAAAACCTGTTACTGATTTAGTGGAAATGCTTGAAGATACAAAAATTGAACAGAAGCGTGGTTTAGATATTGTTACTATTTCGTATGAATCACACTCTCCATTTGAAGCTAAATTGATATCAAATACTTATGCAGATGCTTATGAGGGTTTAAGTTTAAGATATACTCGTCAGCAATTAACAACAGTAGTTCAGTTTTTAAAAGAACAGCGAAAAGTGCAATATACTGCACTTCTAAATGTTGAGGAAAGACTTAAAGTTTTTCAGGTTGAAGGCGGCATTATTGCTCTTGATGATCAAGCAAAAGCTCTGATAGATATGCTTTCTACATTTGAAGCACAGAGAGATGCTACTTATATTGAAATGGTTGTGGCTGAAAAGACAATTGAAGTTTACAAAGCAGAAATTAACAAGAAAAATCCGACAATAGGTAAGTATATAAAAAGTTATGCTACAGAACCAAGGATGAAAGCATTGCAAGAATCTATTGCAGATTTTGAAATGCGAAGAGATTTAGCTATTTCTGATACTACTATTTCAGATGCTTCTGAGAATATTCTTGTAGAGCAAGCAAATAGAAGAATTGATGAATTAAAATCTGAATTGGACGATGAGTTAGAAAAATATAAAGTATCAATTTTTGCTGCATCCCCTGAGGAAATAAGAGAATTATCGGTTTTATTACTTGAAGCAGAAGTGAAGTATGCTGCTTTACAAAGTTCCTACAATAATACAAAAGAGGTAGTACTTGATTATGAAGCTCGTTTTAATGAACTTCCTGACCAGACTATTAGTTTTGCAAGATACCAGCGAGAATTGGGTGTTTATGAAAAACTATATGTATTAGTTGAAGAAAAATATCAAGAATCTATGATTGCTGAGCAATCAACTGCAGGTAATGTAATTATAATTGACCCAGCCATTCGACCATTAGAGCCATCAAAACCGAATAGAAAACTTATTGTGATTATTGGTTTAATACTTGGAATGGGTATAGGTTTTGGTTTCGCTTTCGTTAAAGATTTTATGGATAATACTGTTAAAACTCCGGAAGATATACAAAAGAAAAATATTACTGTTCTTGGCTGGATACCAAAGATTGAAGGTGTTACGGATAACAAAGAATTTGAATTTATAATTGCAAAAAAATCAGATTCGATTTATAGTGAAGCTTTTAGAGCATTGCGGACAAAGATTCAGTTTGCAAAGATTGATAAGCATAGAATAAATACAATTCACGTTACTTCTTCAACACCTTCTGAAGGTAAAACAACAGTTTCAGTAAATATTGCTGGAAGTTTTGCTCAAACAAATAGAAAGACAGTTGTTCTTGATTGCGATTTAAGAAAACCAAGAATGCACAAAGTTTTTGGCGGGCAAAGATATCCTGGTTTTACAGATTATTTTTTGGGTAATATTGATTTTGATGCAATTATACATAAATCGGAATTACCACATTTAGATTACATAACTGCAGGAACTATTCCTCCAAATCCTTCCGAAATTTTAGGCTCGGAACAAATGATAGCTTTTATTGATAAATTAAAAGGTATTTACGATTTAGTAGTTATCGATTCACCTCCAATTATTGCTGTAACTGATTCAGAGATTCTATCAAGAATTGCTGATGCATCTATTCTTGTAGCTGCTGCTGGTGAAACAGATATTGAGTTAATGACTAAAGCTGTTGAATTAATGACACATGAAAATAAATCTTTTATTGGTGTTGTATTAAATAAATTCAGCTATCGTAGTGGTTATGGTTCATACTATAAATACTATTATTACTATTCTCACAACAGAGAAAAAGCAAAAGTAAAACAGAAAAGTAAAAACGTATAAATTTCTAAATTAGCCCTCATTGCGAGGGCTTTATTGTTATTACCAATATTATTATGGAAAAGAAAATTGCAGTAGTAACTGGAGGGGCAGGCTTTTTAGGCTCCCATCTTTGTGATAAACTACTCGAAAATAATTTAGAAGTTATTTGCATCGATAATCTTCTTACAGGTAGTATTAGTAATATTGAACATCTTTTTGAAAATAACAACTTCCAATTTATTAAACATGATGTAACTGATTTTATTCATGTAGCAGGAGAAGTTGATTATGTACTTCATTTTGCCTCGCCAGCAAGTCCAATTGATTATTTACAACTTCCAATACAAACATTAAAAGTAGGCTCACTTGGTACGCATAAAGCTCTCGGATTAGCAAAAGAGAAGAATGCTCGCTTTCTGTTAGCCTCAACTTCTGAGGTTTATGGAGATCCAAAAGTTCATCCGCAATCGGAGGAGTATTGGGGAAATGTTAATCCCATTGGACCTCGTGGAGTATATGATGAAGCAAAACGCTTTGCTGAAGCTATTACAATAGCTTATAATAGATATCATAACATTTCAACTAGGATTGCTCGCATATTTAATACTTACGGTGCAAGAATGCGCCCCAATGATGGGAGAGCATTACCAGCGTTCATATCGCAAGCTTTGAATGGAGAAGATGTTACAATTTTTGGGGATGGCTCTCAAACACGAAGTTTCTGTTATGTTTTTGACCTCATTGATGGAATTTACAAATTACTACTTTCTGATGAAGTGAATCCTGTAAATATTGGTAATCCGAATGAGATAACAATTGAAGAAATTGCCAAAGAGATTATTGAATTAACTAAAAGTAAAAGTAAAATAGTTTATAAGGAACTTCCAATTGATGATCCAAAAGTAAGGCAGCCAGATATTACAAAAGCTAAGTCTATTTTAGGTTGGGAACCAAAAATTAATAGGGAAGAGGGGTTGATTAAAACTATAGATTATTTTAAGGGGATTTAATTATTGAATTACTATAGAAAAAAGTTATCTTTTAGAAATTCGAGATTTGAAATGACAAAGTTGTAACTCTTGTTTTTAGTAATCTTGCAGCACAGCAATTAGCAATAAAAAAAACCCATCTAAAATAAATTAGATGGGTTTTTTATTTGGAAATTTGAAAATAATCAAATTTTACATCATTCCAGGCATTCCACCCATACCACCCATATCTGGCATAGCAGGCATTGCAGATGTGTCTTCGGCTTTTTCATAAACTACAGCTTCAGTAGTAAGCAAAAGGGAAGAGACGGAAGCAGCATTTTCAAGTGCAACTCGTGTAACTTTAGTTGGGTCAATAACGCCAGCAGCAATCATATTTTCATATATTTCAGTTGCAGCATTAAATCCATAGTCATCTTTTCCTTCAAGAACTTTATTAAGAATAACAGCACCTTCTAAACCAGCATTGTAAACAATTTGTTTTAATGGTTCTGAAAGAGCTTTTTGAATAATATTAATACCAGTAGTTTGGTCAGCATTTGCACCTTCAACATTATCTAAAACAGATATTGCTCTAACAAATGCAACACCACCGCCAGCAACAATTCCTTCTTCAACTGCTGCTCTTGTTGCGTGTAATGCATCTTCAACACGAGCTTTTTTCTCTTTCATTTCAATTTCTGTAGAAGCACCAATTTTAAGAACAGCAACACCACCAGCAAGTTTAGCTAATCTTTCTTGTAGCTTTTCTTTGTCATAATCGGATGTTGTGTTTTCAATTTGACCTTTAATTTCATTAACTCTTTTTTTGATATCATCTGAAGATCCTGCACCTTCAACAATTATAGTGTTATCTTTATCAATAACAACTTTTTTTGCAGTTCCGAGAAATTCTTCTGTAGCATTTTCTAACTTGTATCCGCGTTCTTCAGATATTACTGTACCATTTGTAAGAATTGCGATATCTTCAAGCATTGCTTTTCTTCTATCACCAAATCCGGGAGCTTTTACAGCAGCAATTTTTAGAGTTCCCCTTAATCTATTTACAACGAGAGTTGCAAGAGCTTCACCTTCAAGGTCTTCAGAAATAATTATTAATCCACGACCTGATTGTGCAACTTTTTCGAGTACAGGTAATAAATCTTTCATTGCAGAGATTTTTTTATCGTGAATTAAAATGAATGGATCTTCAAGTACAGCTTCCATAGTTTGAGAATCTGTAACAAAATATGGTGAAAGGTATCCACGGTCAAATTGCATACCTTCAACAATTTCTAATTCAGTTTCGGTACTTTTTGCTTCCTCAACAGTAATAACGCCATCTTTACCAACTTTATCCATTGCATCAGCAATTAATTTACCAATAGTTATATCGTTATTAGCTGAAATTGAACCAACTTGAGCAATTTCTTCTCTACCTTCTACATCTCTTGAAGTGGATTTTATATATTCAACAACTTTTACAATTGCTAAATCTATACCTCTTTTTAAATCCATTGGGTTTGCACCAGCAGTAACATTTTTTAAGCCTTCTCGATAGATTGCTTGAGCTAATACTGTAGCTGTTGTAGTTCCATCACCAGCAACATCACTTGTTTTTGATGCAACTTCACGAACCATTTGTGCACCCATATTTTCAACTTCATCTTTTAGTTCAATTTCTTTTGCAACAGAAACACCATCTTTAGTTACAGTTGGTGCTCCAAATTTTTTGTCCAAAACAACATTACGCCCTTTTGGTCCTAATGTTACTTTTACGGCGTTAGCTAATTTATCAACACCATTTTTTAGTGAGCTTCTAGCATCATTGCCAAACTCAATTACTTTTGCAGACATTTGTCCTCCATAGTTATATTATTTAGTTGTTAAAAAAATCAATATTTCAAGTTAGTGAGATGTAAAATATTTGAAAAGGATTCATAATCAAAATAAATATTTAGCACTCATAAATTAAGAGTGCTAATATAACAATGAAAATGTTAAGGTGAAAGGATGGAATTAATTATTTATTTGGAAGGGTAATAAATTAAATATCATAATCTTTTCTTTTCTTTTTTTTATTCAATGATAATGTACTTCTAAGTTCCAATAATTGGAAAATAAGTTCAGAGATTCCTGAACATATTGCAAAGAATAATAACCCACCAAGGAATGCCCAAATTGTGAAAATGTAATTTGAGATGGAAAAATAGTAAACAGATGTAAATACACCAGCAATAAATACTAGAATACCTACAAAGTTCACAATCATACCAACCGGGCTTGATATTTTATCTTTTGGAATCTTCATCTAATTACGAAATATTATGACCATCATTTTATTATCGTAAAAAAATGTAAATAATGTAACGGGTTAAATTAATGCTTATGTGTTGGTAAAACTATGTGAGATATTTTTTGCAGCTTACTATTTAGCTCTCTCAATTCAGATTCCAATTTAAATATCCTATAAGATTCTATCGATTCTGAACCTCCAAGCAGCCAATTGATGTCACATCCTGCCTTCATAAATTTAATTAAAATTTTTGAGCCTGGTTCACGGTTATTAGTAATATATTGTTGAAGTTGCTGTGGTGAAATGTTAAGTGCATCTGCAAGAGATTTTAGCGTGTTGTACTTTCTTTTAGCAAAAATTCTAATACGTTCGCCAATACCATTTTTTAATTTTTCTTCATCAAATAAATCGGGGTCATCAGAATTGCTTTCAATATTAAATGATAGCTCAAACTGATACGATTCAATTGCATCATTAATAGCGTTATAGAAATCATCATCAAAATGTTCATCAGTTTCAAGGAAATAGGAGAGCTGCTGTGGTTTTATTTGTAGTTTTCTGGATAACCAATTAAGACTAATTCCTAATGAATTCAGTTTATGCTTTATTTCTTCTCTTTTGTTCATATACACAACATCCCGCATAGCGGGATTGTTATATACCGACAATCCCGCCTTGCGGGAGAAATTCCTCCGAAGCTCCGTAGGAATCCCTTTGGGAGAGTCTCACAGACGAAAACCATTTCATTGTCGGTATAAAACAATATCTTTATTATTTGTATGAAAAAATCAAAATAAAGATAACTATTTTAACACCGATTATGCAATAGAAGAATTAAATGAGTTTGACAAGCTATTACATCTATTTATTACAAAAATCACTGGAATCAGAAAATAAGTAAAAATAATCTTGAACAAGATAAAAAAGGTTGTTATATTTAAAATTCAATTTTGTTCTAATTGATATTTAATGCGAGAGTAGCTCAGCTGGTAGAGCACTACCTTGCCAAGGTAGCTGTCGCGGGTCCGAGTCCCGTCTCTCGCTCAAAAAAAAAATCCACTCTTTGTGGATTTTCTTTTTTGTATAAAGTTTCTTAATTTGATATAGTTTCGATTTAAGAAGATTTGAAATTATGGCGACATGGCCAAGTGGCTTAAGGCGAAGGTCTGCAAAACCTTTATTCGTCGGTTCGAATCCGACTGTCGCCTCAAAAAGTGTGATTATTAAAAATAGTTGCACTTTTTTGTTTTTAAACAAAATGTTTAAAAATGGGCTGAGACTAATTATGTTCTGTTGATTTTACAAATCAAATTACTAATCAAATTTGTTGATATGTTAGTAGTTTTTTATGTGAGGTTTGGAGTGGGGAGGTTTATCTATCTAAACACACTTAAATACCTAATGTTTTTTTGCAATAAAACAATTAAATTTTTACCAGGTTATATCTAAATCCCTAAGTCTTCTTTGAGCTTCTTTTAATCCAAGGCGAGCTGCTTTTTTGTAATACTCAATTGCTTTATAGTCGTTTCCTTTTATACCATAAGCAATCCCCAAATTGTAATATGTCGCTTCAGAATTAGGGTCTAACTCAATTACTTTTTTGAAATATACAATTGCTTTATCATAGTTCCCTTTTTCACCATAAACCTTCCCCAAATTGTAATATGCCGCTTCATAATTAGGGTCTACCTCAATTGCTTTTTGGAAATATCCAATTGCTTTATCATAGTTCCCTTTATTATCATAAGTATTCCCCAAATTGTTATATGCCACTTCATAATTAGGGTCTACCTCAATTGATTTTTAGTAATATACAATTTCTTTATCATAGTTCCCTTTTTTATTATAAGTATTCCCCAAATTGTAATATGCCGCTTCATAATTAGGGTCTAACTCAATTACTTTTTTTAAATACTCAATTGCTTTATCATACTCTTTCAATTCATATGCATTATATCCTTTTTGAAACCAATCAGATGAAGTTAATATATTTGATATTATTCCATATTCTTTTTGTAGGTGCAGAGTCTCTTTTTCTGAATTTACCTTTTTTAATTCAGTTCTAAGTTTTTCTAATTCCTCAAGAGCTATATCGGCTCTGTTGTTTGCTTCAACAAGTTGTTTGGCTTTATCTCTATCTTTTGCAATTATAGCAAGTTTGTTTTTTGTTTCGCTTAAGTCAATTGTAATTTCAGCTTTAATGTAAAACTCTATTCCATTCCATTTTTCATCTAAAATTTTTGTTTCAGTTATACCTGCGGTAATGTTTGTAATTTGATTTTTTGTAAGTTCGCTAATCTTTTCGTCTGTTTCGGTTTTCTCTATTTCAAAGGTTGATTCTATGTAAACACCAATTTCCTCAAGTAGTATCTTTTTTACTTGGTTTAATGCTATTGCACGAGATGTAATTTTACTATCGGCATCACCAACTCTGTGAGCGTATTCACGAATAAAAGTTTTTTCCTGAGCTATCGAGAAGCTGGAAATAATAAGTAAAAGAATAACTGGAAAAAATTTGTTATACATATTGTAACCTCCATGAATTTAATACCCTAACTTACTAAAAAGTAAAATTATAATTTTTGAATACATTAAATTTATTTTTTTATTAAGAACAGTATTCTTAATTTTGTATAATCAACTGTAAAATAAATTCGCGTTTATAAGTTTAATTAGCCTTGTTAGATGTTTCCCTATGGGGAGACCGAAACGAAACAGTTTTACAGCATCTTGCAAGGCTTTTTTATTGGAGTGGGAAAATGAATGAAGTATATTTTGGCACAGGTGGTATTGAAAAATTTAAGGATAAAATTATTGTTTTAAAGCTTACAGATGAAGATATTAGTAGGCTAAATAAAGATGATAACAATAGCCTTTTCTTAGCTTGGTTTGAACTTGAAATATTTAAAGCATTAGAGAACGATGCAATAATTAATAATGACATTGACCTTGCATCTGTTGGTATTAGGATGCCATTAAAAAAATACTTGTATGGCTTGGCTGTAAAATATCTTGATACAGAGAAAATTGAAAAACTTCATAGAGAGTATATTAATGAATTTTTAGAGACAGTGGAACTGGAAAGGAATGATGATAATCAAAGTTTCTTTTTTCGTTTAACAATGCCCCAAGTTGCTGAAAAAGTTTTAATCTCCATTAAACGCAAAACACGATTTCACTTAATTGAAAATATAGGGGATATGATTGATACCTTTATTGATGGATCGTTAAGAATTAATGAAGACCTTTTCAGAACAAAAGAAAGAGAAGTTACTGAAGATATGTCTGTAGAAGAAATGGAAGATATTTTATATAGTGAGACTTTAGTGCAGCTTTTAGAAAGTATCTTTGCATACTATAGATCAGTTATTAAGCGTTATAAAGGTGAATATGAAGAATCGGAAAACATATTAAAAGAGCAACTAGAACATGCTAAATTGCAACTACAAAGCTACAGAAACCAAAAGGGCAGAGAATGGAGAAAACCATTGCTTGAATCGGCAAAAGAAATTTATATAAATAAAGAATACACAGATAAAACTAAAGCATTAAAAGAGGCATTTGAAAATATGCCACAAGAATATAAAGCTAAATATTCTGATAAATATTATGAAGAAGAATTAGCAATAATTAGACAATTCCAAAGAAAAGTTTAAACGACAATCGACTGTCGTAAAAAACGACAGTCGATTAGTATTCCAAAACAATACACCCTACTTTAACTTTATATCAAGATTAAAAAGTTCTTATAAAATTTTGATAAAAGGTAGTGGGATTCAAAAACATACAAGTTTTCATAAAAGTTGATTCTTGTGTGATTAGAAAGCTCAATGATACTCCCCACTCATCATTGAGCTTTCTCTTTTTAAACAAAAAAAGCTCAAAACCTGGTCAGAGGTAATGAGCCAAAATATTTTCATAATCTAAAACATTGAGGTTAAAGATGAAAACACATCCACAAAGTAACAATTCAAAAGGTCTTAATCAAGAGACTAAGCAATTAGACAAGTTAAGTCATTTACGTAAACATATTAAAGCACAAATTAGGACTTCCCGAAGTCATAGTAATCATGATTTTGTACGTTACTATAAGAAGGAACTTTTCAAATTAGATACAGAGCGTTCGAATTTATCAAATCAAATAGAAGGTCTAATATGAAACAAGAATGCAAACTTAAAGAGTCAATTTCATTTAATCCAAAAGTAGCACTTGAGCAACTCGTTAGTAAGGGAGCTTCTCTTTGCAGAAAAATAGAGCTTGCAAACAATGAAGCTCAAGTAGAGTATTATATACGGCAACTTCCAAAAATTGATAAACATCGTTGTGAGCTTTCAAAATAAACAGAGTCAACCATGAAACAATTCATTGAATTATACAATAATAGTAGAAATGTATTACAAAGCATTGAGTCCATTAGTAAGCAAGCAGAAAAACTAAACATTAAAAACTTCAAAATATTAAAGACTATTGAATTGATAAAGCAGTTAGTAAACAATTCATTAGCAGAAACTTTAGTGTTAAGTGATTTTCTATATCAACTATCAATTATTAACGACCATAACGAATTAGAGGAACTTCTTAGTTTAATTGAGTTTGATTGCACAAAATGAGATTCATACAATTCCACTTTTGTTGTCTGAGTGAAGATTTTACCATTAGGTATGCGGGCAGTATTTGTAAAATAACTACAAATACAAGCAGCAGACCATTGCTTAAAGTTTTTCTAATGTGTATGTTATGTATAGTAATTATTTATTGAAAGGCAAAAAAATGATAATCAACCTCAGTATAAAGAATTTTAGGTCAATTAAAGATACAGTTTCGATCTCTTTTCTTGAATCATCAAAAAAAGAAGATGAAAAATTTAAAGATAATTCTAGAGAGGTGGCAAACTACAAAATTTTAACGTCATCTATTGTTTATGGGCGTAATGCTTCGGGCAAAAGTAATATTTTATTAGCATTACAAGCTATTGCTTATCTACTCCGAAAATCTGATAGTTTTAAATCTGGTGAAACAATAGAACCATACGAACCTTTTCTTTTTGATGAATACACGAAAAAGAAAGAAGTAGAATTTGAAATTGTTTTTATTGGCAGTAATAAAAAAAAATACTCTTATTCAATGAAATACTTAAATGACAAGTTTACTTATGAATCTCTTTATTTTTATCCGAAAGGAGTTAGTTCAAAATTATTTGAAAGAGAGAATGATAATTTTAGTTTTGGAGAATACTATAAAGGAGAAAGAAGTAAGATTGTTAAATCAATAATAGAAAACCAACTTTACTTATCTAAAGCTGCAAGTAACAAAATAGAGCATTTGAATATTGCTTATGAATTTCTTACTCAAGAGTTAATTGTTCCTGGATTAACTGATTCTGAACTCGATAAAACTTTGCTATATGCATTTTCAGAATTTGTAAATAACGATGCAAATAATATGCTATTAAATAACATGAAAAAAATTCTTCTTGCTGCTGATACCAACATAATTGATTTTAAAATATCCAAGAATGATGATTCCAAGTTTAATTTCCCAGATAATATGCCAAAGGAATTACAAGAAAAATTAAAAAATGATTATATGTATGACGTTACTACATTTCACAACTCTTTTCGAGATGGTGAAAAAGTTGGTTTGCAAGGGTTGGAATTAGAAAAAGAATCATTGGGCACAAGGAAATTGATGGCACTTGGGGGAATGTTGCTTCCAGTCTTAGCGTTAGGTGGGGTAGTAGTTATTGATGAATTAGATAAGAGCTTGCATCCATTATTAACAAAAATGATTATCAATCTGTTTCATAGTAAAAAGAATAATCCGCACAATGCACAATTAATTTTTGCTACTCATGATAGTTCGCTGTTAGATTCTGATTTATTTAGGAGAGACCAAATTATTTTTGTTGATAAAGAATATGAGGGAAACACTACAACTTATAAGTTAAGTGATATAAAGGGAGTAAGACCTGATGTTCCGTTCGACAAATGGTATTTAAGTGGAAGATTTAGTGCTATTCCAGTTATTGATAATGATATTGAGTTGGAAAATGAAACAGTTAGGTAAAAGAATCTTAATTCTTAGTGAAGACAAAAAATCTTCTCAATATTATTTTAAATCTTTCAAAAAAGATGAGAAATTAAAACGTAAATTATCTGCTGTGGATATTGAAGTTTACCAACCAGAAGATTACAGCCCAGTTGGTTTAGTTATTGAAGCTATTGCAAAGAAAAAAGAAGCCAAGAAAGCAAATAACGAATACGATTTAATTTGGGTTGTTCTTGATAAAGATGGTCATGCAAATATGACTAAAGCGTATGATATGGCTGTTTCAAATGACATTAAATTTGGGTTATCTATTAAATGTTTTGAGTATTGGATTATTTTACATTTTGAGAAAACAAGAAAAGCATTTACAACATGTGATGAAGCGATTAAGCATCTCAAAAAAAACCATATCAAAGATTATGAAAAAAGTAATAATGTTTTTGATGAGTTAAAGCCATTATTAGATAGTGCTATTAAAAATGGAAAATGGTTAGAGAAAGAAGTAAATAAATCAATGCCAAAAGGTGATAAAATATACAATCAATCGGCATATACTAAATTGCATGAATTAGTAGAATTTTTAATAGATCCTTATAAATCTTAGGTTAAGTTGCACTTTTTTATTTTTAAACAAGTTTACGCATTGCAACCCACTGTTTTAACATATCCTTTGCATCCCTCGCAGGATAACCTAATACCGTTTTACCAGCAGGAACATCCTTTATTACTCCAGAGCCAGCACCAACTATAGCTCCAGAATGGATTGTTAAATGATCTTTAATAGATGCACTTCCACCAATAATAACTCCATCACCAAGTGTAACAGAGCCAGCAAGCCCGCTATTACCAGCCATAATGCAAGAACGCCCCAAAATACAATTGTGTGCAATCTGTACAAGATTATCTATCTTACAGCCATCTCCAATTATTGTTGAACTAAACTTACCACGATCAACACAGGAGTTTGCTCCAATCTCCACATCATTTCCAATCACTACATTTCCTATTTGAGGAATTTTGACCAGCCCTCTACCATCTTCACTTGGGCGGTATCCAAAACCATCGGCACCAATACTTACATTTGTATGAAAAATGCAATTACTTCCAATTTCACTACGCTCACGGATTACAGTACCAGACCACAAAATTGTATTATTACCAACTTTTGTTTCATCAAAAATTGATACGTTTGGGTACAAAATAACTTCATCACCCAAAACTACATTCTTCCCTATATAACAGCCGGCACCAATTTTACAATCTCTCCCGATTGTAACTGATGCGTGGATAACTGCTGTTGGGTGGATATCAACATCAAATTGCGGAGGTTCAGGATTAAAGACTTCCAATAATTTTGCCATTGCTAAATCGGCATTTTTCACCTTAATTACTGCACGGTTCTCGCTTGGTTCAACATCCAAATTCTCATTAATAATAGCAGCAGATGCTTTAGAGGTTTTCCACTTCGATACATATTTTAAACTTCCTATAAATGTAATATTGTTTTCGGTTGCTTTCTCTAATTGTTCCGGACCATCTATTTGCTGGTTGGTATTGCCAATCAACTCACCATTTAGAATTTCATTAATCTCTTTTATTGTAAACGATTTCATTAAACTTCTCCTGTATTACTATTATTCCTAAAAACATAATTTATGAAAATAAAAATAAAATGTAGCATATTTAAACAGGATTAGTTAAAATATATAATGAAAATTTCGATAATACAGAGGTTGAGTGCTATATCTAATTTCAAACAGACATTATTAAAATTTTGCAAAAATAAAAACTAATATTTGAGTTTAAAATGGGAGAAAAAGAGATTCACGCCGAAATTCTTCAAATTAAAAAATATTCTTGGGTAATTTCCATTGTTTGGCTTTTTGTAATAATAGGCTCAATATTTTGGAACCTCTACAACAAAAATTTACATCTAAATGAAATGGCAAAATTAGAAGCAATTTCAAGTTTCAGCAGAGACAATGCTATTAGAGAATGGGCTTCAAGGCATGGGGGTGTATATGTTCAAATGGATAAAGAAGTACTTCCAAACTTAGGTTTATCACATATTTCCGATAGAAATATCATTAAACCAAATGGCGATACATTATCACTATTGAACCCTGAATTTATGATTAGGCAGATGTTTAATACGGTTAATGAGGAATATGGTTTATTTGGGCGTACAGTGAGTTTACATCCATTAAACCAGAATAATACTCCTGATGAATGGGAAAAAAGAGCTTTATTAAACTTTGAAAAAGGAGAGAAAGAAGTTTTTGAATTTACAACAATAAATGGAAAAAACTATTTGAGGCTAATTCGACCAATGTTCATAAAACAAAGTTGTCTTAAGTGTCATGCTTCACAAGGTTATAAGGTAGGTGATATTAGTGGTGGTGTTAGTATTGCTGTCTCTATGGATCGTATTCAGCAAACAGCTCATTCATGGAAGCAGAACATAGCTCTATTGCATTCAATCCTCTTTCTTCTAGTATTTGTTGGTATTAGGTTTGGTGAAAAGAGGTTTATTCGGGGTGTTCACATACGGAAAAAAATGGAGGGAGAATTAATAGAGAAAGAGATACGTTACCAAACTCTTTTTGAAGAATCACCAACCCCATTGTGGGAAGAAGATTTTTCTGAAATAAAAATAAAATTAGACCAACTTAAAAAAGATGGAATTACTGATTTCAGAAAATATTTTGATGAGAACCCTGAGAAGGTGATAGAATTTGTAACAATGGTAAAAATTCTTCGTATTAATAAGGCTGTTATAGAGCTACACGAGGCAAACTCAAAAGAGGCAGTACTGCAAGGGTTACAGTCCATTTTTACTGAAGAATCATTACTTGCTTTTATTGAAGAACTAATAGCTATTGCTAATGGAAGTTTACGCTTTGAATTTGAAGCATCTGTTAAGACCCTTAAAGGAAGGAAAAAATATATTTATTTGAAATGGTTAGCACTTCCAGGTTATGAAGATACTTTAGAGAGAATCTACATCACCACAATAGATATTACTGAGCGCAAACTCAGAGAAGAAGAAATTAGGAAGAGTAAAGAGAATCTGGCAATAGCTCAAAAAATTGCAAAGGTTGGGAGTTGGGAGTGGGATTTAATTAGTAACAAAATGACAATTTCAGATGAATTAATATCTATTTATGGAATTGATAAAAATAGGGAAGTGAGTTTGGATGAACATGGTCAGTTCATTCATAAAGAGGATAAACCTATTGTTGAAAAGGCAATGAGTTTAATTTTCACTGATTCTCCTCTTCCTCCACTCGAATATAGGATTGTCTTAAAAGATGGAACTATTAAAAATATTTTAGGATTGGCAGAGAAAGTTTTTGATACTGAAGGTAACCTAATTAAAGTACTTGGTACAGTTCAAGATATAACAGAAAGAAAACGAGCAGAAAAGGTAAGAAAAGAGAATGAAGATGCACTTAATGAAGCTCAGAGAATAGCAAATATTGGACATTGGAAATTGGATATAGTAAATAACAAATTGAGTTGGTCAGATGAAATTTTTAGAATTTTTAATATTGAACCACAGCAATTTGAAGCTACTTATAAAGCATTCCTAAATAATATACACCCTGATGATAGAGACTTTGTGGATAAAGCTTATACTGACTCATTAGTGAATAAAACTGAGTTTGATATTGTACATCGTTTGTTATTAAATGATGGTAGTATCAAATATGTAAATGAAAAATGTAGAACAGAGTTTGATGATGAAGGACACCCAATTGTTTCAATTGGTACAATACAAGATATTACAGAACGTACTACTTCTGAGGCTCAAATAATAAAACTTACAAATGCAATTGAGCAAAGTATAAATTCAATTATGATAACAGACATCAAAGGTAATATTGAATATATAAATAAATACTTTACTGAGGTTACAGGATATTCTAAAGAAGATGTAATTGGTAAAAATCCAAGATTTTTAAAAACAGGTTTCCTTGACAAAAAAACCTATGAAAAAATGTGGAAAACACTTGCAAGTGGAAATACATGGACTGGTGAGTTTTATAATAGAAAGAAAAATGGTGAATACTTTTGGGAGAAAGCAACTATTTCCCCAATTAAGGATAGTAATGGTACAATAATAAATTATGTTGCAGTTAAAGAGGATATTACTGAGTGGAAAAAAACAGAAGATGAGAGATTGCACCTCGAAAAGTTGGTAAAATCGAGCATTAACGAAATTTATATTTTTGATAAAGAGACTTATAAATTTACATTTTTAAATGACGCAGCCCTTAAAAATATTGGATATAGTTTTGAGGAATTAAAACTAATGACACCAATTGATATTAAACCGGAATTTACTATTGAAAAATTTAAAGAACTTGTTGAACCACTTGTATCAAGGGAAGAACAATATGTCAAGATTCAGACTATACATCAACGAAAAGATAAAACTATTTACCATGTTGATATATCTTTACTGATAGTGGAACATGGGAATATAGAGAAGTTTGCTGCTATTATTATTGATATCACAAAGAGAAAAAAGGTTGAGGATGAGATTATTAAACATAAAGAACATCTTGAAGAACTGGTTAATGATAGAACCACTTTATTAAAAGAATCTGAGGAGACATTCCGTACACTTGCAGAAAATTCAGATGACACTATTATACGATTTAATAGAGACTGTAAACATCTTTATGTGAATCCTAAGGTTACAGAGGAAACCGGTATTCCAGCAGCAGAATTTATAGGAAAAACTCACGAAAATCTTGGGTTTCCTAAGGAACTTTGTGATTTATGGGAAGATGCTATTCTTAATGTATTCAACACCAAAAGGAAAAGCAAAATTGATTTTATGCTTCCGAACAAAAGTTGGATTGACTGGACTTTATTACCAGAGTTGGGTGATGATGGAGAAGTGAATGCAGTGATTACTTTTGGACGAGATATAACTGAAAGAAAAAATAATGAAAATAGAATAAAAGAGTCTTTGCTAAAAGAGCAGGAATTGAACAAAATTAAAGATCAGTTTATGTCAACAGTCTCTCACGATTTAAGAACACCCTTAACCGCAATACTATCCTCTGTTGAATTGATGGAGCGGTTCTATGACAAGTTTGATAAAGAGCAAATAATGAAAAAATATGGACAAATTAAAAACTCTGTATCACGAATAACAGATATGCTAAGCCATGTTTTAGAATTAAGTAGAATTGAAAGAGGAAAAATTAAAGTTAATTTTACAACCTTTAATCTGAAAAAAGAGTTTCAAACAATTATTGATGAGGTTAATTCAATAAAAAATGAAACGCATCAACTTATTTATACTTACAAATTAGAGAAAGAAGAATATGAAGTTGATATTAATTTATTAAGAGAAATTTTAATTAATTTATTAGTAAATGGAATAAAATATTCTCCGAATGGAGGGAGAGTTGAGTTACTGGTTGAGCAAGATGACAATTGGTTATTCATGCAAGTTTCTGATGAAGGTATGGGGATTAGTGAAAATGAGATAGGTGATATTTTTAGTGATTTCTATAGAACTGAAGGTAGTCAAAACATATCCGGAAGTGGTTTGGGATTATCGATAGTTAAACATTATATTGAAATGTATAAAGGAACAATTGAAGTTGAAAGTACATTAGGAGAAGGCTCTGTTTTTAGAGTAAAAATTCCACTTAACAATAACGGTTAAGTTCTTTTAATATTGGTTTCATATTTTAAATTTTAACTTAACTGTTGTAAATTCATCAACCACACTTTCTATCGAGAACCTTACATCAAACTTTTCGCAAATTAGTTTTACTAGTGCAAGTCCAATGCCGTTACCATCTTGCTGATAGTAATTCCTATCAAATTGAATAAAAGAATCTATTCTTTGAATATCTCTTTTGTCTATACCACGTCCTTTATCATTTACAGTAACTATATATTCTTTATCAACAATTTCTCCTTTTACAACAATAGGTGTTCCTTTTTTTGAGAACTTACAAGCATTTGAGATTAGTTCTATTAAAATTACTTCAAAATCATTTTGTGGTATTTTAAGCAGAGCATTTTCGATTTCAATAGAGATATCATCAATTCTTTTTAAACAGTCATAACAATTAGTAATAGCATATTCACAGTTATGCTGGCATGTGTCAAACAAACTGAATTCCTCATCTCTATCTACCCCATTAATTTTTTGAATAGTTAAGTCAGCATATTTTAGGAACTTTTCAATACTGCGTTTTAATCTTTGCCCAGCACGACTAATTGAATCATTCATCTCCAAAATTTCAGATTTTGATAATTCATCAAAATAGGAAGAGAATATTTCAGTATTACCAAGTATGGAAACTAAGGGCGTACGTAGGGTCTCCTCAAATTGAGTTAAGTTATTGAAAACAAATGTGTTAAGGACAAAAAGCCCTTGCATATATGCAAAGATATCCGTATATTTGTTATATAACTTTGCATTTAATAAATAAGCAGACCAA
>JAKIUC010000014.1 GCA_021647785.1 Melioribacteraceae bacterium
TTTACTTAATTTATGTAAATGCTAATTCTAAAATAACGCAGATAGGTTATCTATATACTCAATTGTGGACAGTTTACACTTGAGTTTTAACATAACAATGACAAGATTGACCTTTTAATAGTGGACTCATTATTAAATTACAATTTCAAATTTACAATCTTTAATTTCACTAACCGCTTCCAATGGAGTTTTACTTTTTACATCTCGTGCTTTTAAACTCATGCCACCCTTTATTGTTATTGCTGAATTTTCAAACGAAATATTTTCAATCTCAAATCTCATAGCAAAAGAAGTTAAATCCCAAGTTCTCTTGCCTTTTTTTACAAATAGCTCTCCATCAGTAGCATTGTTATTCATTCTAAAACGAAGTTCTTCTTTTTTATCTTTTCTATTATTTATTACATTTAATAAAAAAGCATCGTACATACTTAAGTCTTTATCATCAGTAGAAAGTTTCTTAAATTCCCATTCTAAACTGAATAATTGTTGAATATCTTCAGTATTCCTTTCTGCTCTAATACTGATTAGAACTTTATTCTCTTTTCGTAAAGAGACAACTTTAATTGGAAGTTCAATTTTTTCATCATTAAATATTAATGAGATTTTTCCTTTGTAATTTTCTTGTGCAGAAACTATTGAACTAAATAGCAGCAATGCTGCAAAGATAATATTTATCATTTTTGTACCTCTTCGTATGAGATTGTAATATTAATAAATTCATTTATAAATCTTTCATAATCTGAATAACCATAAATTTCGTACCCTTCACCACCGCGGCTAAAAAATGCACTCCAATTTTCATTGGGAAATCTGAACATAAAACTAGAATTATAACGGTTTGTATTAATATTATTAGTTTTATCTTTAATTAATTTAATTTTAACTCTTTTATTAATCGGACTCCATCTTGCAATTCCATCTTCTAAATTTATCTTTTCAATACTTATATACAAATCAGCTACAAGTGAATCATCCTCCAAAAAAATTGGGACAAAATAAAAATTATATGTTGAGTTAAATATTTCTGGCATTGTTTCATATTTTTTATATTTATCCATCTTTTCATTGTTATAAATTTTAAATGGAGTATTGGCTTGGACGTGATAAATATTGTTTCGTAAAACTATTTGTTCAGAATTAAATTTAACTCCCTCATATTTTTCAACATCAACATACACAATGTTACTTTCTGTTTCCCCTTTTGGCGAGAATAAAATAGTATTATATAAAATTGGATTTGTTAATTTTAATGACTTTGCAAAAAACAAATCAAGTTTTAATTTTTTGTCTATCTTTTTACACTCATTCGTTTTTGATTTAATAGCAGTAAACAGTTTTCTGTTTTCTATCTTAAGTATATCTTGCTGAATATTAGTTTTGCTAAGTTCTATTGTAAATTGATATCCACTTAATTTATCATTCATAAGCACTAATTGTACTTCCTTATTTAATGGAACACGAATTAACTTATTATATAAATTTATTTTTGCATTCCAATTAAAATAATCTGTCTGATTATTATCAAAGTCATACACCACATATTTAATAAACAGACTTGCAGTATCATCTTTTTCATTATCAAACTCTGGCATAATTCTAAATGATAAAACTTTATCTGCATCAAAGTCATTTGAAAAAACCTCTAAATCACCACCGGAAAATTTATTTTTAGTTAACTCTTCTCTATTTTTTTTCGACTCATAAATTGTTCCCATTCCTGTAAAATCAAGAAAATTAAAAGAACCCTCTTTCATTCCTCCCTGAATCCTATCCATAAAATTTGGGAACACTATGTAACCTTCATAAAATTCTTCCAAACCCCCACTTGCATAAAGTACAATTTCTCTTTTATCATCTGATGATGTTGCTTTAATGCTCATTCTTAACTTAGTATTTTGAGCAGCAGAAATTCCACTTAGTAAAATAATTAATAACAATCCGTTAATTATTTTGTTTGATAATAAATTCATATTAATTTCCAATTATTTGTCCACCGAGAAAATCATTTTTTGTTATTTCAATAATTTGAATATTCTGAAGTGATGCCAACATTCTACCTTGATTTACTGGAGAATAGTTTTTTCCATTCTTGTTTATTGCTGATTGCAGTATAGTAGATTTATTATCTCGTCCATTTTGTTTTGCAACTTTAGAAGTTTTTAGCTGTTGCGTTCCAATATAGAGTTGATGATTTATTTTAATTAAATCTGTTTGCCTTTTTAACACATCACTATAATTTTCTTGCAGTTCAATCATCTCAGTCTGTAGATTTTGATATTTTATTAAGAATGGATTTTCTTTGAACTGATTAAATAAAAATAAAAAACCAAATAGAATAGCAGCTGCAGTAGAAAAATAAAACATTGCTTTTTGCTTTCTCTCTTTTTTATTCTGTGTAGCTTTACCAATAGTAACTACTTTCGTATTATTCATTCCAGAATAGAAAGATTTTATTTCTTTTTTTATTTCAATGAAATCAGATAGTACTTCTCTTCCCGCTTCATTTTCAGCAAGAAATAAAAAAAGTTCTTTCTGCTCGCTTTCTGATAATTCATTATCAACAAATTGACTAATTTTGAATTCGTAGTCTTTCATTTTAATATCTCTCTTAATTTTTTTCTAGCACGGAAAATTTTAATTTTTACATTTTCAAGCGATTGGTCTGTATGTTCAGCAATTTCTTTGTAAGAATAACTTTCGTACTCTCTTAAAAATATTAGTTCGTTGTCTTCTGAATTTAATTGCAATAACGCTTCTTTTATTGAAATTTCTGTGTCGTAATCTACTTCATAAGTTTTATTTATAACTTGCTCTTCAAAGTTAAAATTTTTGAATCCTTTACTCTTAATTCTGTTATAGCAGTAATTACGTGTTAAAACCAATAGCCAAGTTTTGTAGCTGGAATTTCTTTGGAATGTACTTTCGCTCTCTATATATTTTACAAAAACTTCTTGAACAGCATCCTTAGCTTCATCATTATTTTTTAGAATACTGAATGAATATTTGAAGATATCATTTGAATATTTTTCATAAAGTTCTGGAAGCGATATTTTTTCATTTAATTCTTTCAGAGTTGTGCTTTTTATTGGTTTCAACAAATAGACAAATTAGTTGAGGGAAAGTTACAAATCGGTGAATTATTATTTCAGATTTAGGGTACAATCAAATTTGAAGAATTTTACATCATTGATTATCTAATATTACTTATATCCATGTAACATTTACCTTATCTGAAATAGATTCAAACTCCTTATCACCAGTAACAAGATTGGCTTTTTTATTTATTGCAAGCGATACAGCAAATGCATCTGCATACGACATTTTGTAAAAAGCTTTAATCTCAGCAGACTCCAGTGTGCTTGTTTTACTTACATCAACAATTGTGATAGGATATCTTTCAATGGTTTTTAAATATAACTCTGCAGCACGTTTATCTTGTTCCCTAAGAACTGTGTAATAAACTTCACCCCAATTGATAACACTCATAAATATTTCAACTTTGTTGTTAATTCCACTCTTTAGAATTTCGGCAACTATTTTTGCTCCCCTTTCCCCCTCGATATAACTGAACAAAGCATATGAATCCAAAACGTACTTTTTGCTTTTCACAATTCCCTCTCAATTTTCTTCTCTCGCATAAATGTCTTTAACAACTCTCCTTTTGTACCAAGAAATCCAATATTATTATCAATAGCTTCCTCAGTAATAGGAAATAATTTTATTTCACCATCTTCTTCTATGAATTGTATTTTTGTGCCAATTTTTATCCCGAACTTTTTTCTGAACTTTGCTGGTATTACAACTTGACCTTTGGTTGTTACAACTACTGTGTTCATCTCATACTCCTCTTGCTATGTAATACTAATATACAAATGTATTACTTATAGTGCAATGGAATAATTGTGATACTTTCTCACACTATTCAATTTATTTTATAAAAGAGTTTCAGTTTAAGTATTCAGCACCCAGAAATTCTTACGAGACAATGCCAATACATTATTGACACAACATTAGTGTGGCTCCAAGGGTTATGAATGTTTCATATTCTCTTATTCTTAACAGCATTTTTTAATATCGATTTTACAATAATTTTATGAAAGGGTAAAACAGCAATCATATAAATTTTACCAAAAATATTGTTGTACTGCACAACAGTAGTTACAGTTACCTCGTTGTTTTGCTTTAATACAGATACCCTAAAGTTTAGATGGTCGTCATCTTCACCTGCAATAATTTCATTCTCTGTAATTTCGTAGATCTTAAATAATCCTACTTTTGAACCTACCCTTACATTTTCTTTGGTTATTTTTGTAGCTCCTTTGTTATTATCTAATCCAAATACTCCAACTATCTTATTCCGCAATGCAAGAAGGCTATTAATCCACTTGGGGCTATGAGCAAAGATGCCGATGTAGATATCTTCAATTGAACTATTGGTATCTGAAAGTACTGCCTTGTAAGCATCCTTATAATCTATATTTGATAAGACTACATTACTCATACTTGCTCCAACAATGATTGCTCAAAATATTTTACAGTATAGTTACTCTTATTCTTTAGGTCAAAGTTACTAATATTATTTTATTAGGTCAAGTTTACTAAAATTATTTATATTGAGAGTATGATTAAAACAAAAGAGAAAATATTAAATAGTTCTCTAAAATTATTTAATAAATATGGATTAGCCAAAGTAACATTGCGAACTATTGCTAAGGAAGTGGGAATTAGTCAGGGCAACCTAAATTATCATTTCAAAAAACGTGATGAAATTATAGAGGCTTTATATTTTCAATTAGTAAAAAACATTGATAAAAGTATGGTTGAAATTAAACCGAAAGAGATAAACTTAAAACTGTTATTAGACTTAATAAAATCTATAATGGTTTACTTTTATACCTACCGCTTTTTCTTGCTTGATTTTGTGCAAATTATAAAAGAGAATAAAGTAATTAAAAAACACTATTTAGAATTATCTGAATTAAGAGAAAACCAATTTTTGGAAATGATAACAATTTTAAAAGTAAAAAAAATAATGTGGGAAGAGAAATTACCAAACGAACATAACTACTTATGCAAGCGACTGCAAATATTAAGTGATTTTTGGATTTCTTCTGCAGAAATAGAGAGTACACAGATTTCTATAAAAACAATTTCCAAATATTCCGATATCATCATTCAAGAAATTTATCCTTACCTAACCGCAAAAGGGAAAAAAGAATTTCATTCATTGCAGTAGAGTTTGGTTCTATTTCAAACCAATCCATCTCTAATTATCTGCTCTGCGTGGTCTAAAACTGTTTCCTCTATTGGGCGGTACGAAACTCCCAATTCATTTATGCTTTTACTGTTGTCAAATTTGAGAGGTAATCCCATATTGAGTTTTATCTGCTTCCACGAAAATCCTTGCATTGGTCCAAAGAGATAAAGCATAATTTTAGGAAGTTTCATTTTAGGTATCTTATATTTCGCAGAATATTTCTTCTTCAAAAATGATGCAAGCTCTAACATATTTGCAGAGCCAGCGGTTGCAATGTATCTCCCTTCTGCTTTCGGGTTAAATGCAGCAGCAATATGAACATTCGCTAAATCTCTAATATCTACAATGCCAAGTGTTAAATCGGGAACGCCTGTTTTATATTTTCCATTTAACATTGAAATCATAAAGTCGATACTTGCTGAATCTCTTCTTCTTGTTAATGATGGACCCAACACAAAGCCCGGATGTACAGTAACCAAATCAAATTGGTCTTGTGTTTCTACAATTTTCCATGCCTCCTTTTCTGCAAGCACTTTAGAATATGAATAAGGCTTATGCGTTTCGCTACTTGTTGTGTTCCAATCTTTATCGGTGAAAATTCCGTTCTCGGTCTCTTTCATATCAGCAGCATCTCCGTGCATTGAAACAACACTTGCTGTAAGTACAATTCTCTTAACAGATTGATTTTCTTTTGCACTGTTTAACACATTGCGAGTTCCATCTAATGCAGGTTCAATTAGTTCTTGTTGTGCATTTTTAATCCCGGATATTTTAAAAGGTGATGCTGTATGAAAAACCAATTCGCAATCTTTCATTGCTTCTTTAAATGAACCCATTTTTAAAAGATCGGCTTCAAAAATTGTTAATTTTCCAGTAGAGTTTTCAGCGATATCAATTAAGTGTTTATACTTTTCGCTGTTACTTTTGTCTCTTACTGTAGCTCGCACATCTAAGCCTTTTTCTAATAAATATTTAATTATCCACGATGCAATGTAACCTGTACCGCCTGTTATTAGAATCGGTTTTTGTTGATTTATCTCTTGCATTTTATCTCCTATTATTTTTCATTAAGGGCTATATTATTTTCGAGCTCACTACAATTTTCACTCTCTGTAGGAATTTTATGCCACCATTTCATTGATGGTGCAACACTATTTTTATTTATAATTTCACCAGCTTTAGGAATTATAAAGTTAATGTTTGCTTTTTTACTTGCAACTATCAAACGTTCTGCCGGTTCTGTCCAACTATGTAAAGCTAAATCGAAAGTACCCCAATGTATTGGGAGTAGCATATCACCATTTAAATTTATATGTGCTTCCACTGCTTCTTCCGGATTCAAATGTATAAATGGCCAATTTTCTCCATACGCCCCAATTGGTAAAATTGTAATATCAAACGGTCCATATTTTTCACCAATATCTTTGAACCCTGGAAAGATTCCTGTATCTCCACCAAAATAGAGACTTCTCTTTTCTCCTTTAATTACCCAAGATGCCCATAAAGTTTTATTTCTATCCAACAATCCACGTCCCGAAAAATGCCTTGCTGGAGTACAAATTATTTCGATAGAATTGTCTAATTGAAATTTTTCCCACCAATTCCTTTCAATAATTTTTTGCGAATTAATTCCCCATTTTTCAAGATGAGCACCAATACCTAATGGAACAACAAAATACTTCGTCTTTCCATCCAACTCTTTTATACTTGCTGCATCAAGATGATCATAATGATCGTGTGATATTATTATGGCATCTAATTCTGGTAATTCTTCAATTGAAATTGGCGGTTCAAAAAATCTCTTTGGTCCAACAAATGAAAATGGTGAAACTCTTTTACTGAACACAGGGTCAGTTAAAATAATTGAGTCATCAATTTTTATTAATATTGTTGCATGTCCCAACCAAACAGCATTAATCTCTTCACTTTCCAGTAACATAAATTTATCGATATCCAATTCTTCCGTTACTGGAGTTCTAATGGGAGTTCTAAATTTTGACCCATCTATCATAAATTTCCATGCTGTATTCAGATATGAACCTGGCATTGTTACTGTTGGAATAGTATTTACAAATATCCCATCTTTATAATTTTTTGATTTTTTTATTTGTGTTAGTCTGTCGCCAGATGCTGATGCACCAAAGGAGGAGCAGGAGGTTATAGCTATTGTTCCCATAATTATAAATCCCAAAACAGTTGATAAATATTTTCTCTTTTTCATATTTTTCTCATCTTTTTATCTTCACAATACAAAAGGAATGAATATTCATTCCTTTGATTGATAAAATTTTTATTTTTTCAGTGCATCCCAACACATATTTACGGCAATTTCAATATTCTCATCATTTAGATTTATCATTCCATTGCTATGTTTTTTTGCTAATGCTACAGCAGTTTCAAAAGTAAATATTGCAATTATATCAATTGGAACATCTTTGATGACTTCTTGGGTAATTGCTTCATTAATAAAATTCGCAACTTTCGAAAAATATTTTTTGTGAATTTCCTCCATAGTGTGATCACAAAAGGGAGAGTTGGTATATTGCTCCATATATGCTGTTTTTTGAGGATTATCAATAGAATAATGAACCATATTCTTCCACAAATTATGGAACCTTCCCCGAAATGATAAAGTAGAATCATAGTTTGCAAGTAGTACTTCACTAAACTCAATTTTTAATTCTACATATAATTTCGAAAGTAAATCTTCTTTGTTTTCAAAATATCTGTATATAGTACCTGCACCAACTTTGGCAATGTCTGCAACCATCTGCATTGATGTTCCGTGAAATCCCCTTTCGGAAATTAATTTTAGTGTAGCTTCTAATATTGCGGTTCTTTTATCTTTCATAAACTATATTAAAGAATGAATGTTCATTCCGAAATTTACTCTAAGTTATTTTTATTTGCAACTTTAAAATTTTTTATATGAAAATGGTGTTAATCTTTTCGGAAATAGACTAATCCTTCTTTTAGAAGGCTCTGTCCGTGGAACTCTCACAGACAAAGGCTTCTTTTAATCTTATCAGTTTTCAAACTGATTCTTATCACTACTTTTACAAATTCAACTCAATTTTCACTTCCTCATTGCAATTCCTTATCAAAAAGAATATTTTTTGATATTAAAAAACTGAGGATAAAATGAAATTAGAAGAAATAATTAGAGAGGTACCTAAGGTGCTTCTTCACGACCATTTAGATGGTGGTTTACGTCCAGAAACTATAATTGAATTAGCCGAGGAAATTGGGTATAAAAAACTTCCGACCAAAGACCCTAAAGAACTTGCAGAATGGTTTTTCCGTGGTGCCAATAAGGGAAACCTTGTGGAGTTTTTACAAGGCTTCGAATATACAATTGCAGTAATGCAGACTAAAGAAAATCTTGAACGCATTGCATACGAAATGATGGAGGATATGCACAAGGATGGAATAGTTTATGTTGAGACAAGATTTGCACCTGTTTTAAGTCTTGATGGCGGACTTTACTACGATGATGTTATGCACGCTGTACTTGCTGGACTTGAGCGTGGTAAAAAAGATTTTGGTGTTGGATATGGATTGATACTTTGCTCGCTTCGTAACATGACAAACTCACTTGAAATTGCTGAACTTGCTGTAAACTACAGAGATAAAGGCGTTGTTGGCTTTGACCTTGCTGGCGAAGAAGGTGGCTACCCTCCTAAAAAACATATTGATGCTTTCCAATTTATTATGCGAGAGAATTTTAATATTACAATACACGCTGGCGAAGCTTTTGGAAAGGAGTCTATCTGGCAGGCAATTCAATATTGTGGTTCACATCGTATTGGGCATGCTACACGTTTAAAGGAAGATATTGTTTACGATGCCAATGGTAAAATTTTGAAACTTGGAGATTTGGCTCAGTATATTTTGGATAAACGCATCCCTCTTGAGATTTGTCTAAACAGCAATGTTCATACTGGTGCTATCGATAAAATTGAAAATCATCCATTCAAAGAATTGTTTAATTCCAAATTTAGAGTCTTCCTAAATACTGATGATAGGTTAATGAGCAATATTACATTAACTGATGAATATATTACCGCAACAGAGATTTTTGGAATTGACCTTGACGATATTGAAAAACTAAATATAAATGCTATGAAATCTGCATTTATAAATCACGATAAAAAATTGGATTATATCTATAATGTTATTAAACCCGGATACCAAAAAATGAGAGAAAAATTGCTCTCATTAAAAGTTTAAAAAAGGATTTTATTGATGAAAAAACTATTTAAAAACTACACATATGATTTTGATAAAAATGAGGCGAAACTTATAACAAGTTTTTGCAAAAAAGCTATTGACCAGATGAGTGGAAATCAAGATTTTTATAAGGATGTAAAAGCATTTGAATCTATCCGCACTAAAATAGCCGATGACCCATTTGCAGTAAAATTAACTAAAGATGAAAAGATAAGATTAGTCCACCAGTTAACCCAAAATAGAAATCACATAAAAACAACGATGGATAAAAGCGGGTTTATAAAAAAGTGGTTTTATAAATCGATGTTTACTCAGTACGAGAATTTGTTGGAGAATCATTTCTCGAATTAAAAGAAAAGAAAGGAAAGAAAGCCGCGAATTCGCGAATAAAAAATATATCAAAAGAGCTTCGCTCTTCTAATTTTATTTTTTTATTTTATTTAATCTTTTCATTCGTGCATTCTACCATAGGTATCACTTTGTGAGCGGCTCTTTGTTTTCTGTGCATTCGCAACTTAGGTTTTCTCATTATGACTGATATAATTTATAAAAACGAAAGCTATAAAATTATTGGAATTTGTTTTGAAGTCCATAATAATCTGGGACCTGGTTTTCTTGAAATTGTTTATAAAGATGCTTTGGAATATGAATTTAAGAAAGCAAATATTCCTTTTGAAAGAGAGAAGCAATACGACATTAACTACAAAGGATTGATTCTTCGACATAATTTTTTTGCAGATTTCGTCATTTACAATAAAATAATTCTTGAAGTCAAATCAGTAAAATTTCTTGTTGATGAGTTTACTGCGAGAACAATTAATTATTTAAAATGTTCAAGCAATAAATTAGGTTTAATAGTCAACTTTGGAGAACTAAAACTTATTAGTAAAAGAATCGTTTTGGATAAAAAACTTCAAGAATGGAGAAAAAATGATTAGCCGTTCGTGTACTAATTTATTTAAAGCTAAGCATTTAAAATGAAGAGTTAATTCTATGAATACTTGTTTTATACATTCAGAAAAAGAAGCACTTTCAATTTGTCGTGGTTGTGGAAAGACGTTTTGTGAGTTGTGTTTAGATGAGGGGAAAGAATACTATTTTTGTAAAAACTCCGAGTGCCAAGAATTACTAAAGAAAGAATTACCATCTTACAAAGTTTCAGAAAGTGTTATATGTACCAAGTGTGAAAGTGAATTAGAGCTTTCGGAAGAGGAAAGAATTTTTGGTAAAATTCATTGTCCTGAGTGTGATGCAATGATAGACTATACTGAAGTTCCACCAAAATTATTAGATAGAGAGCATTACACAGAAATACTATCATCATTAAATCAGGGTGATATTGCTTTAATAAAATCTATTCTTGAAGATGGTAAAGTTGACTATTATATTTTAGGTGAATTGTTTTTAAGTATTCGTCCACTTCTGGAACCAGTGAGAGTATTTGTAAATGAAAACCATGTTGAAAAAGCAAAAATGTTATTAGAAAATTTTGATTTAAATATATTTGGAATTTCAACAAAGTAAGTTATATTACTTTTAATTGATGAATTTAGCCCAAGGTGTCACTATGCGAACGGCTACTTTGTTTTAATATTAAAAGGAAATTAAAATGATAACAAACATTCAAGCCCCCAAAGGGACAGACCTATCCTGCAAAGGTTGGATTCAAGAAGCAGCAATGCGAATGCTGATGAACAATTTAAATCCGGAAGTTGCTGAAGACCCAGATAATTTAATTGTTTATGGTGGCTCTGGTAAAGCAGCCCGCAATTGGGAATCATACGAAGCAATAATTGATACGTTAAAAAATCTTGAGAATGATGAGACAATGCTCGTTCAATCAGGAAAGCCAGTAGCCGTTTTTAGAACTCACGAAAATGCCCCACGTGTAATTATTTCAAACTCGATGCTTGTTCCTGACTGGGCAAACTGGGAAGAGTTCCGCAAACTTGAAGCCAAAGGTTTAACAATGTATGGGCAAATGACTGCAGGGAGTTGGATATACATTGGAAGTCAAGGAATTGTGCAAGGCACATACGAAACATTTGCAGAATGTGCTAACCAACATTTTGATGGAACACTTGCCGGTAAATTCCTTCTCACTGCTGGGCTTGGAGGTATGGGCGGTGCTCAACCCCTTGCTGCTACAATGAATGGTGCCGTATGCCTTGGAATTGATGTTAACAAAAGCAGAATTCAAAAAAGGATTGATACTGGTTATGTTGATGTACTAACAGATAATTTAGATGAAGCACTCGAATTAGTACTTAAAGCCAAAGAAGAAAAAAAAGCACTCTCCGTGGGGCTTGTTGGAAATGCTGGTGAAATTCTTCCGCAAATATTATCAAAAAATATTTTGCCAGATATAGTTACAGACCAGACTTCTGCACACGATGTTTTACAAGGATACGTTCCAATGGGAATGAGTTTTGATGAAGCACTGCAGCTACGCAAGGATAACCCAGATGAATATATTAAGAAATCGAGAGCTACAATTGTAACACACGTAACAGCAATGTTGGAATTCCAAAAACGTGGCTCTATAGTATTTGATTATGGAAACAACATTCGTGGTGAAGCAAAAGAGAATGGTCTCGAAAATGCTTTCGATTTTCCAGGGTTTGTTCCTGCTTACATTCGTCCTCTCTTTAATGATGGTAAAGGTCCATTCCGTTGGGCTGCACTTTCTGGCGACCCGGAGGATATTTACGTAACGGATAAGGCAGTAATGGAAGCATTCCCAGATGATAAAGCATTAATACGTTGGATTAAATTAGCACAAGAGAAAATCCATTTTCAAGGAATGCCTACACGGATTTGCTGGCTCGGTTATGGCGACCGCGCCAAGTTAGGAAAAATATTTAATAAACTTGTTGCAAATGGAAAAGTTAAAGCTCCCATAGTTATTGGACGAGACCACCTTGATTGCGGCTCTGTAGCCTCTCCCTATCGCGAAACAGAAGCAATGAAAGATGGAAGTGATGCAATTGCAGATTGGCCAATACTTAACGCACTGTTAAATACTATTGGTGGTGCAAGTTGGGTCTCTGTTCATCATGGTGGCGGAGTTGGAATTGGTAAATCAATCCATGCAGGAATGGTTATAGTTGCAGATGGCACAAAGGAGGCAGAGAAACGATTAGACCGTGTACTTACTTACGACCCTGGGATGGGGATTGTCCGACACGCTGATGCTGGTTACGAAAGAGCAATTAAAAATGCGAAAGAAAAGGGTGTTAAAATGCCTATGTTGAAATAGTATTCATAATAAATGATTAACACCACTTATTTATAAACTAATTTTCAAAAGAAAGTATTTAATATAAATTGTTTCATTGCTCAATTGTTAAATTGTTGTTTTAATTTTCAAACAATGAAACAATTAAAGCTATTGGTCTTGATATCAATAAAATAAAATTTTTAACTATAAAAAGTATTGAGGAAAAACATGAAAGTATTAGTAGCAACAGAAAAACCATTTGCTCCGGCAGCAGTAAATGAAATTAGAACAGTAATTGAAAATGCCAATTACGAATTAGTTCTTTTAGAAAAATATTCGGACAATTCAGAATTACTTGGTGCCGTTGCAAATGCAGATGCAATGATTATCCGTAGTGATAAAGCAACAAAAGAAGTTATTGACGCAGCAAAGAATCTGAAAATAATTGTTAGAGCTGGTGCTGGTTATGACAATATTGACTTAGAAGCTGCATCAGCAAAGAACATTGTTGCAATGAACACTCCAGGACAAAACTCGAACGCTGTTGCAGAGTTGGCAATTGGAATGATGATATACATTGCTCGTGGTTTATTCAATGGTAAAGCCGGCTCAGAGCTTAAAGGGAAAACTATCGGCATCCACGCTTACGGAAATGTTGGCAAATTGGTTGGCAATATTGCAAAAGGTTTTGGAATGAGTGTAGCAGCATTCGACCCATTTGTTTCTGCAGAAGCAATTGAAGCAGATGGAGTAACAGTTTATAATTCCGCAGAAGAACTTTATGCAAACAGCCAATATATTTCGTTACACATCCCTGCAAACAATGAAACTAAAAACTCAATCAATTATGAGCTTTTAAATAAAATGCCAAAAGGTGCAACCCTTGTAAACACTGCACGAAAAGAGGTTGTTAACGAAGAAGAGTTAGTTAAATTGATGAACGATAGAAATGATTTCAAATATGTTTCTGATATTGCTCCGAACAATGCTGCGGAATTAGAAGATAAATTTGAAGGTAGAGTTTATTTCACTCCAAAGAAAATGGGTGCTCAAACATCGGAAGCTAATATAAATGCTGGCATTGCGGCTGCAACTCAAATTGTTAATTTTCTTGAGAATGGCGATACAACTTTTCAAGTTAATAAATAGGGCTAAGTTCTAATTATGACAGCAAATAATGTCGTGCCGATGGCACTATTACGTCTAACTTGTAGTGATATTACCATAATGCACTCCTCTGGAGTTTTTAGTATCGTAGATACGAAATTATGGTAAATAAACATCTAAGCCAATAAAACAAGTGCCATAGGTACGATACTTCTCTATTTATACATTGCTGTCATAATTAGAACTTAGCCATAAATAGTATTCACTTCAGGATAACTGACTATGGTTACCCATAGTTAGTTGTCTTAAATTACTCTACACTTTTTATTGATGCTTTTGTTAGCTTGCTTTTATGCCAACTTGTTTGTGGTATAAATATCACTTTCACTTAACAATTGACTAAAATTACGAATTGTAAGTATTGTGATTCTGTTTTTCTCTCTCTTATAAATTATTCTGTAATTACCTTCAATCAATTCTCGAATATCATTTCTTCCAATTTCTGGAACAATTCTACCAAGTTCAGGAAATATATTTAATTTATTTACTGATTTCTGAATACTTACCACCCAGTTTTTAGCAGATGATTGATTATCAATTGCAATATAATCTGCAATCTCTTCAAGTTTTTCTACTGAAAGTTCAGTCCATGCTGTTTTCATAGATTATATCTTTGCGAAAGTCGCCTTTCAACTTGTTCAGCAGTTAATGTTTTTCCATCAACAATTTGTTGTTCAGCTATTTGTAGCTCTTGAAATAATTCAATTTTATCAACCATTGCTTGATATTCAGCCACATCAATTAGAATAGCTGAACTTTTTCCGTGTTGCGTTAAAATAATTGGGCGTTTTGATTCACGAACTTGATCAACAAAGTCCTTTGCATTGGCTCTAAATTCTGTTAATGGCTTAATATCGCTCTGATAATTTATTTTTTGCATAAAATCACCTTTTAATTTGTATCTTTTGTTGTATTCTTTAAGATACATAATGGTTTATTCAAAAACAAAACGAATTAGGATAATCACTTTTCAAAGCTTCTACATATAACTGACATTGTCCTCAATTGAATTTTTATAACTATGCAAAATACTGCATTATACTTATCAGCCTAACAAATCCTTCAAAGTATTAAATGCAATAGCTCTATGGCTTATTTCATTTTTATCTTCACTTGAAAATTGAGCTAAGGTTCTGCTGCTTCCTTCCGGAACAAATATTGGGTCGTATCCAAAACCATTTGTACCTTTAAACTCAGAAATTATATAACCACGTAATTCTCCAAATGCTCTTGTAATATTTTTGCCATCATAAAAAACTGCCGAACAAACAAACTTTGCTTTATGGGGAGTTGGGAATGACTTTAACTCATCCAATATTTTTTTGTTGTTATCAGCGTACGTACAATTCTCACCGGCATAGCGTGCAGAATAGACTCCGGGTTTGCCATTTAACTGCTCAACAGAAAGTCCAGAATCATCAGCAATAACGGGCGTTTTGTGGATTTCATAAATTGCTTTAGCTTTAATTAGTGCATTAGCTTCGTATGTATCTCCATCTTCAATAATTTCGGGAACCTCTCCTAAATCGTAGAGAGAAATTATTTCGTAATTAGTATTTTCAAAAATCTCTTTAACTTCTTTTAGCTTACCTTTATTCCCAGTTGCAAATATTAGTTTATTCATACATCAATCTATTTTTGCTCTATTTAATAATTTTGTTAATTCTGCTCTACCATTTGTAATCATTTCTGATTCATCATAAACAAGGTTTACTCCATTCCTAACAACCCACTCCCCTTCTACCATTACTGAAGTTACATCCGATTTATCAGCAGCATAAACAATTGATGAATACAAATTTTCATCATCATCTAACATAGAGTGATTTGCTTTCTCCAAATTAAGTAATTGCAAATCAGCTTTTTTTCCAACTTCAATACTTCCAATTTCTTTTGATAGATGTAATGCTTTAGCTCCTTCAATTGTTGCGAGCCTTACCATCAGTTCTGCATCCATAACAGTTGGGTTATAAATTGGCTTTTGGATAAGTGAGGCTATTCTCATCTCTGTAAACATATTCAAATTATTATTGCACGGTGCCCCATCTGCACCTATTGAAACAGATATACCCTCATTTATATATCTTGGTATCTCGGCTATTCCGGAACCCAATTTCATATTTGATGAAGGGCAGTGAGCTACACGTGTTCCTGAAGTTTTTAATAACTCAACTTCTTTATCGTTTATATGTATTGCATGAGCTAAAATTGTTTTTTCAGATAAAACATTAATCGAGTTAAAATACTCTATGTTCTCCTTTCCATATTTTTTTCTTACCGCTTCAATTTCACCTTTGTTTTCTGATGAATGCGTATGGTAAAGTGACCCATCAAAATCATTCATTATGTTTGATGTCTCTTTCATCAAGCCCTCACTGCACGAAAGGACAAAGCGAGGAGCAAATCCATATTTAATTCTTCCATTTTCACTATTATGAAATGACTTAGCTAAATCAATTGTTGAATTCAAACTCGCTTCTGTAGATTCCTTAAATGTTGGGAATAAATCATTTTCGTCAATCATACACTTGCCCGAGAAGCCACGAATACCAGATTTAATCATCTCCTCGAAAACAACTTCTTGGTGGTGCATCGTTCCCATATCTAAAAGTGTTGTTGTTCCACTCATAAATAATTCACTTATTCCAAGTTTTGCAGAAATTCTAAGTGACTCTTTGTTGTGATTATTTTCATACGGAAATATTCGTTTCTGCAGCCAATCTAACAATTGCATATCATCAGCCAATCCGCGAAACAGAGTCTGGCAAAGGTGAATGTGTGTTTGAACAAACCCTGGCATCAAGGTTAAATTAGGATATTTATAAACTTCACCTTCATAATTATTTAATTCAATACTTTTAAGACTATCAATTCTAATGATAATTCCGTCTTCAATTTCAATAAAAGAATTTCGGTGAATTTCCATTGCAGAGTTAACAGTAATAATCTCTTTCGGAATAACAATTTTTCTATTCATAAGTCCAGGCTTTTTTTATAATTCTACTACCAAAATTTAGTAAAAAATAGAGATAATTTTTTAGTAGAATTTGATAAAGATTCTTTATTTTTAGGCTACTTAAAAAACTAAAAATAGAAGGAAAAAATGAAGAGAATAATTTTGTTTATTTTGATTGCTTCAATAGTTATTGCACAAGAAGCTAATACCCCAAAAGATAAAGCACACACATTTTTAAGAGTTGGATATCAAGCAGGGGCTGTACTTCAAACATCTGAATTTCTTCAAGGGGAAAATGCTACAGGAACTCCAGTAGATTATTTTCAATCTGCACGTTTAGAATTTGGATGGCAGACAAGCGGAAGCGCTGATTGGCATCAAGTATTTAACAATCCGAGTTATGGTGTTGGACTTTATGGTGCTAACTTTTTTAATACTACAGAGATAGGTACTCCTTCTGCTATTTATGGATTTTTTGATTGGCCATTTAAGCGTTATGAACAATCTGCAATTAGTGCCGAGTTTGGTTTTGGTATTGCTTACGATTGGCAGCCATTTGACCCAGATTCAAATCCATATAATTTAGTTATTGGTGCTGGTAGATCTGTTTACATTGATGTTGGTTTAAAATACACGTACCAAATTTCTCAACACCTTGATATCAGTGGTCAAATTTCATTTTCACACTTTTCAAATGGCTCAACTCAGCAGCCAAATGCCGGCATAAATTTGCTTTCGCCAAGGATTAACTTAGCATATAATTTTCAAGATGAGCGTCCAATCTTTATCAAGCGTGAACTTCCTGAATTTATAACAGAATATGAGTTTACAACATCCCTTACATACGGTAGTAAAAGTCAAGTTTATAATGTAATAAATCCACCCTCTAACTCTACTAAATTTGATAGTCTTAAAAGAGAATCGTTTGATGTTTTTGCATTTATTGCAACACTTAATAAACAAGTATCGTATAACAGTAAGCTCGGACTTGGTGCAGAGGTTGAATATGACCCATCCTTAGGAGTAGAGTATGAATATAAAAATGGTGAAAAGAAAATAATTGATTCTGACACTTCCGAGAAGGTTCGTATTGGAATTTTCGCACAATATTCATTAGTAATTAGTAAACTTGAAGGACTTATTGGAATGGGTTATTATGTAATGGGTGAAACTTCAGGTTCAATAAAAAAGATGTACCAAAGACTTGGTGCTCGTTATTATATTTTTGATAATTTTTCTGCCGGATTAAATTTGCGATTCTATGATTTCTCTCGTGCTGACAATATGGAATTTAATATTGGATATAGATTTGATTTAGGTTTGTAATTAATAATTGCGAACGAATAGATTTTAAAGATAAAACAAAGTGCCGCGAATGCACGAATGAAAAGAGTAAAACTTTGGTAAACTCAACTCACTATACAATAAATCAAGAGAACGAAGTTCTCTTGATTTATATTTTTTCATTTGTGAATTCTACCATTGGCATCACTTTGTGAGAGGATTTCTTTTCTCTCTCTCATTCTTACCTAATTAAAAATCACCCTAAATGTAGAACCAATTCCTTTTTCACTTTCAACTTCTATCACTGCTTTATTTAAATCGCAATAACTTTTTACTAAGGATAGTCCAATACCATTTCCATCAAACCTCCTTGTATATCCCATCTCTTCTTGAGTAAAGGGAATAAATAAATCATTAAAATATGCTTTCTCTATTCCAACCCCTGTATCCTTAATTTCAACAATTAATTTATTAGCCCTATTTCTACGAATTGTTAAATTGATTTCACCTTTTTCGGTAAAAAGAATAGCATTATCTAATAGTTGTTGAAATATTTGCTCTACCGTATATATATCTGCAACAATAGAAGGGTTTTGAGTATTTAAATTAACTACAAAAGAAATTTTCTTAGCCTCTGCTCTTTTTTTATAATCAAGAATCAGCACACAAAGTATATCTGCAAAAAGATCAAGCTTTTCTGGTGAGGGTTCATAAGTTCCCGCTTGTATTTCAGAAAGGTTAAGAAGCAAATCGATTGTTCGTGTAATTCTATTACCTGATTTGTTAATTAATTCGAAGTAACTTAACTCTTCTTCATTCCATCTTTCTTCAACTTCCATTTGAAGAAGAGATGAAATACTTAACATTACATTAATGGGGGTGCGAATTTCGTGAGACATCTGTGCTAAAAATATCGATTTAAGTTTATCAGCATTTTCAGCTTGCTCTTTAGAATTTAATAATGCTTTTTCTGCATCTTTCAAAATTGTGATATCTGTAAAACTTATTAGATAATGCTCAACTCCATTTATTTCAAGCGGCACAGCAGTTTTTAGAATTGGAATCATTCCTCCATCTGAAGTTTGCAGATAGCATTCAGATAAAAGCCCATCCTTTAATTCTGTTTCTTCAATTGGAGATTGCTCACTATTATCAGTGCTAATAAAATGATGTAAATTTTTACCAAGAACAGATTCCGGCGGTAATTTAATCATTCTATTTGCTGCGGGGTTACATTCAATAATTTTAAAATTATCTTTTCGTACTAAAAGAACTCCAGAGTGAATTGAATTCCACATTGATACTAATCTGTGTTCACTCATAGCAAGAGCATCTTCAGCTATTTTTTTCTCTGCTATCTCTTGAGTTAGCAGTGCATTTGTTGCCTCAAGTTCTTCAAAAGCTATTCTTATTTCCTGCTTTGCAGATAATAGTTGAGAATTTATTCTATTTATTTTTCTAACGATTATTAGTGATAAAATAATTGTTGTAAGTGTTATGGAAATCAAGAAAACCCATTCCATAAATCCATAGTATTCTTTACTCTCTTCAATCTCTAATTCAATTTTTTGTAAATTTATATACCCTTTAGAAAATGCCCCATTCACACTTTCTCTTATCCTTTTAAAACTTGGTTCTACTCTTTCAGAGAGAGAGAGTATATTCCTTTTTACTTCTTCTAACCCTTTAAGATTATTTTTATTTCTGAACAACCTATCTTTTTCATTAGATAAATAGAGAGCTTCAGATTCTAATTTTTGAATTTCTACAAGCTCAAGTTGTAATTCAACTAATTCTATGAAGTCAGAATCATCATTCCTATAATACTCAAACACCTTTATAAATTTATCATCTCCTGCCAAATTAAAATATGAATTAACAGTTAAAACTCCACTATTTTCAAGAACATCTATTGCATTAAAAATAGTTTGATAATATTTTTTTGTGCCATTATAATTTTGGTGTTGGCTTAACTCTACTTTTGGAACAAAGAGATGATAAAGATTATTTTCAATCAAGTTAATATTTTCAAATATTACTTCACCAATCTCTATTCTATTTCTTTCATTTTTCTTTTGCTTATCTAAATTATCTAAAAATAAATGTGATACTTGATGGGTAACTATAAATAGCATAATCCCTACAAATAATACAAATGAGAGTGCATAGAAATATTTTTTAATATTTTTAGTTTCAGTATTCATCAAATTCTACTATTCCAAATCTTAAATTTTTAAGTATTGCCGTACAATTTTTTTTTGACATTCTATAATTGTATTAACAAGTGTTCATTCTATTTTTAGAAATTTTCAACTGGTAAAGAAATTTATATTCTGTAGTTAAACCCAATTAAATACTAATTCAAAATTGCCCTCTCGTATAAGTTAAATTAGTAACACTACTTTAAAAGAAGTTTACTTTTTCAAGTTTATTGTAACTTGATAGAAAAATAATGGAGATATAAAGTTTTATTTTTAATACTCATGAAATATCCTGTAATAGATTTAAAATAATAGTATAATTTAAGATTAAAGTATGAAAATTTGTAGTTTATTATTTATTTTTTTTTAATATTTATTAAGTTGAAAAGTTAGCAGTAAGTCGGTTCAGTTCTGTTAACAAATATTTACCAGTAAGACTATCTTTATTTTGTGAAACTCTTTCCGGAGTTCCTTCAGCAATTATATCTCCACCATGCTCTCCGCCTCCGGGTCCTAAATCAATAACATAATCGGCTACTTTTATTACATCTAAATTATGCTCAACAATAATAACTGTATTTCCTTTATCAACAAGTTTATTCAATACACCAAGTAAAATCCGTACATCTTCAAAATGCAACCCTGTAGTTGGTTCATCTAATACGTAGAGTGTTTTACCAGTACTGACCTTACTTAGTTCTGTAGCAAGTTTAACTCGCTGGGCTTCGCCTCCAGAAAGAGTTGTTGCTTGCTGCCCTAATCTTAAATAACCTAATCCAACATCATTAAGTCCCTTTACCTTTCTTAAAATTCTTGGGTGGTCACAGAAGAATTCCACTGCTTCTTCAATTCTCATTTCAAGAATATCATTTATCGATTTTGTTTTAAATAGTATCTCCAAAGTTTCGTGATTGTATCTTTTCCCTTTGCAGACTTCACATTCAACATAAACATCAGGAAGAAAATTCATCTCAATTTTTTTTAGACCTGCACCTTGGCATTCTTCACAACGTCCGGCTTTTACATTAAAACTAAAGCGTCCGGCTTTATACCCGCGCACTTTTGCTTCAGGAAGTTCTGTAAATAAATCGCGAATAAATGTGAATAAACCTGTATAAGTTGCTGAGTTAGAACGTGGTGTTCTTCCAATTGGCGACTGATCAATTTCAATTATTTTATCAATATTCTCTAATCCTTTAGCTGAGTCATATTCTAACGGAACTACTTTGGAATGATATATTTTCTTCATTAGAATTCGTACAAGCGTGCTATTTATTAGAGAAGATTTACCCGACCCGCTAACTCCAGTTACAACTGTAAATAAACCCAACGGAATTTTAAGTGTAACAGAGTTTAGATTATTCCCCTTTGCCCCAGTAATAACAAGGTGTTTTTCGTTTTCCACTCTACGCTGCAAAGGAAGTTCTATTCTCTTTTTATTTTTGATATAATCTAAAGTTAAGGAATCACACTTCGATTTATGAGTTAGTAAATTAGCAGCTATTTCAGATATACAAACTTCCCCTCCATGCTCGCCAGCTCTTGGACCTAAATCAACAATAAAATCAGCGCTCTCAATTGTTTCTCTATCGTGCTCTACTACAATTACAGTATTACCAAGGTCTCTTAATTTTTTTAATGAATTTATCAATTTTATATTATCACTTTGATGAAGCCCAATGCTGGGTTCATCCAACACATAAAGTACACCAGCAAGCTGAGTACCAATCTGTGTTGCTAATCTAATACGCTGCGACTCTCCGCCAGATAGAGTACGTGCTGAACGTGAGAGTGTTAAATAGTTTAGCCCAACATTCAGAAGAAAACTTACTCTTTCATTTATCTCTTTTAAAATTGGAGTTGCAATTAATAATTCTCTATTGGTGAACTTCAAATTCAAAAAGAATTCTTTCACCCTTTCTATTGATAAAGCAGTAATTTCACTTATATTTTTGCCACCAATCAAAACAGCGAGCGATTCTTTTCTTAAGCGACCACCATTACACGAATCACACTTCTTTGTGGTCATATATGCTTCAGCCCATTCACGAATTTTATTAGAGGAAGTTTTATCGAAGTAGTGATTTATATAATTTAAAACTCCCGAAAATTTATGTTTGTAAGTAACACTTTTGCCACCTCCATAGGTGTATTGAAAAGAAATTTTCTCTTTTGAACCAGTAAGTAAAACGTCTAATTGTTCTTCGCTAAGCTTGTTTAACGGAGTATCGTAATCAAAATTGAAACGATTAGCTACACCTTTCACTTGATTAAAAAACCAGATATTACGCGGTTTGCCAAGTGCTTCAATACCACCCTCATTAATGGACTTACTCCAATCAGGGATTACCAAATTAACATCTAATTTTTTCTTTTCACCAAGTCCTTCACACTCTTTGCACGAGCCGTACGGCGAATTGAATGAGAAAGAGTTCGGAGCTAATTCTTGATAACTAATTCCGCAATGGTGACACGAAAGCTCGCGACTAAAAAGCACGTCCTCTTTATCAACAGCAATAGTAACAACACCGTTACCATAATTTAATGCTACTTCTATCGATTCACTTATTCTTGAACGAGATTTCTGAGATATTTTAATTCTATCCACTAATATTTCAATAGTATGAATTTTATATCTATCAACTTTTAATCCTTTCTCTATCTCAGTTACTTCACCATCAATACGTACTCGAAGAAAACCATCACGCAAAATTTCTTCAAATAATTCTCTGTAATGCCCTTTTCTTCCTCTCACAACCGGAGCAAATATTTGAATTTTTTTATCCTGATAATTACCAAATATTGTATCAATTATCTGTTCCGATGATTGCTTTTCCACCGGTCTGCCGCAGCTATAACAATGCGGCAGCCCTGCACGAGCAAATAGAAGCCGCATAAAATCATATATTTCTGTTACAGTTCCTACAGTTGAACGTGGGTTACCCGATGTAACTTTCTGTTCAATTGAAATTGCCGGGCTTAATCCTTCAATCAAATCAACATCCGGTTTTTCCAATTGTCCTAAAAACTGGCGTGCATAAGCTGAGAGTGATTCGATGTATCTTCTTTGCCCTTCAGCATAAATTGTATCGAAAGCAAGAGACGACTTACCTGAACCAGAAAGCCCTGTAATTACGGTAAGAGTATCTCGCGGAATTATTAGATCTATATTTTTTAAGTTGTGCTCTCTTGCACCTTTTATAACAATTTTATTATCAGAATACATCAAATCTTTTCAAGAATTTAAAAAAGGAATTTTAACCAATGTTATTGGGAAAAGCAATTTTTGAAGGGATTAAAATTTTGTTTTTGTGTGGTTCAATTAAAGGGGTAAATAAATACCCCTTTATATTTTGGAGACTAACTACAACCAGTAGTAGCACCGCAAGTATTACATTTAAGGCAAGTTCCATTTCTTACCATAGTCATGCTTCCACACTCAGGACAGATATCACCAGTATAACCTTGCTGTTTTGCTTGAATTCTTTCGCGAGCTTCCGTACTAATTCCGCTTTGCAGAGATACTTTTCCCTTTTCTGGTTTATGAGCATCTTTGCGTACACCATCATCTCTATCTAAAATAATAGTTCTTTCACTAATAACTTCTTCACTTTCAAAATCTGGTATAACAGTTAAATGATCGCTGCTTGTTTTTGTTGCTACTGCTTCATCAATATGAGCTAAATCATCTCTTGAGAGGTACGAAACTGCAAGTTCTCTAAAAATATAATCAATAACAGATGTTGACATTTTAATCCGTTTGTGTCCGGATACTGGACCAGATGGTTCGAAGCGTGTAAAAATAAAGGCATCTACAAATTCTTCCAAAGGCACTCCGTGCTGGAGACCGAGAGAGATAGCAATTGCAAAATTATTAAGAAGGCTTCTGTAAGCCGCCCCTTCCTTTGCCATATCAATAAATATTTCGCCAAGTTCGCCATTCTCATAATCACCAGTTCGTAAATAAACTGTCTGGCCATTTATTTTAACTTTTTGAGTATATCCTTCTCTTCTATCAGGCAATTTCCGTCTCTTGGCAATATATCTGTGGATAATCTTTTCGGCAACTTTAACTATATCACTAACTTCTCTTTTCTCAATAATCTCTTCAATAATGTCATCTTCACCAACAGAATTAAGAGGTTGCGAAAGTTTAGAACCATCACGATAAAGTGCATTTGCCTTTAATCCAAATTTCCAAGAAGTTATGTAGGCTTCTTTTACATCTTCAATTGATGCCTCATATGGAAAGTTTATAGTTTTTGATATTGCCCCTGAAAGGAAAGGCTGTGCATTTGCCATTATATGAATGTGTGCATCAGCAGCAATATATCTTGTTCCATTTTTTCCACATTTATTCGCACAATCAAAAACAGGATAATCGTCATGCTTCAAGAATGGAGCACCTTCAATAGTCATAGTTCCGCAAACATAATCACTGGCAAAAGAAATTTCTTCTTTTGAAAAACCTAAATGCTCTAACAGATTAAAATCGAAATCGTTTAACTCTTTCTCTGTTAAACCAAGTGTTCCTTTCACAAAATCATCACCAAGTGAAAACCGATTAAAAGCAAAACCAATTTCAAATACAGATGGAAGCACTACCTCAACTTTTTCAATTAAATCATCATTAAATCCGCGAGCTTTGAGAGATTCGGGATTAATGTGAGGGCAGCCTTGAAGTGTTCCCGCACCTTTTGCAAACTTTACAATTTCATTAATCTGTTCTTTATTATATCCAAGCCTTGCCAAAGCCGGAGGTATTGATTGGTTGATTATCTTAAAGTAACCACCACCCGCTAATTTTTTGAACTTCACTAATGCAAAGTCAGGTTCAATTCCGGTAGTATCGCAATCCATTACCAAACCAATTGTACCTGTAGGGGCAAGTACTGTTACTTGTGCATTTCTGAATCCATATTTCTTTCCTAACTCAACAGCTCTATCTGCATCTTCACGAGCAGCTTTCAACAAATCGGAAGGGCAATACTTTGGATTTATTCCCTTAGGAAAAATTGTTAAACCTTCATACTCCTCTCTTGGTACGTTATAAGCTGCACGTTGATGGTTGCGAACTACACGAATCATATTATCTTTGTTCTTTTCGTGCATAGCAAAAGTGCCAAGTTCTTTTGCCATAAGTGCAGAAGATGAATAAGCAGTCATGTGCATTATTGCTGTAATTGCACCAGTAATAGAACCAGCTTCCTTACTATCGTAGGGAATTCCCTGCCGCATTAATAGTGAGCCGATATTTGCATATCCAAGCCCAAGAGTTCTAAAATCGTAACTATTTTGTGCTACTTCTTTACTCGGATATTGAGCCATCATTACACTGATTTCTAAAACAACCGTCCATAGGTGTGATGCATGTCTAAAATTATTTATTAAAAATTCTTCTTTTTCATCATCATAAAATTTAACAAGATTAAGTGAGGCTAAGTTACATGCTGTATCGTCAAGAAACATATACTCGCTACATGGGTTAGATGCACGAATCTCACCACTCTCAATACAGGTATGCCATTCGTTAATTGTTGTGTGGTATTGTAAGCCAGGGTCAGCCGAAGACCACGCCGCATAACCGATATCATTCCACAAATCGTTTGCCCGCAAAGTTTTCATTGCTTCTGGTTTTCTATTTTCAACTTTTGCTTTTTTCTTTTCAACTCTGGCAACCAAATCCCAATCTGTATCATTAACTACAGCATTCATAAATTCGTTTGTAACACGAATTGAATTGTTAGAGTTTTGTCCTGAAACTGTTGCATAGGCTTCTGAAGTCCAGTCTGTATCGTATGTTGGGAACTCAATAGACTTAAAACCAGCTTGGGCTAACTGAATTGCTCTCTCAATATAATTCTCAGATATTCTAACTCTACGGGCTTCAATTACCGCTTTACGAAGATGTTTATTTGCACTCTTACTAAACCTATCATTTTCCGGATGTTCTTTGAAACAAGCTGACATAATATTGTTTAAATGAATATTATTTAAATGAGAACCTGTAACCATCGATGCAACTTTTTGCTCTTCAACAACTTTCCAATTAATGTACTCCTCAATATCGGGATGATCGATATCAAGCGTTACCATTTTTGCAGCACGGCGAGTTGTTCCGCCAGATTTAATTGCCCCGGCTGCTTTATCGCCAATTTTAAGGAATGACATAAGCCCGGATGATTTTCCACCACCGCTTAATGGTTCTTCTGAACCACGAACATTTGAAAAGTTAGTACCAGTTCCAGAACCATATTTGAAAAGGCGTGCTTCGCGAGTCCATAAATCCATTATTCCACCCTCATTCACTAAATCATCATTAACTGATTGAATGAAACATGCATGCGGCTGAGGATGAGTATATGCATCTGCTGATTGAGTTAATTTTCCAGTTTTAAAATCAACATAAGAATGACCTTGTGCTGGACCATTAATTCCATAAGCCCAATGTAAACCAGTATTGAACCATTGTGGTGAGTTTGGTGCTGCCATTTGATTTGCAAGCATAAAAATATGCTCGTCATAAAACGCCTTTGCATCCTCTTCAGAATCAAAATAATTTGCTTTCCAACCCCAATAAGTCCAAGTGCCAGCCAATCTATGAAATACTTGACGTGAATCATTCTCTGCTGAAAACCTCTCCTTTTCAGGAAGTGCTGCTAATCTTTCAATATCAGGAACAGAAGGCTGCAGCCATTTAGGTACACCTTTTTCATGCAGTTTTTTTGTTAATCTTGGAACTCCTGCTTTTCTAAAATATTTTTGAGCAATAATGTCGGTAGCCACTTGTGACCACCCTTTTGGGATTTCAACATCATCCATTTTGAAAACAACTGAGCCATTTGGGTTTTTTATTTCTGAGGTTCTAGTAACAAATTCCATTAAATCGAAGGGACTAACTTTCGGATTAGTAAAACGTCTTTTTATTTTCATTAAATACCCCTAGAATTAAAGATTTTTATAAACATATCTCTGTAACTTATTGTATATTAACGAGTTATGAACTTGGTGAGTGTTGAAAACTTGCTAATTAATTGAACTTCAAAATAAGAATATTATTTTTATAAAGCAAAATTTAAAGCAATATATTTATTTATCAGCTATAATATAGAGCATACTATGTATAGAATATCTTTGAAATCTAACTGGAATCTTACTATTTGCTATGCAATTTTTTTTTCTTATTTTGAGCATCAAATTATAGAAATGAATTAGGATTTTTATGAAATACAAACGCTCTGCAGGAATACTTTTACATCCAACCTCTTTACCAGGTAAATATGGGATTGGAGAGCTTGGAAATGAAGCAATTACTTTCATTAATTTTCTCCACAATAGTGGTCAGAAACTTTGGCAAATTTTTCCGTTAGGACCAACTGGATATGGAGATTCACCATATCAAAGTTTTTCTACATTTGCTGGAAATCCATATTTAATTAGTCTCGAAAAATTGCATGAAGAAGGTTTGCTTTCAAAATTTGATTTAAATTTAATGCCTCATTCAAATCCACATCAAATCGATTTTGGGTCTATTTTCAAAAATAAGTTAGAAGTATTACGGATTGCTTACGAAAATCTTAAAAATAGCGGAAAATTGATAGTTGATGAATGTGCAAGTTTCTGTGATGATAATAAAGATTGGCTTGAGGATTATGCCCTTTTTATGGCTGTAAAAAATTATCACAACGGAGTACATTGGAAAGAGTGGGAAAGCGAAATTGCATTTAGAAAGGATGATGCTGTTAACAAATGGAAAAATAAGTTATTAGATGAAGTAGGTTTCCAGAAATTTCTGCAATATAAATTTGCTGCTCATTGGAATGTTGTAAAAAGTTATGCAAATAAAAAGGGAATTCAGATAATTGGTGATCTTCCAATTTTTGTAGCTTACGATAGCTCGGATGTTTGGGCAAATAAAAATCTTTTTACTGTTGATGAAGAAGGAAATCAGGAAACTGTGGCAGGAGTACCACCCGATTATTTTAGTAAAACCGGACAGTTATGGGGCAACCCCCTTTATAAGTGGGACGAAATGGAAAAGAACAATTTTAGCTGGTGGCAAAAACGAATTACAAAAATGTATGAATTAGTTGATATTGTTCGTATCGATCACTTTCGAGGGTTAGAAGCATTTTGGGAAATACCAGGGGATGCCGAAACAGCGATTAATGGAAAATGGGTAAAAGCACCTGGGCAGAAACTATTTGAAACATTCAAAGAAGTGTTTGGAGATGTTAAAATTTTAGCGGAAGATTTGGGTGTAATAACTCCGGAAGTGGAAGAGCTTAGAGACCAATTTGAATTACCAGGTATGAAGATTCTTCAATTTGGTTTTGGAGAGGATGGAGATGAAAAATTTCTACCTCATAATCATATCCGGAATTGCTGCGTATATACTGGCTCTCACGATAATGATACAACAAAAGGATTTTTTGATAACGAACGTAAATCGAAATCGGGCATTTATGAATGGGCTCAAAAATATCTAAATTATTATGGTGATGATATTTGTACAGCATTAATAATTGAAGCATACAAATCTGTTGCTAATATTGTTATTATTCCTATGCAGGATATTCTAAATTTTGGTACAGATGCACGAATGAACTTTCCTGGAAAACTTGGCGGCAACTGGGCTTGGCGGTTTAGCTGGGATCAAATACCAAGTGGGTTAAGTGAACGATACAAAAAGATGTCGAAGATGTATGAACGATAATTAATAATTTAAAATATTGGAGAAATAAATGTTACTTAAAAAAATGAATATGATAACATTAATTAAAGTAATTGTTGTAATTATAATATTAAGTAGTTGCAGCGATAATAAAGTTGGACAAACAACATCAGTAATAAGTAATGTTGATGCAAAAACATTTAAAGAACTTATTGATGCAGAGAAAGGAATTATTCTTGATGTAAGAACCCCAAGTGAGGTTGCAGAGGGATATATAAATAACGCAAGTATCATCAATATTTATGATGAAGATTTTATTTCAAAAATTAACCTTATGCAGAAAGATAACGAAATATATGTCTATTGCAGATCGGGCAGCAGAAGCTCTAAAGCAGCAGAATTACTGAAGGAAAACGGTTTCGGCAAAATTTATAATTTAAAGGGTGGAATTTCTGCATGGAAAAATAGCGGTTACCCCATTGTTAAACCAGATGGAAAAGTTGACGAGAATATTCAGCAAGTAACTTTAACTGATTTCAAAACAATGCTTCAAACCGATAAGCCTGTGTTAGTTGACTTTCACACCGTATGGTGTTTTCCGTGCAGAAAAATGGCTCCAATTGTTGATGAAATTGAAGAAGAATATAAAGAGAAAGCTGTAGTAATAAGAGTTGATGTGGATAAAAGTAAGGAGGTTGCGAACGCCTACCAAATAACAGGGGTTCCCGTATTTATTCTTTTTAAAAATGGGAAAGAGATGTGGAAACATAATGGAATTATTTTAAAAGAAGATTTAATAAAACAAATTGAATCTAATTTATAACCTAAATTAAGCGATTTCTTTTTGCAATCAAATCTTATTTACCTAAAAGTTAAATGAATTATTTTATAATTAAAAGTGTGGTACTATGTTAGGATTTATTAAGAGTTTAATTTCGAATAATGATTTATCAAATGATAGTGAAGTATCAAATAAATACAATTCGGAAACTAAACTACAGATAGCAACTTGTGCACTATTCCTTGAGATAGCAAACTCGGATGATGATTTTTCAATTGAAGAAAAAATCTTCATTGAAAAAACAATGAGAGAGGAATTTAATCTTGATGATGAGTTAGTAACGGAACTCCTTGCCCTTGCTGAAGAGCAAACAGATGAGAGCATTAGTCTGTATGAGTTTACTGAGGTTATTAACAAACAATATGGCAGAGATGCAAAACTAATTATCCTAAAAAACCTTTGGCGATTGGTTTTTGCCGATGGTACACTCGATAAATATGAAGAGTATTTTATGCGAACAATCAGTAAAAATCTGCACCTCGAACATTCTGATATGATTGCTGCAAAATTAGAAGCTAAGGGAGAGAAATAGTACGCAGATTTGAACAGATAGGTTTAATAAATTGCATAAAAAAAGACGTTCCGGTGGAACGTCTTAAAAATTTATCAGACCCCAAAATGTATTTATTTCTTTACCCCTCCACTCGTATTACTATTAGGCTTGCTTTGTGATCGTTGGGGTCTTTCAGAATTTCTATTTTTGCTACCACCCCTATTTCTATTAGAATTATTTTGTTTATATTTTCTTTTGGCGGGCTCTGGTTTACTACTATCTTTAATTTCTTTTAGTGTTTTTTTCGCTGGAGGAAGTTCTTTAAATAGTTCATCATCAGGGTAACTTAGTTCAAGTTTTCGCTTCATAAATTTTTCAATATTTGGGATGTTGAATGAATCATCCTCACAAGCAAAACTGATTGAAATACCCTCCGCACCCGCACGTCCGGTACGCCCAATTCTGTGTACGTAATCTTCCGCATCAACTGGTAAATTAAAATTTATTACATGGCTTACACCTTCAATGTGTATTCCCCTTCCGGCAACGTCAGTAGCTACAAGTACTTTATACTTACCTTGTTTGAAATTTTCCAATCTATTCATCCTCTTACGTTGGTCTATATCACCACTTAGTAAAGTTGCAGATATTTCATACTGCTGCATTTTCATATACAAATCTTTTGCAATATCTTTCCTGTTACAGAAAAGTAATACTTTAGTAGCATTTTCTTTTTCGAGCAAATTAAAAAGTAGTTTGAACTTATCATCAGCTTCAACAATATAATTGATTTGCTCTACTGTATCTGCTGCAATAGTCTCCGGTTCAATTTCTACAGTTACTGCATCGGTAGTCCAGTTAGAAGCAATTCTTTTAATACTATCGGGGAATGTTGCACTAAAGAACAATGTTTGCCGCTTCTCCTTTTGTGGAGTTGCTCTTTCAATTTTTTTCATATCGAGAATAAAACCCATATCAAGCATTCTATCAGCTTCATCAAGAATTAGGATTTCAACATTATTTAAATGTACAATTTTTTGATTCATAAAATCGATTAAACGACCTGGAGTTGCAACCATAATATCAATATAGTGTCCCTTAATTTTATAGATCTGTTTTTTATAATCCATACCGCCAAATACTGAAACTACTTTAATTGGCTGATACTTTACCAACTCTAAAGCATCTTTTTCAATTTGTTGAACAAGCTCACGTGTTGGAGCTAAAATTAGTACGCGAGGATTTCCTTTAAAACGTCTTTTGTTATTATCTCTTTTAATTAATTTTGCAATTGCAATAATTAAGAATGCGGCTGTTTTACCAGTCCCAGTCTGTGCACGCCCAATTGCGTCTTTCCCATCCAGAGTGCTTTTTAAAATTCCTGCTTGAATTGGCGTACAATACTTGAAGCCAAGATCTGCAACAGCATGTAGAATTCCATTAGATAATTTGAAATCATAAAACCTCGTCTTCCCAACTGCTTCGGCAACGGGAAAATCTTTTGGAGCCCATTTCTTTTCTGGTTTAGCTGTACTTTTTCCAACAACTCGCTGGTGGGGTGGCTTATCTTTACTATAAGTTTTTTTTTGGGAGGGTTTACTTTTTTTATACTCTGCATTGTTTCTTTTTTTATTACTACTTGCCTCTTTTTTTGTTTTATTAAGTGGTGGAGCTTTTGTAACAACCTTCTTTTTAAAAAGGTTCAATATTTTTTTAAACATAAATTTCTCTTTATAACTTTAAATTGTAAATAACTTGGGAGATATTTCTTTTTGTAGGAATGTTCACACTTCAAATCATTTTTTGAATTGTAAAGTTACTCATTGCTTTAATGATTAACAATTTAATAAAAAACCCCTCCAAATAGTTGGAGGGGTTTAATAAATTCTGTATTATACCGACAACAAAGTGGTTATCGTCTGTGAGACTCCTTTTATGATTAACAAAACAGTAGTTGCATTATGCCGCTGGAAGTTCATTAAATATGCCGAGTATGCCGGGGCGGACTGGCTAACACTTCCCGCTCTAAAGTAATTAAACTAAATCTCCAAAGTTGATCTTGGTAACTTATATAAGCAAAATCATCAATTAATTGAGCGATATGTGATAGCATTTTTTTTGGAGTTAAATTACCACGATATTTAAACGTAAAAAGTACTCCCTCGCGGTAGATTAATTTTTAAAGTTGCCCTACTTAAAAACATTTACTATTTTATAATCAGAATAAAAATTCCTAATAACAAAATGGAGACTCATTATGAAAAAAATGTTTTTATTTCTACTAATTCTCTTCATCGGTGTTTACACACTTCAAGCCCAAAATTGTATCGAATGTCATTCCAAAACATCCCCACAAATTGTTGTGGATTGGGAGTTAAGTGAACACTCGAAAAATGATGTTGGCTGTGCAGATTGCCATGGTGAAGAACACACAACAGCAGAGGATTTTGCTAAAGCTGAATTGCCAAACCATGAAACTTGTTCTAGTTGTCACGATACTCAAGTTCAACAATTTTTGAAAGGGAAACACGCACTTGCATGGGCGGCTTACAAAGCAATGCCAACCACTCATGCACTACCTGTACAATTAACCGAAGGTATGAAAGGATGTGGTGGATGCCACAAGATTGGTATAAAATCGGAAGAAGATCTTAAAATGATTAAAGAGCACGGTTCCGGATATGGAAATGGTTCGTGCGATGCTTGCCATACACGACACACATTTTCAAAGAAAGAAGCACAGCAGCCACAAGCATGTCAAACTTGCCACATGGGTTTTGACCATCCGCAATGGGAAATGTATTCAAGTTCAAAACATGGTGTTAGAGCTTTGTTGAAACAAAACGGAATTTTACCCGAGAGTACACCTGCACCAACATGCCAAACTTGCCACATGAGTGAAGGCAATCATGAAGTTAGAACCGCATGGGGATTTTTAGCTGTTAAGTTACCACTCCCCGAAGACCCACAATGGAAAGCTGACCAGATTACAATACTTCAAGCACTTGGTGTACTTGACCCTGAAGGTAACCCAACAGCAAGGTTAGACGTAATTAAAGCCGCTGATGTTGCAAGACTTACTCAAGAGGCATTTGATACTGAACGGAATAAGATGATTGATATATGTGCAGACTGCCACTCGAAATCTTTTGCAATAGCTGAGATGAAAAAAGGTGATGATTTAATAAGGGAGGTTGACCATCTTTTGGCTGAAGCAATTCACATTATTGCCGACCTTTACAAAGATGGAATTTTAGAAAAACCCGAAAGTTATGCATATAATTTTCCGGATCTTTTAACTTTCCACGATGCACCTACAGTAATTGAGCAGACACTTTTTGAAATGCACTTAAAGCATAGAATGCGTGCGTTCCAAGGTGCTTTTCATATGAACCCTGATTATTCACTTTGGTATGGCTGGAGTGAAATGATACGAGACCTTGCCGAAATAAAACACATGGCAGCAGATATGAGAAGTAAAGCTCATTGATAATCTAATTTTATTAAGCCCGGTGTAAGTCGGGCTTTTTTTATACTTACATTTCAATCAAGTTGTAAACATGATATTTTTACAGAGTTATTACAAACCACTTACATGACAATTGTAGGGCAATTTGCACAATATTTTATTACTTTCACACTCTTTGTTTACCCCAACAATGATAATGGACAAGCTCACTATTTTTACAACAGTATAGTTTTAACTTTTTATCAATTACTTGAGGAGTTTATGAAATACATTACATATCTATTCGTTCTATTTTTTTACATTGTATCATCAATTACTGCTCAACCAAAATTAGTCGATTTAACATATAGCTTCGATGAAAACACTATATACTGGCCAACAGCAGATGGATTCCATTTAATAAATGAATCTCATGGAATGACAGAAAATGGGTATTACTATTCATCAAATAAATTTTCAACTGCTGAACATGGCGGTACGCACCTTGATGCACCTATTCATTTTTATAAAGATGGAATTACTACAGAAAATATTCCGCTCGAAAATTTATACGGAAACGCAGTTGTTATTGATGCTTCGGAAGTGTGTGATACTAATAGAGATTATCTTTTTAACGTTGCAGATTTTGAGCTTTGGGAAAAAAAATATGGTACTATAGCTGAAGGTTCAATCATACTTTTAAAAAGTGGGTATGGTAAATATTGGCCCGACCGCAAAAGCTATATGGGCACTGCCGAAATAGGTTCAGATGCGGTTGCCAATCTACATTTTCCTGGGCTTCATGAAGATGGTGCAAAATGGTTGGTTGAAAAGCGTAAAATAAAAGCAATTGGAATTGACACACCAAGTATTGATTTTGGACAATCTAAATTATTTAAAGCACACGTGGTTTTGGCAAGTAATAATATTCCTATTTTTGAAAATGTTGCAAACTTAAACGAGTTGCCAGTTAGTGGATTTAAAGTAATTGCACTTCCTATGAAAATAAAAGGAGGCAGCGGTGGACCGGCAAGAATAATTGCTATTTTTGATAATGAATGAGTCCACTATAAAAAGATAATATTTCATTAACCCCACGTTTTAACGTGGGGATTACGAACTAAAAACAAACTTTCCCGAACGGACTTTAGTCCGTGAGGGGCTTTTTAGAGTGGACTCGAATAATATAATTGCTTTTTAAAGCAGACACAAATTTCACGTGCATTATTGAAACCCATCAACATTTGAGTTGCAAACCCATTTACCTCTTATTTTCCATACTTGAAACTTGGATATAATTCTTTTATATTATTATCAGTTAACTCAATAGAGTTAAGAGTTTCTTTGTACTCGATTTTTATTATTAATTTTATTTCATTTGGTGGCATGTTATGAGATACTTAGTGTTAATAATTAGTTTTATTCTATTTCTTGCAATTGGTTTATTATTAAGTGAAATTTTTGTAGTATTACATTACGCCTACTTCTTTATTGGTTTCCTTATTTATGGTAGTTGGCTATTTCAAAAATTTGATTTTTACTTTGGTAAAGATTTATAACTTAACTTTGTAGTTTTTCTATCTCCGCAACATAATATTTTATTTTGTTTAACTCTCTAACTCTACTCATATATATTGCCAACTCATACAACTATTCACCCATTCATTTCGGATAGTTTCGGTCTTGCTTAAATCGCCATCTGTTTTGTGATTTGCTTTTCCTTTGAGGATACCTTTGGTGCTAATTGTTATCCCGCTAAAAAAGAGCGGGACAGGTTTGATATTTTTAAAAACAGTCTTTTATGTTATAAACCAATTAATTGTTGCGTTGTGATTTGCTTTTCCTTTGAGGATACCTTTGGTGCTAATTGTTATCCCGCTAAAAAGAGCGGGACAGGTTTGATATTTTTAAAAACAGTTTCACGGTTTTGTGGTACCCCGAAGTACTTGGTTGTGATTTGCTTTTCCTTTGAGGATACCTTTGGTGCTAATTGTTATTTGATATTTTTAAAAACAGTTCGCCAGGCTTTACTAACTTAGCAACAACAGTTGTGATTTGCTTTCTAATTGTTATTTGATATTTTTAAAAACAGTCGCACATATTTTTTCAACCAACCTAAAGTTGTTGTGATTTGCTTTCTAATTGTTATTTGATATTTTTAAAAACAGTGTACTCTATTTTATCCCACTGCAATTCTGTGTTGTGATTTGCTTTCTAATTGTTATTTGATATTTTTAAAAACAGTAATTTGTTTAACGAGACTAATTCATCCTTAGTTGTGATTTGCTTTCTAATTGTTATTTGATATTTTTAAAAACAGTATCATTTGTTTTTATTGCATTTCTTAATATGTTGTGATTTGCTTTCTAATTGTTATTTGATATTTTTAAAAACAGTTTATCGCTGAACGATGTATAACTAAGGAGTGTTGTGATTTGCTTTCTAATTGTTATTTGATATTTTTAAAAACAGTTGCTTTGAAGGATATAAACGATACGTCTGTGTTGTGATTTGCTTTCTAATTGTTATTTGATATTTTTAAAAACAGTTTTTTTTATCGGAGTATTTGTAGGCTATGTGTTGTGATTTGCTTTCTAATTGTTATTTGATATTTTTAAAAACAGTGCCCCAACCAAAAGCCAACTCACCATCATAGTTGTGATTTGCTTTCTAATTGTTATTTGATATTTTTAAAAACAGTGGCTCACGGTAATAACCTAATATCTTATCTGTTGTGATTTGCTTTCTAATTGTTATTTGATATTTTTAAAAACAGTATTAGCTGTTGTGATTGATAGCTCTATGTCGTTGTGATTTGCTTTCTAATTGTTATTTGATATTTTTAAAAACAGTTATGGTTGATTTTGGTATTGAAAGTGGGTCGTTGTGATTTGCTTTCTAATTGTTATTTGATATTTTTAAAAACAGTAAGTTCATTCAGAATCAACGGCACTTGACAGTTGTGATTTGCTTTCTAATTGTTATTTGATATTTTTAAAAACAGTAAGTAGGTAATTAGCTACCATTTGTCAAGTGTTGTGATTTGCTTTCTAATTGTTATTTGATATTTTTAAAAACAGTTGTCTTAGTAATGTTAAGAAGTTGTTTAACGTTGTGATTTGCTTTCTAATTGTTATTTGATATTTTTAAAAACAGTCCAATCGCTACAACAGACATCTCGTTTCAGGTTGTGATTTGCTTTCTAATTGTTATTTGTTATTTTTAAAAACAGTAGCAGCCGTATTGGTATAACCTTCGCTGTGGTTGTGATTTGCTTTCTAATTGTTATTTGATATTTTTAAAAACAGTTCAGATCAACAACTTCCCATTCGCCAATGTGTTGTGATTTGCTTTCTAATTGTTATTTGATATTTTTAAAAACAGTTGGGGCTCCTTACATGACTTCGAGCATCAGGTTGTGATTTGCTTTCTAATTGTTATTTGATATTTTTAAAAACAGTATTGCTACGAGAGAGACCTCTTTAAGTGCCGTTGTGATTTGCTTTCTAATTGTTATTTGATATTTTTAAAAACAGTAGACCCCTTGTTAAGCCCTTGTTTTATAAGGTGTTAGCTTGTTTTTAGGATTCAAAAAATGAAGCAATTTTCTAACTAAGATCTTTACTCAAACTGTTTTTGGAACTCACACTTTCCTTAGGAATTCTCTGTAAGAGTCTCACAGACCTTTGGGAAAATCCCTCTCTTAAAAAGAGAGGGACTTTTGAGCTTCTGTTTTTGGAAAGAGTGCGGATTTTGGAATTATATTTTAGAATAATTCCAGTTGATGAGGTTCAACAAAGCCATCGGCTTTTTTCCTCCCTTCAAATATTTCTATCATTCCAAATTGTTTATCGGTTATCGATAAAATTCCCACATTACCTTTAGATGGCATTATTTTTTTAACACGTTTTATATGCACATCTCTATTTTCTCTACTTGAACAGTGCCGCAAATAGATTGAAAATTGAAACATTGTAAAACCATCTTTCATTAATCCTTTGCGAAAGCGAGTATATGCCTTTCGGTCTGTTTTTGTTTCAGTTGGCAAATCGAAGAATACTAATATCCACATAACTTTATATTGGTTTAATTTCATACTCACCCCCTAACCCCCTCTCTACAAAGAGAGGGGGAACAGGTGTTTTAAATTATTGTAAACATTTTAAGATGCTATTTTTTACATTAGCCAAATTATTTTCCACTTCCTTATTTGTAAAACGAATAACTTTTATTCCAAGTAGATTTACAATTTCTGTTCTTAGTTCATCATAATTCTTCTGTCGTTCATGGTAACCGCCATCTACTTCAATTACTAATTTCTTTTGATGACAATAAAAATCAGCTATGTAAAATTTTTCCATACCTTCTAAATCATAAAATATTGGGAATTGTCTATTAATTTTTCTACCGTTTAATTTTCTATTTCTTACAACTTCCCACATTATTTTTTCTGAATGAGTTGCATTTTTACGAAGTTCTCTGCAAAGTGTTTTTGCAATAAATCTTAGTTTATTATTTAAACTCATTATTTCCTCTCCCTCACCCCAACCCCTCTCCCAAAGGGAGAGGGGCTTTATTACTCCCCTCTCTTTTTAAGCCTGTCCCGACTTTGCGGGGAGAGGGGCTCTGGGGGTGAGTCAAATTATTGGGTATAATACTTTTCTCTCTTCCCCTTGAAAACACTTAGCCAACGAAGCAGTAGTACGCTGCATAGCCACCATTAGCGGTCCGCATTTATCACCAACAGTTACATCCACAGTTGCAATAGATAATAACTGCTTTTTAATTGATGTGGACATTTCAGAAAAATCTTCACCACTCTCAACTATTTCAACTACAATAGAATCAACAAAAGGTCTGTATGGTTCCATAATATCATCAGCAAGGCAGTAGGCATTGTATTTATTATGATGATGAATTCCAAGAGTTGGCAAAAGACCAGAGCCAACAAGGGAGCGAGCAACAATAGCACGTAGAATTGCATATCCATAGTTCAACAAATTGTTTGGTTCTGCTTCTTCTCTGCCACGTTTAAAATCTGGGATATCGATAAAAATATTTGCCCAAAAATATGCTGCTGCACGTGCTTCGTAATTATCGGGGTCGCCAGAACGGACTTTCCTTGCCCAAGTTTTCATATTCCTTACTGCAACATCTCTATTGGTGAGTAGTGCTGCTTGATTTTTAATCTTAGCAGTAATTGTCTGCTTCCACAATTGTTTTTTTAAAGGAAACGATGCATTAATTTGAGCATTAAATTTTTCGCTCTGCAATGTGTTGCCATCCAGATTTAAGAGCAGACCATTTGGGTGATGAGTTCTATCGGATGTAATAACTGCAACATTATTTTCAAGGAGGGTAGATAGTAATGAATGTGAAATTGTTATTTGCGGATTCTCTAAAATCACAATTCCTATATCTTCTATTGGAATTGTGATAACCTCTTTCTCCTCTTCCCCTTTTTTTATTGGAAATTTTATAGTTAGCTGATTATCCTTTTTGCTCAAGTAAGCAGGATTGCTAAAGTTCAATGTGCGTTTAATCATTTGTACCTACACTTTTATTATAAATAATTCCAAAATAATACCTCCTCCCCCAACCTTAAAAAAGATTGTTTTTAACTCCCTCTCCCTTTGGGAGAGGGCTGGGGTGAGGGGCTTTTTTCCAAGACAATATGAACCCTCACCGTGTATCTGCTTTCTACGGAGCGACTGCCAAAGTACCTTTTCTGTGTAAGTTGGGTTGTTGCGTAACTTTCGTCTTTTTGTCTTTTCTGATTTTTTGTTAAATATTATTGTCATAATAATTCCTCACCTTCCGAACCCATCCTCACTCCTTCCATTTACCAAAGGAAAGGAAGTTATTATTACTTCTTAACAAGAATGGTGATTTACTAATATTCCCCAACTTTTACAATTTGTCCTAAATGGTTTATGCGAACTTTTACTATCCCTTCTAAATCAGGCAAAGCTTTTATTGGGATATAGGTTGTTCTTTTCAAAACTAAATCTTTATTGCTAGATGTATCTAAATGATGTCGAAAAACGTAATCTCTTATTGCATTACTACCATACACTACTTTTGATAAAGTCTGCACTCTAAACAAATATGGGCTAATCAAAAAAGCATTATCCTGATTTTCCAAATCAATTTCATCAGGGTTAAATTCATCTGATGGGAAAACAAAATACTCATTCTGTTTCATTGTAAATAAAAACTCCCAACCATTTTTGCTTTTATCTATTATAGGTAGGTTTTCTTTTACTCTCCACACAGCTTGGTAAAAAGAAACAACCTCATCTTGTAACTTTCCATCTTCATCTCTGTATATAGCTACATGGTGGTTGTTTCCAGTACTTATAAAATCAACTGGTTGTTTCTCTCCATTTTTATCTAAAATTAATTCTCCAAAATGATTTTTTTTATCATGAATAGGTTCTGCGTTGCTAACTCCTTTTATTGTAACTCTTTTTATTGCAATACCCTTATCTTTATTGAGCCAAATAGGGTTTTCATCAAGATTTATAAACGCTTTCTTTGCATCGCCACCAAACTCATCTAATCTGTTTTGTAAAATTTGTTGTACACCAACATCTATTACTTTATCAATTTTTATATCAGGTGATATCCCCTTTCGTATAGTATAGTTAAGCTCACTCCAAACTAATTTTACTTTTTCAGGAAGTTTAATGTTTTTTTCTTTATCAATATAAACAGGATTCTTGCCTGGTGAATTTACACCACCAAATGCTTTCTTAGGGTTGTTATCAAATTCAGCTAATCTAATTAATAATGCTTCACGATACTTTTTGTTTGCCACTTGCTTAATTTTTTCTAAATCGAATTTAGTTCCAACTTTCTCATCTTTGGTTTCGTACTGTGTGATTTTTCCATAAACAGTCTCCTTATGCAATTGACCACGTGGAGTTAATTCAATCTTTGTTTTGTACTTCTCTTTCCCCTTAATTTTTATTTTATTTTTATTGCGAGTAACAACTTTGTTCTTTGCTTTAAAAGAGACTAAAATAGAATTAAGATGTTTCTTTGCTTCTTCCCTGAATTCATGCAATGGCATTGGTGGTTTAAATAGTAATTTGTTTTTATCATTTCTATAGAGATATTTTTGTTCAATTCCATAAACCTCGTGATATTTGTTATGCCTTTCATTTCCACGTGCACTCATATTATTTAAGTACTGAATATGTGCATACGAAGTAAATGCCACAGTTAAAGCATCCATTGCATGATGCCGATGGTCGTTCCGTTTTGTCCAATCTTTAATTCTTTTTTCTATCTGACCTTGTTTACCTTCGATATCCTCTACTAAATCCAACTTTTCATATTTTGGTAAGTTTATTTCTTTCATAACATTTATGATTTGCCAATCTTCACGTAAACGATTCGTTACACTACCAGTAGTGGTATTGACTTTCCTAACAACTTCACTTAACATTTGTACAGCTTTTTTTGCAATGTACTGACTGTTCCGCAAATCACGGTCAATAAAACCATCTGGAATTTCGGAATTTTTCATTTTAAGCTTATTGTATTTAGCTTTACTGATATTCCCTTTTTTGTATAACCTTTCAATTCTTGATAAGTAATTTTCAAATTCCTCTTTGCTTAATTTTTTTATTAAAAAATCAAATGCGGTTTCATTTCCCTTTTCAATATTAATATCTCTTGCAGATAAGGTTTTGTTCGAGAAAGAATCATCAAATAGTTTTGCTTGTGGAATTATATGTTCAATATCAAATTTCTTTGAAAAGAGTTCTTCCTTTGGCACATATGTAGATGTGTAGAGTGTTTTGAAACCGTTGCTTTCCAGTTCTTTCCAAAGTTTATAGCGGATAATATCATTCCGAGTAACTTTGCTAATTCCAAAATCTGTTCTTAAAATTTTTCTAATTTTTTCATGAGCAGCAGTTGCCTCTCTAATTCCTTTTGTTTTTTCTTCTCTTTCTTTTGCACTCTTTTTTAAATCTCTTGCTAATTCCACCCTTATTTCATCAGGCTTTCCAAGATTTTCATCAATAATAATTGCATTTACAACATTTACCATTTGATTTAATATTTTCTCTACAATTGGATTCCGCAAAGAGTTTTTAGGAAGTAATTCTAATTTATCCATCAACTCCCTTGTTTCAACTTCCTCTTTTGTTAAAGATTTAGAATGATTGTAGTTAGCTAATGCACATGCTTCATCATAAGTGTTTCCCTCTTTTAAATAAGGTAATATTTTACGAATTGCTCTTGCAGAGAGGTTGCCATAACCATCTTGTAATGATATACTTGCAATTAGTTTTGCATATTCTTTTTTGAATCCAAATTTTTTCTCCAATTGTTCTATTAATCTATCCTCTTCAATGGCAGAATAGAGCAGGTGCCAAAGTTGCATTATTGGCTGTTTATCAAAATCGTTTCCTTCCACATCAGAATAAAAATTTAATATGTCTGTCGATATTCCAATTTGAGTAAATTTTTCTTTAACAATTTCTATTACTTCATTTGTATTCATTTTAGAAAAATCATATTCCACACCTTCATATTCAAGAATTTTTTGATATGCTTTAAATAATTCCGAGTTAGTTCTATTGCCTTCAACTTTTTCAAAGTTTAGTTCAAAATCTTTGGGATTATCTACAATTAATTTTAAAAAATCTTTTTGAGACAATTGTCCTTTTTGATAAAGTTTTTCGAAAGCATGGTCTTTTACTTCCTGTTCAAGAGAAGCTATCTCTCCTGTAGTTTTATCTGTTAAAATTACATTATTTAAATTTTGCCATATTCTAAACTCTTGAAATAATGGAGAAGATTTTGGAATTACTCTATGTCCAATAATTCTTTTTCTTTTCTTTTCAAGTTTATCATCAAAATATTCTTCCTCCCAACTTTCAAATTCACAAAAACTGAGTAGCCCTTTTTGAGATTTTAGTGGACGCTGATAAAATATTATCACATCTCTAATTTCTGTTTTTAATTTATCGGTTAATTCAGGATAAAATTCTTTTTGCTTTTCCCAAATAGCCTCAAATTCATCTAAATAATCTTGCCTGTAAAAAACTTGATTTTTTAACCTTGTATGTGGGTTACTCTCTAATTGCTTAAAAAGATACTCGCCAACTGTCAATTTATTAAAATAGAGTTCTTTGCTTCTGTCACTAATTTCTCCAAGATATCCACTTGAATTATTAATTAGTGCATTTATTTCTTGTAAAACTATTGCAAGTTGTTCTAATTTTAATTTTTCTTTTGTTCCGCTTACTCTCAACCTATATTTTTCAATCTTTTGTTCTTCTCTGTTCCCTTTTATATTAATTCCCTTAATACCAAATGGCTTTTCACAAATCTTCCAAGTTGCTCCTTTATTTTTGCCCTTAATATCTTCCTTTAATTTTTCAGTAAGTATTTCCATATAAAACTGTTTTTGAAACTCCCAAGTTTTATCAAGTTCATTCTGTAAATCTGACCTATAAAATTCTGGGATATATTTTTTCCCTTTCTTTAATAACTCGTACACATATTGTCCTGGTGTAATATTATTTTCATAGAGTTGCTTTGCAACATCCATTCCATCAATAGCACTTCCTTCATCATCTGATTTTGCTTTTCTACTACTTTTGTACCCACGCTTTTTATTAATCTGAAACAAAACTTTTGATAAATCTTCTTTGCTAATTTTTGTGTGTACTGCTATTGCTCTATTTCTGTATGTAGAGAAAGTTGTGTCTTTCCCAGATTCATTAAGAATGTTTTTTTCTACAATAAAATTACTTTCTCTTAAAATTTTTATTAACGCATCACGTCGTATTTGATATCTGTCAAGATTACGTCTTGCCCCACGTTTTAATGTTCTATCTGCATTTATTGATATTGATTTCCCTTTTTGAAAGTCATTCTCCTCATCAGTTGAAATCGGAATTATCCTAACACCAAGTTTAACAATAGAAGATTTTTCATCATCATTCTCTGCCTCATTAACAAAAGCCCAACCAATGGATGTTGTACCAATGTCCAATCCCAATATTCTTTTCATAATATTTTTTCCTTTTATTTATTCAATTTATTTTATAGTTTCCTATTAACAATTAGAAGCAAATCACAATAAGGATTATTCCGTTGTGAAAACATTTAAAGCGGTTTATCATTCGATGAATCGCTTTCTTATTTTAAAGTTCTTTTTTTTTGAATAATGTGCAATTTAAAACCCTCATACATTGTTATTTTATATTTTTTAAGTTAAGTAAGTTACTTTCAATTTACAAGCCTTCTATACACAACTCATATTAATAGTTTAATAACCTATTCGCACTACTATAATTAAACCAAACATTTAATTTGATTCACTAACAACATTTTTATAACTTCATTTTAACAATAATCAAATTAATAGGAATTAAAATGTTAATGACTACAACTAATAACATTGAGGGTAAAAAAATTCTCAAGTATCATGGCTTAGTTACAGGTGAAGCAATTCTCGGTGCAAATATTTTTAAGGATTTCTTTGCAGGAATTAGAGATATTGTTGGCGGGCGTTCTGCTGCTTACGAAAAAGAATTACGCCAAGCTAAAGAGATAGCCTTACAAGAAATGCAAGTTGATGCTACAAACTTAGGTGGTAATGCAGTTATTGCAATTGATCTCGATTATGAAACAGTTGGGCAAGGTAGTATGTTAATGGTAACAGCATCTGGAACTGCTATTACTCTTGAAGATTGATTTATACCGACAATGAATTGTCTGTGAGACTCTTACAGAGGTTCTCGGAATTCCAAAAGCGAATATTGTCGGTATATAACAACCAAATTGTCCCGCTTAGCGGGACCAATTTGGGTTGTGTATACTTGGGGATTGGAAAAGATAAGTAATTATTCCAAATATCTAATCTCTATTAATTCAGAATCAATTTCATCATAACCTAATAATGCCATAGCAATTTGGACGATACCGCTCCCTTCAATTATGGCTTTCATTTTCACAATTCCAAGTCCCGGTGCAAGCCATTGATAAAGAGTCGTTTTCTCTCCATCAATTTCTTCAAAGAAGAGTTTTATTTTTAGTGTCTTAAATTTTCCGGCTTGTAACTCAATGGTTTCTTCCGCTATTGCATTTCCCGTTAGTGATATTGATGTTGTATCACCATTTTTTATTTGATACCCCGACCAACTCCAAGCATCTCCAATTTGTAGAGGAAAAGGTATCTGCCTAATTGGTTCCGAATATGTTATATCGATATCTGCTGAGTATAAAAATATATCAATATTTTGTATTGTTTGAATAATATATATTCCATCATTTTTCATTATAAATTTTTGCGAATAAGTAAACTTATCCGATACATTAATTGCTTCGTAAAATTCATCATGCACTTTAATATTTTTTATAGTCTCCCCCATGTTCGAGTCGAACACTAATTCAATCTTTTTGTTAAAAGGGAAATATTCTTTCCCAAAAACTGTAGTTAAAGAATCGTGTGGCAATTGTGCTAACAACGAACTGCACAATATCATATGTACTATTATATTTTTCTTCAAGTAACCCATTTATTTTTTTTACTCAATTTTATAGACAAAAGAATTGATAAAAAGAATATGTAAAAAAAAGCCATCCAAATTGGATGGCTTAATATTAAATGAGAAATAATTCTCTTTGTTACTCTTCTTTTTTACTACTGAAATCTAAACTTGCCATATGGCTGTAGTCTTCCCAAACAGAATCAACAAATTCTTGCGATTTCTTAAGAAGAGTTTTAGCACGTTCTGGGTCCATTTTAGTTAACATCTTAAATCTGTTTTCAGTATAAACATATTCTTCAACAGATATTTTTGGTTTTTTGTAATCCAATGTTAAAGGGTTTTTTCCTTTAACAACATTATCCGGATTAAAACGATATGCTGGCCAGTAGCCAGAATCCACAGCAAGTTTTTGATGAGTAAAACCATCTTTCATATCGTAACCATGAGCAATACAAGGAGAATTTGCAATAATTAAAGAAACACCATCGTAGGCTTCAGCTTCCATAATTGCTTTTACAGTTTTCATATCACTATGACCCATTGCAATTTGAGCAACATAAACATTCTTGTAACCCATTGCAATTTTACCGAGGTCCTTTTTGCCTTGTGCTTTTCCGGCAGCAGCAAACTTAGCAACCGCACCAAGTCCGGTAGCTTTAGATGCCTGTCCGCCAGTGTTAGAGTAAACCTCTGTATCAAGTACCAGAATATTAACATTTTCACCAGAAGCAAAAACATGGTCGAGACCGCCAAAGCCAATATCATAAGCCCAGCCGTCGCCACCCATAATCCAAATAGATTTAATTATTAGGTAATCAGCAACCGATAGTAACTCGGCAGCTAATGGATTTGAAGATGCTTCCAATTTAGATTTTAGTTCTTTAACTCTTGCACGTTGTTCTCTAATGCCTAACTCATTTTTTTGGTTAGCAGAAAGAATAGCATCAGCAAGTTCAGCACCAACTTCATCTTTAAGTTTAATTAATACTTCTTTTGCATAAGCTTCTTCTCTATCAACAGATAGTCTCATTCCAAGTCCGAACTCTGCATTATCTTCAAACAACGAGTTGTTCCAAGTAGGACCTTGTCCATCTTTATTTGTTGCCCAAGGAGTTGTTGGTAAGTTACCACCATAAATAGATGAACAACCAGTAGCATTTGCAATAATTGCTCTATCTCCAAATAATTGAGATACTAATTTAACATAAGGAGTTTCGCCGCAACCAGAGCACGCACCAGAGAATTCGAATAATGGTTCTAAGAACTGACTACCTGCAACAGTACCAATCTTAAGTTCTGTTCTATCCGCTTCCGGAATATCGAGGAAGAAACTAAAATTTTCCCTTTCAGTTTCACGCAATGGTAATTGAGGAGCCATGTTAATTGCTTTTCTATTCTCATCTTGCTTATCAATGGCAGGGCAAACTTCAACGCAAAGGTAACAACCTGTACAATCTTCAACAGCAACTTGAATTGTGTAACCAACTTCCTCGTTACCTTTTCCTTTAAGAGTCATTGATTTATATGTTTCAGGTGCATTTTCCAATTCAGATTTATCATATCTCTTAGCTCTAATTGCTGCATGAGGGCAAGCGAATACGCACTTGTTACACTGAATGCAAATGTCAGATTCCCATACAGGAACTTCGAGACCAACGTTTCTTTTTTCCCATTTAGCTGTTGCTGTTGGGTATGTACCATCAGCTGGCATTTGGCTTACAGGAATATCATCACCCTTACCGGCTATAATCATTCCAAGAGTTTCTTTAACAAAATCTGGAGCAGCATCCGGAATTGGAGCAGAAATTGCAATTTCACTTGTAACTTCTGTGCCATATTCAACTTGGAAAAGATTTGATAATGACTGATCAACAGCATCATAGTTTTTCTGAACTACATCTTCACCTTTAACAATATATGTTTTATGAATTGCATCTTTAATTTTTTGAATTGCTTCATCCTTAGGAAGAATTCCAGAAATAGCAAAGAAACATGTTTGCATAATAGTATTTATACGAGCACCCATTCCTGTAGCTTTTGCAACTGGAACTGCATCAATTACATAGAACGAAAGTTTTTTATCAATAATTTGCTTTTGAGTTCTCTTTGGTAGGTGATCCCAAACTTCTTCTTTACTATATTGTGTGTTAAGTAAGAATGTTCCACCATCCTTAAGTTTAGCGAGCACATCAAAAACATCCATTAATTCAAATAAGTGAACGCCAACAAAATCGGCTTCTTGAATTAGGTATGTTGATGTAATCTCATTTTTACCAAAACGGAGGTGAGAAATTGTTGTTGAACCAGATTTTTTAGAATCATAGACAAAATAACCTTGTGCATAATTATCTGTTTCACCACCAATAATTTTAATCGAGTTTTTATTTGCACCAACCGTACCATCGGAACCAAGACCATAGAACATACATTTTGTAGCTTCTTTATCTTCAGTAATAAATGTAGGGTCAAAATCGAGCGATGTAAATGTTACATCATCAATAATACCAATTGTGAAATCATTTTTAGGTGTCTCTAATTTTAGGTTATCGTAAACAGCCTTAACCATTGCTGGTGTAAACTCTTTTGATGATAAACCATAACGCCCGCCAACAATAATAGGCATTTTTTCAAATGGTTTTTCTGTTGATGCCATTGCTTGGGCAATAGTTGTTACAACATCTAAATAGAGTGGTTCACCAGGAGAGCCTGGCTCTTTAGTTCTATCCAGGACAGCAATTTTTTGAGCAGTTTTTGGAATTGCTGCAATAAAATCTTTAGCAGAGAATGGTCTGTATAATCTTACAACCAAAACACCAACTTTTTCTTCACTTGCTTGAAGTACAGCAATAGTCTCTTTAACAGTTTCACTACCGGAGCCCATAATAACTACAACTCGTGTTGCATCAGAAGCACCATAATAGTCGAACAAGTTATATTGACGTCCAGTAATTTCCGCAAATTTATCCATAGTTTTTTGAACAATTGCTGGCGTTGCGTTGTAATATTTATTTACAGTTTCACGTCCCTGAAAATAAACATCAGGGTTTTGAGAGGTACCACGCAATACTGGTTTTTCGGGGTTCATTGCACGACCTCTATGAGCGTGAATAGTTTTGGGGTCAATTAGTGCTTTTAAATCTTCATCTGTTATTTCTTCAACTTTTTGAATTTCGTGAGAAGTTCTAAATCCATCAAAGAAATGGATAAAAGGGATTCGTGATTCAAGAGTTGCTACGTGTGTTATAGCTGCGAGATCTTGAACTTCTTGAACAGAACCAGATGCAAGCAATCCGAAACCAGTTTGGCGTACTTGCATAACATCCTGGTGATCGCCAAAAATAGAGAGTGCTTGTGCAGCAAGTGAACGAGCAGAAACATGAAAAACTGCAGGAGTTAACTCACCAGCAATTTTGTACATGTTGGGTATCATCAACAATAGCCCTTGCGAAGCAGTAAAGGTTGTAGTTAGTGAACCAACTTGTAACGCACCGTGAACAGCACCAGCAGCACCACCTTCACTTTGCATTTCGGTAACAGATGGTATTGTGTCCCAAATGTTTTTCTTACCATTTGTAGCCCACTCATCAGATAGTTCGCCCATACCTGAGGAGGGGGTGATAGGATAGATTGCAATAACTTCGCTGAGCTTATAAGCAACATGAGCAGCAGCATCATTACCATCAATCATAATTTTTTTTCTAGCCATAAAACAGCCTCAATTCGATTAAGTTATTAAATATTTATTTTATGCTAACAATTACATTGTTAGCTTGCAAATTAAATCTACTTTTGTATTTTGCTTAAAAGAGCAAAACAACCCTTTCTATTTATGAAATTTCCTACAAAAACTAAGAAATTTACATTTTTCTTGATATAAAATAGAGAACAAACTATTTATTTCAAGATTACAAAGTTACATATTTTTGAAATAAAATAAAAGACGTCTTTCAGACTCCTTTGATGAATTGTACAAGCCTCTGTTAGAGTTTCACAGATATTTCACTGTTAGTAGTATATATTTTAAAAACTCAATATTTGATTTAACTTTAAGTATTGTTTATATTTATCTTTTGTTTTAAAATGAAATGGGTGGGATTTTTTATAAGATTCCATTAATAATTTCATTTACTAATTTAATTACATAAGTGAAATGATTAACCTATTCGATGTATCAGAATTACTGATTTTCTCTGGAAGTTCTAATGTAGAGCTTACAGATAAAATTTGCGAATACTTAGAAGTTAAAAAGGGTTTGATAAAGCGTCAAGTTTTTAGCGATGGTGAAATTTGGATTAAATTCAAAGAAAATATTCGTGGAAGGGATGTTTACTTGGTTCAATCCACAATGCCGCCAGCAGAAAACTTAATGGAACTTTTAATAATGCTTGATGCTGCAAAAAGATCTTCAGCACGAAGAGTAACAGCAGTTATTCCGTACTACGGTTATGCCCGTCAAGATAGAAAAGATCAACCAAGAGTTTCTGTAACAGCTAAATTGGTTGCAGATATATTAACTAAAGCTGGTGCCGATAAAGTTATTACAATGGATTTACATGCTGCTCAGATTCAAGGATTTTTTGATATTCCACTGGATCACTTATATGCATCTCCAATTTTCACAGAAGAATTTAAAGATAAGAAAGAGAATCTTGTTGTTGTTTCTCCTGATGTTGGTGGAATTAAAATTGCACGTTCATACGCTAAAAGATTGAATGCCGATTTAGTTTTGATTGACAAACGACGTCCGGAACCAAACCATGCAGAAGTTATGAATGTAATTGGTGATGTTGAAGGGAAAGATGTGTTAATAGTTGATGATTTAATTGATACTGGTGGTACTTTTGTTGCTGCTGTTAATGCTCTTAAAAAAAGAGGAGCATTAAAAGTATATGGGGCTATTACGCACCCATTATTATCAGGTCCAGCTATTGAGCGGATTGATAATTCAGCAATTGATGAGTTATTTGTGTCAGACACAATTCCTCAAAATTTATTACAAAATTCAAAAATAACAGTTAAAACATCTGCAGCATTGTTTGCAGAATCAATTATTAGATCACACCATGGTGAATCTATTAGTTCATTGTTTGAAGTTGATAAAAGTTAAGAAAAAATAAACGGAGAAGTAAAATGGCTGAGAAAATATTAAAGGCTAAGAAAAGAGAAATTAGTACAAAAGGTACTATGAATCAGTTAAGAAGAGATGGATTTGTTCCGGGTATATACTATGCGAAAGGGAAAGACCAAATTGCATTTTCTGTTGAAGAGATTGCACTTAATAAATATGTATTCACTTCTAAAACAAATATTCTTCAACTTACTTTTGATGGTGAAGAAGGTATTGGCTGCATTATTAAAGATGTTCAGTTCGATCCGGTTACAGATAAAGTTGTTCACTTCGATGTACTTGGAGTAACACTTGGGCAGCTTCTACAATTGGAAGTTCCTGTTCGCTTTGTTGGAACTTCAATTGGTGTTAAAGAAGGTGGAATTCTTCAGGAGCAATTCCACAGACTTGAAGTTGAATGCTTTCCACGCCATATTCCTGAGCATCTTGAAATTGATATTACAGAATTAAATATTGGTGATTCAATCTCTATTAGAGATTTAAAATTTGAAAATATAACGTTTTTACAAAGTGCAGATGCTAATGTTGTTTCGGTTGTTGCACCAAGAATTGAAGAAGAGGAAGTTGAAACTGATGAAATTGATAGTGATGAACCAGTTCAACCAGAAGTGATTAGTAAAGGTAAAACTGAAGAAGACGAATAGAAGATATTGAAAGCAATAGTTGGCTTAGGTAACCCCGGAGCTTTGTATAAAAACACCAGACACAATATTGGTTTTATGGTTTTGGATGCTTTTGCAGAGAAGCATAGACTTAGTTTTACACCGGATAAAGGTGAATACTACTCAGTGGGAAGTAATTTAAATACTTCCCATTTTTATTTATACAAGCCAACTACTTTTATGAATTTAAGTGGAAATGCTGTTTTACATATTCTTGAAAGAAACAATATTGAATTAGATGATTTATTAATTATTGCTGATGATATCAATCTACCTACCGGAAATATAAGGTTTAGAGAATCTGGCGGTGATGGAGGACATAATGGACTTAGTTCAATAATATATTCTCTTGAAACCAACAAATTTAATAGATTAAGGTTTGGCGTTGGTAATGAATTTGAAGATGGTAAAATGCCCAACTATGTTTTAGATAATTTCTATGAAAATGAAAAAGAAATAATTAGATTTGGAGTCGGATTTTCTATAAAACTTATCGAGAAATTTATTCTCGGAGGTAAAAAAGAGATGATGAATTATTATAGTAACGAAATTAATAACTTAAAAAAAATATAAATATACAGAAGATTTAGGAGTACAATTATGGCACAATTGATTTACATTATTCCCCTTTTTGGCTTAGCTGCATTAATTTATTCTTTTATTAAAAGTAAATGGATTACAAAACAAAGCACTGGTACTGAAAAAATGACTACCATCTCAAAGTATATTCAAGATGGTGCAATTGAATTTTTGAAAACAGAGTATAGAGTACTATCTGTTTTTGTTGTTGCTGTAGCTATTTTATTAGGTCTTGCAAATATGGGACGAGAGGATTCATCTTGGCTTATTTCTGTTTCATTTATTGTTGGAGCAACTACTTCAGCCCTTGCTGGCTGGTTAGGAATGATGGCTGCAACAAAATCTAATGTTAGAACTACACAAGCAGCGAGAGAAGGGTTGGCACCAGCACTAAAAATTGCATTCACCGGTGGGTCAATTATGGGTATGAATGTTGTTGGACTTGCTGTTTTAGGACTTAGTCTTCTTTTTATTTTCTACTCTAATCTTGATTGGGATGTTTCTAAAGTTATAAATGTACTTGCCGGATTTTCACTTGGTGCATCTTCTATTGCACTTTTTGCAAGAGTTGGCGGCGGCATTTATACTAAAGCTGCTGATGTTGGAGCCGATTTAGCTGGAAAAATTTATGAAGGAATTCCAGAGGATGACCCAAGAAACCCAGCTACCATAGCCGATAATGTTGGTGATAATGTTGGTGATGTTGCTGGTATGGGAGCTGACTTATTTGAATCTTATGTTGGTTCAATAATTGGTACTATGGTACTTGGAGCAGTATTCACAACAGTATTTGCCCCAGAAAATCAACTTGCTGCTGTATTGCTTCCATTAGTTCTGGCTGCTATCGGAATAGTAGTTTCAATTATTGGAACTTTCTTTGTAAATGTTAAAGAAGGTGGCAATCCGCAAAAAGGGCTTAACCTTGGTGAATTTGGGGCAAGCGGTATTATGGTTGTAGCTTCCTATTTTATTATTAGAAATATGCTTCCGGAATCTTGGAGTTATGAAGGATTTGATTATACAAGTAATGGTGTTTTTATTGCTACAATAATTGGTGTGGCTTCCGGAACTATTATTGGACTTATCACTGAATATTATACCGGAACTGAATTTAAACCAGTTCGGCAAATTGCAAGCCAATCAATTACAGGAGCAGCTACAAATCTTATCGCCGGTCTTGGTGTTGGTATGATGTCAACAGCTATTCCAATTTTAGTAATTGCATTTGCAATAATTAGTGCTTACGAGTTTGCAAGTCTTTATGGAATTGCAATTGCAGCTTTCGGAATGCTTTCAACAACTGGAATTCAACTTGCGGTTGATGCTTACGGTCCTATTGCAGATAACGCTGGCGGAATTGCTGAAATGGCTGAACTTCCAAAAGAAGTTCGTGAAAGAACCGATAAGTTAGATGCCGTAGGAAACACTACTGCTGCAATTGGGAAAGGATTTGCAATTGGCTCTGCAGCTTTAACTGCTTTAGCCCTCTTTGCAGCATTTAGATTGCAAGCAGATATTGATTCAATTGATTTAGCCAAACCGATAATTATGGGTGGATTGTTAATTGGATCAATGCTTCCATTTGTATTTTCTGCCCTTTCAATGAATGCAGTTGGACGTGCAGCTAAAGAGATGATTATTGAAGTGGGTCGGCAGTTTAGAGAAATTAAAGGCTTACGGGAAGGTACTGCAGAAGCTGAATATTCAAAATGTGTTCAAATTTCAACAAAAGCTGCAATTAGAGAAATGGTACTCCCTGGCTTAATGGCTATCACTGTTCCAGTAATTGTTGGTTTTGTTAGTAAAGATATGCTTGCAGGACTCTTAGCCGGTGTAACGGCAAGTGGGGTACTTATGGCTATCTTCCAATCGAATGCAGGTGGTGCTTGGGATAATGCAAAAAAACTTATTGAAAGTGGATTTGAAAGTGAAGGATTTACTTATACAAAAGGATCCGATGCTCACAAAGCAGCTGTTGTTGGCGATACTGTAGGAGATCCTTTCAAAGATACATCTGGACCATCATTAAATATTTTGATTAAACTTATGGCGGTGGTTTCTCTAGTTATTGCACCACTAATTAAATAATGTTATATTTGTAAGTTATATTTTTTATTAACCCTGCTTTCCACAAAACAAACTTAAATGGAAGGCCAAAGACCATAGGGAGGTTTACTCTAATGAAGACAAATCATTATGAGAGTGTTATTATATTAAATGCCACGCTCGAAGACTCACAGGTTGACTCAATTCTTGCTTCTCTCGAAGAACAAATGTCTGCAAATGGTGTAGAAATAACAGACATCGAGAAATTGGGACGTAAACGTCTAGCATATCAAATCCAAAAAGGTAAAAGCGGATATTATGTTATTTATCGCTTTACCTCACCCCGCGAATACATCACTAAATTTGAAAGAGCTTTACGACTTGATGAAAATATTATCCGATTCTTAACTATTAAATTAGAACGAAAAGATTTGGAATTTATTGCTAAGAAAAAAGCAGAGAAGGCAGAAGAAGCCGAAAAAGTTGAAGAAGCAAAAACAGCAGAAAAGGATGATAAAGTAGAAACTGAAACGGCTGCTGAACTTGATGACAAAGTAGAAACTGAAACAATTGTAGAAACTGACGAAAACGAAGAAACTAAAACAGTTGTAGAGACCGATACTAAAGCAGAAACTACTGAAGAAGAAAGCAAGGAAAGCAACGAATAAGATGAGTTATGCATGGAGAAGATATAATGGCTGAATTAAAAATGCCGGAAATCAATAGCGTAGCAATTGTTGGGAACTTAACAAAAGACCCTATTTTTAGAGAAACTTCAAAAAATACACATGTTGTTAATTTTCACATAGCAGTTAATAGACGTTATAAAGATAGTAACAGTTTATGGCAAGAAGATGTTTGCTATGTTGGTGTTGTTGCTTGGAATAAACTGGCAGATAGCTGTAAAGATCGACTTAAAAAAGGGAGTGCAGTTTTAATTGATGGCGAATTACAAAGCAGAACTTTTAAAACTGATGATAACAGAAACAGAACTATTGTAGAAATAAAAGCAAAAAGAGTCCAATTTCTAAATAAACTTTCAAGAAATAATGAAAGTAATAAAGATAAGAGTATTGGCATTGATGATGGTTTGAATTTCGCAGATAGTTCATTTGATAAATTCTTAACTGATGAGGAATCTAACCTCATAAATGAAGATTAAATAAGTTTGAGGATATAAGAAATGAGAACAACAAATAGAACTTCAAATAGGTCAACTAATAGAAGAACAAACACAAATACTAAGAGAGCAAAGAGAGTAATTACAGAATATATTGATTACAAAGATGCTAAACAGCTTCAAAAGTTTGTAAATGATCAGGGAAAAATTATTCCACGTAGAGTTACCGGATTAAGTGCAAAGCAACACAGAGAATTAGTTAGAGCTATTAAACGTGCACGTCAGATAGCAATTATGCCTTTTGTTTCAGAAGCAGTTAAATAGGAGATAAGAGATGAAAGTTATATTAAGAAAAAACTTTAACCAATTAGGCAAAATTGGTGATATTGTAAATGTTAAAGATGGTTTCGCAAGAAACTACCTTTTCCCGAGACAAATTGCTTTTGTTGCTAACAATAGTAATTTAAGAGTTCTGGAAGAAGAGAAAAAACAAGTTGCTAAAAAAGATGCAAAGAGTTTAGAACTTGCAAATAACTTAAGTAGTAAACTTGAAAAAGTTTCAGTAACAATTCCTGTAACAGTTGGTGAAGATGATAAAATCTTTGGTGCTGTAACTACTAAAATGATTTCAGATGCACTTACGGAGAAAGGTTACGAAATAGACCATAGAAAAATTGAAATTGAAGAACCCATTAAAGCACTTGGTATTTATGATGTGAAAATTAAAGTACATACTGATATCACTGCTTCAGTGAAAACTTGGGTTGTACGCGATTAATTTTTTTTCAAAAACAAAAAATGAGTAATTGTCCCCTCTTTTTTTGTTCAATTATTTTTTTGATAACTAAACTTAAGATGAAAAATGAAAGAATTTAGATTTAGAATTTTCATGATAATTGGAGTTTTGGCACTTAGCATCTACCTCTTATTCCCAACATTTGCTGATGTACAAAACACTAATAGAATCGAACAGGAATTATCTATCCTGTCAGAAAACTTACAAAAGTCTAATCCTACTATTTCCGAATCTCAGCTTAATGATTTTCTACTTCTAAAAGAAGATAGTTTAATGATAGCTGACCCTTCAATTCGTGAAAATAGAGAGAAACGGATGAAGTTAGGATTAGACCTTCAAGGTGGTATGTACTTGGTTATGGAAGTAAATACTGCTAAACTTTTAGAGAAACTTGTTAAAAATCCGGATGATGATTTTAAGGCATTGTTAAAAGCTGCTGGAGATGAAGCTAAACTTTCTGACGAAGAAGTTGTTTCAATTTTGGCTAATAAAATTCAAGCCTCCGGAAAAAGACTTAGCAGATATTTTGGCTCAATTAGAGAAGATGATGATGAAATAATTTCTCGTCTTAAAGAGCAAGAAGCTGATGCTGTTACTCGTGCAATAGAAATTATCAACAATAGAGTAAACCAATATGGTGTCTCCGAACCAAGTATTCAACAACAAGGTTCCCGCCGTATTATTGTTGAGCTTCCGGGCATTGCAAAAAAAGAAGAAGCTAAACGCCTATTACAGGGTAGTGCTCTGCTTGAATTCAAATTAGTTAAAGAGGCTAGTTTCACATATCCTATTATGAATAGAATTGATGAAGTTCTTGCAGCTCAATTTGGGGATAAAAGCGATTCTTCACTTTTTGCTGATTCAACAAATATTGGTGATTTATCGAAAGATGAAATTGCAAGAAAACATCCCTTCTTTGCCGTAGCTTTAATTAGCGGTCAATCGCAAGATGCAGATGCTTATGTGAAAGAGAGTAATAAAGATAAAGTATTGGCATATTTAAGAAGACCAGAAGTTAAAAATGTAATTCCCGACAATGTTGAATTTTTATTTAGTGCGAAACCAATTACAACACAAGATGATGAAAATATTTTCAAACTCTATTTGGTAAATAAAGAAGCTGAACTTACTGGCGGTGTAATTGTTGACGCAATGGCAAACATTGACCCGCAAACAACAGAGCCAATTGTAACTATGCAAATGAATAGTGAAGGTGCAAGAGAATGGGCAAGAATTACAGGCTCAAATATTAATACAAGATGTGCAATTGTTCTCGATGCAGCGGTCTATTCTGCTCCTGTAATTCAAGGAAAAATTCCTGGCGGTAGTTCTCGAATCTCCGGAATGGGTAATATGAGCGAAGCCAAATTGCTTCAAATTGTACTTAAAGCTGGTGCATTACCCGCTCCGGTCGATATTATTGAAGAGAGAACTGTTGGACCATCACTTGGGCAAGATTCAATTAATAAAGGGTTTAATTCTACAATGATTGGATTATTTTTGGTTGCTATATTTATGATTTTCTATTATAAAAAATCTGGAGTTATTTCGGACCTTTCTTTATTCTTTACTGTAATTATGATTATTGGAATTCTTGCTGGTTTCCATGCAACATTAACACTACCTGGTATTGCTGGTATTATACTTACCATTGGTATGGCAGTGGATGCCAACGTTCTAATTTTTGAACGTATAAGAGAGGAGCTTGTAACTGGGAAAACCCCAAAAGCTGCAGTTGAAAGTGGATACGCAAATTCATATTCAGCAATTCTTGATTCTAACATTACAACATTTTTTATTGGAATTATACTTTATCAATTTGGTGCAGGTCCTGTTCAAGGTTTTGCTTTAACACTTATGATAGGTATTGTGGCAAGTTTGTTCAGTGCATTTGTTGTAACAAGATTAATTTTTGATATGATGGTTGCTAAAGGCACCAAAATAAATATAGGTTAAATTAAAGGAGAAAATTAAAAAATGAGAATTTTAGATAATCTAAATATTGATTTTATCTCTAAAAGGAAAATTGCCTATACTATTTCAGGTAGCTTAATTCTTTTAGGATTATTAAGTCTTGCATTCCGCGGTCTCGAACTTGGAATAGATTTCAAGGGTGGAACAGACATTGCATTAAAATTTGAGAACCCAATTGATATTTCTGAAATTAGAACAGAATTGGATGCTTTGGAGCTTGGGAATATTGAAGTTAAAACTTTTGGTGGTGAATCCGGTATTTTAGTTAGAACTGAATTACAGGCTGTTCCTCCAGAAATATATTCCTTAGTTATCAATTCAATTCAAAAATCTATTTTGAAATATGAACCAAATGCAAATCCAACAATTTCTGATTCAACTGCAAAATCGGTTACTTTTAATTTTGCAGATTTAAAAATAATTGAAAGTGTCGATTCAAAATTACAATATGATGGATATCAAACAAGCAGATTAGATGATAATCATTTAATAGTTCGTGTTGGTATTGCTGATTGGATTGAAGATGCACTAAGAAGCAAAATGCCGAACAACCATTTTATTGTTCAAAAAGAAGACCACGTTGGACCAAAAATTGGTGGCGAGTTAAAACAGGATTCTATTATTTCTGTTATTCTTGCCTTAGCTGCAATTTTAATTTATCTCGGATTCCGATTTAAATTTGTTTTTGCACTTGGTGCCGTTGTTGCTCTATTTCACGATGTGCTTATTACACTTGGTGTTTTTGCACTTCTGCATGGAGTTGTTCCAGGATTAAACTTAGAAATTTCAATTAGTGTTGTTGCCGCATTTTTAACTATTGTGGGTTATTCTATTAACGATACTGTTGTTGTGTTTGATAGAGTTAGGGAAAATATTAAAATTCATAAAACCGCCCCACTTATTGATAATATGAATAATGCCATTAACAAAACAATGAGAAGAACACTTATTACAAGTTTAACAACACTATTTGTTGTTACTGTACTTCTTATATTTGGCGGCGATGTTCTTAGAGGTTTTGCTTTTGCATTAACTTTTGGAATTTTAGTTGGAACTTATTCATCAGTATTTGTTGCAACACCTTTCGTTTACGAATATGTTAAACGTACAGAAAAGAAAATTCAGTTTTAACAAAATTCTAAAATAGAATTTCTTAGTTTCTTAAAGCCTTCCTTTTGGGAAGGCTTTTTTGATTTCCATACTTTTTGCTGCAAGCCCAATAATGTGAATAATAACTGCAACTAACATTCCAATAATCATAGGTTCAATTTCAGCGAGTATTATATTTTCTGAAAAATATGGACGTAAGAATAACCATGTTAGGCTTGATAATACTGCTGTAACACTCTCGATGAGTGCATATCTATTGCTTATTCTGAGTCTCTCAATGTATCCACTTATAACAAGCAGCACAATTCCAGGAATAACAATGCTGCCAATAGTGTACCATATTTCAACAACTGAAGTAAATTGATATGCAAGTAGAATTGAAACTATTGATGAAACAATTAACCCAAGTCGTGTATATTTAATTAAATTATTTTCATCAACTTCCCCTTTTAATTTAAATACAAAATCTCGTCCAAATGTAGTTGCACTTAAAAAGAGAAAGCTATTAAGTGTTGATAATATTGTGGCAAACAACGCTGCATAGAATAATCCCTTTACACCACTACCAAGTATGGACTCTGCAAGTAATGGGAAAGAGAGAACAGGATTTTCCATATTTGGAATTAATGCACGAGCATAAAGTCCTGTTGCAGTAGTAAGAAAATCGAACAGCATCCAAAAAAAGACTGATATAATTATTCCATACTTTGCTACATTTTCACTTTTTGCTGAGTAACAACGTTGATGAAATCCAGGGTCAGCAAAAGTCCAGAGAGCAATTAAAAACCAAACTAACATAAAGGTTGGCGATGCACCTCCGGATAATGTTAAATGAGTTTTCGGTAAATTAGATTCAAGAAATTCAAACCCGCCAAGTGAAAAAGAAGCAACAGAGAGAATTACAATAAACCCAATGAACATCACAAAAAACTGAAATGCATCTGTAAGGATATTAGCTTTGTAGCCACCACGGAATAAATAAATAGTAGATAGAAATACTCCTATAAACATGGATAATAAAATATCAATTCCAAAAATTAAATTAAGCAGGCTGGCAATCATCAGTAAGTATGGGGCAGGAGAGATAAGAATAAAAACAAGGAGTGATGAAAGCAAGCCAACCTTACGCCCATAGACTTCTTCAAGTTTATCTGGAATTGTAAAGAGTGATGCTTTTCTAATTTTTCCTGCAAAGAAAAAAGCAAAAAGAATTGCAAAAATATAGTATGGTAAGCCTTGAGTTACCCAACTTAACAATCCGAAATGAAATGTGAACTCCCCCACACCAAGAATGCCACCATACCAAGTTGCTACATTTGTAAGTACAAAGAGGAACAATCCTACATTACGGTTAGAAAGCAAATAACTATCGGCATTGCCTCCCTCTTTCAATTTTGGAATGAAACCAAGAAAGACTACAGTTGTAAAGAAGAGAAGAATTATTATATAATCAAGATTTGAAAATGAGACCATTTTTCAGCATTACTTTTAATTTTCGAATTACAAAAATAATACCTTCATTTACTTTCAGATTTACCTCATTACCCAATGCTGCATTGCTCGTACTCTCATTCTTTCCGAAGCGAAGTTTGGCATTTGTTAGCTGGTATTTTAAACCTTCCGAAGTTATTCTTGTTTTATCATCAAAGGCATATAAAGAAATTGTTTCCCCTGCTATTGTTTCTAAAGTAACATCTTTAGAATATGGATGAAGTATGGTCTTTCCGTGTAGTAAAATAATTCTAATTCTATTAAAATATTTCAATACTATTCCAAGATTGCAGATTGAATGGTCCATCCTATCCCCAGTGCCACCAAGCAAATAAACAGTTTCGTATTTCATTTTAATTGCAAGCTCCAATGCCTTTTCCACATCAGTATTATCTTGCCTTTCATTCTTAATTATTTCTGATTTATCCGAGAAGTACACTTTTACTTTTGGTTTTATCGAATCGAAATCTCCAATGATGCAATTTGGAGTAATCCCTAATTTATAAGCAGAGTTTGCACCACCATCCACAGCAATTATATACTCGGCTCCATTCTCTTTAAGATATTTTACAACTTTAGATTTTGGAGATTTTCCGTTTGCAATTATAATACATGATTTCATATTTTAACTCAGCCACTAATAATAGAGGAATAGCACACGGATAGAACGGATAAAACAGATTTGGACTAATTGAATTTTATATCTTTTCTTATCCATTAAATCTGTTAAATCCGCGTTCCTATTTCTTGTTTTACAATTCTATTTTAATACCACCATTAATATATCTCTCTGCACCTGGAAAGAATTCCTTTCCACTTCCATACGCAGCATACAAATTATCAAAAATATTATTTACTTGAAGAAATAATTTTACATTGCTAAATATTGGGTTTGCCTTAAACTGATAACTTACAATAATATTCGAGACAAAGTATGCATCAACTTTATTATCATAATCTGTTAATCCGGAAATGTTACCATAATTATCTGTATAAAACCCGCCCACATATTTAAGCCAAAGTTGTGCGAACAATCCGCTATAGTTAAATCTTACAATTCCATTAGCTGTTATGTCTGGGAAACCACTGATGCTATTACCTTCTAAGCTAACTTTGTTATTTTCCCCTTGATAATAGTAGCCCTCAGCAATTTTATTTTTACTGTAAGTTCCGTTTAATGAAATATCGAAATGTCTGTTAAATTTATAAGTACCGCTCAATTCAATTCCTACGTGTGTTGTTTCATCCATATTGCCAGTAATAGGTTGACCAAATCTATCAAGCTGTCCACTCTTTACAATTTCATCAGTGAACATCATATAAAAAAGATTGAGATTAAAATTCATTCTTCTTGTGTTATAACTTGTTCCAATTTCAAAATTGTTCATAGTTTCAGGGTTTACAAGTGGTCTGCTGTAATCATAGTTCCCATTTGCATCAAGCTCAAATTGAGGTACTTTCCCACCACTTGCTTCTGCAGCATCATAATAATCTTTAAGTCGTGGTTCACGAGTAACACGAGCAAATGAAAAGTATGAACTTAAATCTTGAGTAAATTTATAATTCAATCCAACTCTTGGGTTTAAATATAATCCATTTACTGAAAAATCATTTCCAACATATTTTTCGTTAAAAATTTTATACTTGTGATATGCAAGCTGCAACTCAGCTAATCCATTTAGTTTATCAGTTATTTGATACTGCTCATTAACAAAAAAATTGATAATATCCTTTCCACCATTGTAATAATAGTATTCGTAATTTGCAGGCACTCCATCTGGAATATTCTCTGCAAAATTAATATTCCCAAAATGATTTGAGCGATGAATCCGGAACTCACCACCAACGATTAAATTACCATTATTATGCTTGATGCTCATACGTGGAATCCAACCCCATTGTGTGTTCTCTACCGTTGCTCTTATTAACGCATTGGTCGGAATCTTTGTTGAGTCATATCCATTTTCAATAAGTCTAAAGTAATCATCGTAATAGATTGACCATGAGCCATCGTAATCAAAAAATCCATCGCCAAGTACTAAGAATAGAGCAGAGTTAAAAGTTACATTTTTGCTAAACTTAACTTCATTTAATACCTCATAATGTGGTTGCGAAAAGTTTTCTATTTCTGTTGCTCTTCGCTTTACAGACCACGGCTGAAATTGATTCTTCTCTTTATCCCAATCCCAGTATGAGTAATTTGCCTTTCGCAGTTCTCTATTTTTCATCACTTCCTTCGGAAGACCATTATAGACTAAGCCATCAGAGATTGGACCACCATATATATTTATCTGTGTTGTAATATTTTCATCATAGCGAACAGCAGAAACATAAAAGGAATTTAAATCGACCCAACTTAAATCGCGATAGCCATCACTCATAGTTTTTGATAAATTTACATAAATAGAATATTTATCATCAATCAAACCACTGCCAAAGGATGCAGAGTATTTACGCGTATTGTAGCTCCCAACATTAGCTCCAATTTCAAAGCGTGGTTTATCCGAAAAATTGGAAGTGATAATATTTATTGAACCACCAATTGCGGGGTATCCGATAACTCCACCACCGGCACCACGCTGTACTTGTATTAAACCAACACTCGATAAAATATTTGGCATATCGTGCCAATAGACGTTGTTATCCTCTGGGTCATTCTGCGGAATTCCATTTACAGAAATTGCAATTCTACGCTGGTCAAAACCACGAATAGAGAGATAGTTATATCCAATTCCATTTCCACCTTCTGAGTAGAATGTTGTTGATGGTAAATAACTTAAAAACTCTGGTATATCTTGATGAACGTAACTCTCTGCAATTTCCTTCTGCGTAACTTTAGCAAAAGCTATTGGCGTAACTCCCTCTTCACCAATGCTGCCTTGAACAAGAACGGTTTGACTTGTAAAAGGAATTTTTTTAAGCTCAATTAAATTAGGCTTGTTCATATTTAACAGAGCAATATTTAACTTGGTTGATTTATAACCAACATAGCTAACAACAATTATATCTCCACTATCAAATTCTGCTGTTAAATTAAATTCTCCTTTCTCGTTTGTTACCACTCCAATATTAGAATTTAACAAAACTACATTTGCGAGATTTAGCGGGTTCCCATCTTCATCAGTAACCTTTCCATTAAGTTTTTGATTTTGGGCAATAATTAGTGAGGTAAATAGTAATGCAAAAAATAATAAGTATTTCATCTTTAACTCCTTATAAATAATAGTTATTTAAAATGAAAAAACCGTTTTGGAAAACGGTTAGCACTTATTACTTTAGCCATTTCCCTACGCCGGCATTATCCGGATCAGGTTAAAGGGTTTACTCTCAGTCTCGCAAAAAGCGAAACACCCCTAACAGTTTTTTCAAAATGTATTTTAAATTTAGTTAATGTTTCTTTTAGTTCAAAAGGATAAGTTTTAGAAAGACGGAGTAGCCACGAATGCACGAATAGAAATCATTTAAAACCATTCGCGAATTAGCGGCTAAGGGGGTGGAATAAAATAACTCGGCGAATTAAAAGTTGTATAGTTAACAAAAACAATAAGTTAGAAATTCTAAATCAAGGACTTATTCTATTCCACCCCCTAAGCTCTTTTTCCTAAATACTATTATTATTCACAATTTTCTATGCTTTTTTACATATAGTTGTACTAATTGTAAAATAAGAATATTGGTTTTAGAAAAATTATTCCTTAGAAGAAAGGAAAGGTTGACTAATTTAAAATCTTCAAATCAATACCAGGTTTAATTTTGTCATCTTCTAAATCATTCCATTCCATAATATCTTTCACATGAATATCGTAATGACGTGCAATTGTCCAGAGTGATTCTCCCTCTTTAACTTTATGGGTTTTATCAGACAATTTTGATTTTTGGGATTTAACAGCTACACTTTTTTCTTTTTTAATCCCAGGATAAATAACAAGTTCCTGTCCAACTTTAATGTTACTACTTGTGATATTATTCCATTCTTTTATCTCAGCAGAAGAACGAATATTATGGTCTTCTGCAATTTGTCCTAACGTATCACCACTTTTAACAACATATATTTTTTTCACTCCACTCTTTACAGCCCTACTGTTTATTGTTGAAGCAATGGTTTTTGAACCACTTACTTTATTAAATATTTTAAGTTTTTTACCAACTACAATTTTATTGCCGCTTAAATTATTCCACAATTTCAATTGCTTTGTTGATACCTTAAAATTCTCTGCAATTTGACCAACAGTATCACCAGATTTTATTGTGTAAAGGGAATAGCCTTTGTTTGTAGGGGTTGTAGAAGCAACCGAACTTGCTGCAACATTTTTACCATATATTTTAAGTCTTTTACCAACTACAATTTTATTGTTCTTTAAATTATTCCATCTGCGAAGTTGTGAGGAGGAGACGCCATACCTCTCTGCAATTTCACTAACTGTATCTCCTTTACGGATTTTATAACTTACATGCTTTCCAGTGGGAACTGTTTCAACAGACTTTGATGAAGAATTATTTTGAGCATAAGCAGCAACAGATTTTGAAGCACCAACATAAATATGCAAACTCTTACCCACATTAATTCTGCTGGTTCGTAAGTTATTCCATTTTTTTATATTCCTAACGCTTACACCATATTTCAAAGCAATATGAGAGAGTGTTTGACCATTTCTAATTTTATGCTTAATCCATTCCTCACCAGAATTGCCATATATAACAGATAGTTTTTGAGAACGGTCTAACTTATCCATTGAAGCATAATAATTTTTCTTATCATTTTTCACATAAATATTTAATTTCTGTCCAACAAAAATGGATGAAGTGTATGGTATATTATTCCAGTTGCGAAGTTCAGAAACACGGATGTTAAATATATCAGCAATGTTAACAAGGTTATCGCCACGTTTTACAGTATAGCTAACAAGTTCTTTATCAGTCGGGACTATCACTTCAACTGAATCATTTAAACTTTGTTCATAAAGTTTTTTGTATTTATCAACATCACTATTTTTTGTAATTCTAAGTTCGTACGGAGCATTCTCTTCATAGTAGGTTAATTCATCAACAGCAGGCATCTCATCGGTGTTAAGAATAAAATCGGTTGATTTAAAATTTGATATAGGAATTTTTAATTTTTGCTTTGGATGAATTTTCGAGCGAACTGAAATATTATTTATTCGTGCCAATTGACTTTGCTTTACCTTGTATTTATATGCAATGCCAGAGAAGGTTTCACCACTTTTTACTGTGTGAATTACGTATTGTAATTTTGCTTCGTCTGGTACAAGTTTTATATTCTCAACAAAATAATCGTAAGTTATTGCAGGAACTTTTATTGGATATCCACCATCAAAGTGAGGAGGAGTATGGTGTTGGGTCAACTCCGGATTTAAATCTTTCATCAAACTCAGTTCTATTCCAGCACACTTTGCAAGAACATTCAAATCAATTGGTTCATCTACTTTGTAGGTCTCGGTCTCTATTGCTCGCTGATATCTAATATCTTCAAATCCATAATGTGATGGGTTACTTCCAATTAGTGTAACTGCTATATACTGCGGCACATAATTCCGTGTCTCTCTCGGAAGAAATCGTCTATACTTCCAATAGTTTTCTGAACCAGCTTTTTTCATTGAACGTCTTACACGTCCTTCTCCGCAATTATATCCTGCAAGTGCTGCGTACCAATCATCAAGCGATAGATACATATCACGTAAATATCTTGCGGCAGCTCTTGTTGCTTTTTCGGGGTTTCTACGCTCATCCATATAAAAGCTTGATTGTAAATCATACATAGTGCCTGTGCTTTTAATAAACTGCCATATCCCTACTGCTCTTGCCCAAGAACGAGCTTTAGGGTTTAAGCCACTCTCCATCATACTAAGAAATATTAATTGCTGCGGAACTTTTTCTTCATCAAAAATCTTTGCCATCATAGGGAAATATTTGCCAGACCTTTCTAACCACACAGCCATTGTCTTTCTTCCACGCCCAGTAAAATATTCAATATATTGCTCTACATATTTATTTACCTCAAGTGGAAAATCTCCAACTACAATAACTTCAGTGAGAGTTAAGTTTAAACTATCCTCTTCAAAAGTATAATCCTCCGGAACAAATTCCGGAATTTTTTTATTAGCCCATTCTTCAAAAGCTGAAATTGAAGCACCCTCTGGCAGCTCATCCAAGCTATCAATAAATTTTTGATAATCCTCAACAATTGCATTTTCAAGTTCGCTGTAAGTTGAGTTATCCTCCATAGAAGGGAAATAGCTTAGGCGATTTATTTTCTTTAACGCTGCTTCATATGCCGATATTGTCTCCTCCACAAATCCTAATTCTTGATTGGCAAGTGCATCTAAATGCTTCAATCTTGCTTCTTCCATTAAATTATTGATTAGAAGCTGAGGGTCTAATTCATTAGAATCCTTAGAACTGGCTTGCTCATCATAATTATTTGTTTCAAAAATAGAGCAAGATGTAAATAAAACGGTAAGTGATATATATACAAATAAGATAAAATATTTTTTCAAAACTTCCTCAAAATGGCGAATACATTATTTAAATATAAGACTCTTAACAGTTTTTTGTCAAGTACTTTGTTAGAAGATTGAGTTATTTTATTGTTTTATAATTAGTTAAGATATTATTGTGTTGTTTTTATTGGCTGAGTTCTAATGATTACAACTTTTAATAGATAGTAATGTCGTGCCTATGGCACTTGGTTTTTATTATCATTTACTTTTACCATAATATCGTACCTACGGTACTAAAAGCTCCATAGGTGCGATACTATGGTAAGCATCTACAACAAAACTATCCTTTAAGTGTCATAGGCACGACATTATTTGCTGTAATAAATAGAGCTCAGCCATTTTATCAAATAATCAACTGTAATATGTTAGATTATTCTATTAGAAAGAATAGATATTTCTTCTTCTGAAAAATAATCTGATATATTAAAAGTCATCTTTTCATCAGCTCTTGTTTCTTCATCTATTAAAATTGTTTTTTCACTTATAATTTTTGATGGTAATTGATTCATCAAAATAATTTTATCTGATAGACGAATAGCTTCTGAAACTAAGGAGGTTGAATATAAAATTGGAATTCCTTTTTCTGATGTTACTTTGCGAAGGAGTGAGTAAAGCTCAAATTTTCTTTTGAGTTGAAGATTTGAAATTGATTCATCTATTAAAATCAATTCCGGATTATTAATAATAGCACGTGCTAAAGAGATTCTAAATCTAAACCCAATACTATTATTATTTGGGAAGTGGTCTTCATACCCATCAAGTCCAACAAATTTGACAATACTTTTTAAGTCGTTATCGTCCACATTTTTTAAATTAAAAATGATATTTTCACGAACATTAAGCCAAGGAAATGATGATGGTTTTGTTGGGATGTACACTCTTTTTTCATCTGGAATTTTACTATCTTCATCAATGCCAGCAATCATTTTCAAAAGAGTTGATTTTCCGGTACCTTTTGGTGCAAGGAGTGTAGTGATTTTATCGCTCTCAATATCAAATGAAATATTCTCAAAAAGTTGAATTGTATATCCAGAAATATCAGAATATTTTTTAGAAATCGATTCTATTTTAATAATTTTCTGCGGCATATTACTTCCAAAAGATAAGTTTTGAAACAACAAATTTTAAAATTGAATTGAACAATAGAATCACAATTGAAATGAAAATTCCGAGAGAAATTATAGCTAACAAATCGTTATAATTAAAAGCCAATCTGTATATTGTACCAATTCCAATTGATGCACCAATAAATTCATAAATTAAAACGGCTCCCCATAATTTTGTGTGAAGTGGAACAAGGTTGTTATAAACTTTTGGCTTCAAACTTTTCCAAATTATCTGCGAAAGAATTTGACTTTTTGATAAACCTAAAGATTTTGCCGCAAGTATATATTCTTCTTCAAGAAAATTTGTTTCGTGCGATACGTTTTTTAACAACTGAAATAACAGAAAAAAAGTGGCAAATAATAGTTCTACGAGTAAAGATTCCGGGAATATAAAATTTAGAATTAAAGCAACAAAGAAGAATGAAAAATACTTAAATGGGGCTGCTATATTTACTATTCCACTATAGTTTATAAAAATTCTTAGAAAGATTTTAATTAATGCTTCAAGAATTATAACTGCAATTAATATTGCTGGTAAAATAACTGCTGTCGTTTCAAAAAAAGCATCAAGCAGGTTGTATTCACTCCAAAGTGAAATAAACGAATCAACTATTAGTGATGGTTTGGGAATAATGTTTTGCGTTACCCATATAAATTCAAATAATATTATATATACTAATATTAAAAGAATTGAAATACTTGAAATTGTAATAGGCTTATTTATGCTAAATTTGTTACTACTCATATATGCAAAATAATTATATAAATTGTTAGTAGCCACAATAAAAGAATTTTTTTTGAACGATTTTAACTTTAAAGCTATAATACTTGACAAATAGGTGCTATTTGATTAACTTTATTAGGATATTAAATCTTTTTATTAAATGGAGTAACAATGATTTATACTAAAACTGGCGAATATGCTATTAGAGCGGTTTTATATCTTTCTCGTCAACAAGAAGATAGATTAGTTATGTCTTCAGAAGTTGCTGAACAAGAAGATATTCCTGCACACTACCTTGCAAAAATTCTTCAGCGTATGGCAAAATATGGATATGTTGATTCTTTTAAAGGAAGAGGTGGTGGATTTAAGATTACGGAAATGGCAAATAATAGTACAATTTTGGAAGTTATTGAGCGTGTTGAAGGACCAGTAATTAATTTAAAATGTGTTACAGGTTTAAAAGAATGTTCAGATGAAGCTCCCTGTCCTTTACACGAAGAATGGGCTGAGTTGCGTGATAAGATTCATAATCTTATTTCAAGCAAAACTATAAAACAAGTTGCAAGTGAGTATTCTGAGACATTGCGAAAAATTAAAGAATCATAATTTTTAAAATAGACTGAGGAGATAATTCTTCAGTCTATTTTATATAAATCATTTTTTTTGAAATTGTATTCAACTTTGAAGTAGCACTTAAAATATAAACACCTGTAGAGACCTTATTACCACCATCAGTTGTACCATTCCAATAATACTTATAAACTCCAGGATTGAAATATTCCGCTGTTATTCTCTTTACTTTTTCTCCAAGTATATTATAAATTATTATTGAAACAAACATTTCATCTGGCACTTCCAATTCAAAACGAGTTAATGGATTGAAAGGATTTGGATAATTTTGGCTTAAATTAAAATTATCAGGAATTGGATTTGAATTGATTATCTCTGTACTTGATACAACATCTAACGTGCCGTAAATAAATTTGTAAACCTCATTAAAAAAGTATGAACTATCTCCATTTGCACTTTGTGCAGAAAACGAAATTCGTAGTTCAGTACCTTCCGGATACTGTGGTAAATCGAGAAAATAGTAGTGGTCATTTTTCTTCATGGAATATACAGGAATCGCATTAGTTCTATTTTCATGAATCGCAACATAAACAGAATCACTTTCATTAATAATATTTTTAATAAACATTTTATTAAGAATATATTTTCCATCTTCTTCTTTTAAGTTTGGAAACTCAACCGCAGATAATGCTGATAGTATTCCGTGCCCATACTCATTATTCGGATTTTCAACGCTATCACTAGCTTCAATTAAAATTGTACGAAGTTGTTTGTTTTTCAAATAAGGAAAAGCTGATAGTAATTGAGAAGCTATTCCAGTAGCGATTGGGGCTGAATAAGAAGTTCCAGAACCATATTTATAACCGTTCGAATATGCCCTTGCAGTATAGCAATTTACTCCTTGAGCTACAAACTCTGGCTTAATTCTTCCATCAAATGTTGGACCCACAGAACTAAACGAGGCTAATTCTTTATTTGAATTAACTGCCCCAACTGCAATTGTATTAAAACCATCCGATGGTGCCGAAATAAATTTCCACGATGAATTCCCCATATTACCAGCAGATGAAATTGTAAGAATACCTTTTGAAAATGCCAACTCGGATGCACGAGTAACAATTGTTGTTTTCCCATCCATATCAGCATAAGTATAGTCTCCCTCACCCTCATCAAAAGTTGTATAGCCAAGAGAAGTATTAGTAATATCAACCCCAAGGGAGTCCATCCATTCTAAGGCTGCAGCATAATTATCTTCTTCAACGTGAGTTTCTGTATAAATATATTCCGTTTTGGCTAATACAAACTGGGCATTGTAGGCTGGTCCAATTATACTCCCCTCATCAAATCCTCCAATTAGTGAGAGTACAGCAGCTCCATGACTTCCATCTCCATCATCAGTAATGTAATCACCATTTACGAAATCTCTTTCAGCAAGAACATTTCTGCTCTTTAATGCCGGATGATTTTGCCATGCAAAGCCTGCATCAAGAATTCCAATTAGAACTCCTTCCCCAGCAAAACCGGCATCATGAACTGCTGGAACATCCGAGAGTTCAACTTGAGTAAGGGATGGACCATAATCCAAATTATAATTAGTATCAGCAACACCAAATGTTTTATTAAGTTTCGTTTCTAATTTTTCGTCTCTTTTATAATTAAGGGTTTTAACTTTCTCAATCTTATCAACAAAAGCGTAGTTGGATATTTCATTAAACTGATTCTCATTTAAATATGCAGAGAGAGCGTTAAACCATTTCAATTTCCAAACTATTTTCGCCCCACTACTTTTTATAGCTTCAATATAATCTGATTTAATTGGAAGGTCTTCATACGTAACAATACTTTCACCAAAATTTTTAATTCTTCTTTTTATACTTCGTTCAGAGAGAGAGTTTAATGCTTGGTTGTATTCTATTGAAGATTTTGAAAGCTGAGTGGTTTTATCAATTCCCTTATCTTTAAAATAGATAAAGTATTTTGAAGGACTCTGAGCAAATGCAATGCTTGCTACGAATGTTAGTAGTATAATTAAAAGTTTTTTCATATGTTTACCTGTTCCGCATCTCTTTGCGGAATATTTTTTCGACCTAACCTTCTCCTTGGGAGTCCTACGGACAAGGTTTTATGACTTAATACTGCTAATGTTACATATTCAATTTATTAGTTTTGCTAACTTGTTTATTTCATAAACCTTGAAGGTCATCTATAATCTGTACTTTCAATATTTATAATAAATTTTATGTACATATAATTTATACTTCTATATTTGACCTTCTCTCAAGAGTCCTTAGGACAAGGTTGCACTAAATTAAGCTATTTCAACGAACAATTTTAGCAATTCTACTAATACGTGTTGAGCCAACTAATTTAAAGATTTCAGCAAATGAATAACTTGGGTCCCACGACCAATAAATCATTAACGCTTCCCCAACAATTAAATCGTGCGGCACAAGTCCCCAGAATCTACTATCCGCACTATCATCGCGGTTATCACCCATCATAAAGTAATAATCTTTTTTAATTTCATATGAAGTAACTTCTTTTTCATCTATAAATATTTTTCCATCTCTTTTTGAAACTACTCTTCTACCAAATTCGCGATCAATAATTGTTCTCCACCATTCAATATTACCAATGTGTAAATCAATTATATCACCCTTTTTTGGTATTGCATAAGGACCGTAATTATCCTCATTCCATCCAGAGCCTTTAGGAAAAATGTAAGGATGGCTAACACCTGCTGGACGAGGGTAAGGATTACTATATTGTATATGTGTTGGAATTGGGGCTTCGACACTATTAATAAAAACTACTTTATCGATAATCTGAATTGTATCCCCTGGCGTTGCTATACATCTTTTAACGTAATTTGTAATAGCATTCGAGTGTAAATCATCCCTATCCCCTGGATATTCAAACACAACAATTTCACCTTTTTCTGGGGTTTTAAATGCAGGTAACTGAAAATAAGGTAGAGCAACATCAGTAAAGGGTATATTTCGTGGCGACGAAGCACCATAAATAAATTTATTAACAAAAAGGAAATCACCAACTTTAATTGTAGTTTCCATAGAACCAGTTGGTACACGTGATGTTTCAATTAAAAATGATTTAATTAGGAGTGCTGCGACTAAAGCAAATAATAAATTTTTTATAAAGTCTATGCTTTTCTGTTTTGGTGTCTTCATTTAACTCTCAAATCTCTTTGTTTTATTTAATAACTTCTCTTTCGATCATTCGTTTACCTGTTCCACTCTCATAGTAGAATAATTGAACTTAAAGAGATTATATTTCCACACAATTTCTCTTAATCTCAAACTTTTAAATTTTTAATAGGCATTAAACTAAACCACCTATTCTTTTGTTTCAATTTGCAAAAATTTACTCATCTATCTGTAGTACCGCAAGGAAGGCTTCTTGAGGAATTTCAACATTACCAACTTGCTTCATTCGTTTTTTACCAGCTTTCTGTTTCTCTAATAGTTTTCTTTTACGAGTAATATCGCCGCCATAACATTTTGCAGTAACATTTTTACGTAACGCTTTTACAGTAGTTCGCGATATCACCTTACTCCCAATTGATGCTTGAATTGCAATCTCAAACATTTGCCGCGGAATTAGTTCTTTTAATTTTGAAGCAACACGTTTGCCCCACTCGTAGGCTTTATCCTTATGCACAATAACAGAAAGGGAATCTACTTTCTCCCCATTTAATACTATTTCTAATTTTGATAATTCCGATTTTCTATATCCTATAAATTCATAATCAAGAGAAGCATAACCACGTGAAATAGATTTTAGCTTGTCATAAAAATCAAAAATAATTTCTGAAAGTGGAAATTCATATTCTAAATCTGCACGAGTTGGATCAATATAACTTGTATTTTTATATATACCACGCTTATCCATAGAGAGATTCATTATGCTGCCAACGTAATCGCTTGGAGTTACAATTTGAGCTTTTATAAATGGTTCTTCAATGTAATCAATTTCTCCAAGCTCAGGCATAAGGGCAGGATTATCAACAACCAACTGCGTTCCATCTTTTTTAAAAACAATATACTCTACGTTTGGAAGTGTGGTAACAATTGTTTGGTCATATTCTCGCTCAAGTCTCTCTTGCACAATCTCCATATGCAGCATTCCAAGAAAGCCGCACCTAAACCCAAAACCAAGTGCAGCAGAAGTTTCCGGAACAAATTCTAACGCTGCATCATTTAGTCTAAACTTATCTAAAGCTTCACGTAGGTTTTCATATTCGTCCGAGTTTATTGGGTAAAGTCCACTATAGACCATCGGCTTAACTTCTTTATATCCGGGCAGCGATTCTTCTGCTCCATTCTTCATTAGTGTAATTGTATCACCAACTTTTGTATCATGCACATCTTTGATGCTTCCAATTATGTAGCCCACATTTCCAGCCGAGAGTTTATCCGTTTTAATCTTCTGCAAACCAAGAATGCCAATCTCTTCGGCGAGATATTTTTTATCGTGTGCAAAAAATTTAATCGCATCTTTTGTTTTTAGAACTCCATTCATAACTCTAACATATGCAATAGCTCCTCTGTACGAATCAAATACTGAATCAAAAATTAAAGCCTGCAAAGGTTTTTCCGGATCACCATCTGGCGGAGGAACTTTTTCAATAATAGTTTCAAGCATTTCCTCCATACCCTCACGTGTTTTAGCACTTGTTAAAATTATTTCTTCTTTGCTGCATCCTATTAAATCTACTATTTGCTTACTAACGACATCAACCATTGCACTGGGTAAATCAATTTTGTTAATTACTGGAATTATCTCAAGCCCAGCTTCAACAGCAAGATAAAGGTTACTGATAGTTTGTGCTTCAACTCCTTGTGCAGCATCAACTACAAGAATTGCACCTTCGCAAGCAGCAAGAGACCGCGAAACTTCGTATGAAAAATCAACGTGCCCAGGAGTGTCAATTAAATTAAGTATATATTTATTTGAGTCATTTGCGGTGTACTTCATTTGAATTGCATGCGACTTAATTGTTATACCACGTTCACGCTCCAAATCCATATCATCAAGCACTTGCTGCTTTGCTTCTCTATGAGAAACAGTCCCTGTAAATTCCAACAATCCATCTGCAATAGTGGATTTACCATGATCTATGTGTGCAATAATGCAAAAATTACGTATTGAATCCATTTAAATATCTTTATCTCAGAAAAAATGTTAATTAAAATTTAGCTTATAAATATACCGAAATGTAGTGAAATAATTTGAGAGAAATATTGGTTTCAATTTAAAAAAGGATTGTTAGCTTTTTCATAATTGATAGTACTCTGCTCACCATGCCCAGGATAAATTATAGTCTCATCAGGTAAAGTAAATAATTTTGTTTTAATTGAATTGATAAGAGTGGTTAAGTTTCCTTTCCATAAATCTGTTCGCCCAATGCTTTCTCTAAAAAGAACATCACCAGTGAAGCAGATTTTTTCTGTTGGAATATTAATACAAAACTCGCCAGGAGTGTGTCCTGGAGTGAATAAAAACTGAATCTTCTTTTCACCAATAAATAATGGAATTGATTCATCAAAATACTTATCTGGTTTTGGTGATGATTGCATCGATAATCCAAATCCCGCTGCTTGTTCTTGTGCCATTTCAAATAATGGCATATCCATCTCTGGCGTATAGTGGATTGGGTTAAATGTGTTCATCACAAACGCATTTCCAAAAATATGATCGAGATGCCCATGAGTGTTAAATAGATATTTTACATTCAGATTGTTCGCATTGATAAATGTTTTTAATTCCATATCTTCATTTTCAGTTAGACAACTTGGGTCTATTATTATTGTCTCGTTAGTATCTTCATCCCAAACAACATATGTGTTCTCTTGGAATGGACTGAATATAAATTTTTCTATTTTCATGAAAAAGCCTTTTGTTTTCTTTAAAATACTTTCACGCAGAGTTCGCAAAGAACCGCAAAGGGAATCACAAATTATTTACAAAACGTTTAATTCTTTCTTTTAATAAAGGTACATTGAAATTAATTGATAATGCTAATTTTAATTTAGATAATTTTAAATACGTTAATGTTTGAGCTTTGTGAATTTCAATAGCTGCGTGATATTCTTTTATTTTCTAAAATTCTTCGTTAATCGTTTTTGTAGCTTGGAAGTATAACTCCTATAATTATCTTTTATTTCATTCATTGAATCACCACCAAATTTATCTAACATTGCTTTGGCAATTGTCCACGCTAACATCGATTCTCCAATAACCGCACATGCAGGAACAGCAGTAAAATCACTACGTTCACGCCTTGATGTTACATTTTTCATTGTGGATAAATCAATTGCACCAATTGGTGACATCAGCGTTGCTATTGGTTTCATTGCCACTCTTACAATAATTGGAAGTCCCGTTGACATCCCGCCTTCAATTCCACCAGCACGATTACTCTTTCTCGTAATTACTTCATTCTTAATAATTATTTCATCGTGCGATTTTGAACCGGGATTATTTGCAGATTCAAATCCGGTTCCAATCTCAACACCTTTTACTGCATTGATTGACATCATATCGTGTGCAATAGCAGAGCTAAGTTTAGTATCATATTGAATAAAACTGCCGAGTCCAACAGGGAGTCCACTTACAACTACAAAGAATGTTCCTCCAAGTGTATCTCCCTCTTTCTTTGCTTTTTTTATTTTTCTAACAATTCTATCTTCATGATTTTTATCTAAAACACGGACAGAGCTTTTATCTGATTCAACAGAGAGATTCCACGCATTAAACTCTAAAGAAGTTTCACAAAATAATTTTTCTGAATATTTTTCTTTGGAATAAATCCCACCAATGTTTTCAACATAACTTCCAACAGTAATCCCGAACTCCTCTAAAAATCTGCGAGCTATAGAACCAACAGCAACACGAGCTGCCGTCTCACGAGCACTAGAACGCTCTATTGAATTACGGATATCATTTAAATCATATTTGGAAACACCCACTAAATCGGCATGACCAGGACGAGGAATTGTGATTTTATCATGCTTCTCTTTTGGTATTCCCGAAGTCATTTCATCTTTCCAATTTTCCCAATCACTGTTTTTAATAAAAAGTGAAATTGGCGAACCCATAGTTTTTTGAAAACGAATGCCTGAAAGAATCTCCGCAGTATCAGTTTCAATTTTCATTCTCCCACCTCGCCCATAGCCCATTTGGCGACGAGCAAGATGTTTATTTAAATACCCCTCATCAATTTTTAAGTTTGATGGGAATCCTTCAATAATTGCAGTTAAACCTTTTCCGTGTGATTCACCAGCTGTAAGAAATCTTAACATATTTTATCTTTATTTAATTTATTGAAAGTACAAATATAAAAAAAAGCGTCCAATAAATATTAGACGCTTTTCGTTTCAAATTAATACTCGAATATTTATGCAATTCTATTCTGGAATAACTAAGCCTACAAACCTTGATGTACCTTCACTATCAACAACTTTAAGCAACGCAGCTTCACCTTGTTTATTTTCAAATACATCTTCCAATTCAGAGACTGATTTTATTTTATTTCTATCAACCTCAGTAATTACAAGCCCAGCAAATAACTTTTGGTTTTCTGCTTTGCTAAATCTTTTTACTTTAGTAATAAGAACTCCATATTTAGTATTAAACTGTTTTGCTTCACTGCTTTTTAAATCGCGTACAGTTAATCCTAAATTATCAAAACTAACTACTTCTATCTCCCCTTTTCGTTCACTCTTTTCATCATCCTCTTTTGCAATGCTTTCACTATTTTCATCTTCATCACGTAACTTTAGTTTTATCGAACGTTTAATGTAATCACCGTCTCTATAAATATTAAGAATTATTTTATCTCCAGCACGTTTAGAGGCAACATAACTTTGCAATTCATTTGGTTTATTTATCTCTTTTCCGTCAACATCAATTATAATATCTCCAGCCTTAATATCTTCATTTGAAGCAGCACCACCTTCAATTACTTGTTGAATAAGAATGCCGTGTGGTTTATCCAATCCTACAGCCTTTGCTAAATCAGAATCAACCTCTTCAATCCTAACTCCAATATATCCGCGCTTTACTTTCCCTGATGAAATTAGATCTTCCGCAACTACTTTGGCAATGTTTATTGGAATGGCAAACCCATAGCCAATATATGTTCCAGTCATTCCATTCGTAGCAATTGCAGAGTTAATTCCAATGACCGCACCCTTTAGATCTACTAAAGCACCACCGCTATTGCCAGGATTTATTGCTGCATCGGTTTGAATAAAATCTTCAACTCCATAACTATCACGTATTATATTTACACTTCTTCCAAGTGCACTTACAATACCCGCAGTAACAGTGGACGTAAGTGCCATTGGGTTTCCAATAGCCATTACCCATTGACCAACTTTTAGTTTGTCTGAATCTCCAAGATAAGCTGCAGGAAGATCTTCGCTATCAATTTTAATTACAGCTAAATCGGTAAGTGGATCGGTACCGACAATTTCAGCATTGAATTTCCTTTTATCGAGCAAATTAACCGTTACTTCAGTAGCCCCTTCAACAACGTGGTTATTTGTAAGAATATATCCATCATCCGAAATAATTACACCACTACCACCACCTTGCCGCTCTCGGGGCATCTCATTTTTCGGGAAGAAGAATTCAAATCCTGCATGTGGATTGCTTTTTGATTTGGAAAGAACTGTAATCTGCACAATGGAAGGTGTAACTTTTTCAGCAGTTCCAACAAAGGAATTATTAAAACTTGTTAGTGATGGGTTATCAACTATTTCTGGCGGGGTATCGCTCCCTATTTTTACTTGAGCAATTGAAGTTGGTAAATAGCCAACACCCGAAACCAATACAGCACCAAAGACAGCACCAATAAAGAGAAGAGCAATTATACCCATATTATTACGTTTCATTTTTAACCTTTATATTATTTAATATATTTGTAACGATTTAAGACCTTTAAATTCATTGATATGATAAATAAGGAATTTTTCAAAAAAAGTGATGATACTTTCTAATTCATTATTCTTATATGAACATGTTTTTTTTCTTTGGCTTAGACAAATTAATTTAGAGAAAAGTTCCGAAGAAAAATTATAAGAAATAAGATGATCTTTTCCACATAAATCACACAAAAAACCTAACTCATAATTATAAAATACTTCATCCGAATCTACTAAATCTTTATTACATTCTGAACAACTATCCGTTTCTAATCCATATCCAATTTCGCTTAAAAAGAATTTGAAAAAAAAAGCAAACAAAAGTTTTGCAGATGTATCTTCACTATCCATTCTATTTAATATTCTTTCAATACCGTTGAACAATCTTTTATGCGGGTCATTATCAACAGTTAATTTTAATACAAGCTCTATGATTGCAGAAGAATATTTTAATTTTTCTAAGTCTGATTTAATATTTGGATAATGTGATATTAGATCTGCTTGAGTAACAACCTGAATATCTCTATTC
>JAKIUC010000015.1 GCA_021647785.1 Melioribacteraceae bacterium
CCTACTGATAAAAAAAATATCCATCTTAGAAAACCAGCTAAACCAATGGACGAGGTTAAGAACATTTATGATGCGGCTAAATGCAATAACACACAAAGAGCAGTTAAAAAATATGTAGTGTACCACTAATTTTTTAACATGTTGTTTTTGCTTGTCTTAACATCCCAAAGTGGCAAGTTGGGTTAAGAAGTTTAGAATTTTGACATTTGTTTATTGTAATTTATTTGTTGTTTAGTTTTTGCTATTTGAAATTTTCTGCCAAATAAAACACGCTGTTAGTCCCGCACTGCGGGGAATATTATTAATAAGATACTAAGGTAATGTACTTTCTTTTCCACGACCTACAAAGTTTTTCATTGTCGCATTTATTCCCATAAAATTTGCAACCCAATCAAAAACTGGAACAGGTAAAAGTCTTAGGGGAAAAAGAGTATAAACCATTGGTGGTGTTATTACTCGCTCTTTTTTCTTTTCAATTGCATTAATAATTTTATTTGCAACTTTGTTTTCATCCAAAATTGGAAGCAAGAATGAGAAGCGTGATTTTACTCCTTCAAACATTCCGGTATTTATAAAGTATGGAGTTACAATTGTTGTGTTAATGTTCTTCTTCATCTGCTTTAATTCCATTCGTAGAGATTCATCAAAGCCAATGTGGGCAAACTTGCTCGCTGCATAATCAGTCATTTTCGCAACCCCAACCATTCCTGCCGATGATGCAATGTTCACCAAATGTCCTCTGTTTTTCTCAATCATTTCCGGAAGAAATACTTTTGTTGTCCACATTCCAGCCATAGCATTTACACGCATTGTTCTTTCAATCTCATCTACTGTTAAGTCTATAAAATATTTGCCGACAACTATACCTGCATTATTTATTAATATTTCAACAAATCCATGCTCTGCCGATATTTGATTTTTGGTCTCTTCAACGGCATCAAAATTTCCGACATCGCAAACATATCCGCTCCCTTTATTTCCATCACTTCTAATTTCATTTACTACAGTATCAAGATTTGATTGATTGATGTCAAGAATAATTACATTTGCCCCTTTGTTTGCAAGGCTTCTAACCATTAGGCGACCAATACCGCTCGCACCTCCAGTAATAACAATGTTTTTCCCTTCAAATTTCTTAATCATATTTACCTCACATTAATTACAACACTTATATACCGAGATTTTAAAATACAGGGTCGTAGTTTTTCTTCTTTCCATTATCCTTCTGTTCCACTATTCCCCTTTCTCTTGATGGATCCCACCATTTTTCTATTCTATTTTTTGAATTCTTTTTTACAACTTCACCAGGCTTGGGAATTGCAATTTTAACATTCTCCTTTGCTGATGCGGTAATTAGATGTTCTGCCGGCTCAATCCAGCCATGCAAAGCGAGATTGAATGTTCCCCAATGGATTGGGAATAATAAATTCCCTTTCAAATCTAAATGTGCTTGTACTGCTTCTTCTGCATCCATGTGGATGCTCTTCCACATTTCGCTATATGCTCCTATTGGTAATACTGTGATTTCAAACGGTCCATATTTTTCACCTATCTCTTTGTAGCCTTTGAAGAAACCAGAATCACCTCCAAAATAAACTGAATGATTTTTGCTTTTAATTATATAGGAAGCCCACAATGTTTTGTTGCGGTCTAATATAGAACGTCCAGAAAAATGATGTGTTGGAGTTGTGATTATTTTAACAGTTTCGTTTAATTGATATATTTCCCACCATTTTTTTTCAACAATTTTTTCGGTCAATATTCCCCACCTTTCCAAAATTGCCCCAACCCCAATAGGGACAATGAATATTTTCGTTTTTCCATTTATGCTAAGTACCGATTCCCTATCCAGGTGATCGTAATGATTATGAGAGATTACTACTGCATCCAAAATTGGAAGTTCCTCAATATCTATGGGTGAATCGAAAAATCGTTTTGGTCCAAACCAATCAACAGGTGAAGCCCATTTTGTTAAAATTGGATCGGTTAATATTATTGTTCCATCAATATTAATTAATGTTGTTGCGTGCCCAAGCCAAATTACTGAAAGATTATCCAGGCTTTTATTTGCAAAGGAATCGATATCAACTTTAACTGTTGGAATTTCAAAGCTGGGTTTTCTCTTATTATTGTTTTCAAACATATATTTATATGCAACTGTAAGAAAGGATTCTGTCATTCCTTCGGTTGGATTCGCATTTATGAATTCACCGTTTTGGAAATTATTTGATTTCTGATTTTCCCCACTTTCTGCATCTGATACAGATTTGTAATGAACTGTGCAGGAAGATATTATCAGCAAAGTAAAGAAGATAAAAAAAGATATTTCAAAATATTTTTTAATCATCACTTATAAACATTTCATTTCCCAAATCTAAATTTAGAATAGTAAAATAACGAACTAAAAGTTAAACTCAAATTAAAAGAAACCCTTTTTGAAAAAGATTTTATGCGATATTACAACATTGACACGACACTATTTCAAAATTTTAAAACCAAAAAGTGGACTTAATAACAAGTAACATTTACCGAGTTACTTCTTTAGTGTGACTTATATCACACAATGCTTGATATTTCATTGAATTTGATTCCAAAATATTAGGCATAAAAATTGCGATTGAAATAATACCAAAGAACGAGGAAATAATGATTGTTGGTAATTATAATTTTCATCAAATACTATTTGCATTAGATACATTCAAAGAAGTTGATGAAAAAATAGAATATTTAATAAAAATTAAACGTGAACTTGTTAGAATTGTGGCTTGTTTTGAAGAACCCAAAACTCTACCATTAAAAATGTATGCTTCAAAAAATATTAATATAGAGGGAAGTTGTGAAGAATTGAAGGATTTTATAAAACATCAATTTAAAACAATTTCTTCAAACCCTTATGATACAAGATATCCTGGAGAGGGTGAGCTAAGAGGATTGGTGAGGGCTGAATTAGTTAATTACCAAAAAGTACTTACTATTATTAAAGATGAAATAGATTTATTGGAAAAGAAAAATCCTAAAAGTGAAAAACTAATTGTGGTGAAGAATAAATTTATTACATTAGAAAAATTCTCTCCCCATTTTATTTCAAAATTATTAAAAGAATTAACCGGACAAAAGATAATTTGGAATAGTTCGATAGGGGAGTTAATTGACTTGGTTAAAATAATGATTATTCTTGAATTGGTTAATGATTTAGAGGAAGATAATCTTCCAAAATTTGTTACTAAACATTTTGTTAATAGAAGCAAAGAAAAATATACTATTCCACAGATTGAAAAAGTTCATAAAATGTTACAAAACACGTTCTGGCAAAACGGCAGAAATGAAAGCCCTAAATATTTTCAATAATTAAATATTTAAATATTCATTCCATATTTTATAAAGTTCGTATGTTGCCTTAACATCGTGGCTACAATAAGTTGCAATCTCTTTAATTTTTCCTGCTTCGTAGAGTTCTTTCACATCCATTCCGGAAACTCCGTGCGATTTTGGCGATTCAATTCCAAAAGTTTGGCAGTAAAAATCGAGATTAAATTTCTTTGTAATTCCATACTGCGTAAATTTATCTAATAAGTCGATGTGCGATTTGTTGTCGTATCTTTTTCGGATAAAATTTCTGGTAGGTTTAACTTTCAATATAGCGGAACGCATCATTAAAAAAGGGATATCGAAATTCCGTCCATTAAATGTAATTACTGCATCAGCTTTTTTTGCATACTCCCAAAAGCGAGTGAGCATTTCTTTTTCGGAGTAAGCACAATATTTCACATCACCATTTTCTGACTGCCATTCGGACTCTACAGAATCCTCATACAAAACCATTGAATGCTCGGTTTCTGTATTTAACATTCCAATTGCAACAACCCTTGCAGTTAATGGATATAGGGATAAATAGCGAATTGCTTCATCTTCCTTTTTCTTTTTAAGTTCACTATCAATTTCTTTTTCGGAATAACGAAGTATAAATTCTTGCTGTGATTCCGTGAGTGAATTAAAATCGAACCCAACTGTTTCAATATCAAAAACTAATTTCATACAACCCTCACATTGTGAATTAATAATTAAAAATAGAAATTATTCCCTTTTCTTCAAGACTCCTTCTTCAAAGTCTTGAATTGCCGAAATAAAAGATTGTGGTAACTTTTGCTTCTCTTTTGTGGATAGTTTTATGTGAACCATAACTCCACCACCAACAGCAATGGTCTTATCATTTTTTTTGTTTACAATAATGTGTTTAAAACTGATACTTGTGTTTTTAATCCATTCAATTTTGGTGTAAACAATTAATTCATCATTAAACCCGGCGGGTATTAAATAATCAATTTCGTTATGAGCCATAATAAAGAAGTAGCCATCTTCAAGAATTTCTTTAAGTTGATATTTCTCTGTTAAAACTTTAAAATAATCCATACGTGCATCTTCAAAGTAATTTAGATAGACTGCATTGTTAACAACACCCATCAAATCAACTTCGTGAAATTTTACTGTTTCGTATATTTTATGTTTATACTTTTTATAATCCATAATTTTTGATTTTTTAAATGGCTTAGGAAATATTAATAAATATCATACTTATGTGTAAACCTAATAATTTTAAATTTCTTAAGTGAATTAAAATTACTGCATATTTTTGCAAAGAACTGTGGCGAAGATTTATTATTGGAGTAGTAAATAGAAAGCAAGCATAACTTTTTAAGACACAGATTGACTCCCGATGTATCGGGACTAATCAATCTATGTTACATTTTGTGAAATAATATTTTATAATTTGTGTATCTATTTTTTTGCTCTAATACCCTTTTCAATTTCATCCCACATTTCTATGGGGATACTTTCCAGCATATTAAACTCACCTGCTCCTTTCAACCACTCACCTCCATCAATTGTAACTACTTCTCCATTCATAAATGCAGAATAATCGGAGATTAAATAAGCAGCAAGATTTGCTAACTCTTGATGCTCGCCAACTCTGTTAAGCGGAATTTTCTTTTTAATATCTAATTTCTCTTTTAGTTCTTTGGGGAATAATCTATCCCAAGCTCCCTTGGTTGGAAATGGTCCGGGAGCTATTGCATTAAAACGTATTCCATACTTTGCCCATTCTACAGCAAGTGATCTGGTAAGTGCCAACACTCCCGCTTTTGCAGATGCAGATGGAACAACGAACGCAGAGCCAGTCCAAGCATACGTTGTAACAATATTTAATACTGTTGCATTCATCTTCTCTTTAATCCAATATTTACCGAACGCAAGTGTATTATAATAAGTTCCTTTTAAAACAATATCTGTAATTGCATCAAAGGCTCTGTATGAAAGTCTTTCGGTGGGCGTTATAAAATTTCCCGCAGCATTATTTACAAGAACATTTACTTTCCCAAACTTTTCAATTGAGTTAGATAAAAGGTTTTCAATTTGCTCGTACTTTCGTATATCACACACTACAGGAAATATTTCTCCTCCAGTCTGTTCGAATAACTCTTTTGCTGTTTTTTCTAAAACATCTAACTTTCTACTTGTAATAATCACCTTAGCACCAACTTCAAGAAAGTACTTTGCCATTGATTTTCCAAGCCCTGTACCACCTCCAGTGATTACAACAACCTTATCTATTAAGGCGTTCTCTTTAAGCATTGGTTCTTTATATTTTTCATTCATTATTATAGCCTTGGTTATTATTAAGAATTTAACAAGTAGTTTACGTAATTCAATTAAAAAAATCCCCTCAAAAAGAGGGGAAAAGAATTGTACAAAATAATAATTAGTACAATATTTAGAAACAATATTTGTTTGCTTCAATCAATTTATCAGCAATACTTCTTCTTAGAACTTTTGTGTTGACTGGCTGATATTTTGTGAAACGCTTTAACCCCATTAGCATTAATTTTAGTTCATCTCCTTCAGCAAAAGAAGATATAGCTTGTTTTCCGTAGAAGTTTATTCTATCAATAGCATCGTTAAGATAAACTTTCGTCATTTCAATATAGTGTTTTGCTTCACCTTCCCCTCTATTTGATATTAACTTTTGGGTACGCAGCAGAACTGATTCGCAAGCAAAAACTTCAATCATCATATCAGTAGTGTTCATAATAATTTCTTGTTCATCAGCAAGTTTTGCCATAAATTTTTGTGCAGAAGCACCAGCAACCATTAGAACAGCTTTCTTAATATTTTGTACTGCTTTGGTCTCTGCTGATAACACTCCTTCTTCCTCACTTCCAAAATCTGGAATTGACATAAGCTCCTTAGTAATTGCCATTGCTGGTCCCAGCAAATTAATACGTCCTTTCATTGAACGTTTCAAAAGCATATCAACAGTTAACAATCTGTTAATTTCATTAGTCCCTTCAAATATTCTATTAATTCTCGAATCACGATAGGCTCTCGCAGCAGGGTATTCTTCCGAGTATCCATAACCGCCTAAAATTTGAACACCTTCATCAACCACATAATCGAGAACTTCTGACCCAAATACTTTTGCCATTGCACACTCAATAGCATATTCCTCAGCAGCTTTTCTTAATGCTTCCTCATAAGTATCCCCAGCAGCATGTAGCTCTTTCTCCTTCTTGTCTATTAAATCACTTATTCTATATGTTAACGATTCTGATGCAAATATTTTTATTGCCTGCTCGGCTAATTTATGTTTAATTGCACCAAAGTTAGAAATAAACTGTTTGAATTGTTTTCTTTCATTCGCATATTCAATGCTGAATGTGGATACATTTTTTGCACTTCCCGTTGCCATTGCACAGAGTTTAAATCTTCCAATATTTAGTACATTAAATGCAATGTAATGACCCTTTCCAATTTCGCCCAAAACATTTTCTTTTGGAACTTTAACATTCTCTAAGTATAGTGCTCTGGTGGATGAACCCTTTATTCCAAGTTTATTCTCTTCTTCCCCTTTTGTGAACCCTTCAGAATTTGTATCAATTATAAATCCGGTAAAATGTTCACCATCAACTTTAGCAAAAGTAATTAATATATCGGCAAAGCCGCCATTTGTTATCCACATCTTTTGACCATTCAAAATATAGAACTGACCATCATCAGAAAGTACAGCAGTTGCTTTTGCAGAGAGGGCATCTGAACCAGCACCAGGCTCTGTTAAACAATACGCCGATTTTAACTCACCCGAAGCTAATTTTGGTAAGTATTTTTCCTTCTGTTCTTTATTACCATAATAGAGAATTGGCAATGTACCAATTCCAGTATGAGCAGCAAATGTAACCCCAAATGCGTAGGCATTACCCATTGCCATAGCAAGTGCTGTTGCGGTGTTAAAGTCTTCTCCTAAGCCTCCATATTCTTCAGGAACAGATACCCCAAGAAGCCCAAGTTCACCAGCTTTCTCAAGTATTTTAACTGTTAAGCCAGGTTCCTGCTTATCAATTTTATCCAGGTTCGGAGTAATCTCTTTTTCAACAAATTCCATAGCTAAATCAGCCATCATGTTTTGTTCTTCCGATAACTCTTCGGGAATAAATATAGTTTTGGGGTCAGTTTCTTTTATTAGAAACTCACCACCCTTTAGTACTTCAACTTTTAATTTTTCATTTTCCATGATTTTCTCTCCTTTAATTCTATTTATGATAAAAGATTTAGTTTTACAAAATATTTTATAATTATGCGCTATTTATCCAAATAATTTTATGTTTTACAAACCATAAATATTACTATTTAACTCACCTATTTTTTAGCAGGTTGTCAACTAAAATAACTTTTGAAAAGCTATAACATTAAACCCAAGTAAAAAAAAACAAGCAGTCATAATACCTGTGGTATAGAGGGTCGTTAACGTTTTTTAATAAAAACAACTAAACCTAATTTTTACTATATTACATTACAAAAACTTATGGGATTGCAAAATGAATAAACCAAAATTTTCAATAAAAAAAGCAGTAAAAGCAGTAGAAATTTCTTCAAAAATTGAAGGACACAAAACTCTACGAAAAGATTCGAAAAAAACCAAACAAGCAAAACTAAAGTTTAATGTCTAAATACTCTCAAGACAAAAACCATATCTACTATAAAAACTCTAATATTCCAATCAACAAACTTAATATTAGAGTAACTAAAACTCTTGAAGAAAAAGAACAAGAATTGCTTTTTAAGGGTTATGAATTTTTTCACAATAACCTTTCAGAGAATACAAACTTTGACGAAGAATATTTTCAATTTTTACATCAAAAAACATTTGAAGAACTTTATAATTTTGCTGGTAAGTATCGCACTATAAATATTTCAAAGGGGTTTTCAACATTTTGTCAAGTAAGATTTTTAAAACAAACTTCCAAAAGTATTTTCCGTGAACTTAAAAATGATAATTTCTTAAAAGATTACACTGATAAACCCAAAGAATTGTTTGCCAAAAAGATTGCATACTATATGTGCGAACTGATAGCACTTCATCCGTTTCCTGAATTGAATGGTAGAACAACAAGATTATTTTTTGATATGATTACTACTTTCAATGGATACGAATACATTGATTATCAAAACACTTTAGAATTAAATAATGATGATGAAAATGAATTCATTAAAGCATCAATAGATTGTTTATCCGGAGACGGAAACCAAATGTTTCAGATAATTCTCTTCGGACTCAAAAAGGCTAAATAGTATTCCTAAAATTTTTGGGTTAATTCAGTTTTTCAAAGAACGATTTTAACATCTCAAATTATATCACATAAATTTTTGCAATAAGTTACCTAACCAAGCAATTCAAAAATTGAAGCAACCCCTTGTCCTCCGCCAATACATGCTGATACCATTCCATACTTTTTATCTCTTCTTCTTAATTCATTTAGCATTGAAATAGTAAGTTTTGCTCCTGTGCAGCCTAAGGGATGCCCCAAAGCAATTGCTCCACCATTTACATTTAAAGTTTCCTGGTTTAATCCAACTTCTCTAATAACTGATAAAGCTTGAGAAGCAAATGCTTCGTTCAACTCTATCAAATCTAAATCTTCAAGTTTCATATTTGCTTGCTTCAAGGCTTTAGGAATGGCAACGGTTGGACCAATGCCCATCACACGTGGGTCAACACCAGCAACAGCATACGAAATCATTCTTGCTTTAGGTTCCAAGTTTAATTCTTTAACCATCTTTTCAGACATTACCATTACAAATGCTGCACCATCCGATGTTTGCGATGAATTTCCAGCAGTTACAGTTCCACCAACTCTAAATACTGGTCTTAGTTTTGCAAGAGCTTCACGTGTTGTATCTTTTCTAGGACCCTCATCAACTTCAACTAACTTTGCTCTCGTTTTCTTTTTATCTCCATCTACATATACCTCGTTAATTTCAATTGGTACAATTTCATCTTTGAAATATCCTTTCTCAATTGCGTTTATTGCTTTCAAGTGGGAGTTAAATGCAAACTCATCTTGGTCTTCTCGCGATATTCCATAATCGTTAACTATTTCCTCAGCTGTAAGCCCCATTGCTAAATAAAATTCCGGATGCTCTGTTGCTATGTCATAATTAGCCGTAAACTTCCAACCAATAGTAGGAACCAACGACATCGATTCTACTCCACCAGCAATAATACAATCGGCAATACCCATTTTTATTTTTGCAACTGCCATCGAAATTGTCTCTACACCAGATGCACAATACCTATTTATAGTAACACCAGGTACGTTTAAAGGAAGATCACTACGTAGTGAAATCATACGTCCCATTTGCATTCCCTGTTCTGCTTCGGGTACTGCATTTCCCACAATTATATCATCAACTCTTGAAGGATCTAATTCCGGAACTGATTTAAGAATATGATTAATAACTTTAGCAGCCAAATCATCTGGTCTGTAAAATTTGAAATTTCCGCGTGGAGCTTTCCCTATTGGGGAACGATAACCTGTTACAATATATGCTTCATTCATAATTCTTTACTCTTAATTTTTTATAAACTAATTTCTTAATGGTTTTCCAGTATTTAAAATACTTTGAATTCTTTCAAGCGTTTTCCTCTCACCGCATAAACTAAGAAAAGCTTCTCTTTCAAGATTTAGGAGGTATTGTTCAGAAACTAAAGATGGCTGCGATAAGTCTCCTCCGCATATTACACGAGCCAATTTTTCAGCAATTTTTTGATCGTGTTGTGAAATATATCCGGCAAGTTTAAATGAATTTACTCCAATCAATAATGACCCTAATGCAGATTTCCCAAATACTTTTATATCCTTCCTCTCTATCGGTTGGGTATAACCTTTTTCTGCCAATTCAACTACTGCTCTTTTCGCATCCGAAATTACTCTATTTGGATTGATTGTTATTGTGTCGTATCCTTTTCTTAAAAGTCCTAAATCATAAGCCTCGTATGCTGAAGTAGCAACGGATGCTTGACCAATTGTCAAAAACCTCTTTTGCAATTCCGGCAATCCAACTTCATCTTTTTCGTAAGTATCTGATGCACGTAAAGCCATCTCTTTAGTACCTCCGCCTGCTGGAATAACTCCAACCCCAACTTCTACAAGCCCAATGTAAGTCTCAGCAGAAGCTACAATCTGGTCTGCATGTAAGCATGTTTCGCAACCGCCGCCCAAAGCCATTCCATGCGGAGCAGCAACAACCGGAATACCCGAATAGCGAATGCGCATCATAGTATTTTGAAATTGGCGAACCACAAATTCAAGTTCATCCCAATCTTGTTCAACGGAGAGCATTAGAATCATTGCAAGATTTGCACCGGCAGAAAAATGTTGTCCATCATTACCAAGCACTAATCCTCTAAAATCTTTTTCAGCTATATCGATAGCTTTGTTTATTCCTTCAATCACTTCGCCACCAATGGCATTCATCTTAGTTTGGAACTCAAGGTTCAAAACTCCATCTCCAATATCGTGAAGTGTAGTACCAGAATTTTTCCAAACTGGTTTGTTTGATCTTATATTATCAAGAATTATAAAACTCTCTTTACCTACTATTTTTTTGTATGATTTTGAATTTAGATCATAGAATTTTTTAACTCCATTTTCTCCGTAGGAGTCTGCGACTATTGTGTAAAAGGATGTTATTCCATTCTCCAACATCTCTTTAACCCAAGCTGCCGGCTTGTGTCCAGCTTCTTCCATTTTGTTTGCAAACTTTTCAACTCCGAGAATATCCCAAGTTTCAAATGGTCCTAACTCCCATCCAAAACCGGCACGCATTGCATCATCAACTTTGTAAAGCTCATCGGTTATTTCAGGAATTCTATTGGATGAATAAGAAAAAATGTAATAAGATAGTTCTCTTAAAAAGTCTCCGGCTTTATCTTTAGCATAGTGCAGCGATTTTATTCCCTCCCCTAAATTATCAATTACCTTTGCTGCACCAACAGAACCAAACTTTGCTTTTTTCTTTTCTCTATATTCAAAATTATCCGTATCTAAAGTTAAGATAACTCGTTCACCTTTCTCATTTTTCGACTTTTTATAAAAGCCCTGTCCTGTTTTATCGCCAAGCCAATTCTTTTCAACTAACTTATTTACAAAATCCGGAATTACCATTATTTCTCGTTGTTCATCATCCGGGCAGGAGTTATAATTGTTGGTCGCTACTTTTACCAATGTATCAATTCCAACAATATCACTTGTTCTAAAGGTTGCCGATTTGGGTTTACCTGTTATTGGTCCTGTAAGGGAATCGACCTCTTCAATTGTTAAGTTCATCTCTTGCATCAACTTAAAAATTGCCATAATGCTGAACACACCTATTCTATTGGCAATAAATGATGGAGTGTCTTTACACAAGACTGTGGTCTTTCCTAAAAAGAGGTCGCCATACTGCATTAAGAAATCAATCACGTCTTCTTTAGTTTTATCAGATGGAACAATTTCCAACAACTGTAAATATCTGGGAGGATTAAAAAAGTGCGTTCCACAAAAGTGTTCAATGAAATCATCACTTCTTCCTTCCAACATTGATTGAATGGGAATGCCCGAAGTGTTTGATGTGATTAAGGTTCCTGGCTTTCTAAATTTTTCAACAGTGTCAAAAACTAATTTCTTGATTTTTAGATTTTCAACAACTACCTCTATTGTCCAATCGGAATCCTTTAGCCAATCCATATTGTCTTCAAAATTTCCAGTTCTTATTCTGGAAGTAAACGACTTATGATAAATTGGTGAAGGCTTTGCTTTTAAAGTTGCTGCAAGATTTTCATCTGCAATTCTATTGCGTACTTGCACATCATTTAAAGTAAGCCCTTTACTTTTCTCTTTTTCTGTTAGTTCTTTCGGTACAATATCAAGCAAAGATACTTCACAACCAATGTTTGCAAAATGAGATGCAATTCTTGACCCCATAACTCCGGAACCTAACACTACTACTTTTCTAATTATTCTTTTCATTGTTTGTTCAATTTAATTAATAAAATATTTTATGAAGTCTTTTAATAACCTACTTTGGCATTCTGTTTTGAGTAGTTTCACTCTAATATTTGCTACTCTCGGGGGGCGTAGCGTATAAAATGGAACAAAATGAGTAATAAATACTATTCAAGAAATTAGAGTTGTTGCCGTTTTTAGGTTATGCAAAGCCTCCTTTATAATTATTCAGTTCAAATAATAAATTAAGTACTTTCTTCAGCATACATTTCTTCAATCAAATCTTCATACTTCTTTAATATTACTTTTCTTTTTACTTTTTGCGTAGGTGTTAATTCACCCGAATCTACTGACCATTCATCTACCAACAATCTGATATTTTTTATTTTCCTTGTTTTACCAAATTCCACATTCATCTCTTCAACCTCTTGCCAGATGCGTTCGTAAACACCTTCACAATTAATTATCTCCTCATTTGTTTCCACATTGTGCCCTTTAATTTTGCACCAATTTTTCAAATATGGAAATGCAGGAATTATTAAAGCTGCTGGATATTTTCTGTTTTCACCAATAACCATAACTTGTTCAATAAAGAAAGACTCCTTCATTTTATTTTCAAGAGGTTGCGGTGCAATATACTTTCCGCCAGATGTTTTGAATATTTGTTTTAGTCTATCTGTAATTTTAAGATATTCTCCATCAACAAATTCTCCAACATCACCAGTATGAAACCATCCATCTGCATCTATAGCTACACTATTCAATTCTGGTCTTTTGTAGTAGCCAATCATAATGTTAGGACCACGAGCAAGAATTTCTCCATTATCAGCAATTTTAATTTCAACATTGGGGATAACTGGTCCAACAGTTCCAAAACAGTATCCACCTTTTTCAAAGCGGTTATCTGTAAGCACAGGAGAGCATTCCGTCAATCCATAACCTTCTCTAACTGGTAACCCCGCAGCAGTAAAAATTCTACCAAGGCGTACTTGAAGGGCGGCAGCACCAACAATAATACCCTTAATATTTCCTCCCAAAGCTTCTCGCCACTTGCTAAAAACTAATTTACTGGCTATGCTCAACTTAAAGTTATACCAAGAACTATTGTTTCCTTTATCATCAAAATCTAATCCAACATTTACTGCCCAGAAGAATATCATTTTTTTTAACCCGCTTAAACCTCTTCCTTTAGTAATTATTTTTTCGTAAACTTTTTCTAATAAGCGCGGTACGGTAATAAAGAAATCAGGTTTAACCTCTTTCAAATTGTCAACTATTTTTTCAAGACTTTCAGCATAATAGACTGATGTACCCACAAAGATGTAGAAGTAGATTGCTGTACGTTCAAAAATGTGACATAGTGGTAAGAAACTTAATGCTTTGTGAGTATAATTGTGAGGCATAGTTTTTTGAATTGATTGAGCATTACTAACAATATTTTTATGCGAAAGCATTACTCCTTTTTGACCACCAGTGGTACCCGAAGTATAAATAATTGTTGCAAGGTCAGTCTCTTTTACAGAGTCTTTAAGTTCCTGCAATTTGTTTGATAAAGATTCGTCTGAATCTTTTGTTAATTCACTCCAATGTTTTACATTCTCAATTTTGTTAAATGAATAAACATCCACTACACTTGGAGAGGTATTGAGAATACTTTTTACTTTTTCATAAATTTCTTCATCCGATACAAAAACCAATTTTACTTCAGCTTCATTAAATATAAACTCATATTCTTTTTCAGTAATGTTCGGATACATTGGAACACCAATTGCCTTTATTTGCAATGCACCAAAATCTACGAAATTCCATTCAGGGCGGTTGTTAGAAATAATTGCAATTTTATCTCCAGGTTCAATTCCCATTTTTAACAGCCCCAAACTAACTTTATCAATAATGTTCTGACACTCCTGAGAACTATATTTTTTCCATTCTCCATTTTCTTTACAGCAAATTGCATCTTCTTGCGGAAAGTTGTCAATTTGGTACGGCAAATAATCTAAAATTGTTTTAATCATAAGAACCTCAATAGTAATTTGTACTAAAATTAGTTGGAGAAGTTAAAGCGATAATATTATTTTCACTTTTATATCAATAATGAAAGCAATATAAACATAGCGAAATGTTTTGTCAAGCGAATATTCGCTATTAAAGAATCTTTGCTCTTTTTCGTTTTTTAATTTAATTCTAATTATTTATATTGCTACTGCAAAAATTAAAACGGTTTAACAGTTGGAATTAAATAAAAGTAATATAAAATTAATTTTTGGCTTAAAGCTAAAACAACTTCGACAATCAAGAAATTTATCCTTGTCAGAATTAGCGAATCATTCTTCACTTTCAGTTTCCTATTTAAATGAAATAGAGAGCGGAAAGAAGTATCCGAAATCTGAAAAAATATTAGCATTGGCGGAGGCATTGAGTGTTTCATACGATAATATTGTTTCAGTTAAATTAAATAAAAGTTTAGCACCAATTGGTGAGTTATTAGACTCTAACATTCTTAAGCAATTACCTATTGACCACTATGGAATTGACATTAATAAACTGATTGCACTTCTCGCTAATGCCCCTATGCAGCTAAACGCTATTGTTTCAACTATTATTGAAATTGCAAGAAGCTCTGAACAGAGCAGAAATATTTTCAGTAAAACTGCGTTAAGAATTTATAAAGAATTTAATGATAATTATTTTTATGAATTAGAAAAGAGAGTTGAGAGATTTAGAGAAGAGAATAAACTTACTGATATAATTAAGATTGGCTCTAAAAAATTAATTGAATTACTTACAAACAATTTTAACTATAGTGTGAACACAAAAAACTTAAGTAATTACGATGAACTATTTCTGTTAAGAGGAGTTGTAAAAAGGGGAGCAGCTAACAAAATATTTACGAATAAACTTTTATCTCAATCACAATTATCATTTATTCTTGGAAAGGAAATTGCATATAATTACTTAGAGATTACTGACCGAAGTTATCTCTACCCTTCTTCTAATTTAGATTCATTCGAGCAATTATTGAACAACCTCAATGCTTCATATTTCTCTACTGCATTACTAATTCCTAAGGTTAACATAGAGGAAGACTTTGATAACTTTCTTAAATTAAAAAAATGGAACAATAAATTTTTATTGAATTTACTTAAAAAGTATCAGGTTACCTCTGAAATGTTGTTCCAACGAATTTCAAATATAGCTCCCAAATATTTTCAAATAAATAAATTTTTCTTTTTACGATTTAATTGTGATGTAAACTCAGATAAATATGAACTCTCCAAAGAACTTCATTTGAATACTCATCAAAACCCTGGCGGGTATCATAGTAACGAACATTATTGTAGAAGATGGATTTCAATTTGTGTAATTGAAGAATTAAAAAAGAAGCAAAAAGATAACCCCAATACTGAACAACATATAATAGGAATTCAGAAATCGAAGTTCATTAACTCGAACGATGAATATTTGAGTATCTCTATTGCAAAATCTAGCAGAATTAAAAATGACGCATTCTCAAGCGTTACCATAGGATTTTTAGTTGACTCTGATTTAGAGAAAAAAATCAATTATTTAAATGACCCCAGAATAAAAACAAGAGAAGTTAACGATACTTGTGAAAATTGCAATTTAACCAACTGTATGGAAAGGGTGGCAGAACCAATTACTGTGCAAACACAAGCTAAAAAAGAGAATATTAAATTGGCGATAGAGAAATTAATATCAGAGAGCAGTTAAGCTTTCATGAATCAGTTTAAAACTTGAGACAATATTAGCACAGCTTTTTCGATATCTTTATCAGTAACATCCATATGAGTAACAGCACGCACAACTCCAACTCCACCGTGTCCTAACAATAAGCCTTTCTCTTTTGATTTTACAATTACCTCTTCAACACTCATGGTTCGCGGTTTAAACATTAAAATATTTGTCTGTACAAGTAAAGTATCTATCTCCACTGATTCCATTTTTGCAATATTCTCTGCCAATTCTTTTGCGTTTTTGTGGTCTTCCGATAATCTGCTGAAATTATTTTCAATTGCGTAAAGTCCAGCAGCAGCAAGTATTCCAATCTGCCGCATACCTCCGCCCCAGCCTTTACGCACACGAAATGCTTCTTCAATCATTTCTTTTTCACCAAGTATAATTGAACCAACAGGCGAACCAAGTCCTTTAGAGAGACATACTGAAACTGTATCAAAGTATGCAGAATATTCTGCAACCGATATTCCAGTAGCAACAGAAGCATTCCAAAGTCTTGCTCCGTCTAAGTGCATTTTAAGTCTATGCTTATCAGCCAATGTTTTCAAGGCTTTTATATTCTCAATTGGATGAACCACACCACCAGCAACATTATGCGTGTTTTCAACTTCAATCACTTTTGTGCGGGGCATGTAATACGCACTTATTGGACGAATTAAAGTCTCTACTTCTGCTGGAGTAATAACTCCATTTTGTCCATCAATTAAATTCATAGATAATCCACTAAGCATTGCTGGAGAACCAGATTCATACAGAAATATGTGTGCATTTTTGTCGCAAATAATTTCATCACCAGGTTGTGTTAATACATTCAAGCAAAGTTGATTTCCCATCACTCCACTTGGTACAAAGAGTGCGTCTTCTTTGCCAAATAACTCCGCACAATATTTTTGTAATCTATTTGCAGTCGGGTCTTCTCTATAAACATCATCACCAACTTCTGCATTCACCATTACGTTCCGCATCTCTTTGCTTGGTTTTGTTACTGTGTCACTGCGTAGGTCAATCATTATCTTTCCTTTTAATTCTCCTAACAACGCTCAATAGAACAATAACAATAGATATTCCTGATGCACCAATTGGTATCAACCAAGGATGCTTTGTATAAAAAGTTAATTTGCTATTTAAAGGAACATCAACAACGAGATAACCCCTTGTAAACATTGCGGTTTCTGATATTGTTCGTCCAAGCGGATCTATTAAGCAGCTAATACCTCCATTGGCTGCACGCACAACCGAGCGTTTGTTTTCCGCTGCTCGTATCACACTTATCTCTTTGTGCTGATAAGGTCCGCTTGTATCACCGTACCAGCTATCGTTAGTAACAACAGCAATTAACTCCGCACCCTTCTTAACAAAGATTGATGTAAAGATTGGATAGATTGATTCAATGCAAACAAGTCCAGCTATTTTAATAATCTTTTCCTCTGCCCCAATCTTCGCCTCTGCCTTTACCTTCACATTTGCCTTGAACACCGTTGTATCCCGCCCGGTATTCCAACCGGATATTCCAACATTCCATTTTATCCAATCACCAAGAAATGGAAGTTCATCAACAAGCGGAACTTTTTCACCAAAAGGTACGAGTTTTATTTTCCCGTACTTTTGTACATCTCTACTGTTGGGATTAAAAAGTAAAATTGAATTATATGATGTGTACATTGTTTCACCATCGCTAAGTGGTTTTGCATCTTTTGGGGCTTCGGCAACATTGTAATAATAAGTTGCATCAGGCATTCCAGTTAGAATTGCCACATTAGTTGTATCAACAAATTTGTGAATTCTGTTTGCTTCGTTAGAATATCCGCCAGCAAGTAAATAGACTGGTAATGCAGTCTCTGGCCAAATAATTATTTCTGAACCTTCATTTATTGCTTTTAGACTTAAGGAAAAGTATGAATCAATTTTTTCATTTAAGTTTCCATCGCTCCATTTTTCATTTGGGTCAATGTTGGGTTGGATTAACCCGATTTTAACATTTCCATCTTGCGGAGAGAAGCTAACAATTTTATAATTACCATAAATAATTGGGGCTATAATAATTACAGCAAATATTGCGAGAGCTGTTTTGTTTATTACTTTGTTAGAAAACAAATCATTTTTAAATTGATAAACAAATACATTTGCAAATAGAATTAATATTGAAAGTCCATAAACCCCAATGATATCAGCAATTTGAATATAGCTTGTAAAATAGGAAAGTGAATTTCCGAGTGTGAGCCAAGGGAATTTAAAATCTGTTAAACTATAAACAAATTCAAACGATACCCAAAAGAGCGGGAAAAGAAATAGTGCTAAATTTTTGTTTACATATTTCTTTGTTAAATAATAAAGTGTTGATGGAATTAAAAAAACAATTGGATTAAAAAAAAGCAATGTTGTTCCGGCAATCATCAAAAAAGTATCTGAGTTTGGAAGCCATCCCCCAACCCAATAGAGCGTAATTAAGTTAAAAATAAATGCAGTAAAATATGTGAAACGATTTATCTCTGCCAGCCCTTCTCTTTTTTGGATTACAATAAAATAAGGAACAAAAGCTACAAAGACCAAGTATGGCAAGGGTATTGGAGGATAAGATAGCCCAACCATAACTCCACTTAATAATCCAAGAAGGAGTTCTTTTCTAATTTCTTTTCTTCGTTCAGGTGTTTTAGGAATTCTATATTTATCAAAACAGCTCAATTACTTTTCCTTTTAATAAAATATTTTATTAGAAAAAAGAGAACAACAGCTATGGAAATTAGAACGCCAACAGTAGAATATGTGGCGAGATAATGGTCAATTACTTCTACATTGTTACCGAGAAGCATTCCAGCATAAACGATTAAAGCATTCCAAGCAAAAGCTGAAATTGTTGCAAGGATAAAAGTCTTTAGAACTTCAAGTTCGTAAACCCCAGTAAAAAAACTGATTACAGAACGTGTGCCTGGCATAAATCTATTTACAAGAATTAGTTTGTATCCCCATTTGTTAAACCAAATATCTGTGTTGCTTAAACCTTCTTGTGTTATAAATGATATTCTTCCGGAACGGATAATTTTTTCACCAAATATTTTTCCTACATAATACATCAGCATATATCCGATAGAACTTCCAAAACTTGTAACAAGCAGTACCGGCATATATCCCAGCGACGTGGTAGCTATTAGAGACGCACCAACAACAACTACAACATCACTTGGCGAGGGTGGAAATACGTTTTCGATAAATGCAAAAAAGAAAAGAACAACGTATATTAAAAGAGGGTCGAGGTTGCTCATATAGAGGAGTGTGCTTTCTAACATTCTATTTTTTCACCATAATTACTGTTGAAATAACTTTAATTCCTTTCTCTTCACCTACAAAACCCATCCATTCTGATGTAGTAGCTTTAACAGAAATTTGGTCAACGCGGCAATAGAGAATTGATGCAATCTCTTTTCGCATAGCCTGAATGTACGGTGCCAACTTTGGACGCTGCAAAACAATTGTTGAATCAAGATTGCCGAGTATGTAACCTTCGTTCTCGACAAGTTTGTTAACCTCACTTAACAATAGCTTACTATCAATTCCTTTATACTTAGGGTCAGTATCCGGAAAGTGTTTCCCAATATCACCAAGTGCAAGTGCTCCGAGCATTGCATCACAAATGGAATGCAGTAAAGCATCAGCATCCGAATGCCCTTTCAATCCACGTTCAAATGGAATTTCAATTCCGCCAAGTATAAGTTTACGGTCATCAGTAAATTGATGTACGTCGTAACCAAATCCAATTCTATAATCTAAATTCATATATGTTTTTTGTTTGTTGTATTTATATTTTCTAACACACCCCTTAATCCCCACTTCGACAAGCTCAGTGCAACGTCTCAAGAGGGGAAACGTCAGCCCCTGCGGAGCATTAAAGTCCCCTCTTGAGAGGGAAACGTCAGCCCCTGCAGAGCATTAAAAGTCCCCTCTTGAGAGGGGGTTGGGGGTGTGTTCTTTTTAGTTTTAGTGTTTAATTTCAAATAGTGTAAATTCACTCTTATACTCGAACCAATTAACCGAATGCGATTTAACATACGAATGACTTGGTCCAATTTTTATATAATCAATTAATTCTTCAACTAAATACCTTTCACCTTCAACTACAGTAACAACTTCACCAGTAAATAGATTTTTTGTATATCCATTTAATCCAAGATTTTGAGCTTTGGAATAAACGAAATATCTAAATCCAACTCCTTGAACTAATCCGGAAACTGTAATTTCTGCTTTTACAAAATTGTTAGGCATTAATTAAAACAATTATTATTGATGTGTTTAAAGTTAGTTATTTAAAAGTAACTGAAATATTATTCTTTTTCAAACAATACTTTTACTATTCCATCATAACTCTCAGAAATTATTAGTCCAACAAATATTAGTGCTGCACCTAATAATCCAAACGAAGTTATTCTTTCACTTAAAAAGATAAATGCAATAACTGCTGCAAATATTGGCTCAAAGGAATATACAATTCCAGCCTTAGTTGGAGTAACAAATCTTTGATATTTTGTTTGCAGTGTTGTTGTAATTAGTGTAGCAAAAATTGCTGTGTAAAGAATTCCTAATCCAAGTTGGTTGGTAAAATTAATTCGTAATACTTCATAATTGATAACATCAAAAAATAGTGCTATAACGAAAGCAAGAAATGCAGAGACTCCAATTTGAATAATTAATAGCATCCAAAAATTATATCTGCTCGAAAGCATATCGAGATAGACAACATACATTGCAAAAAAGAGAGCACAAATAAGCGTAAGAAAATCACCAAAGTTAAAGTTTGCTGCAATATCACTAAGCAATGTTAGTATCGAATTTCCACCAGATAAGAATAGGATTCCGATTAATACCACAGCAACCCCCATGACAGAGCCAGTTTTAGGTCGTTTCTTTTCAACAAGTAATTGAAGTATAGGAATAATTGCAACTGCTGTACCAGTTAAAAATGCAGATTTAGTTGCCGATGTATATTTGAGACCAACAGTCTGTGTGCTGAATCCGATAAAGAGAAGCACACCCAAAAATATTGGTGGTAATAGATTCGAGTGTTTCCAATCAAGTTTTTTGTGGATAATTATTGGCAATAAAATTATACCAGCAATCAAAAACCGCAAGCCAATAAAGAGCATTGATGATATATCAGTAAGCGACTCTTTTACAATTACAAATGTTGCACTCCAAAGTACTGTAACCAGAAGTAGAATTACTTCACCTTTGTATTTGTTATAAAAAATAGTCATTGAATCCTTTTGAATAAGCAACAAAACTTAAAAATAAAATTACAAATAATGATCAAAATACAAATCGCAAAACTCAAACTTGTGATTTGATATTTTGACTTTGGTCCTTATTTGTTATTTAAATTTTATTATTTATGATTTTTCTTGAAAGAAAATATTTTCGAAATTAATCAATATCATTATAACCAAAGGAGTTTAACAATCTCTCGTCACTTCTCCATTTAGGACGAACTTTAACTCGCAACTCTAAATAGACTGGACGGTCGAGCAAAACCTCTATTGCTTCGCGTGCATATTTGCCAACTCTTTTTATTGCATCCCCTCGCTTACCTATTATTATTGGCTTTTGTGTCTCTCGTTCAACTATAATGGATGCAGAAATAAAATCTTTACGTCCCTCTCTTTCGTGAAATTCTTCAATTAAAACTTCAGTGCTAAATGGAATTTCTTCTTTATAAATTTCAAATATTTTTTCACGAATTATTTCGGAAACGAAGAATCGCTCGTGTTCATCTGTTATTTGGTCATCCGGAAAATATTTTGGACCAAGCGGAAGGTGTTCAACTATTGTATCAACAACTGTTTGTACACTAAAACTAAGCAATGCCGAGACTGGAATAATTTTTTCAAAAATATTAAGTCCTTCAAATTTTTCAATTAGTTTATTAATTATTGCTTCGTTCGATTTATCTATTTTATTAAGAATTAAAATTTTTGGTTTTTTGTGTTTATCTAAAATCTGTTTAACAATTTTATCCTTCAGAGTTTTTTCGCCAGTAGGGTCTTCTATTACATCAACAATAACCACTATTACATCAGCATCGCGAACCGAGTTTTGCACATAAGTCATAAACTTTTTTTGAAGAAGATAATTGGGATTTAAAATACCAGGAGTATCGAGAAAAATAATTTGATATTTTTCATCCGATAAAATTCCAAGAACTCGCTTGCGTGTTGTTTGCGGTTTGTTCGTTACAATAGATAACCGCTCACCAAGTATGCTGTTCATCAATGTTGACTTACCAACATTGGGCTTGCCAATTATTGCAGCGTATCCAGATTTTGTTTCCATACTATTTCTTTTTGTTTTTGCAAAGATAGTAATTTGCTTTAATTATTTACTTGCATTAATAAAATAACTATTACTACTTTTGTAGTAGTTAAATATTTATTTAATAAATCTTTAATTAATCTAGGAGGCAACATGAGTACCCACAACCGCAATACCGCAATACCGCAATACCGCAATACCGCAATACCGCAATTTAATTTATATTTTTCTAATTGCAATTATTTCTAGCATTATCTTTTCTTGTAACGAAATGGTTACTAATGAGAATCATGAAAAAGTGAGTGGAAAACTTTTAAAAGAAATTGGACCTAAAGCTCTAAACTGTAGTAAAAGAACAAAGTTTGTTTGGGGGTTAGACCATTATAAACCAAGGAATGGTAAAGAAATAGGGTTTTGGCCCACTGGATTTGCATCAATGAGTAAAATGAAAGTTAAGTGGGGGTTTTCAAATGTTTTTATTCGCAGCGAAAGTGAATATACTCAAGCAAAGAATGCAGGATTCACAGATGCCGATATGATGGCAAACGTAACGATAACTAACAATACCACTAGTGCTTATAGTTACCCTTTTAAACCTGCACAGTATTTTGAAAATTATTATATTGATGAACCAAGTGAACATGGAAAAACACTTGCAAATGTAGATATTGTTGCTAAAGATTTAGCACCAAATTTACTAAAATTAGGAAGCTATAAAATTGGATTTTGGTTAGACCCCCAAGACTGGCATGAAGATTTTTACAAAACCATTATTTCTTGGAATAGTAATGTGCGAATTATGAGTGACAATTATTACGGGCTACTATGTGCGTTTGACCAAAGAAGTTATTGGGATGATTTTAAAGATGCGTATGGAAATAAAAACGAAATGAATTGGACTTCGTTGATTATTGATAGACCAAATTATGAGTTCTTTGGTCTTTTTCAAAAAGCAAGTAGTCTTGGAATGAATAGCTTGTGGTTATACATTGGGAGAGAAGATACCTATTGTGGTGATGGTACGCATTTAAAACAATCACTCTTTGATAGTTATTTAAGTGTTTTTCTTAGCTCTGCAAAATCGGCAGGTTGGTTAACACAGTATGATCGTTTATATAGATTTGAATATAGTTGCCCTACAGCAGACCCATGCAATACTTGTGACCAAAATAACATTTCAGAATCTAGCGGTTGGGTATTGGATAAAGTAATTAATACTGGTTACATTGAAGAATGGGACGAAAGCCATTGGGAGGAAACAACACAATGAGAAAAGTACCTTTTGTAATATTTTTTATTTTGTTAAGTAATAACATTTTTGCACAAGGTTTTGGCTTAACTATTAAATCCACTTTTCATGTTGGAACTAGTTATTCTTCATATACAAATTTGTCTCTTGAAGGACTATTTTCTTTTTATGACAATATGTTTGAAGTTGGACCAATAATTGGAATTGTTTATTCTGAACCTAAACCAAATTTTGATAATATTACATTATCCGGTTATTATTATACAGATGTTGTAGATATTGCAAAGATTTTAATTGGTGGTAAGCTCTACTTTTACCCAATTACATTTAACTCCACCTTTGCACCATTTATTGGAGTTAGTGTTGGGAAACTTAGTGATAGTAAATCCCTTCTTTTTTTTCTTAAAAGTGGAGATAATATGATTATGCAATCTGGACTTTATAATTTTAAGACAATAGATGATTACTCCTACTCATTTTTAAGTGGACTTAAAATATTCACTACAAAGGGTTTTAATTTTTTTCTTGAATTAGAATTCCAATATCGGAAGTTTACTTTAGAGTACGATGAATATTGGGAATACCCTATTGATGAGTGGATAGAACATTCTGAAAAGATGAGCATTAAAGCTTTTAACATAGGTGTTGGTTTGCAGTTTGTGTTTTAATTATAAACATCTCCGAATCTGGAGGTTGGGTGTTGGATAAAGTAATTAATACTGGTTACATTGAAGAATGGGACGAAAGTCATTGGGAGGAAACAACTCAATGAGAAAAATTATTTTCATAATACTTTTTCTTTTATTGAATTGTACAATTTCTTCACAAGATTTTGGTCTATCTGCTAAATACTCTATCAATGTAGAAAATAGCTATGATACTTATAGAACTCTTTCTTTTGGGGGTTCTTATTTCTTTTATAATAATATGTTCGAAGTTGGACCTTTAATTGGTATTGAATATTCTGAACTAAAGGGAAATTATAGTGATATTGATTTTAGTGAGGAAAAATATTATTTCATCGATAAGGTGGAAACTGGTAGTGCATTTGTGGGGGCAAATTTATATTTTTATCCAATTAAACTTTCTATTGCCCTTTCACCATTTATTGGTATAAGAGGTGGAGTTTATACTGAAAACCGATCCTTAAGCTATCTACTTTATCCAGTAATCTTTCTATTTTATCCAAATGATTATCTCTATCCTGGAGGTAACCATATTTCTGAACCTGGACTTTATAATTTTCATGCAGATAAAAAATATGAGTTTTCACTATTAACAGGATTTAAACTTATATCAAAAAAAGGAATTAATGTCATTTTTGAATTAGAGTACCAACATCGCAAATTTACTCTTAAGTATGATGAGTATAGGTATGATTCAGAAGGTTGGTTAAAAATAGTAGAAAGACACTCTGAAGACCAGATTGTAAATGCTTTTAATTTTGGTATTGGTTTGCAGTTTGTGTTTTAATCACAAAAGAAACCCAACCTCACTATGCGAGGTTGGGTTTCTGATAAAAGTAATTATCAAATTATTTCAACTTTCCAGCATCAACAACAGCAATGGCGGACATATTAATAATATCATCCACGCTTGCGTTACGTTGTAAAACGTGAATAGGTTTGTTCATTCCCATCATAATTGGACCAATTGCTGTAGTGGATGTTAGTTTATCCATTAATTTATAAGTAATATTAGCAGCCGAAAGATTTGGGAATATGAGAATATTTGCACGACTTTGTAATTTGCTAAATGGATACTCATGTTCTAAAGTATATGAATCAACAGCAGTATCTGCCTGCATTTCGCCATCGCAAATTATATCGGGACGTAATTCATTTACAAGCCCGGCTGCCCACCTCATTTTTTTCGATTCCTCATGCTGTGCACTACCAAAATCGCTAAATGAAAGCATTGCAACTCGTGGTTCAATATCAAATTCTTTTACAGTATCGGCAGCAAGGATAGCAATGAGAGCTAATTCATCTGCTGTAGGATTTATATTTACAGAAGTATCTGCTAAGAAAAAGACTTTACCACTTCTGATTAAAATGTGCATGCCCGCAACTCTATTAATTCCATTTTTTACACCAATGCACTCTAATGCTGGCTTTATAGTTTCTGGGTAGAATGCACTAACACCACTTATTAAAGCATCGGCATCTCCTGTTTCAACCATCATAGAACCAAAATAGTTTGGACGATGATGCAACAGTTTTTTGGCTATCTCTCTGGTAACACCTTTTCGTTTCCTTTTTTCATAATATTTATCTGCATATTCTTCAACTTTTTCACAAGTACTTAAATCGTGAATTTTAAAATTTGCAGAATCAAAACCGAGGTTACTTATTTTTTCCTCTATTAATTCTTTTCTGCCAATAAGTATTGGGAACCCTATTCCCTCATCAGCAACAGCATTTGCTGCTTTAATTATGCTTTCATTTTCTCCTTCAGGATAAACAATTCTTTTGGGATTCTCTTTTGCTTTATGAGCCATTAAACGAATAATTTCTTGAGAGAAGCCAAGACGCTCTTTTAATTCTTCTTCATATTCATGCCAATCTTCAATTGTTGTTCTCGCAACTCCTCCATCAATAGCTGCTTTAGCAATTGCTGGTGCAACCTTCCAGAGTACGCGTGGGTCAAATGGTTTAGGAATAATGTACTCACGACCAAATGAGAATTCTTCTCCACTATAAGCTTTCTTAACAATATCAGGAACTTCCTCTTTTGCCAAATCTGCTAACGCCATTACAGCAGCCATTTTCATCTCTTCGGTAATAGCTTTTGCTTTTACATCTAAAGCCCCTCTAAAAATGAATGGAAAGCCGAGTACATTGTTTACTTGATTTGGGTAGTCACTACGTCCAGTTGCCATAATTACATCGCTCCGTGCTTCTATCGCATCTGTGTATGTAATTTCAGGATCTGGATTTGCCATTGCCATAATTATTGGAGTATCAGCCATTCCTGCAACCATTCCTTTACTTAACAATCCGCCTTTGGAAAGTCCAAGAAATGCATCCGCCCCATTTAATGCTGCTTCGAGAGATTCAAAAGCTGTCTCTTGAGCAAATGCAGCTTTGTATTCATTTAAATCTGTTCTTCCTTTATGGATATGACCTTTGGTATCGAACATTGCAATATTTTCTTGTTTAACACCAGCAGTAACATATAGATGACTACACGCAATACCCGCAGCACCAGCACCAACAACAACGAGACGCATATCTTCCATTTTTTTGCCGGCAATTTCAGTTGCATTTATTAGTGCTGCACAAGAGATAATTGCAGTGCCATGCTGGTCATCGTGGAATACTGGAATATCCATTGTTTTCTTTAACTCACGTTCAATCTCAAAACATTCGGGGGCTTTAATATCTTCCAGGTTTATTCCACCAAATGTAGGTTCTAAAAGTTGTACGGCTCTAATTATTTCCTTCGGGTCTTCTGTATTCAATTCAATATCAAAAACATCAATATCAGCAAATCTTTTAAAGAGAACACCTTTTCCTTCCATCACTGGTTTACTAGCCGCTGCACCAATATTTCCTAATCCAAGAACAGCAGTACCATTTGAAATTACTGCAACAAGATTACCCTTTGCAGTATATTCGTAAACATCTTCCGGATTTTTTTCAATTTCCAGGCAAGGGTCTGCTACACCAGGAGTATAAGCAAGCGATAGCTCACGCGCAGTATAACATGGCTTTGTTGCAACAACTTCTATTTTACCTTTTCTACCTTCACTATGGTATTTTAAAGCTTCTTCTTTTGTAACACTCATTTTTCTCTCTCCCATAATTTAAAACCTACTCTTTAAAAATTGCAAATATTTGAATAGAAACAAAGGAGAAATAATGGGACTAAAAGATTTTATTAGTTGATAAAAAATTTGACAACCATTCAAGTAAGAAGTAACCAAAAATTCACTTATAGATATTCTCAGCAAAATCTTAAATGGCAATTGAATAGAAAATGATTTTAGATTTTATTTTTTTCTGCTTGATGTTGTGAATTGCTTCTTTTAATTTGAACGAGAAGTGCTCCAATAGCAGCAATTGCTAGCCCAATTCCTTCTTGAAAAGAAATACTTTCATCAAGAAAAAACCAAGCAAGAATAGCAATTTGAATTAACATAGTATTATTAATAACACTTGATTCCATTGCTGTAAGTGAGCGAAGTGTTAAGTTCCATAATGTAAATGCAAAGGCAGTATTAACTGCAGCCAACCATATGATAAATATCCAAGTTTTAAAACTGATTTCTGGTAGTCCATCCATTGAAAGACCAATAGTAATTAGTATTATTGCACCCACTCCCATACTAATAAATGTAACTACCAACGGACTAATATCTTTGTTTCTGTTAATATCCCTTCCAATTATTGCAGAGCCAGCATTTGCTAAAATTCCAATAAACATTATTATTAATCCAATGCCTTCATTACCAATTAATGAAATTGGAAAAAAGTATGTAAAAGCACCAACAATTAGTAGAGCCGACCCAAACCATTGAAGTGTTGATGGTTTTTCGCTAAGTAAAAACATTCCCAGAACTGCTACAATCAGCGGTGTAAAGTTGAGCATTAAACTTACTGTAACAGAAGGTAGCAAGGATAATCCTAAAAATTGTGCCCCTTGTGTAAAAGTATAAAACACAAAACCGAGAAGAACTAATTTTTTCCACTGAGATGGTTTTAGTTCTTTAATTTCATTAATGTATTTTCGCTTTGCGATAAATGGAATAAAACATAGAAATGCAATTATGTAACGCAAGCCAGCAAATGTAATTGGAGGTATTTCAATTAATCCCCATTTAATAATTATGAAAGAGGTTGACCATAAAAATGTAACCAGCAAGGCTTGAAAAATAGATATTACGTGTGTGTATTTACTTTTTACCATTTAGTTTTTCCTAATCCATTCTTGAATTTTGAGAGCAGCTTTTTTCATTGACTGATCTCTATGGTCGTCTGACTTTACAAGCGAAGAACCAGATTGGGCAATAGATTTACCATTGGGTAACACAAATATTCTTTGATAACCTTTCCCTTTTTCGCCTAATAATTCTGTTGAAATTTTTCCGTGTAACTCACCAACAAATGTTTCTTCAGTTCCATCTGGAAAAAGAAGAGCAATTGCACTCTGAAATTTAGCCCCACGTTCTTTATCTGGAATACCTTTAAGCTTATCTAATAATTTCAAACCTCTATCATCATCTGTACCTTCTGCCCAACGAACAGTTTTTACTCCAGGAAATCCATTAAGAATATCAATAGAAAGAATTGAGTCTTCTCCGATTACAATTGAATTCTTTCTTGCTCCCACAGCCCTAACTTTTATGAGAGCATTTTCTATAGATGTGCTTCCATTCTCTTCAACATCATCAATTTCATTTTTATCAAGTGGATGAATTTTTAATCCTAAGTTGAAAAACCCTTTAGTTAACCATTCAACCTTTGTTTTATTCCACGTAGCCAATATAATTTCCATTTAAACCTAAAACTGTTTTGAAATTGACTTCTCTGTTTACTCTTTAGATAATTAAATTATATTTTCCATCCACACTTACTTTTAAAACAAAAAAACCGACTCACTTAGTCGGCTTTTCTAATTTCTTAAATTTCCATTATCTCTTTCTCTTTATGCGTAACCATTTCATCAATAGTTTTGGAATAACTATCCGTAACTTTTTGAACATCGGCTTCTCCATCGTGCCTTAAATCTTCTGAAAGTTCTTTATCCTTTTCCATTTTTTTCAATTTATCAATTGCATTGTGTCTAATGCTTCGCAGAGATATTTTTGCATCTTCACCAAATTTTTTTGCTAATTTTCCGAGATCTTTTCTTCTCTCTTCAGTTAATTGAGGAATTGGGATTTTAATATTGGTTCCATCATTTAAAGGATTAAAACCTAAATCGGCAGTTAGTATTGCTTTATCAATAATTTGAACCATGTTTTTATCCCACGGTGTAATGGATAAAGTGTGAGCATCTAAAACTGTTACGTTGGCTACTTGGTTAAGTGGTGTTGGATTTCCATAATAATCAACTTTAATTCCATCTAATAAAGCTGTTGTTGCTTTCCCGGTTCTAACCTTAGCTATTTCTTGTCTAAAAGCTTCAATGGTTTTAGTCATTTTTATTTTAGCTTCTTTTATAACTTCATTCATTATGGAACCTCACAATTTATCTTAAAATTTAATGCGTTACTTTCGTACCTATTTTTACACCAGAAACAAGTTGAAGAAGATTATTTTCTTTATTCATATTAAAGACAACAATTGGTAAATTATTTTCCTGGCATAATGATATTGCGGTTAAATCCATAACGCGCAGTCCTTTATTCAAAACATCTTTATAGGTTACAAATTCATATTTTACAGCATCCTTATTTTTTTCAGGGTCTGCATCATAAATTCCATCAACTCTTGTTCCTTTAATAACTGCATCTGCCTCAATCTCAACAGCACGTAAAGCTGCTGCAGTATCGGTACTAAAATAAGGATGACCAGTGCCAGCACCAAAAATAACTATTCGTCCTTTTTCGAGATGACGCATAGCACGACGACGAATATATGGTTCGGCTATTGCCTGCATTTCAATTGCTGTCATTAACCGTGTGTACATGCCATGGTTTTCAAATGCATTTTGAAGAGCAATTGCATTAATCACAGTAGCCAACATTCCCATCTGGTCACCCGCAACCCTATCAAGTCCTTGTTCAGATGCATTAAGACCACGATAAATATTTCCGCCACCAATAACAATGCAAACTTCAACGCCGTAATCAAGAACCTTTTCCACTTCCCGGGCAAAATACTCCAGCATTTTCGGGTCAATACCCTGCCCCTTATCCCCCATTAGCGATTCACCGCTAAGTTTCAATAAAATTCTTTTATATTCTAGTTCTTTTTCCATAATATGCCAAATATAATAAAAAAAAAGGTCTTATTAAAAATAAGACCTAAATGAAAAACAATTTATTTTTTTTCGTCAAGAGTATGATAACGATAAAATGCAGTCAACTTTACATCAGCAGAATTCTCTTTATTAAAATCTGCAATTACATCTTTAATCGATTTAGAATTATCCTTAACATAGGCTTGTTCAATTAAACAAACTTCTTTGAAATATTTATTAATTTTTCCTTCAGCAATTTTATCAAGCATTTGTTCAGGTTTTCCTTCTTTACGAAGTACTTCTTTATAAATATCTTTCTCTTTTTCAATTACTTCTGTAGGAACTTCATCTCTTATTAAAAACAAAGGTTTCATTGCAGCAGTTTGCATTGCTATATCTTTAAATACTGAATCTAATTTTTCAGTATCAGAATCCGTAGCATTTTCAACACGTAACAAAACACCAAGTTTTGCACCAGCGTGGATATAGTCAACATATTTACCATTATCTGTTGTTTCCAGTATAAAACGAGATATCTCTATTTTTTCTCCAATTTTACCAATTATATTAGTTAATTCTGCCTCAACACTCTTACCATTTAATTCAGATGAAACTAATTCTTCTAAATTCGCAGGTCTATTTTCTGCAACTGCATCAAGTATAAAATTGGAGAAGTTCACAAAATCGTCACTATTTGCAACAAAATCTGTTTCACAATTAACTTCAAGAATAAGACCTGTTTTACCATCCTCAAGAATTTTGGTTAAAACTATACCTTCATTAACATCTCTTTCCGCTCTTTTAGCAGCAACTGAAGCACCTTTTTTTCTTAATATTTCAATTGCTTTCTCTAAATCTCCATCCGATTCAACTAAAGCTTTTTTGCAATCCATCATTCCAGAACCAGTTTTATCTCGTAGTTCTTTTACCTGTGATGCTGTAATAGCCATAATAATTTATTCCTTATATTTTATTCTTTCTCTTCTTTTTTATCTTCAACAGGTTTTACATCTTCAGTTTTGTTCTCTGATTGCTTAACCTTTTTAGGTTTCTCTTCAACTGGTTTTGCAGCCTCATCAACTACTTTTGTTTTTTCATCAACTTTTGGAGCATCCTCAGTTTTTGGGGTTTCCTTTACTGCTTCAGTTTTCTTAACAGTTCTTGCAACTTTTTTACCCGAAGAATCAAATTTAACCCTTCTTACTTTGGGTTTACCATCAGAACTATCATCTTTTTTCTCTGCTTCAGTCTCTTTTTTAATTCTTTCATTCTCAGCAGCTTTTTCAGCTCTAAGTTCTTTAGCTTTAACTTGCCCATTCATCACAGCATCTGCCATTGTTCCAACAATAAGCTGAATAGATCTTCCTGCATCATCGTTTGCTGGAATAATTGAATCAATTAAATCTGGATCGCAATTTGTATCAACAATTGCAAATACGGGAATTTTTAATCTTTTAGCTTCAGCTACAGCAATAGATTCTTTTTTGATATCAACAATAAAAAGAGCACCGGGTAATTTTGTCATTAACTCAACACCACCAAGAACTTTTCTTAATTTATCACGTTCTCGTGTTCTAAAAAGTCTCTCTTTCTTTGTTATCTGATCGAATGTACCATCTGTTTCCATCTTATCTATGGTTTGCATTCTCTTAATACTTTTACGGATTGTAGAATAGTTTGTCAACATTCCACCAAGCCATCTTTCACTAACCCAATTGCTGTCACATCTTTTTGCTTCATCTGCAACAATTGTTTTAGCTTGTTTTTTAGTTCCAACAAAAAGAACAGATTTCCCTTCCGAAACGATTGCCTGCAATCTGTTAGCAGTTTCATCTACGGCTAATTGTGTTTTTTTAAGGTCAATAATGTGAATCCCATTTTTCTCCATAAAAATATATGGTTTCATTTTAGGGTTCCAACGGCGGGTAAGGTGACCAAAGTGTGCACCTGTCTCTAATAGCTGAGTTAATTCAACTCGTGGCATAATAATACTCCTGTTTTTCTTCTACCTTTTTCATCTTTGCCTCAAATCCATTTTAGTGAAGGACACAGGGGGCAAATCCAAAGGTATGATTGATTAAATAATAATAAATTATACCGACATGAATTAGTTTCAGTAAAATCAGACACAATTATTGTCGGTATATAATAACCCAGTTGTGGGTTGTGTATAAATTCTTTATCTCTTCGAGAATTGGAATTTTTTTCTTGCTTTCGGTTGTCCATATTTTTTACGTTCAACCATTCTTGGATCTCTCGTCATTAAACCTTCAGCTTTTAACGGAGGCTTAAATTCTGCATTAATATCAACTAATGCTCTTGCAATTCCGAGACGGATAGCTTCCGATTGCCCTGAAAAACCACCACCTCTTACATTTGCCAAAACATCGTAACTACCTAATGTTTCAGTAATATTAAAAGGTAATAGTACATCGTCCCTATTAGTTTTTAGCGGAAAGTAAGTTTCAAATTCTTTTTTATTTACAATAACTTTACCTGAACCACTTCTTAAAATAACTCTTGCGGTTGCATTTTTTCTTCTTCCAACAAATATTTTATCTGCCATTCAAATTCCTCTACTTATATACTTAGCGTTTCTGGCTGCTGAGCTGTATGTGGATGCTCGTTGCCTGCATAAACTTTTAATTTGGTAAATAGTTGTCTGCCTAATCTATTTTTTGGTAACATACCTTTTACAGCTTTTTCTATTACCACTTCTGGTTTCTTCTCCATCATTTCTGCAAAAGTTGTAGTTTTGCCAGCACCTGGATATCCGGAATGTCTAAAATATGTTTTTTGTAATTCTCTTTTTCCAGTCATTTTTACTTTATCAGCATTAATAACAATTACAAAATCACCAGTATCCATGTTAGGTGTAAATATAGCTTTATGCTTGCCACGTATAAGTGTAGCAACTTGTGTAGCTAATCTTCCAAGAACTTTATCTGTAGCATCAACAACGTACCACTTCCTATCAGCATCTTCTGTTCTTATAAATCTCGTTAATTTTTCCTGTTTCAAATCCAATCCTCCAATAGGCACATTTCTAATTTTACAAAAGAGTACAAAAATAACCCTATTAATTCTGAATGTCAAGAATTTAAAACGTAAAGTCTTTTAGTTTATAGAGTTGGTTCAAGGACTCAAGTGATTTTAAAGTGGAAAAATGAGTAACTCATCTTTAATACTGCTAACATAAAACCGCCAGTATGGTACAGTTTTTAATAAAAATCTCAAATGGGTTGATTAAATGTTTGTAGGAAAATAATCCCAATAACTATGTAAGAATTTCTTCACTGTTCTTAACAGGAATCTTAAAAGTAATGTTATCTTTCTTCACTCAAAATCGTGTTGGTCAGATTCAGATTTCAAGTGAAATATATTTGCCGATTAACAGTTTTTTATACTTCAACAGAAAACTCAAAATATATCTTCTGGTGGAATTAGATTGTTTAATTTTTCTTTTAACTCTTTGTTCAATATTGTAAGTCCAACTTTAAATGAAGCATTCATCCAGCCAAAACCTTCCCGAGTTATATAATCGAATTCTGTTCCAACATTTCCGTATTCGGCAAAAACTTTGTGAGTTCGTGTAACAACATCGTATTTTTCTGGAATAGTTCCATTATAATCAACAGCATTTCTTACTATTGTGTACAACCATTTGTATGCAAGTCTTTTGGCAATATTGTTGTATCCATATTTTTTTAGACCTTCCCAAATTATTATTTGATGCGGAGCCCATCCGTTTGGATAATCCCATTGTTTTTGAGGTCGTTCATCATTTATAATGCCAACCGATTCTTTGGATGAACCAGCAATTCCGCCGGCATATTCTAAAACCGGCAGAGCATTTTTTATTAGTAAATCTGCCTGAGCTTGAGAGGCGATTTTTGCCCACAATGGATAAAACGTAGTTGCACTTTCAAAATTTGTCTGTTGGTTTTTGCAAAAATTATAGTCAAAATAAAATCCTTTTTCTTCATTCCACATTAACTTATTTACAAGTGATTTGCGTTCTTCTGCTTTTCTTAGCCATGTTTCACTAAACTCAATTTTATCTTCATAGGAAGTGAAATGATTATCAAATTCATTTTTAATTATTTCTGCTATATCAACCTCATATTTATAGAGCAATGAATTTAAATCAACAGTATTCAAGTGTGCACTTATTTTATCAAGTCTATAAGATGTATCATGTCCTGACTCTCTAATACTTCTATCATGCTTAATATATTCTTCTATTTCAGGTTCAATAATTTCTCTATTCAAATATTTTCTGTAGTATTCTCTAACAGACATTCCCGCTTTTTCTGAAAACGGTTTTAACAACGAGTCAAAATGAGTAAGTTCAGTTTCAGGTGGTAATCCAATTCCACTACCGTAATAACGACTTAATTTTGTATGGGTAAGTCTGTTTCTATTCAACCAAACCGAATTATACTCTTTTATACTAGAATTTAATAATTTTGTTAACCAATCTTTGCTTTCTTTATTTGATGATAGGTTATTGTATATGGCTAAAGTTAATGACGTTAAAAAGGGTGGTTGAGATCTGGTGAGATAGTACGTTCTATTTGCATTTAGTATTTGTCCATAGTGTTCAATTTCATAAACAAAGTTATCAGCCATAGCTTTCGCAAGATCAATTCTTCCATCAATTATTAACCCCAAAGATTCAAAGTAACTATCCCAACCATACATTTCATTAAATCTTCCACCTGGAACAACAAAAGGTACACCCTCCAATTTATTATTTTTGTTTTTTTCTAATGCTAAAGAAACAACCCCTGATTTATTATTTAAACTATAAACATATTCGGGGGTTATTTCGAGGGGTAGCTCAATAACTGAAATTTCATTTTCATTAATATCTTCAGCTATCTTTTGGTAAAACTCAAAAGCAGTTTTATCTCCATTGGGAATATACAAGTAATATTTATCTGCCTCTGTTTTTGTATCAGTAAGTGTTTTTATTATTCCTGAAGCATCAATTCTTCTAGTAAGTCCATCCCAATAATAATCTTTTATCATTCGGTTTAACCGATCTACAGGTTTTTCAAAAATGTAATCAAAGTTTATTTCTGCTGTTACGTTCCCTATTTCTTGCGTAAGAACTAATTCTTGCAAAAAATTTGATAAGAAGTATGTACCTTTAATTTCAACAGTGGTTCCATCAACGGCTGTTGCGATAAATAATTTTGGGCCTTTATCTTCAATAGTAATTTTTTTATCATGATCTGTATCTTCTTGCTTTAGTAGTTTTTCAAGATTTTCTTTAATATTTAGAATTAATTTCATAATAACATTCCACTAAAATATTTATTACTTATGATGTTCAAGCTCAAATTTATCTGATAATTTTTTATATGGGATTAGCATAAATGCTAATAATACAATTGGAATTAAAGGAAAATAAAATGCATTATGAACACTGAAATTATGTGAGAAAACTCCTATAATCATTGAACCTGAAGTTCCACCTATTGCAGAGAAAACAATTATAAGCCCTGTCATTGAACTGTGTCTGCTTGTCTCAAGCTTGCTTAAAACTATTGAACAAATAGTTGGATAAATTGGACCAAGGAAAAATCCAACCATTGAAAACACGAAAGCCAATGGTGGAGCATGATACCAGTAACTTTGCTCCGTTGCTGTTAAATCTATTGTTTGAATTAATACTATTAATGTTAGTAGAAACGCACCAACTAAATAGAATAATTGTATACTTAGCCAAGAAAATCGTCTTGATAAATAACCAGCTATAAATCTGCTTAATGCAATGGAACCAGCATAAATACTAAGGAAGGAGGCTGATTGAGCTTGAGACAATTTAAATATTTCCCTATTAAATGTAGGTAACCAAGTACCAAAACTTTGTTCAATCATTACATATAAAAATGCACATAAAATAAAGACCCAAACCATAGGGTACTTTAAAAGAGAAAACATTTTAATAAAACTGGAATCTTTTGCTTCTTCTTTAACTTGGCTTTCGTCAATTTCAGTAAACAGCATTAAAATAAGTGCTAATGTTGTTAAAATAGAAATTACCCAGTATGTATTATTCCAATGACTAATACTTATCATAACTGAAAAAAGTAGTGGTCCAACTAGTGAACCAGTCATGAATACTCCTTCTAGTGTATTCATAAAACCAGTGTGCTCTTGCTGACTTTTTGTAATTAACCCAACTGTGGAATAAACAGAAATTTTCATAAGAGCAAAACTTGAACCAGTAATCATATATAAAATAGGAACCGCCCAATATTCTGTAATTGAAGCTATAAGCATACATCCAAAAGTTATAGCAATAAGTCCGTAAATCAATGTTCTGCGATAGCCAAATTTTGGTACAAATGAAGCCAGTGCAAATGATACAACCATTATAGAAAGATCTTTGAATGCTTCCAAAGTTCCTGCTGTTAACCTGCTTACATTGTAGTCATCTATAACTTGCGCAATTACTATTCCTACAGTATTTAAAAGAATTGCAAGAACAAAATAACTAAGAAATAATGAAATTTTGATTTTTATCTTTGACATATGAGAGGATACCCACATTATGATGTATAATAATATAGCACAGACTTCCGCTAAGGTTAAGATATTTGTCTGTGCTATACACCTATTTACTTATTACTTACTACAAATTAAGTAATACAACAAATTAGAAATCTACAGTTATAGAGAACTTAAACGAACGACCAAAAATAGCACGACCGTTTTTAGCAAGAGGATCGCGTGGATCACCTTCCGTTAACCCTTCTGAATCAGTTATGTTATCGCCACTAAGATTAAATGTTAGACCACTTAATGTTGATAAATTAACACCTAAGTCTATTTTGGAATATGGATCTAACTGATATGTGTTACCTCTATCATTCCAGCGTGCACCAACATATCTAATTGCTCCATATACCGAAGCATTTATATTGTTACCTAACTGAAAATTATAACTTGGTGCAAGACGCAATTGTAAATCAGGTTGCCGCCAGATTGAGTTCCCGACTGTTTCGGGAGCTTTGGGAGATTCTGTTATTTCTCCATTTTGGAATGTTCCAAGAAGTTTTACTTTTAATGCTCCTACACTTAATCCGCCATCAACTTCTGCTCCAAATGTTCGTGTTTTTAATGAAGCTGCCTCCCAAGCTGAGCCTACTCCTCCATCAAAAACATCAACTGTGTTAAAGAAACCGGTAATGAATAAACTAAAGATATCTTGTTCATATTTAATACCCAACTCAAATTGATTGAATATATTTGGCGATACAGTTCCTTTTACAGATGTAACGTTCCCACTAGCATCTTTAATTAGTTCTCCACTCTCTAAATTATAAAGATTTTCTCTAATTTGGTCAAAATATGGGAATAATGACCCTTTAGAACCACGAATAAAAACTCCAAAATCTTTATTTAACGCATAATTAATGGCAGCAGTTCCAGCCCAATCTTTTCCATCCAAATTGGCGGTTCTATCAATTATACCATCAGGATATGCACCATGATCTAATGTGAAATTGAGTGTATAAGTATGATAACGTACACCAAGATCTAATCTTAGTTTATCTGATAACTGCCATGAATCACCTGCATAAATAGCGAATACAGTTGCATCTCCAGCTTCGTTAAGTCCATAATTCCAACTTCCACCAACACTATCAGATGAAACATCTTTGATAATATCACCATTTGTAACATTTTCAATGACTATTTGATTTCCAAGTGTCCAAAAATCTTTTGAAGACCAATATGCCTGATACGCTCCAACAGTAATATGATGATTATTTATTTTTTTTGACAAACTTATATCGTTTGTAAAAGACTTAAGTTGTTTCTCTACCACCCAGTGTCCGTAGCTTTGAACGTAACCAGAGGTAAGGGTTTTACCTCCAACAGTTTCTACAGGGCGGCCAAGTTTTGTAGTTAGATCTGAAACGCTCATAGCACTTCCATTAGGAACAAAACCATATGTATTTGCATCACCAGCAGTGTAAGATAAATTATCCCGAACTGTCCAACCTCCACCCAGATCATAATCAAAGTTCAATCCGCTCACCATTCCTTTCCAACCCCGACCTTTTGAAAAGTCAAAGTTGGTACTATCACCTTGTGCATTTATTCTTAAAGTTCTAAAGCGTGTTGCATTCCCAAGTGGGGAAAATGTTCCTGCGTCGTTTCCTGTTCCTAAAGACATTGGCAAAACCCATTGTCCGTAGTCATCGGTTAATCGAGAAAATCCATTTAGTACACCGTTTTTAAAAACTTTTGTAAGCTGAATGGTAATTTGTTGCCCGTTTTCAGCATTAAATTCAGTATTCCTAATGCCTGGCGAAGTATTGAAATAACCACCAACCATATAATATAACTTGTCTGCAATAGGACCGCTTAAAACAGCATCTACTCTTTGCTGGCTATAATCAGAAGTAGTGTACTTTACCCTTCCAAGAGTTTGATCTGTTCCTTTTTTAAGATTAAAGTTTGTAGTTAAACCAGCCTCACCATTAGAAAATACAGAACTAGGTCCACCTTTCAATGCCTCAGTCATACCAACCGTTTCGTCAATTCTAAAGATAGTGCTTTGCTCAAAGAATGAAAGTGTTTGAGTACCATAAACTGGAGCACCGTTAATAGACATTGTTACAAAAGGAGCATCTCCACCAGAGGGTAAACCTCTTACCATAATATTTGCACCTGCAACCCCACCCGAGCTTTCAGACCAAACGCCTGGAACCAATTCTAATGCAGCAGCCGTACTAGGAGGTGCTAATCGTTCAATATCTGCAGGAGAAATAGTAGTAATCGCAAAACTTGCATCTTTCTTTTTGATACCAGCACCACCGGCAGTACCAGATATTACAACTCCTTCCATTTGTAATACATCTTCAGCAAGTGTAAAGTTTTGCGTTGTAGTTTTCCCTGCAGTTACACTTACCTTAGCATTACTTTCGCGATAACCAATTACGGTAACTCGAAGAGTATAATTTCCCTCTGGAACATTTTCAACAATAAAACTACCGTTATTATCTGCGGCTGCACCCATTGTTGTCTCTAATAACACAATATTTGCATACAATAGTGGGTTTCCCTTTGAATCAGTAATCTTACCAGTTATACTTCCATTATTCTGAGCAAACATTAATAGTGGTATTAGAAATAGAAGTATAATTAGTTTTTTAATTTTTTTGTAATTAGTTCGGATCATATTACTACTCCTTGTTGTTTAATTAAAATAAATGTGTGAAAATTAAAATCATTTAATTTTTCAAATTCAAAATAGTAAATCAATATATATGCCAAATCATAAATTCTAATGAAGCAACGGAAGGTATCTATTTATTAGGAGTTATTTGTCTATATACATGTGTAAGAAAGTAAACGTATAGCAGATAGATAAGTCTTTTGTTGTTATCAAACGTACAACATTGTTATCAATATGATAAAATAGTTTAGTTATTTTAAACCAAGTTCTTTACATAACCGATGAAAATTTGAGCGAGCTATTCCAAGTTTGTTCGCAGCATCTGTATCTGTTCTACTATTGTTGCGTACAAACTGGACAAACCTTTTTCTAAATTCAAGTTCTGCATCTCTTAAATGAGGAACTTCATCTTTGGAATAAATTGGTAATGTGTAACCTCCAAAAGCACCTTGATTTTTAATGCCAAGTGCAGCTTCAACTTCATCAATACCTATTGAATTAACATCCATTAACACTAGGCGTTGTACCACATTCTTTAATTGTCTAACATTACCTGGCCAATGGAAATTAGTTAAGAATTCTAAAGCTTCATCATTTAATACTGGAGTATAAATATGAAACTCGTTGCAAGATTTTTCCATAAAATTTTGTAATAGTGGATATAAATCTTTTTTACGTTCTCTTAATGGAGGTAATTGAATATTTAATATGTTCAATCTATAAAATAAATCTTCTCTAAACTGACCTTCGCGCATTAACATTTCTATATTCTTGTTTGTTGCAGCAATTACTCTTACATTAACAATATAACTTTTCTTTCTACCTATTTTGTCTATTTCACCACACTCTAGAACTCTTAGCAACTTAGCCTGGGCTAATAATGGTAGTTCGCCCACTTCATCGAAAAAAATTGTACCGTTGTTTGCTTGTTCAAACAAACCTGCTTTTTCCTCTTTCGCATCTGTAAACGCTCCTTTTTCATAACCAAATAGTTCACTTTCAATTAATTCATTTGGAATTGCCGAACAATTAACAGTAATAATATTTTCAAATTTTCTTTGACTACAATAGTGAATGTTACGAGCTACCAGTTCTTTTCCTGTTCCGGACTCACCAAAAATTAAAACGTTTGCATCTGTTGTAGCATAGGATTTAATTGAGTGTTTAATTGATTTCATTGAACTTGATTCACCAATTAGGAAGTATCTATTTATCATTTTCTGAATATTGTTTTCTAATTTTGATTGAGATATTCTATGCTCTTTACGTAATATTTCTTTTTCTATTTCGAGTTTTCGTTTTTCATAAGCATTTTTAATTGCAAGAATAAAATCTGTTGGTTGATAAATATAATCTAAATCCGTTGGGTTTTTTGTTCCAAACCAAAAAGCACCGCTTTCAATTAAGTTCGTGGCAAATTCTAAATCAGATTGGTTAATTGTCATTTTAGTTATTACAATTACTTGAAGCGTTTTATCAATTTTTTTAATTTGTTCAATAAGCTCTTCACCTTGTAAGCCACCAGATATTTGATAATCAAGAATAATTACATCAAAAAGATGTTTGTTATTGTTAATTGATTTAAGAGTATCTTTTCCTGAGGAAACAATATCTTTTATACACATTATTTTTTTATATGGGAGTAGGGCAACTTGTATTCGTTGAACATCAAACTCTTCGTCTTCAACTACTAGGATATTGATTTTTTGTTTATTCATAAGTTATCAATTTAATTATGGGGAATTTGAATAAATATTACTGCACCAGATTTATTGTTGTAAGCATCAATTTTCATACCGCAGCGGTTACAATTTTCATAAGCAATATAACAACCATAGCCTGAATTTTGGAATTTACTTTTTGTTGTGCTTTTTTCAGCAAATAATTTTTTCACACCTATTTTATTTACTACTAATATTTCATCGTTAAAACCAATGCCATTATCTTCTATAAATACATTAGAAATATTTTCTGCCGGTAAATACTTTGTTTTTATTGATATAACTATATCCCTATCTTTATTATGATCTATACAGTTTTGCATTAAGGGTTCAAGTATTTCCCAAATGACATATTCATTTATGTGTAAAATAGGCATTGAACCATCAAGATCAAGTTTAAATTGGTATTGCTTGTTCTCTTTATAAACCCTTAGAAAAATATTTTCTACTATAAACCTAATTACTGAGTTTAAATCAGTTTTAAAATTATTATTTCTAATTACATTGTTTGGAGGATTGAAATTCTTCATATCATATACAACTCTTCCAATAAAATTTGCATATTTTATTACTCTATTTTTTATAACTTCAAAATTATCTGTCGAAAGTGTAATAATATCATTTTTAATAAATCCCATAATCTTTTCTGCTTTATGCTGGGCATGGTAAATTCTCTTAGTAAATAAAGCTTCTTTTTGCTCTTCAATTTTTTGAGTTAATTGTTTTTCCCTCTGTTTATAAAGTTCGGCTTGTATTTGGTCACGTTCCCCTACAAGAAAATTTGTTATTAGAAACATTAAAAGAATACTAAATAATATTAATGCTGAAAAAATTGCTCCAGTTTGATCTGTTGAACTGGTAATAACTTTCATCATACTAGAAAAATTCGGAATTATTTTCATATATACAGAACCTATAACTTCACCTTTTACAGAAAATGGAACAAATACATGAAAAACATTGGAATTTTCTTTTAAGTTAAGAACAGTTTCACTTTTAAATAAATTTTCTCTTGATTCTATAAAAAGGTCCTTTGCTTTTTTTCGTTTTAAATAACTTGTTTTGGCAGGATGTTTTTGCAGTACAATATAATTATACAGAGATTTGCCATCATCAATATCAATTACATTTTTTCCATTATAAAAGAGCAAACAAATATCCTCAATACTTTTATAAAGTTTTTGTTGTGTTAAAATGAAATCTAAAGCTTCAATTACAGTTGAAAAGTCAGTTTGATTCGTTGATGAAAAATTACTTCCTTGCATTAAAAGTTCCAGAGAGGTTGTCGTTAAATCGGCAATTCGTTCAGCAGTATCCCATCGATAAATATCCACCGATTTATCAATCAGATTTTTTGTTGAGCGGGTGTTGATATAAGAAAGGGTAATTTGAGAAATACTTATAATTACAATTAAAATTATAAAATGATAAAATTCGAATCGGTATTTTTTCATTCTATTAAAAAAATTCATATTTCCACCAAGTTTTATTATTCGTTTTTTAAGGAGAAATCAGAAACATTATCAATTTTAGCCTGGGCTAATTTTAAAGCTTCATTAACACTCAATTCTTTTTTTAAGGCTTTGTTTATATAAAATGATAATATATCAGAAATTTTTGTGTAGTTATAATCAGAAGGTCTATTCAAACCACTTTCAATTATACTTTTAAATTTTAGTAATCGAGGATATTTATTAGTTATTTCTTTCTCTCTATAAAAAGATTTAAGTATTGGTAAATAAGAACCAGACTTATAATTCAATTCTTGTATTTCTTGAGAAAGCACAAACTTTATAAATGTAACAGCCTCATTTTTCACTGAAGAATAATGGGATAAGATAAAGTTCCAACCACCAATTGCTGAGGTAGATTTACCTAAAGGACTCTTTGGTAAAGGAACTTCCTCTAATAAACTATACTTACTATTAGTTCTAGAGACAAGATTAGAGTATTTAATAGTTGTAGGCCATCCTCTATAAAATGGGATATTATTTTTCAAAGCATATTCAAAAGACTTACCTTCGTCAAATCTGGTTACATTAACAGGAGAAATTTTATACTTGTAGATTAAGTCAACTAAATTTTGAACACTTTTAATTGTATTAGAATTATAAACATTAAACTTTTTATTTTTATAGATACTTTCAACATTTCCAAGCACCTCTATGAAATTACAAATTAAACCTTCATAAGCATCACCTTGAAAAACATATAAAAATTCTTTGTTCAAATTTTCGTTTTTCAATTTTATTAATTCATCCCACGTAATACCTCTTTTTAATTTTTCTTTTAATACTTCAGCATTTTTAAATTTTTCTATTAAGTCTTTTCTGTAATACAAAACCCCTACATCAATAAAAAATGGAATAGCATACAAAGAAGAGTTATAAAAACAAGTGTTAAGGGCTTGAGGTAATAAAGCATCTAATTCCTTCTCTGAAAAGAAAGGGCGTAATGGTTCTGCCCACTTTGCAAACCTTGAAACCCAGATTTGATCAACTGCAAATATATCGATTCTGCTATTACGACTTCTAAGTGTTCTGGTTATAAGTTCTTTTCTTTTGTTAGTGCTAAAATTTTCGGTTGGTATATCTATGGGAACTACTTCTATTTTCCCTTTATATTTTTGATTAAAAATTCTTATTAGTTCTATATGTGCATCGGTAATATTATCCGCAAAATATACCTTCGCTATTTTATCAGTAGTTATAAATTCATTCTGAAAAGGAAATAAATAAAATATTACAGAAATAATAATTGCAACAAGTATTAAAAAATAAATTAACCATTTAGGAATATTACTTGTTGTTATAATTGATGGAGTAAAATCATGTTTGTTCTTAAATGGATTCATATTTTTCCTATTTTTGTATTACCTATTACAAATATTAAGCCAATTGTTGTCGATTAAAACCACTTTATTTTTAAAACATGTTTTCCTTTATCAAGCTTAAATGATTGTCAGGAGTTACCCCGAAATTATGAGTCACTTGTAATAGACTAAAACTGTTTCTGGAAACATATCGGTTATCATTAAGAACCCCTCATTCAGTTTAACTATCCCTTCCCAATTACTTCCTTTTTTACTTTTTCCTTTCTGAATAACAATTGGAGCTTTTTTTGTTCTAATAATTTTGCCATCCAAAATTTGAAATTCGAGAATTTGTTCAATTGCATAATCCTTTTCTTCTTCACTTAAATTTGGTTTAAGTTTATCGAACTCTCCCGGAAAGAAATAATTAATTGCAAAAAACTTTCCAACTGTATCAGCACTTGTGGCATCTGTAATTCTATATTCAATATTTGGGAAAGAAATTTTTTCTTTCTCTTTTAAATTTTCGTTTAGCTTAGCTGCAGTAGGTAATTCATTAACATTCGCACCATTTGCTTCATGAATTGAAAAAACCGAGGCATTGTAAGTTAGTATTGTCTCCTCGCCCATATTATGAATTCCCGTTTGAGATTCCACTTCAATTTTTGAATTAGCATTAAGTGTGATTTTTCTTTCTTCAAAATTAATAACACCACTCACAATATAGCTTGTTGATTCACCTCCATTTACCGATTCAATAGAGAGATAAACAGAATCATCAATAAATGTTATAGCTTCATAACCAGAGCCTTTCCTTTTTCCAATTTCATCCAAGCCCTCTGCTGCAAAAAGAATTTTCTCTCCCTTTATTGGGTTTCTATTCTCTCCATTTAAATAACTCTCTATTCTCTCTTTCGGAATAAAATAAATTGCTCCATCAAATTGGTCATCCCATTTATGCGGAAACTGAGGCAGGATAATTAAATTATCTTTGTACCAAGTAAGACCAGAGGCTTCTAATCTTCTTTCAGCTAAATCTCCCTCCAATTGAATATGGGTCAGGTTAGAAGATTTTTCCCCTATTACTTTTTCATCAGTTCTACAAGAGACGATGAAAATAAAAGAGATGGAAAGAATAAAAAAAACAAGAAATTTAAGTTTCAATATTACCTCAATTAATATATAATATGTGTAGAACGCCTGTGAGTCTCTTACAGTAGTTTTTAGAATTACTTTGCACAAACCTTCAAGGTTTTCGGTATAGATATTTAGGTATTGATTACTTAATAAGCAATATTAATAGTTTTGTTTGCTAAAAAACCTTGAAGGTTTTTCTGAAAAACAATTTCTTCTATAAATTTTTCTACATTCAAATATATTTAATATTGGCATAATTTAATAAACAACTGTAATTTTAAAGTTAAAAGTTTTAAGGAAACAATATGAGAATAATAATTGCTGGTGCTGGTGAAGTAGGATTCCATCTTGCAAAACAATTATCGAGCAAAGAACACGATATTACAATAATAGATTTAGATGAAACACAGATTGAAAAATCGAGTTCAGCCAGTGATGTTATGTCTCTGCGTGGTTCTTCAACCTCTATTAAAGTTTTAAAAGAGGCAAGAATTGCTGAGACTGATTTGGTGGTTGCTGTTACTTCTAACGAATCTGTTAATGTTACAACAGCTATTTTAGCGAGGAAACTTGGAGCAAAAAAAACTATTGCACGAGTTAGTAGTGCAGAGTATATTTCAGATGAAAACCGTGATATGATTAAATCTCTTGGGGTTGACTATCTTATCTATCCTGAAGAATTAGCTGCGAAAGAAATTGTAAAACTTATTGAACATTCAGCCGCTACAGATATTGTTGATATTGAACATGGGAAACTCTCTATAGTTGGAATTAAGATTGATGAAAATGTTCCCGTCTTAAATATGACCATGCGAGAAATTGCGGAACAATATGACATTTCATCTTTTAGGGTTGCAGCAATTCATAGAGGAACTGAAACCATAATCCCCAGTGGTGAGAACAGATTTAAATTAAAGGATCATGTTTTTGTAATTACAACTCAAGATGGAATTGAGGATGTAATGGAAATAGTTGGGAAAAATGAAAAGAACATCCAGGATTTAATGATTCTTGGTGGTGGTAAAATTGGAAGAAAAACAGCTAAACTTCTGGAAGATAAATTTAATGTAAAACTGATTGAATCTAATAGTGATAAAGCTATTGAGTTAGCTGACTATCTTCGCAAAACATTAATTATTGAAGGTGATGGAAGAGATTTAGATTTACTTGCTCAAGAAGCTATTATTGATATGGATGCTTTTATTTCTGTTACTGAAGATGCAGAGACAAATATAATAACATCTTTAATGGCAAAACACCTTGGTGTTAAAAAAACAATTGCACAAGTTGATAACAGTGACTACGTTCCTCTTACTCAAACAATTGGGCTTGATTCACTAATCAATAAAAAATTAATAGCTGCAAATGTTATTTCAAAATTTATAAAAAAATCAAATATTATTTCAACACTTTCGCTGCCTGGGCTTGATGCAGAAGTTCACGAATATGTTGTTAAAGAGGGAACACCAATAACAAAAAAAATGGTTAAAGATTTGAACCTGCCAAAAAACATTGTGATAGGTGGGTTTATCAGAGAGAATAAAGGATACATAACTGTGGGAACAACTCAGTTTATAACAGATGATAAAGTAGTTGTCTTTTCACTTCCGGAAGTTGTAAACAAAGCCGATAGTTTTTTTAATTAGATGATAAATTTTAAAGTCATATTAAATTTTCTCGGCTTCTTGCTAATCCTAAATGGAATTGCAATGATGTTTGGAATTCCTTTCTCATTATATCATGGCGATGATGATATTTTCACACTCCTATTCTCCGGGTTGGCTATCTCCACAATTGGATTTATAACTTATTATTTTACAAAAGATAGCAACAAAGATATAAGAAAAAGAGAGGGTTACATTGTTGTTACTCTCGGTTGGTTAGTGATGTCACTATTTGGGTCTATCCCTTTTATTGTTCATGGTTCAATCCCTTCATTTACAGATGCATTTTTTGAAACGATGTCCGGATTTACAACAACTGGTGCTTCAATTCTAAACGACATTGAGGCAATGCCTCACGGACTTTTATTTTGGCGCTCGTTCACACAGTGGCTTGGTGGTATGGGATTCATTGTTCTTTCTCTTGCAATACTTCCCATTTTGGGAATTGGTGGTATGCAGCTATTTGTTGCTGAAGTACCAGGTCCCACTAAAGATAAAATTCATCCAAGAGTAAGAGAAACAGCTAAAAGACTTTGGGGAATTTATGTTCTGCTAACATTATTGGAAATACTGCTTTTATTGATTGGCGGAATGAATCTCTTTGATGCAGTTAACCACGCCCTTACAACAATGGCTACCGGAGGCTTCTCTACCAAGCAAGATAGTATTGCTCACTTCACTTCCCCCTTTATTCAGTACGTAATTATTGTTTTTATGTTTCTTGCCGGAATGAATTTTTCACTACACTACTATTGGCTGCATAGAAACTTTAACCCTATCAAAAAAAATGAAGAGTTTAGATTTTATACATTTTTGATTGTTGCATTTTCGATTCTTATTACAGTTGGAATATTTTTACAAGGTAACATTGGAGTTGAAAAAGCTATTCGTGATTCATTATTCCAGGTTGTCTCTATAATTACAACCACTGGTTTTGTTACGGCGGATTACGAACTATGGGGTGTCTTCTTCCATACTATATTTTTCTTGATGCTCTTTATTGGTGGGTCTGCTGGCTCTACCGGTGGTGGAGTTAAAGTTGTACGCCATTTTTTATTAATTAAAAATAGTGCTTTAGAACTGAGGCGTTTAGTTCACCCGCGAGCTGTAATTCCTGTTAGATATAATAATAATAGTGTTAGTAAAGATATAATTTTTAACATAATGGCTTTTCTTTTATTCTACCTTGCAATTTTTGTTACAGGAACAATTGCTATGACCTTGGTTGGGCTTGACTTTCTGACCGCAATGGGAAGTGTGGCTACATGCCTTGGCAATGTTGGACCTGCTATTGAAGGAGTTGGACCTACAGATAATTTTGCTCATATCCCGGATATTGGCAAATGGATTTTATCTTTTCTGATGTTACTTGGCAGGTTAGAATTGTTTACTATTTTAATTATCTTTTCATCAGCATTTTGGAAAAAATAAATATAAAAACATAAAAATAGCCACTAAGTCTCAAAGGTACAAAGAAAGAAAAAAATATTTAAAATTCTTTTGTGTCTTAGTCTCTTTGTGGCAAGGAAAACGAAACATACATGAAAAAATTGATTCAAATATTATTTATTCTTATTTCAATTATTACAATTACAAATGGGCAAACTATTTATGTTGCCGAGTCAGTTACTGAACAAAATGAACCGATAAATGCACACAACTACTGGGAGATTGAACCTTGGGGGAAATCTCTTTTTATAATACTCGATAGTGAAAACCAAGACATTGAAGGAAATATAGTATATCTATTTATTGATAAATATACTGATGGGAAATATCAACCTTATGACAGTAAATCAATAAACATCAAAGAAAAAAATAGAAGAATTAAATACGATTATAAATTCACCGAAACTGGGAAATACAAATTATACTACATAAATGTATCTCAAGAAAAACTGGCTTCAACAGTTGTTACAATTTCTGAAAAGATAAGGAAACAAAATGCTACGGTGAAACGAAGCAACTATTACGATAATATTAAACTCATTTTTTGCGAAAAAGTTCTCGTCGGCGGTACCCCAATAGGGATAACCAAAAAAGCATCACTCCGAGAAAATGGTGGACAGATTTATGTAAAACTCACAAATTTCTCTCCACTAAAAACAGAAGTTATTTTAGTTGATTTTTGGAGAAAGGAATATCGATCATTTGAATACGATGAATATATGGAATCGAAAAAATTCAGAATAGACCCGGAATGGTCTGACACTTATTTTAAGTATAAATTTCCAAAAGCTGGTGAGTATAAAATTGTAATCTATAACCAGGAAGAAGTTTTAATTAAAACTGGTTATATAAATGTTCTAAATTAAGGAAAGAAATATGAAAGGAATTATTTTAGCTGGTGGTGCTGGCTCACGCCTATACCCAATAACAAAAGTCTATAGCAAGCAATTAGCAGTAATTTATGATAAACCATTAATCTACTATCCACTCTCACTACTTATGCTTGGCGGAATTAGAGAGGTACTAATTATTTCAACCGTAGAGACAATTCCACTCTACAAATTGTTGTTTGGAAACGGCTCGCAAATTGGGATGAAGATTGAGTACGCTGTACAAGATGCACCAAATGGAATTGCAGAAGCCTTTACAATTGGTGCCGATTTTATTGGTGATGATTCAGTCTCACTCGTACTTGGCGATAATATTTTTTACGGTAAGTTAAATTTTTTATATAATGCTTACGATAATTTTAAAAGCGGCGGAACCGTTTTTGCCTATAGGGTTACTGACCCTGAGCGATATGGCGTTGTAGAATTTGATGAAAACAACAAAGTACTATCGTTAGAGGAAAAACCAAAAAATCCCAAATCTAATTTTGCAGTTCCCGGAATTTACATTTTTGATAATAGTGTAGTTGAGATTGCGAAGAACCTTAAACCATCTGCCCGTGGTGAGCTTGAAATAACGGATGTAAATAATATTTATTTGCAGAATAAAAATTTAACTGTTCAGCTTATTGGGCGTGGTGTAGCTTGGTTAGATACTGGAACCCCAGCTTCACTTTTGCAGGCATCTAATTTCTTTGGAGTAATTGAAGAACGTCAAGGATTAAAAGTTGCATGTATTGAAGAGATAGCTTTTAAAAAGAACTTCATTAATAAAGATGAATTGAATTCTCTAATTTCCGAAATGCCAAATAGTTTTTATCGCGATTATTTAATTAGGATGGTTGGTGAATAGCTAACTACTAAAATTTTTATAGTAGGATTATTTTTAATTCTAAAATAGGGAGAATATTTTTAGCAAAAAAAATCAATTGCTAGTATGCACACTATACTTTACTTTGTGAATTCATTATTGGATTTTACAACTATTATTTTTACATTTAATCACATCAAAATGAATTAAAAGAGATTTATTATGTTATCCAAACCATTGAGCAATATTCAAGAAGAACTATTAAAACTATACTCCGTAAATCTTTCACATGAAGAACTAAAGGAGCTTAAAACTGTCTTAGGTGAATATTTTGCCAAAAAAGCTACAAAAGAGGCTGATAAAATTTGGGATACCCAAAAGTATTCGAATGCGAAAATGGATACTTGGCTAAATGATGGATAGGTTAAAAGTTGTGCTTGACACAAATGTTTTTCTTGTGTCAATTTCTTCTAAATCAAAACATCATTGGATATATGAAAAACTGCTATCTGGTGAATATGATATATTCATAACTACAGAAATACTTATGGAATATGAGGAGATAATTTCACAAAAATTCAATTCTTCTGTTGCTAAGAATATAGTAAAAGCACTCCTTATTCTTCCAAATGTTTTCAAAACTTCAATTTATTATAGTTGGAATCTCATAGAGAAAGATGTTGATGACAATAAATTTGTGGATTGTGCAATTAATTCAAATTCTCATCTATTAGTTACAAACGACAAGCATTTTCAAGTGTTAAAAGATATAGATTTTCCAAAAATCAAAGTCGCGAACATCGATGAATTTGCGAAAGAGCTTGATGCTGTACAATCGCACACATAACCATCTGCCCGTGGCGAACTTGAAATTACAGATGTAAATAATATTTATTTGCAGAATAAAAATTTAACTGTTCAGCTTATTGGGCGTGGTGTAGCTTGGTTAGATACTGAAACCCCAGCCTCACTTTTGCAGGCATCTAATTTTTTTGGAGTAATTGAAGAACGTCAAGGATTAAAAGTTGCATGTATTGAAGAGATAGCTTTTAAAAAGAACTTCATTAATAAAGATGAATTGCATTCTCGAATTTCCGAAATGCCAAATAGTTTTTATCGCGATTATTTAATTAGGATGGTTGCTGAGTAAAAAAGAACCTCAGTGCTATTTAAAAACATACATCTAAAATTAGTGGAAATAATTACTCTCTAAATGATTTTTTTACCGAAATAGTAAAATTAAATATCTATTACTTTATAGAATCTCTTTAACCCAAATGTAGAAGCAGATACTCTTTTTGTTTTGATATTAGCAGAAAATATATCAATCAATGCTTACATAATTTTAAATTTGTAGAATAAAACAACCACCAATAATCATGGCACATATATTGTTTGTTCTTTCAAAGCAATTATAATGATTAGAACCTATCAATGGGGTTTGTGATAAATAGCACATGCATATGTTTTTACATTGTTTTTTACTTAATGTAGTTGTACATTAATAGTCAATAATTAAAATAATAGGGTATATGAGAACCTCAAACTTTGAAAAATTTAGTAGTTTATTACACACAGATTGGCATCCTGAAAAAGGAGATTTTATAAAAGAAAATTCGCTTAGGGATAGTGCACAATTTAATCAGAGAATTAGAAAGCACACTATTTTAGCTATCTCTCTAACTGCTTTTATTGCCGTTGTTTTTGTTGCTGCAATAATTTTCGTTTCTTTATAAAATATCTTTTATTGATTCAATATTATAAGTAGGTTGGGCAACCGCTCTATTAAAATCATTTACAATTCCACTTCTAACAAGGGCAGTATCTACACCCATTTTGTTACCCATTAGAATATCCGTTTCCAATCTATCGCCAAGTAGAAGGTAACAAGATTTTTTATACTGCATCTTTTTTTTAATAACTTCTATCATTGTTCGAGATGGCTTTCCAAAGTGTTTTTTAAGTCTCTTTCCAGTCCTCTTTTCTAAATCAGAAATAATTAATCCTGCATCATTAATCTCACCTTCAATTATCGGACATGTGCTATCTATATTTGCGGCAAAAAACTCTGCTCCATTTAATAATGCTTTTGCTGCAATTTCAAATTTCTTTTCAGTATAATTTCTATCAAGAGTAATAATAATCAGTTCAATTTCTTCCGGGTTATCAGAAAACTCTAATTCAGAGTTTTGTCCGTAGGACTCTGCGAGAAGTTTTTCAATAAACTTTGTTTCAGCAATTGCAAAAAATTTCTTTCCCATTCTTTCAGCTGTTAAATAATTTACAATATTATCTGTAGCTGTTAAAATAGAATTTGATGAAATTTCAACTCCATTTGATATTAAAAAATTGGCATAATCTTTCCGATATTGGGTGGTTTTATTTGTTACAAAAAGTAGATGTTTGTTCTGCTTAATTAAAAAATTTAACGTCTCAACTGCACCTTCAATTATTTCTTCTTCAATATAAATAGTACCATCCATATCAAAAATGAATCCATCATATTTTTCCCACAATCTATTCACCCTTTAAGAGACTCCGCTTCATAAGGAACAATGTTTTTTCAATAGAGAGCGGATGGTAGTTTAACTCTGTTTCTGCTTTAAGATTTATTAGCCCAGAATTTAATGGGCGTGGTGCTGGTTGGTTTAATTCTGATGTAAAAATTGGAGTGATTAATGATTTGTCGAGTTCAAAGTAATCTGCAATTTTATTTGTAAAATCGAACCGAGAGAGTAACTCGGCTCCTCCAATATTATAAACGCCTTCTTTATCAAATTCAATAATTTTAGAAATTGCTGATGATAAATCATCAATATATGTTGGGTTATTAATCTGATCCTTTACAATTCTAATATTTTTATTTTCTGATAAAGAATCAAACACCCATTTCACAAAATCTGGTCTGCCAAATTGTGTAGTGCCATACAAAACATTTGTTCTAATAATTGTATGTTTAATTCTTCCTGCTGCAATTGCATTTTCACCCGCAAGTTTCTCACGTCCATAATAACTAATGGGGTTTGGTATTTCATTCTCTGAATAAGGACCATTGCTACCGTCAAAAATATAATCGGATGAAATATGAATTAGATGAGCATCACAAGTTCTTCCATATTTTATAATGTTTTCAACACCCGTTACATTTATTGACCACGAAAGTTCTTTCTCACTTTCGCAGCCATCCACATTTGTAAATGCAGCACTATTAATAATTACATCCGGATAAAAATCTTTCATTAATTTTTTAACTTCTTTTGAAGAAGATATATCTACCTTTGTGTAAAGTAAATCATCATAAAAAGATTTATCCTCGAAGGAGGCACACATTAATTCCACACCTTTACGAAACATAAAGTGTGTTGTTAAACTTTGCCCCAACATTCCATTAGAACCAATTATTAATATTCGCTTTTTAATTATATTTTTTTGCAATGTCATTTTTCAAATTCTTAAAATTGTTATACTAATTTTCCGTAATTACAAAAATATGTTTTTATACTTTTAATAGCTAAATTTGGTACTATAAATTATCTTTAACAAGTGATGTAAACCTTCAATAGGATTATTATAAAAAAAATGAATGTTCCTCCGAAGCTCCGTAGGAATCCTCTGTAAGAGTCTCACAGACCTTTGGGAGAGTCTCACAGACATCCGACAAAAACAAAAGAAAATATCGAATACTGAATGCTGAACATTGAATCACGAAGGAAAAACACTTCGTTATTCGATATTCATTGTTCGGTGTTCTAAATTCAAAATTATTCCGCAAAGAGATGCGGAACAGGTAAACATATGAAAATAGGTATTACTTGCTATCCCACATACGGAGGTAGCGGAGTTGTTGCAACAGAGTTAGGAAAAGCACTTGCAGAAAAAGGACACAAAGTGCATTTCATAAGTTATGCTTTTCCACATCGTCTTAATCAGTTTATCAACAATATATTTTATCACGAAGTTGAAATAAGTAAATATCCATTGTTTGAACATTCGCTTTATAGCCTATCACTTACAAGCAAAATGTTGGAAGTAATTGAATATGAAAAATTGGATTTACTTCATGTTCACTATGCAATACCACATGCAACAAGTGCATACCTCGCAAAACAGATGATTAGAAAACAAAATTCTGATATAAAAATTATTACTACTTTACACGGAACCGATATTACACTTGTTGGTTTGGAGCCATCCTTTTTACCATTAGTTAAATTTAGCATTGAAGAGAGTGATGGTGTTACAGCCGTTTCAAGATTTTTGAAAGAGACAACACTTACAAATTATCAGATTGATAAAGAGATAGAAGTAATTCATAATTTTATTGATACATCGCTATATAAAAATGTGAAAAATAAAATTATGAGAGATAAATTAGCACCTAATGGTGAAAAAGTTTTAATTCACACATCAAATTTTAGAGTTGTTAAAAGGGTAGCAGATACAATTAAAATTTTAGATTTAGTAAAAAAAGAAGTTCCGACAAAACTTATTCTTGTTGGCGATGGGCCCGATAGATCCGAGTGTGAGCGACTTAGCAGAGAGTTGAACTTACAAGATGATGTAATATTTCTTGGCAAGCAAGATGGCTTGGAAGAGATTTTATCTTGTGGTGATATTTTTCTTATGCCTTCTCAATCAGAGAGTTTTGGTCTTGCTGCATTGGAAGCAATGTCGTGTGGGCTTCCTGTTGTTAGTTCAAGTGTAGGTGGGCTGCCAGAATTAAACATGCACAATAATACTGGATTTATAGCAGAGTTTGGCGATGTGGAGCGAATGGCAAAATATACACTTACCTTATTACAGAATGAAAAAAAATATAAAATTTTTGCAGAAAATGCACGGGCACGAGCTGTAAATAATTTTGATATAAAACTAATTATTCCAAAGTATGAAGAGTATTACGAAAAAGTTTTGGTTAAATAATTTCTATTTCAAAAAGTTGACGAGCATCTAAAATTCGTATCATAAAAATTTCATTTTGGATTGTTTTATAAATAATTCTAAAATTTTTAAATATAATTTCACGATAGTTGCTTATTCCTTCATCTAAATATTCTGGAACCATTCTTCTAGATTCCAGATATTTTTTTAATCGATTAATTGCTTTATTAATCCCAGAATAGTATTCCTTGGCAGTCTTCATGTTTTTATGGTAATAATATTCTATCGCTGAATCTAAATCCTCATAAGCTTTTGAGGATAAGTAAATTTTAGAATTCATATTTTGAATCTAGTTTTTTTCTAACTGAATCAAATTCAATTGGTTTATTATCTAACAAAGACTTCTCCCCTTCTGTTACTTGTTTATAAAGAGCTATCTTCCTTTGAAGATATAGCAATTCGGGGCAAATATAAAATCATAAAAACAATGATTTATGGAAGAGTAAAAAAATATTTTTCATGTTATTTGAATACAAATAAACCAGTAAACTGGTTAAATATTAGCTTGTATTTCATTAACCAACCACTGCGGGATTGGTTAACAATATGTTAGAGCTGTCTATAACCGGTTCACCGGTTTATTGGTCGAAATTAGTTTGACCCCGAATCGCTGTGAAGATATTCCCAACTTGCAATATCCATTAAAACACCAGTCGATTTTCCATTTTGTGCTGTGTATAGTTTAAAATACAAAGTCTTTCCCTATTTCTCCAAACTTTTTTGCCACTAAATCTTTTTCAGATACAATTGGAGTTTTCACTTTCCAATCAATTCTTAAATCTGAATCATTATAAATAATTGAGCGTTCACTCTCTTTATTGTAGTTAGCAGTGCATTTATATGTAAATATTACTTCATCACTAAGAACAGAAAACCCATGTGCAAATCCGGGTGGAATCCAAAGTTGTTTTTTGTTTTCTTCCGATAATTCTATTCCAAAATACTTGCCAAATGTAGGTGAGCCAAAACGAATATCTACAGCAACATCAAAAACTTTTCCAATAATAACAGATACTAATTTACCCTGTGCATATTCACCAATTTGATAGTGCAAACCTCTGATTGTACCATATTTCGATTTGGAAATATTATCTTGAACAAAAACATAATCATTAGTTATTATTTTATATTTCTCCAAGTTATACGACTCATAAAAAAATCCGCGACTATCATTAAAAACACTCGGTTCTATTACGCACAAGCCATTAATATTTACTTTTTCAATCTTCATTATTTTCCTAATTATTACTAATTGAAATTTAGTAAGAAAAAGAGAAATTTGTTAATTTTGATGATAAATATTTAAAAATATTGTTTTATCGTTTTATTTATTTTAATTTTGTATATAAACCATTCTGAGGAAGATATGAACAGCGAATCTAAAGCAGAAATAAAATCACCAGCCGAAATAATGTCTGAACTAACTTGTGAACTGGGTAGAACGTGTACAAATAAGGAGCATTTTTTTGCAGCAAAGTTTGATTTAACTCCCGCCGAGTTTAGATGTTTACGACTCTTTAAAGATTGCTCAAGTATGTCAATTAAAAGAATTGCAGTACAAATGAATTTAACCCCGGGTAGAATTACACACATTTTAACTTCACTTGAAGCTAAAAACTATATTGTGCGAAAGGTTGACCAAAAAGATAAGCGAAATATTATTGTACATTTAACAAAAAGCAGCAAACCTTTCTTGAAAATTGTTAATGAAAACCATATTAAACTTCATGAAAACATTTTAAACAATATTTCTGAAAATAAAAGAGTTTTTATGTTAGAATCGATGGAAGAATTAATTAAATCTCTTAAAACTTGGACAGATAACACACGAAGAAGATAAATTTTAGGGGGTGGAATAAAATAAGTCATTGATCTTAAATTGTTAACTTGTTGTTTTTATAGAATATACAACTTGTTAATAAGCGAGTTATTCTATTCCACCCCCTTAATTGTGCTAATTGTTCTTTCCAATTTTTTACAACTAACATGTTGTATAAAAATCATTTTTTCTCTTATAAATTAAAATTGTTTCTATAGATTGAGAATTTAAAGCGATTTTTTATTGAAAACCACTATTTGCTTCTATTATTGAGCTTTTATTAGTTGGCATTTTCTTTGCTATTCTCTTTCTTTTTATAGAATATTTTTCTCTAAGGATTTCAAAAATATGCTAAAATTACTTTTAACTCCTTTCCATTTTTTCTTTATTTTTTCACTCCTTTTATTAAATCTAAATTCAATTAAAGCTCAAAATTCCGAATGCCTTGATTGCCATAGTGATAAGGAATTGGTTACTGAAAAAAACGGAATAGAGCATTCTGTTTATGTCGATTTTCAACTCTTCAAAAGTTCGGTTCATGAAGATATTGATTGTATTGACTGCCATCAAGATGTTGACCCTGATGATTTACCACATGAAGAATCTTTATTAAAGGTAAGTTGTGCCGAATGCCATGATACAGAGGCATTTGATGTAAGTGTTCATGGCAATGGAAAAGTATCTTGCAATGAATGTCATGGAACACATGATATTCAATTTTCAGATACCCTAAAAACAAACTTTGATAATTTGTGCATCTCCTGCCACAAAAGTACTGCTAACTATTTCAAAAAAAGTATCCATTCAGTTACTACATTAGATGGAAATAAAAAGATGGGGTGTACTAACTGCCATACCAAATCAATCCATTTACTTGATAGTAAAAAGTTTGCTGAAGAAGATCTTCACAGCATTTGCCAAAATTGTCATCAAGAAGAGGTTGAAAAATATGAAGGTAGTCTTCACGGAATAGCATTAACTCACGGAAAATTTTTAGCACCAAACTGTATAACATGCCACAACGCACATCAAATAAAAACCTCGAAAGATACTTCATCTAAAACATATAAAATGAACATACCTGAACTTTGTGGTAGTTGTCATAAAGATGGAACACAGATTTCAGAACTCAAAACTATAAGTCAAATACATATACTTGAAGATTACGTAGAATCAATTCATGGAGCTGGTTTATTTAAAAGAGGCTTAATTGTTTCTGCCGTATGTACCGATTGTCATTTTACGCATGAGATAAAACCCCATGAAGATGCAACATCTTCAATAAATAGGAAAAACATTGCATCAACTTGTACCCAATGCCATGCTGCAATTGAAAGGGTACATCAAAAAGTAATAAAGGGTGAATTGTGGGAAAAAGAGCCGCATAAAATTCCTGCATGTATCGACTGTCATCAGCCGCATCAAGTAAGACGTGTAATTTACGAGCAAGATTTTACTAATAACTTCTGTATGGATTGCCATAACGATAAAGATATTTTTAAGATTGAAAATGGTGAAAAGAAGAGTCTCTTTGTTGATATTAATGAGCACAATAATTCTGCACACAAAGATAATTCGTGCGTAAAGTGCCATTCAAATGTAAGTACAAGAAATAACCCAATCTGCAAAGATAGCGGTATTGTTGATTGTACTAGCTGCCATGAGGAACAAGTTAATGACTATGTTTTGAGTCAGCATGGAAAACTTCATGCAAAAGGGGATAAGAAATCGGCATACTGTACCGATTGTCATGGAACGCATAACACACTTAAAAAGGATAATCTTAACTCGCCTACATTTTCAAGAAATATTCCTAGTCTGTGTGAGAAGTGTCATAGCTATGAAGAGAAAGTTGGAGGTAGGGCAGCAGAAAAAGCTCGGGAAGGATTAGCTGAAAAATATGAGATGAGTATTCATGGAAAAGGATTAATTGAAAGTGGTTTAACTGTTACAGCTACATGTGCCGATTGTCATACAGCCCACAGTGAACTCCCCGCAACTGATTCTTTATCATCAGTATTTCCCGATAATATTCCAGCTACTTGTGCTAAATGTCATTTAGGTATTTATGAAAAATTTAGAAAAAGCATTCATAGTCCCGAAATTACTAAAACGGAAAAGGAACTACCTCAATGTGCCGATTGTCATAAATCGCACTCTATTGAAAGAGTTGATAAAACTGATTTCCGACAAGGAATTGTTGACCAATGTGGTAAATGTCATAAAAGTGTTACTGAAACATACTTTGATACTTTCCACGGTAAAGCAACGGCACTTGGCTCAGTAAAAACTGCACATTGTTACGACTGCCACGGTGCGCATGATATTTTACCTACATTCAATCAAGATTCACGATTAAGCAGAACAAATATTGTTGAGACTTGCAAAACGTGTCATCCAAACTCAAATAAAATGTTTGTTGGGTATTTAACACATGCAACGCATCACGATAAAGATAAATATCCATATCTCTACTATACATTTTGGAGTATGACAATACTTCTTATAAGCGTTTTTTCGTTCTTTGGTATTCATACAATTCTCTGGTTTTTTAGATCACTTAAGGATAAAAAAGATATTAAAAAGAAGCATTAAAATTTATTATACCGACAATGAAATGTCTGTGAGACTCTTACAGAGGTTTTCGGAATTTCTAAAAAAGTAGATGATGTCGGCATATAACATCAAAATTGTCCCGCAGAGCGGGACAATTTGTGTTGTGTATATTTAACACAGATTAGGACGTAGCAAGAGCTACTATCCTACTAATTAAAAGAAGTTGGAGAGTAAAACATGATAGAAAGTTCAAAAGAGAAAAAAGAAGATTTATATTATCAACGCTTTGACCCGATTGTAAGGTTTATGCATTTGATTGTGATTATAAGTTTCATTTCATTAGCATTTACGGGTATGGTGATAAAGTTTTCGGGAGTGGGAGTTTTTCAAGTTCTCTCAAAAATTATGGGTGGCTACGAGGTTACTGGTTTTATTCATCGGGTTGCTGCTTTCTTTACATTGTTTTATCTAATTGCTCATTTAGGTCTATTAGTCTATAACAAAAAAGTTAAAAAGCGAACTCTTAAGTATATGTTTTCCGGAGAGAATAGTATGGTTCCTTCTAAAAGGGATGCTATAGAGCTATGGCAAACGCTTAAATGGTTTTTCAGAGCTGGACCAAGACCCGAATATGGAAGATGGACTTATTGGGAAAAGTTTGATTATTTTGCAGTTTTTTGGGGTGTAATAATAATTGGATTAAGCGGCTTAATTTTATGGTTTCCCGAATTTTTTACAAGTATTGGAATCCCTGGAGAAGTTATAAATATTGCAACAATAATTCATAGCGATGAAGCCTTATTAGCTACTGGGTTCATTTTTACTATCCACTTTTTTAATACTCATTTCAGACCAGATAAATTTCCGATGGATATGGTTATCTTCACTGGTCGCGTTCTTCTTGAAGAATTCAAAGAAGATAGACCAAGACAATATAAATATCTTGTAGAAACAGGACAGTTAGAGAGTCGTCTCGTTGGTCCCCCAAATCCAACATTTGTAAAAGTTGCAAGAATATTTGGATTTACTGCTTTATCTTTTGGTCTGTTTCTAATTGTTCTAATAATTTATGCTATGGTATTTGTTTATCGATAAGCCATTGCTGTAGAGACGTGGCGAGCTACGTCTCTACGACTTTTAATAAATAATAATTCACTTATCAAATATTGTTGAGGCACAACTGTGTTACGTATATTATATTTAATGTTATTATCTCTTTTCATTTTTTCAAATTTATATTCGCAAGATTTTGACTGCTCCGATTGCCACGAAGTTGAAATTAAGGGTATTCACTTAGATGCTCTTGATTGTGCTGATTGTCATTCTGATATTGAGGATGATGAGCATTCTGATATTGGTATTGTAGAAAAGGTTGAGTGTACTTCCTGTCATGATGAAAGATATTTAACTACTGTTAATTCTGACATTCACCATCGATTAACTAATGTTGTAGAGAACCCTCCAACATGTATTTCGTGTCATGGAAGCCACAGTGTAGTTAGTCCATCCAATTTTAAGCAACCCTCCAAAAAGATTTGCAGTAGCTGCCATACCAATGGTAAAGTTGCTTTTACATCAAAGTACCATGCAATTCAGAAAAATGTAAATGCTTGTTTTGAATGTCATGAAAAAGAAGAATATAAACCAATATTAACTAAATCAGTTCATAACAATCTTAATTGTATTGATTGCCACTATTTTGCATCACAAAATATAGAAGAACATCAAGATGGATTGAAGCCAAACCAAACTGCAAATTGTTATAAGTGCCATAATAATATTGCAAAAATTCATAGAGAAAGTATTCACGGAATTTCTCTTGCAGGCGGAATGGAAGATGCTGCTATGTGCTGGAACTGTCATGGTTCGCACGGTATTGTTAAAACAACCAACCCTGAGAGTAAAGTTAACCAACATAATATTGGCAATACTTGCGGTGCCTGCCATGATGACCCAAAATTTGAGGATAGACATGACATGAGCATTGTGTTACCTGGTAAAATGTATTCTCATTCTGTTCATGGAAAATTGGTAGAAGCTGGTGATGATGATGCTGCCAGTTGCATATCATGCCATGGTTCGCACAATATAAAAAATCGTGTTCAGGTCGGTTCACAGATTTCCCCTATAAATCTTCCCAATACATGTAATAAATGTCATAGCGATATTGTTAAAGAGTATAAAAACTCAACTCATTGGATGAGAGTAAAAAAAGGGATTAATGAAGCACCCGTTTGCAACGATTGCCATAGTGAACACAATATAGATGAAATTAATAATAAAGATAAAAAGAAAAACATATTGCAAATGCAGGAAAATACTTGCGTTAGATGCCATTCAAATAAAATTTTGAACAAAAAATTTGGAAATTCTGGGAAAGAAGTTGAACAGTATTTAAATAGTTATCACGGATTAGCATCTATGCGGGGTGGAAGTAATGCGGCGTTGTGTATCGATTGCCATGGTGTGCATAGTATATGGCAGAAGAAGAATCCAGCCTCGACCGTAAATGAAAATAACGTAACTAAAACTTGTAGAAAGTGTCACGCTGATGCATCTGAAACTTTTGCGAAAAGCTATTCACACGAAACAGAATCGCAAGAGGCAAAGTTTGTTGAAGATATAGTTCGCGAAATATATTTCTGGCTTATAATTGTTGTTATTGGTGGGATGCTTCTTCACAATATAATTATTTTCTGGTACGAATTAAGACACAAACGGCGTAAAGAGAAAAATGTAATCACTATTCCACGCTTTACCCGAAACGAAGTAATTCAGCATTTGTTTTTGCTAACATCCTTTATAGCCCTTGCTATTACTGGGTTTGCTTTAAAATATCCGAATAGCTTTTGGTCAGAAGGATTGCTCACACTTGGTATGAATGAAGCTGTACGTTCAATTGCACACAGAGTTTCAGCAGTTATAATGAGTCTATTAAGTCTCTATCATCTCTTCTATCTTCTCTTTACTGCTCGTGGTAGAAATGTTTTATATGAGATGCTTCCAACATTCAAGGATTTAAAAGATGTAATAGATAATATGCTTTACTATTTACGAATAAGGAAAAAGCATCCACATTTTAACCAATACGATTATGCAGAAAAAGCAGAATATTGGGCATTAATTTGGGGTACTTTTGTTATGGCTGTAACTGGATTTATCCTTTGGTTCCCTACACTTATTGGTAACTGGGCTCCTATCTGGCTAATTAAAGTCTCTGAAATTATTCACTTTTATGAAGCAATTCTCGCAACCCTTGCAATTATTGTGTGGCATTGGTTCTTTGTACTTATTCATCCAAAAGAGTACCCAATGAGCTTCACATGGATTGACGGAAAAATGTCGATAAAGCATTACCGTGAACATCACGAAAACCATTTTAGAAAACTACTCTTAGAATGGAATAAATATAAAACAGAAAACATAGAAAAGAAAAAACTAAGCAACTTTACTCAGCTATTTATTAAGACTGTTGAAGATAATGGTTTTAATCCTGATGAAGTATTACAGAACGAACTAAATACTGACCCAGAATTATTTGTTTGGTTCGATAATGAAATTAATAAGAAAGTGAAAAGTGCCTAAAGTTGTTTTAACTTTAAACACTTAAACTTAACTTATTTTTATAGGAGAAATAATATGTATGCCAGAGTAACAACTTTTCATCTAAAAATTGATAAGCGGGATGAAGCCATTGCTATTTATAGGGATAGTGTTATCCCAGAAGCTAAAAAACAAAAGGGGTTTAGAGGGGCATCCTTTTTTGTAAATAAAAATGCTGGTAAATTTGTTTCTATCACTATTTGGGAAGATATGAATGCAGCTGTTGAAAATCAAAAAACTGGTTACTTCCAAAAACAAATAGATAAGTTTGAGGAACTACTGGTTGTTGTTCCTGAATTTGAAGGTTTTGATGTTCCGGTTATTGATTTTGGAAGATGAAATTCTTCCTCTGCTAAGTATCGGTAATAGTTTTACACAATCCCTATTTAAAATTTTGCCAATTACTCTTTTGATATATATACATATTATTCACAACTTTATTTACGGTAAATATAGCAAACTTTCACCGCAATTTGTGCAGTGAATGGTGTATCATTTTCCTGCATATTTGGGAATAAAATCAATTAAACCGTATTTATTCTTATTAAATTGTTTCCGACCAACCGCAAAAAATCTTTTGAATTTAGAGTGATAATTTCATCAACTTTTGAATTCAAAGCACATTCCATAATAATTGCATCATATACAATACCACCCTTTAGGTTCAAACTACTCATCATTTTAATTATCTTAAAATAATCCTTATCAGTTAAGGAAATAATTTTTGCAATTTTTTTTATATTATTTTCTATCAACATTTCAGCAGTTTCTGTAGTTATTGGAGGTTTAAAAGGGGCACTTGTTAAAACACTATAAACTTCTAAAATTGTATGTGCCGAAACAAAAAGTCTAAACTCCTTCTCCTTTGCCCGTGTTAAAATTGCCAATGCCTCTTTATGTTTTGGGTGCGTCTCAACAAAAGCAGCAATTAAAATAGAAGTATCAAATAAAACTTTCAAAATTAATACCCACCATCCAATAGCTTTTTCATTCTTATGTTTCTATCATTATCAATTGAAACATCCACTTTACTCTCTAACTTGCCAGTAAAAACAAGAATTCCATTTTTATCCACAATGGGCGCATTCTCTTGAACAAGCTCTATAATAATTTTTTCACCATCTTCAGATATATTTAATGTAGTTTCAAAACTAATACCTAACTGACTACGAAATTTTTTAGGAATAATAATACGACCAAATTTATCTATTGTTGTAACCATAATAACACCTATGTTTCTTCTTGGCAATATATAAATCCATTTTGCCAATTTCAAGAATAATAAAACACTTTGTAAATCAATGAGAATTATTCTTTTTTATCAGTATTTGAGGTTTAATATTTAAAAAAATATCTGAGATACATATTGCATCTCAGATATATAATTTAAGATTGAAAATTTATATTTTTACTTCTTTACGTGAATACCGTTAACATTTTTTGAATAAGCAGTTTCATTATCAACACCTTTATAAGCATCTTGATTCCAAACATTATTCTCAACAGCTTGTTTATTCCACTCTTTCTCAAGAGTTCTTTTGAACTGTAACTTAGCTTCAACCATTTTATCAAAGTTTAGACCTGCCAATTTTTGAGATACTGCTTTATCATCAAAATCAGGTGCTGAATAATTCATAACGCCATACTTAGCTAATAAAGAAACAAGTTTAAGCCTTGCATTCATTGCGTACTCGTTACCCATAGCCAAATTTCTTAAAGTCTCTTCCGGAGCGTGGAAAAAAGAGCCATGCGAAGCAACGGCATAATCCCATTTCCATTGACCAGTTCTAATATCTTGCCTTATAGCTTTTAACTCGGCATCTGTTGCACCAACTTCCATAGCTTTTCCTGTTTCTAAATGTGCCTTTGCTAAATTATCCATAGCTATAATATGAAGTTGTGTTTTTCTTTCATATTTTTCATAAACAATTGCTTTTAATGCTGATTCAGATTCTCTATGACAAGTCATACAAGATCTATCCATTGTGTTAAGTGGGCTTTGTAACTGGTGGTCAGAGTATTTAACAGCACCTTCTTGCGTAAAAGGCATATGGCAATCTGCACAGGAAACACCCTTTTGACCATGAATACCTGTTAGGTGCATTTCATAACCTGGATGTTGAGCTTTCAAAATAGGTGCGTTAGAGATTTTATTTTTGAAATCTGTATGACCAACTTCATCATAATATTTTTCCATCCCTTCTGAGGTAAGACCATAATGCCAAGGAAAAGTTACAACCGCAGCTTTTTTCTCTGTACCATCTTTGTCTTCCCACATTGTCTTTTTAAAATAATACTCAGAATGACACGTTGCACATGCTAAACTTCTTTTTTGCTGATGTGTCGATTCTTCAAATGATTCAAGCCCAGCAGCCTTTAAACCTCTGTTTACATATTGCACATTAATTCGAAGTTCCGAGGTTTCGTTATCATGACAATTAGCACATCCAACACTGTTTTTTATCTCAGCACCATACTTACTCCATTTTCCGGTAAAATACTCTAATTCACCATCTCGTTCAATAATTTTTCCTACATCCGGAGATTTGCATGTCCAACATGCTGTAGGCATTGGACCTGTTTTCATATCTTTAGGCGCACCTGTTCTAAGTGAATTAGTATTACTTTGCAGTGCATAGTAATGACCCCTTGGTGCGTTATAGTCTTTTGCAAAACCATACCCTGCCCATAAAATTGGAAGTTGAGGGTATTCTTTGAGAAGGTCGTGAATTTCACCACTCTCTTTTGTTTTAAGCCATGAGCTATATTGACGCGGATAATATCTTTTCCACTCATCACTTCTATATTGGTCTTCACCATCAATCTGTGGTGTTTCGCTTAAAGCTACTTTTTCTGCTCTTCGCTCGTTAATACTGCCCGATAACCATACCATTGCTAAAATGGCAATTACCGATACGACTAATAAAACTACATACTTTGATTTCATTTTTCTATTTTCGTTTGTTATTGGTTATTGTTTATTATTTTATACTTAAACTATATGGTGTCATAGTTATACTTCTAACTTTTCCATGTGGAACACTTTTGTGACAATCCCAACATTTTCTACCATTTTTAACATTAGGAGCATCAAATTTGTGGTATTTATCTGCATTGGATGAAATAGTTGAAGTAGCACTGCTATGACAGGATATACAATTTTTCTGTACTCTTTCTGCACCATAATCACTTATTTGTATAGCATAATCATATGTGTCTAAAGTAAAAGCTACACTATGATTCCAACCATCTACTGATTTTGCCCAGTATTTTTCAACAAAGTTATCTCTTGGAAGATGGCAATCAACGCAACCAGCAACACTTGCATGAGAACTGTTCTTCCAAGTAACGTATTGTGTATTCATTACATGACAATTAATACATGCCTTAGGATCAGCTGATAAATATGATGTAGCTTCTGAAATATTTATCATATACCCTAACAGTATTATGGCTACAAGAAATACTGAGATTGAAATTTTTTTAATATTCATTATTTTTTACTTAGTTTATTCGTTAAATATATTTTCTTTTTACTACTAATTAGAAAATACTTACTTTAATAAAAATCAATAATAACTTATAAATTTACTACTGCCATTAAGTAAGTCCAGTTAGAAGAATCTTCCCCTTTTCTCTCCTTAAAAATATCACCAGGAGTAAAGAACGAGAACCCACCAACAAATTTAACATTTCCACTATATTTATAGGATAATGTTAAATCAATTTCAGAACCAAAACTTGCTGAAGTGCTTCCATCAATTAATGTATAATCTGCATTAGCATTAAAAATATGGTAAGCTAAAGCAACCTTTAATTTTTGAATAGGAACAATTGAACCTTTCACTTGAATATCCATTAAACCAAGCCCGTAAGTATGTTTTGGAATATTCACAAAGTAATCCATATATCCATAAAATTTGTGATTAGTAGCATAAAGAGTATTGAACGTTTTATACTTGGTTGCATCAGCACCATCATCACCACTTAAATAGTCAACTCCTGCTCCAATCATTGGTTTAAGTTTTGAATCGAAAGTATAACCCAAATTATAAGCAACCATAAATGCAGAAATATCCACATCTGTTCTTTGAGTTCCTAACTGATATGAAGCATCAAGTTCATGTTTAAAGCCAGCACCTTTGTTTTTGTTAGTTGCATAAATACCAATGGTGTAGCGGTTAAAATCTTGTTTAGCCTGATACTCTGCAATAATAAAAGGTTGTATAATATGGCTATCAACTACTTTTAAATTACCATAAGCAGAATAAACAAACGTATCTAACGAATCTCCTTCTAACATCGATTCATTAGTACGAGCTGCTATAAAATCGATATTAATTGCATCATTCTGAAACTGTAACAGTGAGGCATCAAAACTTCGCCCAACATTACTCCAGCCTACTGCTCCAAGTATTCTTTGTGAACCGTATGAGAGTTCCATTCTACCAACTTTAAGATAAAAAGGTAACTCGAATAGGTTTTCAATTTTAAAATAAGCTTGATGAATATCTAAATTTTGTGTATTCGCCATTGTACTTGGTTCAGTACCATATATACGCGAATCTTGAATTTGAATAAACCCTGTTAAGTTTGCAGATGGTGAGTAAGCTACCCCAAGTCTTGTGCGAAGCTCGGTATAGGAGTTTGCTTCTGTTGCACTGTTAAAATCTTTATCGTCTAAATTAAATCTTGGACGAATTTGTGCATTTACTTTTACTTTGTCTTGCGCAATTGCAAAACCAGAAAAAATGAAAGAGAAAAGGAGGAATAAAAACGTAACTTTTTTCATAGGAACCTCTACTGTTTTTGTTATATTTAGTTAATTAATAATAATCAGAATCTTTTGTCTTAAATTACAATATTTTACATTTATAAACAATAAAATTGCGAAGTGTACCCCATTTTTTAATCAATTATAGATTATTTAAATGGTCGAACGAATCTCTATAGGGATACAATTCCAAATATTTTTCTTTAGAAATATTGTTTTGCCAGTTATCTGTTGCTACGCCAACTCCAAGAATAATAAAGTATATTAATAGAATTGCAAGACCAACATATTTTTTATTAAACTTCTTTTTTCCAATTGCTGCTCGTAACTCAAGTGAATCAGGTACAGGACAAGAATCAACACATTGCAAACATGCTACACATTCATCCGAAATTACTGTTTCTATTTTATGAACTTTAATATTTGAAGGACAAACAATTGTACACGCTTTACAATCTGTACAAGTCTCTTTGTTCCGTTTAATTTTAGTAAAACTTAATAGTGAAGATATTCCGAGCAAGGCACCATACGGACAAAGATAGCGGCACCAGAAATTTCTTATAACTATCGATAAAAGAAAAAGTGACGCTATAACTATTAAAGAGAATTGACTTATTTCTGCAAAAAACTCATACATTTTTACATCAGACATAACATTGTATGGAGCATCTAAAAAGTATTGCAACGACATTGCTGACATTCGTAATATTGCATCAACAAAAAAGAGAAGAAGTAAATACTTTAATGAACGAAGTGGATAATCTAAAAACTTCGGTAATACTAAATTTCTTTTAAATAATTTTTTTTGAATTTTTGCACCAAAATCCCCTATCAGTTCCGAAATTAAACCTATTGGGCAAATCCAACTACAGAACGATTTTCCAAAAACAAATGAAACAGATAAAATTGCTACAAAAATAAATAATCCGGCAGGATGCACTGGATGAATAACGCCAGTCTTAAAAAATAATAAAAGACTCATCAATGAGCTTATTGGAAGAAAAGCCTCTGCACCAGGTGGACGTGGAAAAAACTCTACAGCCCCGCCGGATTCTAGCCAGCCAACAAAAAAGTAGAACTCAATTCCTATCCAAATTGTTAATGCAGCAAAAAACAATTGAATATAGAAACGCGAATCTTGAATAGTGGGAGATGTACTTTTTTTCATTTTCACTGTATAATAAGAATAATAATTCTGATTATAAAATTCGGAATATTTTAATATTTATCCAAGTAAAAAAGAAAAAATCGTACAAATATTTAGAGTGTAATCAACTTATCTAATGTTTTCGATTTGAAATCTTTAAGGGTTTCATTCATCAGCATATTGTGTACTTCATCCCTAATTTTACCCCAGGTGTTATGAACAGGGCATGGATGTGTATCGCCGCATTCAGAGAACCCAAGTACACACTTTTCAAATACTTCCATGCCATCAATTGCAGCAACAATTTCAATTAAACGAATATCTTCTGCTGGTTTTGCAAGAAAAAACCCCCCGTTTTTTCCTTTCTTTGAACCAACTATTCCTGAAACTGTTAATACCTGCAAAACTTTAGATACAAATTCTTTAGGTTGCTTTACTTTTTCCGAAACCTGCAAAGCATTGAATAATTTCCCTTCCCGCTTAGTTGAAAGGAACAAAACTGCTTGTAAACCTATCTCACATTTTTTGGAAAATAGAACTGTCATATTTCAATCCCAAAGATTTGTTTGAAAACTTACGCTAAAGTAATAAATTAATAGCTTAAAATCAGAAATTTTTGTCTGATTAGTGGACAATCAAATTACACATCAGAAATAAACCGTGGCGGGGCTATTATTATAATTTGTGTTGCTATAGTATTAGTCATAAAGTGACAAGGATTTCACATTATCCAATTGCAGTACTATATTTGCATAACAAATAATTAGTAAACTTAGTGATGTATAATAAACAGATAGAAATATTTTTTAATGAGCTAAATAATTTTATCGAAAGTAAAGAGTTGATAAAATTAGTTCTATCAAATAAAAAAGATAAATCTTCAGACTTAAAAAACATCATAGTAACCATCGTAAAACTAAAGTCGGGCTTTCGTCTTAATTTTGTATATAGGCACCACACAAAAGATATTACGAAAAACCACAATTTTGAAGAAGGACAAATTTTAATTAAAGAATTATTTAATACTAAATTTTATAATGCTGAAATTTCGGGTAATAGTGAAAACCTCTCTATTGTAACAAACCTAAAAGGTAAAACTCGGTTAAAAAGAAGTGAACCAACATTACAACCTCTGGCTCTGTTCAAACATGATAGAGTAAAAGAGAGACCAATAAAAACAGATGGAAATATTTATTTACGAGAGCTTGGAATTGTAAACGCCAACTGGGAAGTTCGTCATGAAATGAGAGATAAATTTAAACAAATAAATAAATACATAGAATTGTTATCACCATATTTTAAAGAAGTTGAAATAAAAAAGAATTTTCATATTGCTGATATGGGTGCAGGAAAAGGGTATTTAACATTTGCACTATATGATTATCTAACTAATAGCCAATCAAAAAATATCAGAATTACAGGGGTCGAGTTTAGGGATGATTTAGTGAAAGCCTGCAATGCCATTGCTGAAAAAGCTAACTTCAACAAATTAACATTTATTAAAGGAACAATTGAGAAAGCTGAAATTGAAGAAGTAGATGTTCTAATAGCTTTACACGCATGCGATACCGCTACAGATGAAGCAATTTATAGAGGAATAAAAGAGAATGCTTCTTTAATAGTGTGTGCACCCTGCTGCCACAAACAAATTAGAAAAGAATTTAATGTTACAAATGAACTTAGCAATATAGTAAGTCATGGAATACTAAAAGAGAGGCAAGCCGAAATAATTACTGATGGTTTAAGAGCTTTAATTATGGAATTGCATGGGTACAAGACAAAAGTATTTGAGTTTATTTCAACAGAACATACACCGAAAAATATAATGATTGTAGGACGAAAAGTTGAAAAGGGAATTTCAAATAAAAAAATAATATTAAATAATATTGAAGCAATTAAAAACTTTTATGGTATTAAGAAACATTACTTAGAAAGGCTAAGTTCTAATTATGACAGCAAATAATGTCGTGCCGACCTGTTCCGTCTCTTTTTGCGGAATGGCACTATTACGTCTAACTTGTAGTGATATTACCATAATGTCACTCCTCTGGAGTTTTTAGTCCCATTGGGCATACGCGTTAAGTTAATTTTTTATCACTGACTTTTTCTTTTTAATTCTCTTTAGTACAAAAGTATTTCTGTCTTCAATAATCCACTCAAACTCTTCACCTTTTGCAACATTAGCAGCCTCAGCCACTGCAGCTGGAAAATTGATATAAAATGATTTATTAGTAGGTCTTTCTACTTTTTGCATCTTAACAATATACCCCACTGTATTACCTCTCTCAAATAATATTCAAACAAACACTTAAAAATAGTTGAAAATAACATAACATTTCATTATTATTATATATAGTATATATACTATATTTATAAATAATAATCAAGGAAAACCTATGCTACCATTAGCTTTACATGACTTTTATTCAGAATTAACAGAAGAGGAAATCTTAAAAATTGCACGACAAACTGGATTTACAAAACGAATTGAAAAGAAAATTACTGCAAGTGAATACTTAGTCTATTTTTGCAAAGAGTCAATAAAAGGAACAGTCAGTTATAATGATTTAGCTGCAAAACTTTCATGTGCTCAAGTCTGTCATGCAAGTAGACAAGCATTTTATTATAGAACAACACAAGAAGCAGTTATGTTTTTTGAACAAATATTGGCAACTATTATGAAAAAGAAATACCAAGACCATGACTTAACTAAAACAAATATAAAAGAAAATTTTAGGCGTATACTCATTCAGGATAGTACCATTATAAGACTGCCTCAAAAGCTCTATGAAATATTCTCCGGTGTAAAAAATGCAAAGTCAGTTGTATGCAATGCACGAATTCAAGGGGTATATGATCTTTTGGCAGGAGAATTTATATCATTTTCAATAGATTCTTATAGTGATAATGACTTAAAGGTAGCTGAAAATATTGATGTAACAAAAGGGGATTTGGTTCTTAGAGATAGAGGATATTTTATCATCTCAACAATCGAAAATATGAAAAAGAAAGGGGCTGATTCTATTATCCGATATAAACATAAAATAAATTTATATGACCCCATTTCTCATAAAGAATTTAATCTTCTCAAGATGCTTAAACAATTCGATTCCTTAGATGTAACTCTATTATGTGGAGAAAACAAGAACACAAAACTGCGGATTATTGCTGCACCAGTCCCTGATGAAATTGCTAATTTAAGAAGAATGAAAGCAAAAAATGAAAGAAAGACGGGAAAGTGTTCAAAAGAATTATTGCAATTAATGGCTTGGAATATATATGTCACTACTATTGAGAATGAAGATTTCAATTTCCAACAAGCCAATGTTTTGTATGCTTTGAGATGGAGAATTGAGTCTATATTTAAAACATGGAAAAGCAATCTTAGTTTTGACAAAATACATAATGTTTCTGAAGTCCAGTTAAGAGTTTTATTAAATGCTAGATTTATAATGATAACATTACTTTATCAAAGCGTCTTTAACCCGCTTGAAAAATTGATTCTTGCAAAGACAAACAAACAACTTAGCCTTATGAAGTTTATGAGGTTTATTAGTAAAAACTATGACCAATTTATTCCTAAATTTTATTGCTCAAATAATAGAGATGAGGCTATAGAAATTGCTCAGCGTTATTGTACATTTGACAAAAGGAAAAGAAAACGATTTGGTGATGGTTTTTACCTTCAAACAAATACAGTAACTTAACGCATATGCCCATAGGGATGCCTATAGCACAAACCGGAGATATTGATGCACATCGTAAACGTGTTCATATTCGCAATGCTAAAGGAAATAAAGATCGTTTAGTTCCTTTGCCAGCAAAAACATTAAGTGTTCTTAGAGAATTTTGGAGCGTGCATAAACACCCACTCTTTCTTTTCCCAAATCGTAAACGAGGATTAAAGAATGCTCACTTGGTCGATTCTCATCTCGCGTCTTCTTACCTTATCAATTGCATCATTTAAGTATTTGATAAGATGAAAACGATCATGCACTACCTTTGCTCTTGTAAATACTTCTTCTGCTGAACTTTTATAAGATTTCCACATATCCATAGAAATTGTTTCTACATTATTTCTATGCTCTGGAACTACAATACTTTCTAACAATTCTTTGGTAGAAGCCTTGTCTCTACCTTCACAAACATCTATTACACTACCAGTCAAAGGTGTACTTACTACTGTTACGTAACTATGTCCTTTCTTAAATGATTTCTCATCAATACTTAGATTTCTATAGAATACATCTTTGGAACGACGTGCCATGCCTCGCTCTACTGAACCATGGATGATTCGATTAACAACATTTCCCGAGGGGATGGATTCCCAAAAACCACAGCGTAATAGTTTTGCTGTTTGTGTTTGGTTCTTGGTAGCCTTTAATAAATCAATTGTTAGACGTTCAAATAAATAACTATGTCGCTCATAATTATCTGCCCAAGGCACCTTGATTGTTTTAACTCCTACTGATGATTTACTTTTACTGTTGATACTTTCCAGTCATCTCCAAAATTTAATAATAATGCGAAAAATTGCTCTGAAAACATTCTATACCTTTTTTATTGTAAAGTTACTAATTCCACAACATTGAGGGTAGAACCCAAAAGGTTTAACTAAGCAAGTTGCAAAAAAGAAACAAAACGAAATAGTAGATAAAAAAAGCATCCCTTCTTAAATTGTAGTTGCAAAACTATTTATCAATAACAGGAGTCCTAAGGACAACCATCGGTTCAGATTGTGGTTCGCAAAAAGACGCTCTCACAATCTAACCTTATTCGTTATACAACCGTTTTTACATTTTGCAGTTACCGTAATAAAATTAACTTTTTTGTCTCTGTAAAACTACCACTTTGCAATCTATATAAATATACACAACTTGGTAAATTGCTTGCATTAAACTCAACAGAATAACTACCACTTGCTTGATGTTTATTCACCAACTGCTAATCCAACGATCAGAATCCCAATGTTCAGTAAAATACAAAGTTCTATTGTTTTTTGAGTCATAAGCAAAAGTATATCGGAACATATTTATCCATTTACCACCATCCCAATCTTCAATCAAATACAAAGTTCTATTCCCCTTAGAATCATACGTGTAGGTATGATGCCGAGAATTCACCCATTGACTCCCATTCCACAACTCATACAAATATGAAGTTCTATTGTCGTTGGAATCATAAGAGTATGTCAATTTGTCATAATTTTCCCATTGACCCTCAGCCCAATTTTCGCTTAATTCTTGAGTGAGATTACTACTATGATTATAAGAATAAGTATATCGGTTTTTGTGCCTCCAATAGACTCCATCTCAGTAATCAAATAAATATAAGATACTATTTCCATCAGAATCATACGAGTAAGTATATTTATACTTATCTCCGATTTCTACCTTTATTACACTATCTATAACAGTAGTTGAGTCAAAGTCTTTAATCAATAGCGTTTGTTTAAAATACTTTCCTAAAATATTATTTTCGGATATACCAATGCTATTTTTTATTTTATCGTTATAAGTTATGGCGGTATTAAGGTTTCTCATCTCAACTAATTGATTTGGTTGAGAATATACACTAAATGCAGTTAGTAGAATTACTACTACAATTAATTGACTTTTCATGTTAACCTCGTTTTTCATGTAAAAACAATTATTTTGAAATTTATTCATTCTTTTTTCAAGATTTCTGCTTTGAAAGAGAGTATATTTTTCTTATGTCTTTGTTCTAATAATAATTTTTCTGATATTATTTTAGCAGAATCATTTTCTTAACATAAGTATTTTCATCCGTGCGGATTGAGTAAAAATAGATTCCACTCGGAAGATTGCTTGCGTTAAATATAACATTAAATTTACCAGTTTCTTGGTATTCGTTTACTAAGGTTGAAACCGTTTGTCCAAGAAAATTATAAATTGTTAAATTAACAAAACTATCTTTGGGGATTTGATAACTGATTGTTGTGCTTGGGTTAAACGGATTTGGATAATTTTGTGATAATGAATAACCTTCTACTTGCATTTCTTCATCTTCAATATCTGTTAAAGAAGCGTAATAAACTCTCATCGTCCTACTACCAAAATACGAACGTCCGTTTCTACTAGCGTCATAAATAGCCATTGAACCATTTGAAAGAGTCCAATTATTGCTTGACCACCGTTCATTTCTAGCAAAACTTAAATCTTCATTAGAGTTATAAGAATATATTGTTTGATTTGAATTGATCCATTTAATAGATTCCCAAGTTTCTTTTAGGGAAAAAACGAGATTTCTACTATTGTCATAAGTAAGAGTATATCTAAAGCTACTAAGCCACACACCACTACTCCACACTTCATATAAATAGGAAACCTTGTTTTCTTTTTTGTCGTATTCATAAATAAATCTGTCAACTTTTTCCCATTTATTTTCATTTAAAATTTCACGAAAAAGTAAAATCTCATTACCATTTAAATCATAGTTGTATGAGTCTCTCCAAGTAAATCCAGTCCAATCATTGTTTCCCCAGTTTTGAAATAAAGATGAAGTCAAAACAAAGTTTGAATCGTATGTATTTGTTCTTCGAAAGGAATTTACCCATTCACTACCATTCCAATCTTCCGATAAATATGAAGTCATGTCTCCAAGAGAACTATAAAAGCACTCTATTTGTCGCTCATTCACCCAAATTGAATCAATCCATCGTTTCTGCAAGTGTAATATTCGACTTCCAGTAGAATCATATAAATTAACTTGTCTAGTATCATTGAGCCAATAATCTTTCTTCCAATATTTAAAAATCAATAAAGTCATATTTCCGAAACTATCGTATGATATTTTTTTTGCCAATGATTCTCTTCTATTTCAGTAGCAACATTTCCACATGAATCATAAGTATAAAAATATTTTATAGTTTCCTCCCCTCCAGAAACTCCTTTTATTAAAACTACACTATCTATCTGTGAATTTGTGTTATTGTTAAAAGGACTCCCCTCAGTTGTAGAAGTTATGTTTGTAATTTCGTTTAATTCAAATTTTTCTGTTTGTCTTAAGTTTATTGGTTTTTTAAAAGTATTTATTATATCATCATAATGTTCAGATTGCGAGACAACAATTGACGAAAAAAGAAAACAAATTAGAGAGACCCCAAAAGACATTTTATTTAATTTCATATTTTTTTCCATTTATATAAATATGCAATAATTTTCAGAAAGTATAACGGCTTGGTGGCTAAAACGTCCGCCTTGCAAAGATTTAAGAGACGCAACCCCAAAACGTATTTATTAAATAATTAAATTTTAAACTAAAACGTCTTTCATAAAACTACAACTTAGAACTCACAA
>JAKIUC010000016.1 GCA_021647785.1 Melioribacteraceae bacterium
GAATCAAATTAAAGCTAAACTAAAAAATACTTCAGAAACTTGGATTGGTTTAACGCTGTTCGTCGCGAACATTGTGAAGTTTGCTGAAATCAAAAATTTCTACATCTGACTTTCTGAGGATACCCTAAGTAAGCCGGTAATTACGATGAACGGGATGTAGCTTCGTTAGGTTAAAATAACGCAGTCGATGAGCTTTTGAGCGAGAGTGAAATCTGCTATGATATGGGAAGAAATGACAGAAAGCACCATATCAGACTGTCGGAGTTTATCCCGCAGTTGCGGGACTTACAAACGGAATATATGTGAACTTGGGAGGTCTCATATGTAGTGGATGATGGACCACAATGATAATCTATAAGGGGTTTACCGAACTGAGCATCAGGCATATGAGAAGTCGAAGATGTCCATAGTAGTGATTGACAGTAAAGACAACATAACTTTACTTTAGCGAAGGGACATTACTTCAGATAATGATTTCAAAGAAAGGAGTATTTTCTAATTGAGTACAACTCTACAAAAGAGACAAAAATCACAATTAAGTGATTCAGAAAGAGTACGAGACTTTTAGAGAAATCTATATCAAATTACACCCCACCTTGAAGGTTTTGATACTGTATTGTTAACTTAACGCAACACTACAATAAATTACTTGCCAGTTCAGCTAATTCTGAACGCTCACCTTTCTCAAGATTAATGTGAGCATAAAGTTTTTCTCCTTTGAAATGATCTATCAAATATGACAATCCGTTTGATTGTGAATCGAGGTAAGGATGATCTATCTGATAAATATCACCAGTAAGCACAATCTTGGAACCCTCGCCAACTCTGGTGATTATCGTTTTAATTTCGTGCGGAGTTAAATTTTGTGCTTCATCAACAATAAAATATATGCGCTGCAAACTTCTGCCACGTATATAACTTAGGGGTTCAACCACTAACTTATCATCCTTCAGCATATTGGAAATGGCAACGTAGTGGCTATCTTTTTCGCTGTATTGATCTTGAATCACTTTTAGATTGTCCCACAATGGCTGCATATATGGTCCAATTTTGCTTTCAACATCTCCTGGTAAAAACCCAATATCCTTGTTGCTTAAAGGTACAATTGGACGAGCAACAAATATTTGACGATATTGCTTTCTTATGTGAATAGCACTTGCAAGAGCAATCAATGTTTTTCCAGTGCCAGCCTTGCCTGTAAGGGAAACCAGAGGAATGTTTGGGTTTAACAAAGCATTTACAGCGAATGTCTGTTCAGCATTTCTCGGCATTATTCCAGAAATTGGGTTTTTGTCAACTTTATTGATAAAGAGTTGTTCAGCATCAAGGTTTGCTAATACAGAACGGCTCGTATTTCTAATTATAAAATATTTGTTTGGTACAAATTCACTATTAGTTTTTTCTTTAACTGCGTTTGCATCAACCTGATATGGGGTTTCGTAAAAACTTTTAATTATATTATCGTCAAAATCTTCAATTATTTCTTTACCGCTATATAGCTCATCAACACTATGAATTCTGTCTGTTGTGTAATCTTCGGCAAGTATTCCAAGTGCTTTCGCTTTCATGCGAAGATTTACATCCTTGGTTACGAGAATATGTTTTTTCTTAACTCTACTCAGTTTTTCAAGTTCAAATGCAGCACTTAAAATTCTGTGGTCAGGAGTATCTTCCCTAAAAGCTGCTTTAATCTCTTTGCACATTCCATTGGTTATTACAATTCGTACTTTCCCCTTTCCCTTTCCGAGAGAAATGCCACCATTGAAAAGCTCTTTGCCAGTAAGGGAATCAAGTGTTCTTGTAAACTGCCTGGCATTAATATTGATTACTTGGCTGCCTCTTTTGAAACGATCAATCTCTTCAATTACAGTTATGGGAATTACAATATTGTTCTCTTCAAATTGATGTATTGAATTAGGATCGTGTAAAATTACATTTGTATCAAGTATAAAAGTTTTAGGGTTTTTCTTCGCCATAGGATAATTCAATTATGAGTAATTAGTTGAGCAATAAATAATTATAATATATAATTTAATCAAGTTAATTCTTACAGATTTGCAAGAAACAATTTGATTAAAAATGAATAACTAATAAAAATAAAATTTAGGTTAAAAGAAGATGGCAATTGAAACAGTTAACCCAACCAACAATATGCTTATAAAATCATTTAAAATAATGAGTGATGTAAGAGTTGAAGAAATAATATCAGCAACCGAAAAGACTTACCAGGACTGGAGAAGAACTACTTTTAAACATCGTGCAGAATTGCTTTTTAATACCGCCAATGTTTTAAGAAGCAACCAAAATAAGTATGCAGAAATAATGACTCTCGAAATGGGAAAGCCTATTACACAATCTATTGCAGAAGTTGAAAAGTGTGCGTGGGTATGTGAATATTACGCAGAGAATGCTGAGTTAATGTTAAGTAAAGAAATAATTGAGACAGATGCTTTCGAGAGTTTTGTTCAATTTGATCCAATAGGAATTATCCTTGCAGTAATGCCTTGGAATTATCCTATGTGGCAAGTATTCCGTTTCGCCGCTCCTGCTTTGATGGCGGGCAATGTAGGCTTGCTGAAACATGCATCCAATGTGCCAATGAGTGCCTTGGCTATTGAAGATATATTTATTGAAGCTGGCTTACCAGATGGAGCATTTAAAACATTGCTGATTGATTCTTCTCAAGTTGAGAGCGTTATTAAAAATCCATTAGTTAAAGCAACTACATTAACAGGTAGTGAATATGCAGGAATGGCGGTTGCTTCTGCTTCTGGAAAAGCATTAAAGAAAAGTGTGATGGAGCTTGGCGGCAGCGATCCGTTTATTGTTTTTAATGATGCAAACATTGACGAAGCTGTAAATGCTGGGGTGTTTGCCCGCACAATGAATAATGGACAAAGCTGCATTGCTGCAAAAAGATTTATTTTGCTGGAAGATATTGCGGATGAATTTGAATCAAAATTTGTTAATAAAATGAATTCACTTATTGTTGGTGATCCTATGGATAGCAACACAGAGCTTGGTCCCATTGCAAGAGAGGATTTACTTTTGGAACTGGATAATCAAGTGAAAACAAGTGAGAAGCAGGGTGCAGCAATACTCTGCGGTGGTAAAAGGCTCGATAGGAAAGGGGCGTTCTATCCTGCAACGGTTTTGAGCAATGTTAAAAAAGGAATGCTTGCTTATAGCGAAGAGTTATTTGGACCTGTTGCTATTATGATTAGAGCAAAGGATGAAGCGGAGGCAATACACATTGCAAACGATACTCCATTTGGTCTTGGGGCTTCGCTTTGGACAAGCAATACTGAAAACGCGAAACTAGTATCTGCAGAGATTGATTCTGGTTCAGTATTTATAAATGGTATTGTGAAATCAGACCCTCGTTTACCTTTTGGCGGAACTAAAATATCAGGATATGGAAGGGAGCTATCCCACTACGGAATAAAGGAGTTTGTTAATATTAAAACAGTTTGGATTAAGTAAACAACTGCAATTACGATAAGGTGCTAAGAATATTATTGTTTCTTTGCGACTTCCCGACTTTGCGGTAGAAAGGAATAAGGAGAATGGAAAAAAGATGTGAGTGGTGCGGAACCGATGAGCTTTATGTGAAATATCATGACGAGGAATGGGGAGTTCCTGTTTATGATGACAGAGCTCACTTTGAGTTTTTAATTCTTGAAGGTGCACAGGCTGGCTTAAGCTGGATAACAGTTTTGAGAAAACGAGAAGGATATAGAAAAGCATTTAGCAATTTTGATGTGAAAAAAGTTGCGAGATATAGTGAGAAGAAAATAGAAAAGTTATTACTAAATCCAAAAATAATTAGAAACAAATTAAAGGTACGTTCAGCAGTTTCAAATGCCAAAGTGTTTCTTGAAGTTCAAAAAGAGTTTGGAAGTTTCGACAAATACATTTGGCAATTTGTAAAGAACAAACCAATTATAAATAAGTGGAAAAAAATGAGTGATCTGCCTGCAACGTCAATAGAATCGGATGAATTGAGTAAGGATTTGAAAAAACGCAGATTCAAATTTGTTGGTTCAACAATAATGTATGCACATATGCAAGCAACTGGAATGATAAACGATCACACAACAGATTGTTTTAAGTATAACGAATTGTCGGGAATATGAAAATAGGACTGATAAGACACTTCAAAGTAGTTTCACCTAATGGGGGAAAATATTTAAACTCGACTGAGTTTGATAACAGCATGAGTGGATATGACGTTTACCCCATAAAGCCCAATGAAATTAGCATTGATTGTAACGAATGGAATATTTGCTACGCAAGCACTTTATCTCGTGCAACAACAACGGCAAAAATAATATATGATAGAGAAATTGTAGAAACCCCATTTATTGTTGAGGTTACCCTCTCCGCTTTCATTAAAACCAATGCCAGGCTGCATTATATGGCTTGGCAAATTGCAGGAAGGATTGCTTGGTTGTTTTCGTTCAAAAATCAATCCGAAGTTAAGCAGCAAACATTTGAGAGAATAAATCAATTTCTTGAATTACTGGAAAACTCCGGGCATCAAAATATTTTAATAGTATCACACGGATTCTTTATGAAAGTCTTAGTTAGGGAATTAAAAAAACGTGGTTTCAAAGGAAAATTAGATTTCTCACCAAAAAATGGAAAGTTGTATAGGTTTAATAGGTAATCGAAATTGTGATTTGTTTTTCACTATTATTTAGTATTCAATACTGCTACCTTTTATTTATTCAATATCTTGAAGTATATGCAACTAATATTACTTAATAAAAAGAGGTTCTAATATGCGACTATCAAAGTTATTTGTTTTATTTTTCTTTATTTCTATTTCTCTCCAAGCTCAAAATATTTCACTTCGCAACCAAGCTAATCAATATGATTTTGTAATTATTACAGTAAATGAATTTGTTCCACTCTGTAAAGAATTTGCCGAGCATAAAAACAATTCAAGAAATCTTAAAACTCTTGTTACTACAAAAGATCATATTCTAACAGAATTTAATGATTCGACATTACTACAAGATAACATCCGTGAGTTTATCAGTTTTGCCGGAACAAACTGGGCATCACCAAGACCACAATATTTTATGTTTGCTGCAGATCCCGATAGCATACCAAATTACAGTTTTGCTTCCATACCTGGATATGAATTTACTGATACTGCCAAGTCAGATTATTTATATGGAATTAATGTTTTAGATGAAGATACAACAAAGCTTAGTTTTTCAATTGGCAGAGTTGCAGCAAGAACATTGGATGAGTTAACAAATTATTTTGATAAAGTTATTAATTATGAAAACGAAAAGTCATTTTATGACTGGAATGGGAATGCTTTATTTCTGGCTGATGATGGGAAAAATGATTCTACCGTAGCAGTACCAAATGACTTGTTTGAAAACTATGCTAAAGAAATGAGTAATTCTATTCCAAATTATTTTAATAGTAAATATATCTTTCAATTAGATAGTTCTGAATATTTTGGAACAACCGATTCAATTCTTAATTATATAAATAATTCTGGTGTTTCCTCCATATACTTTAGTGGTTATGGGAAGGATTCAATATTTACAGACGAATCATTTTTTAGTATTGATGATGTTCAATATTTAGAAAATGAATTGAAACCATTTTTTGCAAATTTTCTTCACCCACAATATTTTTCTACAAAAAACAGTTCTTCTATCTTGGATCAAATGCTTTTTTCAAAAAACGGATCACTAATTGGGGTTGCACCTGTTGGGGTTATTTACTTACACGCAAATAGTAGCATTAATAAAATAATTTGGGATAACTTATATTCAGGAATTCCTGTTGGTGATGTAGTATTAGATGCTATTGAGAATTCGATTAGACTCCAAAATAGGAAACAGAATATTTTTGGCGATCCTACTATTGTACTTAAATTCAATCCAGTAACAGATATTAAACCTTATCAAGATTATTTGCCAGAAGAATTTGCTCTCTCGCAGAATTATCCAAATCCTTTTAATCCTACAACCATAATTGTTTATAGTATTCCATCCAATGCTTTAAATGGTTTGAAAGTTAATTTATCTGTTTATAATATTTTAGGAGAGGAGGTAGCTGTTTTGGTTAACTCTATTCAAAATTCTGGAAGTTATGAAGTGGAGTTTGATGCTTCGAATTTATCGAGTGGTGCATATCTGTATAGATTAAGTGCTGGCTCATTTGTTCAAACAAACAAAATGATTTTAATGAAATAGTGATATTAAATCAATTTCTGGAATTAATAAATAATTCCGAACGGCAAAATATTTTAATTGTGTCACATGGTTTTTTTATGAAAGTCTTTGTCATTGAATTAAAAAAACAAAACTTCAAAGGGAAATTAGATTTCTCACCAAAGAATGGAAAGCTGTATTGTTTTGAAAAATAAGTTTATTTTACCATATTAATATGTGTATCTTGATATGGTAAAAAGGGGTTTGGTTTGAAAAAGACAAATTTTGAGTGGGATGAAGTAAAAAACGTTAAAAATCAAAACAAGCATAAAATCTCTTTTGATTTGGCTCAGTATGCGTTTGCTGATAGTAAGAGAATAATTGCAAAAGATATTGAGCATAGCAAAGAAGAAGATAGATATTATTGTTTTGGAAAAGTTACTGACGAAATAGTTACGGTTAGGTTTACTTATAGAAAACACATAATTAGAATTATTGGTGCAGGTTATTGGAGAAAAGGTAAGAGGATTTATGAAAAAGAAAATAAAATATAGTAATGAAATAATTGGGGAGTTAGAAATAGTTAATGACTTTTTACCCAGCCCTGAAGAATTAGTTTTTAATGAAGAGAGAGTAAAGGTTACTCTAAATCTAAATCGATCAAGTATAGATTTTTTTAAGAAAATTGCAAAAGAACATGGAAGCCAGTATCAAAAAATTATTAGAAATTTATTAGATAGTTATTCATCTCATTATTCTAGTTAATTTTTGTTTTCCACTTCTTAATTTCAGTTCTAACCATATCCGGATTGGGTGAACCGTAAGTTTTTTTGCGATAAAGAGCACCATCAGCTTTGAATACTTCAAGAGCTGTCTCATCAAATATTGAGTTGATGTTTTTTAATTGCTCAATAGTTAATTGATGCAATTTAACATCATTCTCTTCTGCTGCTTTCACAACTTCACCAACTATGTGATGCGACTCTCTGAAAGGAACCCCTTTAATAACAAGCCATTCAGCTAGTTCTGTTGCAAATAGAAAATCCCCCTCCAACTCCTTTATGAATCTGTTTTCGTTTACAGACAATGTGTTAATCATTCCTGTCATCATCGCTAATGCTTGAGAGTAACTTTTATACGAATCAAATATTGGTTCTTTATCCTCTTGCATATCGCGGTTGTAGCTTAGTGGAAGTCCTTTCATCATTGTGGCAATGGCAGTATAGTTTCCGTAAACACGTCCGGTTTTACCTCTGCTGAGTTCTGCCATATCCGGATTTTTCTTCTGCGGCATTAGGGATGAGCCTGTTGTGTAAGTATCGCCAAGTTTTATAAAATTAAATTCAGTAGTTGACCAGAGAATTAATTCTTCTGATAATCTGCTAATGTGCATCATTCCAATATTGCAAGCATTAAGAAAATCAAGAACAAAATCTCTATCAGATATTGCATCCAAAGCATTTGAAGATGGTTTACTAAATCCTAATTTCTCAGTCGTAATGTTTCTATCAAGCGGAAGCGTAGAGCCAGCAAGGGCACCGCACCCAAGTGGAGATGAATCTGTTTCATCCAAAACAAATTGTAAACGCTTTTTATCCCGCTCCAACATTTCAACATAAGCAAGGAGATGAAATGCAAATGAAATAGGTTGTGCACGCTGAAGATGTGTGTAACCAGGCATTATTGTTTCAGTATGCTTCTCGCTCAACAATAACAAGGCTTCCTGGAATATTGACAATTGTTCGGACAAACTTGTAATTGCTTTTTTTGTCCAAAGTCGGAACCCAGTTGCTACTTGGTCGTTTCTGCTCCGTCCAGTATGAAGTTTGCCGGCAGTGGCACCAATTAATTCACCCAATCTACTTTCAATAGCAGAATGTATGTCCTCGTATTCTAAAGTATCTGGGTTCCACTTGCCGGCAGAACTTTCATTTTTAATTGTTTCTAATCCAGCAACCATTTCTGAAAGTTCATCTTTCGATAATATTCCAATAGTAGCGAGCATCTCCGCATGAGCAGTGCTGACTTGAATATCTTCATTAATTAAATTAATATCAAATGAAAGCGATGAAGAGAATTCCATTGCTGTATCATTTAGTTTTTCCTTAAATCTTCCACCCCAGAGCATAGCTTAGTCATCCTTATCAATAATTTAATAAAAAGTTAGAAGTTGTTAAGTGCCTAAAGTGAGCTAAAGTTAAGGACAAGAACTTTAGGCACTTTTAACTTATAACTTTACACTTCTATTTGTTTCGTACTTCACTAACAGTTTTAAATGGTAAACCATAAAGATGAATAAAACCAATAGATGCAGCATGGTCAAACTTATCACCTTCTTTATAGGTTGCTAATTCTTCGTTATATAAACTATACTCGGAATCACGCGATAATACTTTCAGAGTTCCTTTGTATAGTTCTATTGTTACATTGCCGGAAATATATTCTTGAGTTGAATCTACAAAAGCCATTAGAGCATCAAACAAAGGAGAGAACCACACTCCATCGTAAATCATATTTGCAATTTGATTTGATACACCTTGCTTATATCTGAATGTGTCTTTATCCATCACAAGTTTTTCTAACTCATTATGTCCTTTATGCAGTATTGTTGCTGATGGTGCTTCATAAATTTCTCGTGATTTAATTCCTACAACTCTATTTTCAATAATGTCCAATCTTCCAATACCATGTTTTGAACCAATGGTGTTAAGCTCTACAACTAAATCAACAGGAGATTTTGTTTCCCCATTTAGAGAGACTGGAATTCCTTTTTCAAAAGATATCGTAATCACTTCTGCTTCATCAGGAGCATCTTTCGGATCAACAGTTATTTGATAAGCATCGGCAGGTGGCGCTTTTGTTGGGTCTTCCAAAATACCGCACTCCACAGAAATTCCAAAAAGATTTTCATCAATTGAATAGGGTGAGTCTTTAGTTGCTTGAACAGGGATGTCGTGTTTTATTGCATATTCAATCTCTTGCTCTCTGCTTTTAAATTCCCAAGTTCTTAAAGGAGCAATAATATTTATGTGTGGTGCCAGTGACTGTATTCCAACTTCAAACCTAACTTGATCATTTCCTTTACCAGTGGCACCGTGGGCAATTGTATCGGCACCCTCTTTAAGTGCAACATCCACAAGCATTTTGGCGAGCAGTGGTCTTCCTATTGAGCACCCCATTGGATATTCATTTTCATAAAGTGCTCCTGCCTTAAGTGCTTTGAACGCATACTCTTTAATAAACTCTTCTTTTAAATCGATAACGTGAACTTTTGAAGCTCCGGTTTTAAGTGCTTTCTCTTCCAAGCCAATTAGTTCACTTTTTTGACCAAGGTCGCCAGTAACAGCAATGATTTCGGCGTCATATTTATCGCTTAACCATTTTACCATAATCGAAGTGTCTAAGCCGCCAGAATAAGCAACTACAATTTTTTTCGGGTTCATAACTTTCTCCATGCAAGTCCACGTATGGTGGACTCATTTAATAATGTGTTTTAGTAATCATATTTTTTATCATTCTAATTACAATCGGAATATTCTTTCCTCTATCAGGAATAACGAGTACTGTATCATCCCCGCCAACTGTACCAAGAATTTCTTGTTTATTTAATCTATCAATAAAATGTGCAACCCCTTGTGCCCTTCCAGCAAGGGTTCTAAGTACTATCAAGTTCTCGTTACTCTCTATAGAAATAATTTCGTAACTAACTAATTTGCTGATTTGTTTCCCAGCTTCGTCACTATTCAGAATATATCTAATTCCATTTTCAGTGATAGTTCTAACTACACCAAGTTCAGCAAAGTCGCGACTTAAAGTAGCTTGTGTTGCTGATACCTCTTTCTTTAGCAGTAACCGAGAGAGTTCCTCTTGACTTCCAATTATTTTTGTATTTAATAAATCTTTAATAAGACTTTGTCTTTTTGTTTTTGCTGACATGCCAACCTCCAATTAATTTAATTTATGTTGACAATATCCGTACTTCTGTTTGAAAAAGAAACCTTTGCGAGTACAGAAGTGAATATTTTTACAAAATTATGAATATCGTTTTTTGAGATTATAAATGGTGGCAATAGCCGCAGGACAGTATCTCCGGAGTTTCCAACCACTACACCCTTATTTAATAGGGCATTTGCAATTATCTTTGCAATCGGTTTACTAAATTCAATTCCTATCATTAAGCCTTTACCCCGCACACTGATTATGAGTGTTGTATCTATATCACTGATCAATTCTTTAATTAGTCTGCCATTTGTTTTTATTGAATCAAGTTGTGAATCCGTTAATAAATCTATCACTTTGTTAGCAGCAGCAACTGCAATAGGATTACCACCAAAAGTGGAGCCATGGTCTCCTGGTTTAATTACATCTGATACTTTTTCCGAACATATTGTTGCACCAAGCGGTAATCCGTTTGCAAGTCCTTTTGCTGAGGTTAGAATATCTGGAATAATGTTGCAGAATTGATGTGCAAATAATTTACCAGTTCTTCCTATGCCTGTCTGTATTTCATCCAATATTAGCAAAAGATTATTCTCATCACAAATGTTTCTAAGTTCTGTTAAGTAATTATCAGATGGAACAATTACGCCGCTTTCGCCTTGAATTGGTTCAATCATTATTGCACATGTGTTTTCATCAATACTACTTTTTATTTGTTCGAGGTTATTAAAGTCAACAAATGTAAATCCAGAAAGCATAGGTGTAAAACCGCTCCACAAGTTTCTTTGTCCAGTCGCAGAAAGGCTTCCCAGTGTTCTGCCATGAAAACCACCATTTGCAGCAATAATAGTTTTTCTATCTTTACCCCATTTTCGTGCAAATTTTATTGCAGCTTCATTTGCCTCTGTTCCAGAATTACAAAAGAATACTGAATTCAATCCAGTAGAAATTGTTAGTTTTGCTGCAAGTTCTTCTTGTGGAGTTGCAACAAACAGATTTGAAACATGCCATAATTTATTTAATTGAATATTTACAGCATCCGTAATCTCTTTATGCTGATGCCCAAACCCAGTAACAGCAATACCAGAAAGGAAATCGAGATATTTCCTTCCACTCTTGTCGTAGAGCTTGCTTCCCTTTCCCTCAACAAACTCAACTGGATATCGCAAGTAATTTTGCAGCAAAGCACTTTTCATTATACTGCCACTCTCTTCGATTCTACAATCCAAGTTCCACCCATATTATATAGTGGGTCAGTATTAAACTTCAGCTTGGTAGGATTATTTCCAATCCAAACTTTTTTAATGTCTTTATTTAAAAGTTCAATGCTACTTTCCAATTTAGGAATCATCCCGTCAGTAATATGTCCGTTTGCAATTCCAAATTTCACTTCATATTCAGATATCTCTTGCATTTCTATTCCTTCAATTTTTACAGCCTCCACATCAGAAACAAAAAGAACCGTATCCACAGAGAGAGCAATTGCAAGCTCCTTTGCAAATAGGTCTGCATTTACATTCATTAAATTTCCGTCAACATCTCTACACACGGATGAATAGACAGGAATAATACCACTTGCCATTAAATCTTTTAACCAAGTTGTATCTCCAGTAAGTCTCGGAACACCAACAAAGCCAAGTGATTCATCAAGATATTCAGCAACAAATAGATTTCTATCAATTCCATTTAAGCCAGTTGATTCAAAACCTTTTACATGTAAAAAACTGGTGAGTGTGGAGTTTGTAAGCCCACCTTGAACAGCCGAGACGACTTTCATTATTTCTTTGGTTGTCTTCCGCTGTCCATTTACAAATGATGAGGCAAGGTTCATTGCTGATGACCATTCGCTTATCATTTTACCAGCACCATGAACAATAACAACTCCGTCATAGCACTCTTTAAGTTCGTTCATCATTCTTATATAATGATGATCAGTCGTAAATTCATTTAATGCTTTTCCACTCAGTTTTAATAATACTATTTTCATTTTAAAATTCCGCTTTAAATAATTATGTTCTGTACGTTGCATTTATTTCTATATATTTTTCTGTAAAATCGCATGTCCACCAAGTAGAGTTACCCTTGCCAGCATTGAGGTTTACCGATATTGTAATTTTATCCTTCGATAAAACAATGGTTGCTTCCTCTTCATCAAAATCATGTTTATAATCCTTTCCAAGAATTGACATATCGTCAAAATCTATTTCAACTTTTTCTGGCTCAAACTCAACGCCGCTTCTTCCCACTGCCGAAAGAATCCTTCCCCAATTGGCATCACTTCCATAAATTGCTGTTTTAACAAGTGGCGAATTTGAAATTGTTCTTGCAATTGTATTGGCATCCTCATCATTGTTACATCCAGTAATAGCAACGGTTATTAACTTTGAAGCACCTTCGCCATCAACAACTATCATTTTCGCCATTTCAATTGTTAGTGCTTGAAGTGCTTCGAAAAACAATTCTTCATCCTTGCTGTTCTCTTTAATTTCAATTCCCGACACTCCATTTGCCATCAGTACAACCATATCATTAGTGCTTGTATCTCCATCAACAGATATTTTATTAAAAGAGTTTTGCACACATTTCAACAATAACTTTTTAAGCAAGGAGTTATCAATGTCGGCATCAGTGGCTATAAATGAGAGCATTGTAGCCATGTTTGGCATAATCATTCCGCTTCCTTTAGCAATACCGCCAATTGTAATTTCACCAGATGAAAGCTGCACTTTAACTGCAAAAGTTTTCTCAACTAAGTCTGTCGTCATAATTGCTTTTGCCGCTTTAATGCCTCCATCATCCGATAGTTGGTTAACAATAGTATCTATTCCAGTTTTTAGAATGTGCATTGGCATATATTCACCAATTACACCAGTTGAACTTATAACTACTTCGTCTTGTCTTATGCCCAACTTCTTTGCACAATGCTTTTGTGATTTTAGTGCATCTGCATATCCTCTATCACCAGTGCAGGCGTTAGCATTTCCTGAATTAATTAAAATAGCTTTTACCTTCCCACCTTTATTAATTAGTTCTTGCGAAACCAATAGTGGTGCTGCTTTTACTTTGTTTAGCGTAAATGTTCCTGCAACGTTACAAGGCTCTTCCGAGAATATTAAAGCTAAATCTTTTCTTTTTCTCTTCAGACCAGAGTGAATACCAGCAGCTTTAATACCGCACACTGAAGTGATTGAACCATTCTCTATAAATTTGAACATTTTAATTTTTCCTTAATTCTCAATTATTTTTTGAATTCCTAAAGAATCGTCCCATCCAAACATTCTGTTCATATTCTGAACTGCTTGCCCGGAAGCACCTTTAATTAGGTTATCTATTGTTGAAGTTATTACCACTGTTTTCTCTTTAACAGAAATATTAATATCGCAGAAGTTACTATTTACAACCCACTTTAATTCTGGTGGAACTTTTCTCATTCGTACAAATATAGAATTCGCATATTCGTTTAAATACTTTTCAGTAATTTCAAATTCAGATATTGCAGAATTTAAATGAATAGTTGATGTTGAGTAAATTCCTCGTGCAATTGGAAGTAGATGTGTTGTAAATGCGAACGGAAATTTCATCCCATATTTTGTTAACTCCTGTTCAATTTCTGGTTGATGTCTGTGCTTATTAATATTATATGCTTTTACATTTCCATCAAGCTCCGAAAGGAGTAGCTCTGTTTTTGCAGATTTACCGGCACCACTTGACCCTGAATAAGATACGGAACTGATACTAATTATATTATCAGAATAATTGTTTATTAGCGGAATTAAAGCCAATAGAATTGATGTTGGATAACATCCAGGATTAGATATAAAGTTTGAACCACTTATTTTACTGCTGTTTAAATCAGCTAAGCCATACACCTTTTGAGAAAGTAAGTTTGCAGAAGTATGCTCAAACCCATACCACTCATCATATAATTTTTTGGTGTCTAATCTGTAATCACCACCAAGATCAATAACTTTTATTCCTTTCGCTAAAAGAGTTGGGATATATTTTAAGGACTCGCCATGTGGGAGAGAAACGAAATATAAATCATGAGCGTACGAAAGTTCTTTAACTGATTGAATTGTTTTGTTCTCAATCACTCCAAGAAGCTCAGGAAAAATATCAAGCAATTTAGAGCCAGCACTACTATTTGCATAAATAGTATAGTCAGCAATATTTTTGTGTTGCTTAATAAACTCTAATAAATATTTTCCGGTATATCCAGTACCACCGATGATTCCTACAGAAATCATTTTAATCCTTTTTAATTGAAATTGTTTGCTTAGTATGTACTATTTAAAATAGATAAATAGATTATTATTACCCCAGACGGGGGCGACGATGTAACTCGTGCGAGCTAATTGAAATGATAATATGTATATGATTTAAAATCATAGTGCTAAACGTAATTTGTTCTCAATAAACTGTCAACTATATGTTGTATATAATTACATAAATCACCCTTATTTTGCATACATATACGCTATACGCTAATATCTATGGATATTTATGCGTTGATAAAAATGGACACTAAATAATATTTGGTTTCTATTCGAAATAATTTTATAATTGGACTTCAAAATTATGAAAAATAAAAAGAACATATTAAATACTCACTCAATCCATCTTCATCATAGTGTGATAATGAATCGGGGTTAGATATGAGTAATTATATAAATAGATAAGTTTATGAACCCCGATATTTTCGGGGTTTTTTATTTTAAAGGAGAAAAAATGGAATCAAATATTTTAAGATTGGCAATACAAAAAAAAGGAAGACTTGCTGATAAATCGCTTGAGTTGTTAAATGCTGCTGGAATAAGAATTGATAACTACTCTCAACAATTATTAATTAAGGCACAGAATTTTGATCTGGAGCTTTTATTTATTCGTGATGATGACATTCCGGAGTATGTTCAGGATGGTGTTGCAGATATTGGCATTGTTGGGGAGAATGTAATTTACGAATCTGGGAAGAAACTTGATATTGTAGAAAAATTAGGATTTGGAAAGTGCAGAATGTCACTTGCAATTCCAAAATTTAGTACATTCAATTCGGTAAAGGATTTGGATGGAAAAAATATAGCAACAACTTATCCCAAAATTCTAAAAAAATATTTACTCGAAAAAAGTGTAAATGCCAATGTTCACTATATTAGCGGGTCTGTTGAGATTACACCAAATATAAATTTGGCTGATGCTATTTTTGATATTGTAAGCACAGGAAGTACACTAAAGAGTAATGGATTAAAAGAAGTTGAAACCGTTTTAGAATCTGAAGCTGTTCTTGTGGCAAACAAAAATCTTTCTGATGAGAAAAAAGAATTATTAGAACAAATACTGTTTAGAACTCGTGCAGTTAACAAAGCAAAGAATAATAAATATATTCTCTTGAATGCTCCAAATGAAGCACTCCCAAAGATTACTGATTTATTGCCTGGTGTTAAAAGCCCAACAGTAATGCCCCTTGCAATGGATGGATGGAGTTCAGTTCACACTGTAATTGGTGAAGATGATTTTTGGAATAAAATAGAAACCCTGAAAAATGCTGGTGCAGAAGGAATTCTTGTACTGCCAATAGAAAAAATTATAGCTTAGGAGAGTACAATGGAACTAATTAAATACTCTACTACCGAAGAGACAATGAAACTGTTAAACCGACCGGTAATAGAGAGCAGAATAATTCAAGAAAAAGTATTTTCTATTATTAAGGCTGTTAAAACCAATGGTGACAAAGCTCTGAAGGAGTTCTCGGAAAAATTTGATGGAGTTAGTTTAACTCAACTTTCAGTTGTTACTGCTGAGTTTGATGGAGTTGAAAATAGAATTAATGAAAAACTAAAATTGGCGATTGAGATTGCTCGGAAAAACATATTCAAATTCCATAAGGCACAACATGTCGAGTATCCTAAAATTGAGATTGATGATGGAATTAAGTGCTGGAGAAAAAGTGTTCCGATTGAGACGGTTGGGCTTTACATCCCAGGTGGAACTTCACCATTGTTTTCAACATTGTTGATGCTCGGTATTCCGGCAAACATTGCTGGTTGTAAAGAGATTGTAATCTGCACACCACCTCAAAAGGATGGAGGTGTTTCAGATTCCATTTTGTACGTAGCCAAAGAACTTGGAATAAGAAGTGTATTTAAAGTTGGTGGTGCACAAGCAATTGCAGCAATGGCATTGGGGACGAAAACAATTCCTAAGGTTGATAAAATATTTGGACCTGGAAACCAATGGGTAACTGCGGCAAAACAAATTGCACATTCTTATGGCGTTGCAATTGATATGCCCGCTGGACCTTCGGAACTACTTGTTATTGCTGATGATTCTGCAAACCCGAAGTTTGTTGCAACTGATTTGCTTTCCCAAGCGGAGCATGGACCTGATAGTCAAGTTGTTCTTATTTCAACAAGTGAACAATTAATTAATTCTGTTATATTGGAAATTAATAATTTCAAAAAGGAACTGCCGCGAAGAGAGATAATTGAAAAAGCATTGCTGCATAGTGTGTTTATTTTAGTTGACGATTTTGATAAAGCATTTGCTGTATCAAACCAATATGCTCCGGAACACTTAATCTTATCAACAAAAAATGCAGAAGTATTATCAGAGAATATTCTAAATGCTGGCTCTGTTTTTCTTGGAAATTATTCCCCAGAATCTGCTGGCGATTATGCCTCTGGTACAAACCATACATTACCAACAAATGGATTTGCCTCTGCATACAGTGGTGTTTCGTTGGATAGTTTTATGAAGAAGATTACTTTTCAAAAATTAACAAAATCTGGATTATCCAAAATAGCATCTGCAATTGGAACAATGGCAGATGCAGAAGGATTAGATGCACACAAGTTAGCAGTTACAGTTAGAAGTGAGAGAAGTGATGATTAACATTGAAAGTTTACTTCGTGAAAATATTAAAACCTTAAAGCCCTATTCATCGGCTCGTGATGAATATACTGGCTCCATTGGAATATTTTTAGATGCAAACGAAAATTCATTTGGCTCAATACCAGAGGGAGATTTAAATCGTTACCCAGACCCGCACCATAGTAGGATAAAAAAGAAACTGTCGATAATTAAAAAGACAGTTCCCAATAGTATATTTATTGGGAACGGTAGTGATGAAGCTATCGATCTTTTATTGCGTACATTCTGTGAACCAGGAAAAGATTCTGTTCTCATAATGCCTCCAACTTATGGAATGTATAAAGTTGCTGCAGATATAAATGATGTGAATGTAATTGAAATCCCTTTGACACGTGAGTTTCAAATTGCAGCGGATGAAGTAATAAATAATATTACTACAAATACCAAGCTGATATTTATCTGTTCCCCCAATAATCCAAGTGGAAATTTACTTAGCAGAGATTCGATTAGGAGAATCATAAAAAGCTTTAGTGGAATTGTAGTTATTGATGAAGCATATATTGATTTTGCAGATGAGGAGAGTTGGATTAGTGAACTTGGGAGTTTTAACAATCTTGTTGTCTTACAAACATTTTCTAAAGCATGGGGCTTGGCAAATATCCGAGTAGGAATGGCTTACGCAAGTGAAGTAATTATTTCAGTTTTAAATAAAATTAAATACCCATATAATGTTAATGGAGTAAGCCAACAAATCATAATTGATACTCTTGATAATGAATCGAAGAAAAATGAAGTTGTTGCAAAAATAGTGTTTGAAAGAAACAAACTTGCAAAAGCCTTGTCAGGACTGGATGATATTGAATATCTCTTTCCTTCAGATTCTAACTTTATATTAGCTAAAGTTCGCGATGCAAATAATATTTATAACTATCTGCTTGAAAATAAAATCATTGTGCGGAATCGGTCAAGTATGATTAACTGTGAGGAGTGTTTAAGGTTTACAGTAGGAACAGAATTGGAAAATGATAAGCTAATAGAGATGCTTCAAAAGTATGGAGGTAAGAATGAAAAAGGTTTTATTTATTGATAGAGATGGTACAATAATTATTGAGCCAGAAGATGAGCAGATCGATTCACTTGAAAAGCTGGAGTTCTATCCAAAAGTAATTTCAGTTCTCAGCAAAATATCATCAGAACTTGATTACGAACTTGTTATGGTTACTAACCAGGATGGACTCGGAACTGAATCATTTCCTGAAGAGACATTTTTGTCTGCTCATAATAAAATGTTAACAACATTAAAAAATGAAGGTGTAGAGTTCTCTGAAATAGTAATTGACAAATCGTTCCCAGAAGATAACCTTCTAACACGCAAGCCTGGTATAGCGTTACTCCAAAAATATATTGATGGTGATTACGATTTAGCCAACAGCTATGTTATTGGGGATAGAGAAACGGATATTCAACTTGCCAAGAATTTGGGAGCGAAATCAATACTCATAAGTAATGATAGTAGTGAAGCAACAATCACCACTCTTGATTGGGATAAAATATTTGATGCGTTGAAGAAAGAAAATCGTTCAGCAATTATTGAACGGAAAACAAAAGAGACCGAGATTAAAATTGAATTAAACCTTGATGGTAAAGGAGAACATTCAATAACTACCGGATTAAACTTCTTTGACCACATGCTTGCACAGCTTGCACAACATTCACTTTGCGATTTAGATATTAATGTAAAAGGAGATTTGGATGTTGACGAGCACCACACAATTGAAGATACAGCAATTGCACTTGGCGAAGCATTTTTAAAAGCACTTGGCAATAAAAAACAAATTGAGCGGTATGGATTTATGCTCCCAATGGATGATGTGATTGCAAAGGTTGCTATTGACTTCTCCGGACGAAGTTGGATTAAGTGGAAAACAAAATTTAAAAGAGAATATGTTGGTGATATGCCAACAGAGATGTTTTATCATTTCTTCAAATCTTTTTCTGATGCAGCAAAATGTAATCTCTACATTAAAGCTAAGGGAGATAACGAACATCACAAAATTGAAGCAATCTTTAAAGCTCTTGGTCGCTCAATAAAACAAGCGGTTAGTAAAAGTTCATTAAACCCTGATGTGCCAAGTACAAAAGGAATAATTTAAAATATATTGTTCTATTGCTAAATTGTTGAAAGAGAGTTTTCTATAGCTCAGATATTCTGCAAAATCAGCAATGTAACAATTTAACAATGTAGTTAAAGTAAGAAGTAATATTAAAATGAAAAATATTAAGAATTCACAACCCGAATACCCGCAACCCGCAACCCGTAACCCAAATACTCGAAACTCGAAGATTGTAATCATAAAATATAATGCTGGTAATGTTTACTCCGTTTCCTCTGCACTTAAGCGATTAGGATACGATGCAGTAATAACAAGTGATTTGAAAGAAATTAAATCCGCTGATAAAGTAATATTCCCAGGTGTTGGTGAAGCAAGTAGTGCAATGGAATATTTAAAACAAACAAAGTTGGATAAAGTAATTCCACAATTAAAACAACCATTCCTCGGTGTTTGCTTGGGTTTGCAGTTGTTGTGCAATTACTCAGAAGAAAGGGAGACGAAATGCTTGTCTATTTTTGATGAGGATGTAAAACGCTTTCCACCTAAGGAGAAAGTCCCGCACATGGGATGGAACTCTATTAAGTTCAGTGATAGCAAGCTATTTATAAATGTTCCTAATGAATCATTTGTTTATTTTGTTCATAGTTACTTTGCAGGCTTAAGTGATAATACTATTGCAGAGACTAATTATATACTACCATTTAGTTCTGCACTGCAAAAAGATAATTTTTACGCACTCCAATTTCACCCGGAGAAAAGTGGAAAAGTTGGAGAACAAATTCTTAAAAACTTTATTGAGTTATGTTAAAAAAATGCCACGAATTCACGAATGGAGAAATAAATGATAAAAATAATTCCAGCTATTGATATTATTGACGGCAAATGTGTTCGTCTTACTAAGGGTGATTTTTCACAGAAGAAAATCTATAATGAAAATCCTATAGAGGTTGCTAAAGAATTTGAGGAGATAGGAATTAAGTATTTGCACTTAGTCGATTTAGATGGAGCAAAAGCAAAGCAAATTATTAATTGGAAAGTTTTAGAGTTGATTGCGAATGAAACTAATCTGATAATAGATTTTGGCGGAGGTATCCGTTCAAAAGAAGATTTACGAATTGCTTTTGAAAGTGGTGCATCAAAAATAACAGCGGGCAGCATTGCTGTAAAAGAGAAGGAAACTGTTACTGCATGGATAGATAAGTACAAAGATAAAATTATTCTAGGTGCCGATACTAAAGATGGAAAGGTCTCTATCAACGCATGGGAAGTAACAACAGATTTATCGCTGTTTGATTTCATAAGTGACTACTGGGCTTTGGGAATTAAGTCCACAATTGTTACTGATATCTCACGTGATGGTGTGTTAACTGGACCAGCATTCGATTTATACAAAAACATTAAAAGTGAAATTCCAAATATTGAATTAATTGCAAGTGGTGGAGTATCCGGAATAGATGATGTTGATAAATTGAACGAACAGAATATTGAGGGCGTAATTATTGGGAAAGCAATTTATGAAGGTAGAATTAAATTAGATGAACTAAAGAGATTTTTATGTTAACAAAAAGAATAATTCCGTGTCTTGATATTAAGGATGGCAAAACGGTTAAAGGTATAAACTTTATAGATTTACGAGATGCCGGAGACCCAGTAGAATTAGGGGTAAAGTATGCAGAACTTGGTGCAGACGAACTAGTATTCCTTGATATTACAGCAACTATTGAGAGGCGAAAAACTCTTGTGGAGTTAGTTAAACGAATTGCACTAAATATAAATATTCCCTTTACTGTTGGGGGTGGTATTAAAGAAGTGGATGGTGTGAACGAACTACTTGATTCTGGTGCAGACAAGATTACTGTTAACTCTTCTGCAGTAAACAATCCAAATTTAATTGATAAAATTGCAAACCGATTTGGTAGTCAGTGTGTTGTGTTATCAGTGGATACAAAAAATGTTGATGGTATTCAGAAAATATTTACAGATGGTGGAAGAACTGAAACCGATTGGGAATTGCTCCCTTGGGTAACAGAAGCCGTAGAGCGTGGAGTAGGTGAAATACTTTTAACATCAATGGATCACGATGGAACAAAAAATGGATTTGCTCTTGAAATTACAAAACAACTTTCAGAATTACTCCCGGTTCCAGTAGTGGCTTCTGGCGGTGCAGGAACTATGGAGCATTTTGTGGATGTATTCAAAAATGGAAAAGCTGACGCTGCTCTCGCTGCAAGTATATTTCACTTTGGTGAAATTGAAATTTTAGAATTAAAAAAATATTTAAATAATAAAAATATTCCGGTGAGATTATGACTGTAGATTTTAAAAAAGGGAATGGATTGGTTCCTACAATAGTACAGCACTATAAAACAAACACCGTGCTAATGCTCGGTTATATGAATGAAGAAGCATTACAGAAAACCAAAGAATTGGGAAAGGCAACTTTTTTTAGTCGGTCAAAAAATAGACTTTGGACAAAGGGAGAAACCTCTGGAAATTTCTTGATTGTAAAAGAGATATTAATCGATTGCGACCAGGATACAATTCTAATAAAGGCTAACTCTATTGGTCCAACGTGCCATACGGGAGCGGAGACTTGCTTCAACGAAATTGTGAAAACGAATGATGATTTTTTATATCAACTTGAAGAAATAATTTTGGAGAGAAAAAATAATCCAACAGATAAATCATACACAGCTTCTCTTTTCAAAAAAGGAATAAATACAATTGCACAAAAAGTTGGCGAGGAAGCAACCGAAGTTGTTATTGAGGCAATGGATAATAATAGAGAGCTATTAAAAGAGGAAACTTCCGATTTGCTCTATCACTTGTTGGTACTTCTTGCAGAGAAACAAATTTCGTTAAGTGAAATTAGTGATGTGCTAAGAAAGAGACATTCAAAATAGTAACAATTCCTAATTTGATATTTGGCACAGATTAGTATAAAATATTTGTTTGATTAAAATCACAAACCAGGCTGTATTTTATTTTCTCTGTAGGACTCACTCGGAGATGTGCTGGAATTTCTTTCAACAAATGAAAATTAGAGTCTTAACCTTGAAGGTGGGCTGTAATAAATACTTAGTTTTGTATTTTTATTCTACGTTCCAAAATTGAATTAAATTTGTATAGTGTCATCCCTCTGGGACTTTCTTTTAATTACTTTTATGGGTTGTTACCATAATGTCGCTCCTTTCGTTCTTCGCTCAAAAAGCGAGCTTCGCCGAACAAGATGGAGCTAATATTTCTTTTAGTGCCAGAGGCACGAAATTATGGTAAATATTTATTACACCCCACCTTCAAGGTTTTTTATAGATACATTAAGTACATAATTCAACTTCTTTAGTAACCTATCATGATACATTAAACATCTCCAAATGAGTCCTACGGACAAAATAAAATTTAGCCACAAATCAGTTTGATTTCTCTTAGAATCATTTTATCTTTTTAGATTGTTTAATCTAATTAATGAGGATAGAATGCAGCGTATTATTTTTCTGATTTTACTTTTAAGTACAGCAAATATTTTTTCACAAAACTCCAATTTATTTATTCCACTTGATGTTATTGAAGCTTACGAAAATGGGACACGCACTTACGATGGAACTGTAAGCAGCAGTTATTGGATAAACCACACAGATTATAAAATTGATGTTGAGTTCTTTCCCGACAGCAATTACATAGTTGGTTCTGCTAAAATCATTTACTTTAACGAAAGCCCCGATTCACTTTCAAAAATTGTTCTTCGTCTCTATCAAAACATTGTTAAACCTGGGGTTGCAAAGGATTGGAACATCTCTGCTAAGCTTCTCGGAGATGGAATGAAAATTAAATCCTTAATAGTTAGAGGTGATAGTGTAAAGGTTAACTCGGAACATGCTAAGATTGGTGGTACAAATATGAGTATCAGATTAGATAAAAAACTTTCGCCAAATGATAAAATTGACCTTGAAATAGAATGGAGTTTTGAGCTTCCAAAATTTCCTTTGAGAATGGGAAATTATAATGGCGATTTTTTTATTGCATATTGGTACCCGCAAGTTGCTGTTTATGATGATGTGTATGGCTGGGATATGCTTCAATATTCTGGAGTTGTTGAGTGTTATAATGACTTCAATAATTATGATATTAATTATACAGTTCCTGCAGATTATGTTCTTTGGTCAACAGGAGAATTACAAAATGGTGAAAATGTATTTAGTAATGAAATTCTTGAAAGACTTCAAAGGGCTAAAAACTCTGACGAGACTGTAAATATTATTACAGTTGATGATTACGAAAAAAATAATGTAACATTAAAAACAGCAAGTGGAAAAAACACTTGGAGTTTTAGAGCAAGCAAAGTTCCCGATATAGCTTGGGCAGTAAGCAATAATTATAATTGGGATGCTTCCAGTATTGAGGTTGAGCCCGGAAGACGGGTGTTAACAGCAGCAATTTATCCCGATAGCATTAAGCAATATAAAAATGCGGCTCTCTATGCACGTGAATCTATTAAATATATGTCCGAAGTTTCTCCTGGTGTTCCTTATCCTTGGTCGCATACAACAGCATTTACAAATAAGGGAAAACGTGGCGGAATGGAATTTCCGATGATGCAGAATAATAGTGCACCTAAAAAAATTAGTAGAAATCTTGGATTAATATTTCACGAAATAGTTCACAACTATTTTCCATTTTATATGGGAACAAACGAGAGACGTGAAGCATGGATGGATGAAGGCTGGGCTGCATACTTTCCACAAAAGATTGTAGAAAAATATGATTCTACAAGTAGGTATGGAGAGTATAGGGTTTCGAGTTACGAAAAAATGGCTGGAAAAACTAAAGATGTACCAATGATATTACCCAGCTATATGATGACTCATGGCGAATCGAGAACCAATTTTTACAATCGTCCAGCAGTTGCGTACATGGAACTTCGTCAATTATTAGGTGATGAATTATTTAATAAAGCTCTGCGTGAATATATGAACCGCTGGCATGAGAAGCATCCAATAGGATATGATTTTTTCTTCACATTTAATGATGTTGCTGGTGAAGATTTATCATGGTTTTGGAAACCTTGGTTTTTCGATTTAGGATATCCAGATTTAGCTATCGAAAATGTTGAGGTTAAAAATAGTGTCGCAACTATTTTATTATCTAAGGTTGGTAATATTCCTACAAGAATTGAACTTACTGTTTTGTTTGATGATGGCGAATCAGAAGTTATTCAAAAATCTGCATCCCTTTGGAAGGAGAGTAACGAGGCTGAGATTAAACTCAAGTCGGATAAAAAAATTAAGTCGGTAAAATTAGGTAGTCCACTAATTCCTGATGTAAATAAAGATAATAATTTATTTGAGATGAAATAATGTAAAAAACCCTACATCAAATTATTGACGTAGGGTTTTTACTAATCAACTTCATAAATTTTATTTTAAACTATATGCATCTGTTAAATGTTTAATATAAACAGCTGGTCCACCTGCTTTGTATCCAGTTTGTAATATTATCTTTGCGTCTTTATCAAGCAAGAAGAGAGTAGGGAACCCCCTTACACCATATTTGTTCATTAACGAGCGGTTGTACTTTTTAACTGCGTCAGTTTGAGTATCTGGGCGTGGAAAATCTAACTTGACCAAAACAATATTATCTTTTGCCCAATCAACAAACTCTTTTGTGAGCAAAACTTCATTCTCCAATTTTATACACCAACCACACCAATTTGAACCAGTAAACTGTAATAGAATTGGTTTGCTTTCTTTTTGTGCAACTTCGATAGCTTTTTCAAGATTTATATGCCAAACTAATCCGTTAACATCGTGATTATCTGCTTGGGCATTTGTTTCGTTATTATTTGCACATCCAAAACTGATGAAAACAGCAATTAATAATATTGATATATTTTTCACAGTAAGCTCCTTTGCTTTTTATTTTTTATTATTTGTCTTAAATTTAGGGGGTAGAATAGACATGTATCCCGCTTTGCGGTACATGTTTTTATTCCACCCCCCTTAGTAACCAATATAAATGGTTGTTACTATAAAATTATGTCGGTTGGTTTACAATAATGAATTTAATATGTTCCGTCTTTTTATATACACAACACAAAATGTCTGTGAGAGTCTCACAGACATTTCATTGTCGGTATAATTGTTGAAATTGAGAAAGTAAGTTTTCAAATTCAAAAAAAAGGTTTGATAAATCCTAAATTAGAACTGTAATTTCTAATTCACAATTAATAATTAAATCTCTACTTTCTATCGCCAAGAATTCTTAAGAGCATTAAAAATAGCATAATGAAATCGAGATATAAAGTTAAAGCTCCCATAATTGCTGCTTTCTGAGTTTCTTGAACTCCTTCAACTGCGGCACCAATTTTTTTAATTTTTTGAGTGTCGTATGCAGTTAATCCTACAAAGATAAGTACTCCAGCGTATGAGATAATCCAATACATTGTGCTGTTTGCCCAAAATATGTTAATCACAGATGCAATAATTAATCCAATTAAAGCCATTTGTAAATAGCTTCCCATAGTTGTTAAATCGCGCTTGGTAAAATATCCGTAGGCACTCATTGCACCAAAAGTAAGTGCGGTAGTCATAAATGTGGAGGCTACAGAAGCCCCAGTATATATGAGGAAGATAAGGGAAAGAGTAATTCCATTTAGTGCCGAATAAATTATGAATGTAGTAGTTGCAGCCTCGGCACTCATTTTTTGTATGCGGGATGAAAGATAAATAACCAAACCAAGCTCGGCTATAATTATTCCCCAAAAGAGAATCGAATTTGAAGCCAGGGTATAAACAAACCCTGAACTAACAACAAAATAAGCTGTAAGTGCTGTGATTAAAAGTCCAAGCCCCATCCATCTATATACTTTACTAATAAAAGTTCTCTCTTCAACTTCTGCTACTGAAAGGTTCATTACTTCTTGATTCATATTTTCTCCAATAAATTTTGTAATAGTTATTTTAAAATAGTTTTTCTTTTAACCTTGTCCGCAGGACTCCTTTAGAGAAGGTCATTAGCCAATAATGTTTTTAAGGCACATTAAATTATTTGAACAATCAATTATTATTGATCCTAAATTTAAATTAAATTCTACATAATCACAATTTTACAGTTACAGTTGACCTTTAAGGTGGGGTGTAATAAATACGCATAATATTGTTTTTAACTTCGTTCCACTTAAGTTTTTGCCTTAAAGTTTCATACATCATCAAGTTTTCACTCTATTAGTAAAATGATTGTAACAATGTGCCTAATAACAGAATTAAACCTATGGCGGTAAACAAGTAGCGGAGTTGGTTAACAAAAAAAATGGAAGCCTGAGTTTATGAACAGACTTTTGATGCCTCGCAATACTCGAGCGGTGTTTACACATACATGTTATCTGTTAATAGAAATAGATTTGTTAAAAAATGACTTTAAATAATATTATTTAACAACATGGAAGGTTAAAAGCAGGCCAAGGTAAAGGCTAAGACGAAGAAAAAGAATATTGCGTCTTAGCTTCTCTGTGGTAAAAATTCTTCCCAAAGTTAGAATATCATCGAACTAATCATTCTCTTCTCAATTGTTTTACAAAGAGATGTTGTGATGTAAAACACAAAAAACCTATATCTTTAAAGTTTTTTATGGAATTTCACTATTCTTTGCATCTTCTATACAATAAGATATTTACCAAAAGAAATTTTTTTAAACAACAAATATTTAAGAGGAAATTATGCGAAACTTTTTATTTTTTTTGTTTTTTCTTTCTTTTACATTTACACAATTATTAGCACAATTCGATTGGGCAATGGTTAATGGCGGACCAACATTAAGTTCCTACGTAGAAGCAGAAACAGAATTAAAACCGCCATTTAAAGTTGATAGGAATATACCTATTGCCGGTGCGGCATATCTTTTGTTAGTGGATGACCTTCTGATTATTGGTAAAAACGGCACACCAAATTCTGTTATTGCTGTAAATTGGAGTACCGGAAGTGAACTATGGTCATTTGAAATTCCAAACACTGCTGGTGCAATTGGGTGTGTACCTGCCGTAACCGATAGCTTAGTTTTAGTTGGCGGACAAAAGGGAGCCGGATTGTATGCCCTAAACAAAAATGATGGAGTAGAAGTTTGGCATAAACCGATAGGTGCATTATATGTTAAAAATCCGGTTGTAAGTGACGGAAAAGTTTACATAATACAAGACTCTCTCTATTGTTTCAATTTAACTGATGGAACAACACTTTGGACGTATCCTGTTTTTGGGCAAAGAACCCCCGCAGTAGATGAAAGCAATGTTTATGTTACTGGTGCTGGAGGGGTAGTTCTGGATAAACTTACAGGTCAGAAAAAATATGATTTGCTTTCAAATGATATGAATTGTGTTATTGATGACCAAAATGTATATATAAATAGAGGAATAAATATTACTGCTATTAACAAGAAGGATGGCACCCCAGTGTGGGAAACTCCTCGTTTAGGAGGTGACCTACCTTTTATTAACGGAGGTGCTTTAACAATTTCTGATAAATACATCTGTTATGTTATCTGGAAAAACATTGACGAAAAAGGAGAAATTTATGTACATAACAAATCTGATGGTACTTATGTATGGAATTACACTTTTTCAGATGAAGGAGTTTTTACACCACGTATAGCAAATGGAATCGTATATGTTTTGAATTGGAAACCAGGAGATTTGTGGGGGTTTAATTTAACGGATGGAAGTGTGGTATTGCATGATTCAACTCTTAAATATGAAGATCACCCAATTATTGCTGACCATTCATTAATTATTAATACTGACGATGAAATAGTAGTATTTAAGTCTGAAATAACAGATGTGAAGAAAGGGAGTAAACCATCATTACCTGCATTATTTGAATTGGGTAATAACTATCCTAATCCCTTTAATCCATTAACTATAATTAGTTATACTATTCATGAAACAGGGTTTGTATCATTAAAAACATATGATTTAACTGGACAGGAGATTACCACTTTAGTAAATGAAGAAAAATCTGCAGGAGAATATCAATTGGAATTTAATGGAGTCGGTTTGTCTTCCGGCACATATTTTTATAAACTCCAATTTGGTGATTTTACCCAAACTAAAAAAATGATTCTTATGCGATAGGTAACTGATAAAAAGGAAAATGATTGCCAACAGACTTTTTTAGTAAAACAAAAATTTTTACAACATAGGAGATAAACCATTATGAGAAAAACTATTTCACTTTTTCTATTTGCATCACTATTTTTTTTATTTAATCAAATTACAGCTCAGTGGGTTAAAACAAGTTACATCCCGCAAGGATCTGTTGAATCAATTGCTGTTAATGGTACTACGGTGCTTGTTGGTTCTCAATCCGGTGGAATTTATAGATTTACTGATAATGGGGCAACATGGGCAGAAGCCAACAATGGTCTTCCCTCTAATACACTTGATGTTTCTGCTCTTGTAAACGAGGGGTCAAATTTTTATGCAGGTATAAAATATTATGGCGTTTATATATCTACTGATAATGGAAGTAGTTGGAGCGAAGCGGTTAATGGTCTTCCTAATTCTCCATACGTTACTTCTATCGCAGTTAGTGGCAATAAATTATTTCTTGGAACACTCGAAGGTTTATATTATTCGCCTGATAAAGGAGCTAACTGGAGCATTACAGATACCAGTTTAACTGATACAGATGTGAGGTCATTAGGAATTGTTGGTCAAGATATATTTGCTGGAACTTATACTGACAATTTATATAAAAGCCCGCTCAATAACATAAACTGGACACTTAGTAATAATGGTTTTCCAGCCTATACCCGTGCTGTGAGAACTGTTGTTGGTCATTCAAATAAAATTTTTGCCGCCACCAATATGGGCACTTACTCTTCCGACAATGGTAGTTCCAGTTGGACAGCTTCAAATACCGGAATGGGAAATAGTATAGTTAGTTCATTAGTTGTTAACGAAAATAATATATTTGCAGCTATCGGATCCGGTGATGGTGGTGTAATGGAATCAACAGATAATGGTTCAAGCTGGACATTTATTAATGATGGTTTCCCTCAATATCCTTATACTGTGGTATTGGCAGCTAATTCAACAACTATTTTTGCTGGCGGACCTGGAGGCAACTCTATTTGGTCACGTACTTTACAAGTAACCGAAGTTGAAGATGAAAACATTGGAGTTCCTTTGAAATATTCCATTTCGCAAAACTATCCAAATCCTTTTAATCCGGCTACAACCATTAACTATACTTTAAGGGAAAGCGGCATAGTAAAAATTAAGATATATGATATACTTGCTAAAGAAATAAGAACACTCGTAAATAAAGAACAATCATCAGGCAGTTATCAAATAAATTTTGATGCAAGTAATCTTTCAAGTGGTGTCTATTTATATGAATTGTCAGTTAATGATTTTCATTCAATTAAAAAAATGAATATAATCAAGTAGAAAAAAAATCAAAGAGAAGATGTCATCCAATTAAGGGGGTGATATTTTCTCAACCATTGTGATTTACCTCACACAATCATCCAATCATCCAATTTTTTACAATTAGTTAGATTCTTTTTATGGAATTTCACCTCTTCCTGCATCTATAAGTTATGAAACAGAAAAACAAATTATTTAACAATAGGTCTGGGGTCTTTCATGAAAAAGTATTTAATTATTTTAACCTTATTACTAATTGCCTTTCAGCAATTAAATGGGCAAACAAGCTGGACAATAATTAACCCACCAGCAGCTGACTATTTTCAAGATGTGTTTGCCTTAGATGCAAACATAGCTATAGCAGTTGGTGCAAGGGGAGGTATTTACCGAACAACAGATGGAGGTACTACCTGGAACCCTCATGTATCACCAATTTCCGATGACCTTCAAGATGTCTTTTTCATTAATTCTACGACAGGTTGGATTGTTGGTGGTACTAAAATTATGAAAAGTACTGATGCTGGTATAAGTTGGACTTTACAATATAGTGGATTTGCTGGACAAATGAATGCCGTACATTTTATTAACTCTTCGGTTGGTTGGGTTTGTGGTGCTTATGGGGATATTTATAAAACAACAGATGGTGGTGCAAATTGGGTAGATCAAATTCCAGTCAACCTTACTTTTGGTTGGTTACAGTCTATCTTTTTTATTGATGCAAATAATGGATGGGCTGTTGGTACAAGTAAATCGTATGCATCCACAACTGATGGTGGTGCTACATGGAATATTTCAGAATTGCAAGGTGGAGTTCTATACAAATCCATATTTTTTACTTCTGCAACAGAGGGTTGGTTGGCTGGTGATAGTGACCTACTAAAAACAACAGATGGAGGAGCTAATTGGGGAACGGCTAACTCTGGACTATCCAGTGCCGCTTTCGGATATAAAATTATGCATAGTATTTACTTTGTAAGTTCATCTACTGGTTATATAGTTGGTAACAATGGCAAATTTGCAAGAACAACAAATGGTAATACATCTAATCCAACCTGGACAGTATCAACTATAGCAGGTGAAGAGAATTATTACAGTGTTAGTTTTGGTACTTCGAGTACAGGCTGGGTTGTTGGTAATGGTGGTGTAATTCAAAAAACTACAAATAGCGGAGGTGCCTGGACTGCACAAGTGGAACCAATTACAACCGAAAAACTAAATGCAACTTTCTTTGTCAGTTCAAACACAGGATGGGCTGTTGGAGAAAATGGAATAGTAGTAACAACTACAGATGGTGGTTCAAGTTGGAGTACTGTAAATCTTGGAACAACTAACACTCTTTTTGATGTCTATTTTCCATCAGCCGATGTTGGTTATATTTGTGGTGATGCTGTATTTTATTATACTAAAGATGGCGGCACCACCTGGACTTCGAGAACTGTTATTAATGAGTATTACAGTACAAAATTCATAAACGATAATATTGGATGGATAGTTGGAAGCACAGGATTTGGAACATTATTTAAAACTACAAATAGAGGTAGTTCTTGGACTGCTCTCTCTCCTGCCCCACCTTCCCCTTTATACGATTTAGCAATTGTAGATGCCAATACTCTTGTGGCTGTTGGTTATAGCGGTTCAATCCAAAGAACAACCAATGGTGGAACATCATGGAGTGCGGTTACTTCAGGTACAACGGATATATTAAGAACAGTACATTTTGTTAATTCTTCTGTGGGGTATATTGGTACCGATAACGGAAAAGTATTAAAATCTACAGATGGTGGTGCTACTTGGTCCACTATATTATCAGGTGCTGCAATAGCTTTTTCCGATATACATTTTATTAGTGAAACGGAAGGTTGGGCTGTTGCTGGGGATAAAGATACTTGGTACACTGATGATGGGGGAGCAACGTGGACTGTTCCTGACAACGCACTATCAAATCAAGCCCTAAACTCTATATATTTTCCAACGGCTTCAACTGGTTTTAGAGTAGGTGATTTGGGTAATATACACAAAGGTACTACATCTCTATCAGGCCAGGTTCCAGTTTTTGCAAATAATATAAATCCACTTATTGATGATATTGATATCCCCATTTCCAGTAATCTATTATATCTGGTTTGGGAAGATGGCGGTGGTGAACCAGCAACAAGTTATACACTATGTTTGGGAACCGATGGTGGTGGAACTGTAACCCCAACAAATGTAGTTAATGGTGCAAGTATGGGAGGAGCAACATCATACCAACATCCATCAGACTTACAATATAGTACCAAATATTATTGGCAGATAGTTCCAGCAAATGGAAATGGTGCTGCTTCAAACTGCCCTATTTGGTCGTTTACTACAAGAGAGGATTTAAACTTTGGCGGCGGCGGTACAAATGCTCCAGGGTACTTTTTTGCAAACTCAACTCCTAGTGCAAGTGGTGCTCCTTCGCAACCAACTTATGGTTGGGTTGATCCTGTTCTTTATACACATACCGAAATAGCATCATGGACTTCTGGTGATGCTGACGATGGATTTTTTGGTCCTCACACTATGGGAATTACATTTCCATTTTTTGGTAATAACTTTACCGAAATTTATATTGGAACAAATGGGCTGCTTACTTTTGGAACTGGTTATTCTGTAAATGGTGCTTCCGCCACAATTCCAGATGCTGCTGAACCGAACAATATGATTGCAGCTTGTTTTATGGATTTATATTCTAATACAACTGGTAAAGTCTATTATGGTGTAACCGGTGGTAAGTTCGTAGTTACCTGGTTCCAGTATTACGACAAGGGAACGTCGGAATATATTACGTTTCAAGTTCTACTAAGTGCGTCAGGATATATAGAATTCCAATACAATGATTCAGAAAGTACATTCCCATTGCAAATAGGAATTGGTGACGATGCACTTATAGGTATTGAAGATGAATATGGTTCTGCTGGCGTACTTTATAGAAATAATGGTGTTGGCGGACCAATATTTGGCTCGCCGCTTGCAGTAGCATTTGGGGATGATAATAGTGCCCTTCCAGTTGAACTAACATCCTTTTATGCTGCTTCAACAAGTTCAAAAACCGTTGTTCTTAATTGGACTACTGCAACAGAAGTAAATAATTATGGGTTTTCTGTGCTTCGACTCCGCTCAGCAACCGAAAATGAATGGGAAAAAATTGGTTTTGTTGAAGGACACGGTAATAGTAATTCTCCTAAAGATTATTCTTTTGTAGATTCTAATCCGCGAAGTGGAAAATCTCTCTATAGATTAAAACAAATTGATATTGATGGGGCTTTTGAATACTCGGAAACTATTTCTGTGGAAATTAATATTCTCGGAAAATATATTTTAGAACAGAATTATCCGAATCCATTTAACCCTACAACTAATATTAATTTCTCTATTCCAGTAACTGGGCATGTTAAGTTAACGGTCTATAATACTATTGGTCAGAGAGTTGCAACACTTGTTAATGGAATTAAAAATGCAGGGTATCACAATATTTCGTTCAATGCAGCCAATCTAATAAGCGGAATTTATTTCTACAAATTGGAGAGTGGTGATTTTGTTCAAGTAGAGAAAATGATGCTGCTCAAATAGTTTCATATGACCCTATGGAAGATGTAAAAAACGAAAAACCCAATTCATAAGTTTGAATTGGGTTTTTTATATCTATTAGAAGCCTTTGCATAATTATACATATAAAGTGTTCTAGTTTAATTCTAAATTGCCTACTTATAAGAGCATATTTTTTACTTTTCAACCATTAAATACTAGAGATTATATTTCTGTTATTCTCTGTTTTCCATACATTTTTAAGGAATTTGGAACTGTTTCAATTTCAAATAAGATTGGGTTAATATCTTCAGAAATCCTGCTTTACAAGATTTATAATGTTTCAACTTTTGTAAATAATATTCAAAAATCACTGTCAAGTATTTGGCTCATTAATGTTTTATTGTTATTTTGTGTTCTGCTAAAAAGACCCATGATATATTTTTACAGCATATCTGTTTTAGGAGACTTTGCATAACCATTTTTATCATACTTTTTTTTGTGAAATTGTTTTAATATTTGCTATTCTCGGGGGGCGTAGTCCCGATATCTTTCAATCGGGACAAAGCCTCCTTTTAGACAAAAATTTAATTTCACAAAAACATTTGGGGATAAGTATGGCAATTACTCTTTACACAATATTTAGAGGAAATAATGACAGAACATGAAAGGTATGAAGTCAATTTTTTTAGACCTATATCACAACATGCAAAAGCTAATAAGAAATTGATCTCTACTTTAGCAATAATTTGGGCTGTAGCGGTATTTGGTTTTCATTTTTTATTAATAATTATTACTACTCCAACTCCCGAACAAACACTTATTAATTTCAATTCTGTTTGGCAGCAAGTTGTGGAAGATAGCTCGGCAACACACGAAATGAAACAAGTATTTGCAAAATCCTTACTTATGGTTTTAGGAAAAAATATTGCGGTAAAAGAGGAGCATAAATCTGTATTAAAAGAATCTCTTAGCTGGTCTGTTTATAGAATGCAGGCAGATTCTATAAAACCATTCTATAAAACTGAGCCAAACAGTGAAACAATAAAAGGAGCAATAGCAAGTATAGGCTTAAGTGCAGAAGGTTTTGATAAAATAATGCGAGACCTTTTGCCTTCATCATTGGTTAAAGTTGAAAACTCTGCACTAAGTGAAAAATCAAAAAAAGCGTTGCCGGAAATTATGGAACTATATTTAATTCATAATCAAAGTTTTTTAACAGACTTTAAATTTCTCGGATTTCCCTTCCACTATTGGTACACAGCACAATTCTTGCTTATTCTATTTGTACTGCTCTGTTTAACCTATGCAGTTTTAATAGATAGAATGAATAGGGAATATGAATTTATTGAAGAAACTTAAAAATTGTAATTTGGAGAGATTGTGAATAAATCAAATAAAATTATAAACATATTGTTTTTTATGCTAATATTTTCGGGTAATCTTTTTGCTCAATCGGCTACTGAATTAGAAGGGGAGTTCAAACTTGCTCCTGCAATAATTTTAATAATTTTGTTAGTAACATTTATTATGGTTGGTTTTTTTAACCGTGCAAAAGATACAAAGACCTATTGGGCTGCAGGCAGAAAAATTTCTCCTGTTGGTGCGGGTATGGCTATTGCATCTAACTGGATGAGTGCTGCATCATTTTTAGGAATGGCGGCAGTAATGTATGGCTCCGGCTACCATGGCTTATCCTATGTTATTGGCTGGACTGGTGGGTACGTACTACTTTTAATTTTAATGGCTGGTCAAATTAGACGTTATGGAAAATATACTACCGCCGATTTTATTGGTGACAGATATTACTCGCAAGGTTTAAGAGGTGTTGGTGCAGGGTTAGCAATCTTTATCTCTTTTTCATACTGCGTTGGTCAATTTGCCGGAATAGGGCTAATGTTCAAATGGATTTTAGGAATTGATTACGCTTGGGCAGTTATTATTGGTGCATCTGTTGTTCTAACTTACACTCTTATTTCGGGGATGCTGGGTGTTACAAAAAATATGCAGATACAATATGTAATAATTATTGCTTCATTTATTATTCCACTTTTTATCTTAACATATAAGTTTGGCTATTTTTACTGGTTACCTCAAGTGGGTTACGGCGAAATAATTAGTGATATTGTTAATGGAATTGCACCTGGCAAAGGTCTTTCCTCACTGGGGCATGATTTTGCAATTCTACCCTCGCCAGAGTTTGCAATGCCCTGGGACCCCGCAACTGGACAAACAGCCTTTCAGTGGATTGCTATTTGTTTCTCTTTAATGATTGGAACTGCAGGACTGCCGCATGTTATTCAAAGATTTTATGTTGTACCACGTGCAAAAGATGCGAGATGGTCGGTAGTTTGGGGTCTCTTTTTTATCTGCATTCTTTATTGGAGTGCCCCCATTTATTCAGCATTTGGAAAGATTCTATCATCTAACCCTGAAGTTGGTGTGTTAGCTAAAGATGCAATTGTTGTTTATACTGCTCAACTTGGCGATTTATATCCACTTATTATTGGCTTTCTCGCTGCGGGTGCTGTCTCTGCTGCTTTCTCTACAGTATCAGGTTTGTTAGTGGCGGGAGCTTCAGCATTTTCTCACGATTTATATTTTAATGTGATAAACCCTAAAGCTACCGAGCAGAAACAAATGCTAATGGCAAGGGTAGGAACTATTTTAATGGCGGCTGGTGTTGCTATTATTGCACTATTAGAGTTGGGACTTATTGCTCAACTTGTTGCAGTAGCTTTCTCGTTGGCAGGATGTACAATATTCCCATTATTTCTACTTGGTATTTGGTGGAGTGGCTCCAACAGAACTGGTGCATGGGCAGGACTTATTGCGGGTGGCTCTGTAGCCTTAGTTGCTCAAGTATATTTTCTCGCTGGTAAACTTGGTGTAGTATTACCGTATCACGAATTTATACACTACTATTTAAATGCATGGTATTTTGCTTGGTTGGGTGCACCATTAGCAATAATTTCAAATATTGTTGCTTCACTATTGGCTAAAGAGAAAACTCCATTAGAAATTAAAAAATTCTTAGCTGAAAAAGTTCATAATTATGATGTTAGTTAGAAAATCACAACCCCGATTTATGTCGGGTTTTTTTATCAGCCTACTTTACACACAACCTTATTAGTGGCTGTGTGAGTTGTTTCTTAACCTATTATCAAATTTACTTTTTTTCCAAATCCAATTTCTACAATACGGTAAAGTGTTGATAATTGTATATCACTATGCCCATTTTCAATTCGTGAAATAAAACTTTTCCGTGTTCCTGTTTTATGTGCCAATTGGTCCTGAGTCATTTGTGCATCTTTCCTAGCTTCTCTCAAAATCTCCCCAATTGCAAAAGCTTTTGCCTTAATTTCAAAAATAGTTCTTTTCTTAGTACCTATTGTACCATATCTATTCATAAGATGATCGTCAAATGTTGTTATGTTTTTCATTATAATTCTCCTTCCTTTTTTAACTCAAAATAGTCACTTTTAATCTTCATTGCTTTTTCTATCTCTTTCTTTAGTGTTTTCTGGCTTTTTTTGAAATCCATTAAATAATACAACTAAATTACCTTCATCAAAGCAACAGAATATTCTATATATATTACTTTCAAATTCAATTCTAATTTCCCATAATCCATATGGCGGCAAAGCCGCAAACGACAAAAATCAAATTATAAATAACAAATTGAGAACCAAGAAATTAAATTTTTGTCGTTTATTTGTTTTTTATCATTTAAAATTTCTTAACATAAAAAACAAGGATTTAGGTTGTAATACTATAATAGCCTTTTATTTTATCAAAGAACTTTTTGGGAATCCTTTCTGCCCCAGCTACAAGAAAAAGTACATAATCAATCTTCTCTTTCACTTTTTCAGTTTGCTTATAAAAGAAACTATTAAAATAATCTTTGAAATATATAATCTGACGTTTACTATTCATAAAATAAAGTTAACGAATAGTGGAACAATTTTAAAATGTTTTGATGGGATTTTGTTGCCGAATTATTGATTGGCATTAACACAATCTTTTTTTACTAAATATTCTCATGAATAGTGAAAACTTTGTTGTTTAGGCTTTAAAATTATAATAAATTTTGTATTACAATTTTAATAACTAAAAGGCTTGCCTTGAGCTTGCCGAAAGGAAAGTAAAATGAAATTCAAACCAGTTTATATGTACGGAATTATATTTGTAGTAATAATTGTTGCTATTGTATTTACTAGTTCAAATAACAAAAAAGAAGTAACAACTATCTCCACTCAACAAGGCGATAAGGAAATGCCGCAGGATGCTCTTCATCAAGGTATTGGCGGGGTTAGTGATGATGCACCATCGCGAGGTAATGTCCGTGAAGATTTTTGGATAAAAATGGATAAATATAAAGCTGATATTGAAGCTAATCCTAACGACACCTTAGCAATGAGGAATTACGCACAGATGTTAGGAATGTCTCACAAAACTAACGAGGCAATTGAGTTGTATGATAGAATTCTTGCAATAGACCCAAACAGAATTGATATACTTCTTGCCAAAGGATTAACTTTCTATAATGCTCAAAATTTTATTATGGCAGAGGTTGTTACAAAAGAGATAATTGCTTTGGATGATAAAAATCTTGAAGCCAAATATAATCTTGGTGCTATTCTTGCATCGCAAGGTAAAAATGATGAAGCACGGAAAGTTTGGAAAGAGTTATCCGATAAATATCCGAATGATGAGGTAGGTAAATTAGCAACAAATGCTTTGGTGCAGATAAGTAAATAAGGGCTAAGTTGTTTAATTGCTGAATTGTTAAAAGAGCTTATTATAACAATTCAGCAATTGTTTTTTAAGCAGTCTGCAACATAAACTGTTTTAATTCCAGTTCTAAATTCTCCAAATCGGAAATTACTTTATCATAAGTCTCTTTTAGAGAATCTCTATTTTCAGCAAACATTTTCTTGTAGTATTCAATTCCGTTATTCAAGTTTGTATTAAAAGTGTCAAAGTATTTAATCTGTTTATCAGTAAAGGGAGAAGGGGCTTCCTCCATTTTACTCTTTAAGAAATCTACATACATCTTTAATTCTTTGATAAACATATTTGGACGATTATCTGTGTTAAGAATATTAATTTTCCCATAAATATGATCGACCATTTCTTTAAGCGAAAAAACACCGGAAAAATATGCCATGTTTGGACCTGGACAAATAGAGACAGCCTCACCTTCCATTTTTACATCGAGATTATTAACTATCAATGCAGAATTTGTGAGTCCGTTGCACAAACATTCTTTTTCTGTAATTTTATTATACTTTGAATCATATTCGGTTTCAGTTAAGTCTTCTGCTTTTAATTCATCTAATTTAATATTTATAAATTTTTTGGAGGCTGTGCACAATGCTTTTTCAGTATAAGTTGTATCGAATGCTAAAAATCTTTTAGGGCAAGCACTTCCAGCTTTTCCGGCAGCGGCAAGTTCTTTCCGCTCAATATCTTTTAAACTGCCTCGCACATTGTTGAATGGAATTCCAAGTGGAGAAGCATTCGATAAATATAAATCCTCCTCTTTTGCATCACTTAAAATTTTCATTGTTTTCTCATCAACAGTTGTTGCTTCAGGAACTAAGAGAAAAGGAGTTCCCCATCCAACTGAATCAACCTCAAAATAATTCAACAGAAACTGATGTTCGTCAGCAGTTCCTACGCCACCTTGAGCAGTAAGTTTAACTTCTGGAATTATGGTTGGAGCTACTTTCCCTTTTCTATCCAAAGCATCTTTAAACATTTTAAATGTTGTTTCAAGTAATGTTTCACGGTTGTTTTTGAATTCATCCAAAATTGGACCTAACAAGTATCCATCAGATGCAAATGCATGTCCGCCACAATTAAGCCCAGATTCTATGCGGAACTCTGAAATCCAAAGTCCTTTTTTAGCAAAGAACTTTCCTTGAATTAAAGCTGAACGGTAATCACTAACTTTCAGAATAATTTTCTTTTTAATATTTCCTTCAGCATCAGGATAAAAATCATCGAACTTTTCCATGTATCCAAAAAGTCGAGGGTTCATTCCAGCAGAGAGTACTATCGAAGATTTAAGTTTACTATTGGCATAACCCCGAATTGCAGTATGTGCGTTGTTATGCTCAACTGGCTGCTGTTCGTTCCCAATATAATTTGGTCCATCTAATTTTGTCATAATATTAACATCAATACCACCAATAGTTAAATTTTCATGTAACCATTTCTGAATCTCTTTGATGTTATGATTGTTCTCTATCATTTCATCAAAGCGTTCCTTTAAATCGGAAAACGATGGAAGGAGTTCAAAATATTTTTCTAACTCCCCCCGCTTCTCAACTACAGAGTTTTTGAGGTTATCAAATTTTTTCTTTACAATTTCATCTACCAAATTGAGATATGATGTAATCCGTTCTGCCCTAAAATCTTCCATTTTAGTTGTAATTGGTTCAAATGGGAAGTTGAATTTTTCAGCATAATATTTACGCATTTTTTCAAGCAAGTTATGCTCAAATATCGACATCACAGAAGATATTCCGAGGTGAGCAGTTTTAATTGGGGAATCTATAGTGTAGCTTAATCCCATTACAGGAATATGAAATGTATGTTTAGATTTAGTATTACTCATTTTTTACCTTTCATAAATAATAAAGTTGTTTAATAAGTTACAAAAGAAATTAGATTAATTAAATACTATTTTTTATATCTTTTTCTATCCGATTTTTCCGAAGAATTTCGAGAACCTCTCGAAGATTTTCTTCCCGATTTGAATCTTGGTTTATCTCCGTCTCTATTTCTTCTATCTGACCGTGAAGAACGTGATTTTTTTGCAGGTTCTTTTCCTGAAATTTCAAGGTTTACTTTTCTCCCCTTGTAAGTCTGAGTGTTAAAGGCTGTTAAAAGTTCATCCTTAAATTTACTATCAACTTCAAAGAATGAAAATGTTTTTTTAATATCAATTTCACCAATCTCAATATCACGAATTCCTGTGAAGTCATTAACCATTCCAATTAAATCAACAGGTCTAATTTTATCCATCTGCCCAAGATTTAAGAAGAAGCGTGTATATCCTTGTTGTGTATTTCTGCGGTTCGAGCCTCCATCTCTATCTTTTCTCGATTTTCTTTCATCAGAGGGTTTGTTTAAATCTGGAGTGTTTTTATAATATTCCGTAAAACGATTAAACTCAACCGAAACAAATTTCTTAATCAGTTCGTCTCTATCAAGCCATTCCAATTTTTTACTTATTTCCGGAATAAATTCATCAATCTGTGCAGAATCAACAGCTACCTTCTGCATCCTATCAATTACATGAAACAACTGAACTTTACAAATTTCTTTTCCAAGCGGAACAGGAAGATGTTCAATTTTTTTTCCAATCTGTTTTTCAATTAGTGAAATTTTTCTTTTCTCTTTAAGATTTGAAATAATAATTGATATGCCAAATTTTCCAGCTCTTCCGGTTCTTCCACTTCTGTGAGTATAAATTTCAAGTTCGTCAGGCAAGTTGTAATTAATTACGTGAGTTAAATCTGTAACATCAAGTCCACGTGCAGCAACATCGGTAGCCACAAGTAAACTGATATGTTTTACTCTAAATTTCCCCATCACAACATCGCGTTGTGCTTGCGATAAATCGCCATGAAGTGCATCCGCATTATATCCATCTTGCATCAATTTTTCAGCAACATCTTGGGTTTCACGTCTTGTTCTACAAAAAACAATTCCATAAACATTGGGGTTAAAATCCACAATCCGTTTTAGTGCAAGGTATCTATCTTTTGCATGAACCGAATAACAGATGTGAGAAACATTCTCTGCACCAGCATTCTTTTTACCAACTGTAAACTCAATTGCATTGTTCATAAATTTGTCTGCAATCTTTTTTACTTCCTTAGGCATTGTTGCAGAGAAAAGAAGTGCTTGCTTCTCCTTTGGAGTATCTGTTAAAATTGCCTCAAGGTCTTCGCGGAAACCCATATTTAACATTTCATCTGCTTCATCTAAAACAACTGTTTTGATATTTCTTAAATCAACAACTCTTCTTTTTATTAAATCTAACAAACGCCCGGGAGTAGCCGATATAATGTGTGCCCCTCTCTTAATCGCTTTTATTTGATGCTCAATGCTTGCACCACCAAAAACAGCTACAATTTTTATCTTATCGTTATATTTGGAATAGTCTTTTAAATCTTCAGCAATCTGCACACAAAGTTCACGTGTAGGACTAATTATTACATGCTGTGTTTTTTTGTTCTTTGTATTAACTCTTTGAAGTAGCGGCAAACCAAAAGCGGCTGTTTTACCAGTTCCAGTTTGGGCAAGGGCAACTATATCGTTCCCTTCATCACTTAACAATTGCGGTATAACTTTCTCTTGAACTGGCATTGGTTTTTCAAAACCAAGTTCCTCAATAGCTTTTAAAAATCCACCCTCTATTCCTATCTCTACAAAACTTTTCATTATATTCTCTTTTCAATTAAAATCAACTTTAAAGATACTCATAAATAGAGAGTTACGTTGAAAATAATTGGGGTGCGATTATTGTGTTGAAAGTGTTTAAAGTTATAAGTTTAGGCGCTTATAACTTTTTCACTTTTCTCCCATTTCCTCTTGCAGCTCTTCAAGGTTATCGGCTGATGCAGAGAAATCAGGATTAATTTCTAATGCCTTTTTATATTGTGCTATTGCATCATCATATCTTTTTGCAGCTTTGTAACCATCGCCAAGGCTATCATACGAATTTGCACTCTCCGGATTTATCTTAACTTGTTTCTCAAATGCTTCTATTGCTTTATCAATATTGTTTTCTCCAAGATAATAATAGCCAAGTGAGTTGAAAAAATTCCCAAGCGATTTATCATTTTCAAAGTTTTTCTCTAACATGTTTATTTGTATCTCAACAGAATCCATTTTTTCTTGTTTCAGATAGATTCTTGCTAATGCTGTTCTCCCTTTCATTTCATCAAACTTTATTAATTCTTTAGCATTTAGTTTTGCTTTTTCAATATCGCCGCCCATAATGCCCGGAGCAGCGAGATAAAAATTTATTACTCCTATTCTTCCTGGAATGTGTGTTGGGTCAAGCTCAACGGCTCTTTCAAACTCTTCCAAAATATCTGACGCCATCAGTGCTTGAGAAATATAGTTGGATTCTCGTGCATCCATTGCTATTGCTTGCCCTAACCAAAAATGATAGTCGGCATTTTCATCAAGTAAATCAACGGCTTCTTCAAAACTCTCGGTTGCCTCTTCATAATCTTTTAATCCCATCCATGTTTTTCCAAGAGTGAAATAGGCTTCATGATTTTTATCGTCATCATCAATAATTTTTTCAAGAATGGTTTTGGCAGCTTCAAAGTTTTTTTCATTAATAAGTTCTTTGGCTTTTTGTAAATCATCATTTTGAAAAGCTGAAATTGGCTGAGTTAATATTGGAAGGGCTAATAATAATACAATTAAATAGTGCATAAAATAAACTCCTTTTTTTTTGATGAATATTATAAATATAAAACATTTATTCTTTTGCTGAAGAAGAAATATTTGTTTTCAATTTTTATTTAAAATATCTTAGATTTTGACGTACATACTGCAAATTTGTTTGAAGAGTTATTAACAATTTGCTAAATTTTTAAACTACATTTTAAATTAGGAACATATGATGCCAAAAAAAATAATTTATGACCAGTATCAAATAGTTTTAAATACTGCCGATTTTGTTAAGAAAAAACTCGCTAATGCTGAGGGTGGACACGATTGGTGGCACATCTATCGTGTTTGGCAAATAGTACAAAAAATAACAAAAACAGAATTATCCGATGGCTTTATTATTCAACTTGGAGCATTGCTGCATGATATTGCTGATTCAAAATTTCACAATGGTGATGAAACAATTGGACCTAAAATAGCCGGAGAATTTCTGCAATCGCAAAATGTTCCGGAGGATATAATCATGCATATAAAAGCTATAATTGAAAACATCTCATTCAAAGGTGGAAAAGAAAAACAGAAGTTTAGTTCTTTGGAATTGGATGTAATACAAGATGCCGATAGGCTTGATGCACTTGGTGCTATTGGCATTGCAAGGGCATTCAATTATGGCGGGTTTAAAAATAGAGAAATTTATAATCCGGAAATTGACCCAAATTTAAACATGACGAAAGAGGAATATAAAAATAATACCGCACCAACAATAAATCATTTCTATGAAAAACTGTTTTTGTTAAAAGATATGATGAACACAGCAACCGGAAAAAAGATGGCAGAGGAGAGACATAGGTTTATGGAAGAGTATTTAAAACAGTTTTATAAAGAGTGGGAAGGTGGTTTCTGCCAAAGGCATCCATTCGGAGGCTCCGCTCAACCACCGAGTTATAAATAGGTGTACCATTTTAACGTAGGCTGAGCGGAGTCGAAGCCGAAATCACATATTAATAATATCATTATAAATAATAAACGCCATTAGCATCAACAACAAAACAAACCCTGCATTCTGAATTGCAATTTTAATCTTAATAGGAATCTCTCGTCTAATAATTCCTTCAACCAAAATTATTACAAAATGTCCGCCATCCAAAACTGGAAATGGGAGAATGTTCAATATTGCCAAGCTTAAACTAAAGACTGCAAGAAATCTTAGGTACGGAATTATTCCTAAATCAGCAGCATCTGCAGCAAATTGTGCAATTTTTACTGGACCAGCAAAGGCTTGTGCAACTTCCAACTTACCAAATATTACTCTGCCCATATATTCAAATGTAACAGATACGTATAGAACAACGTCTTCAAGTCCGGAGCCAATTGCTGCAAAAAATGAATATTTTTCGTATTCAATTAAGCCTGAATAGCTATTCTTTATCTCAATTCCAATTTTACCTTCAATCCCAGGTGTAACAGAAGTTAAAACCGTATCTTCATTACGTAATATTGTGATTTGAAGTTCGGTGTCAGGGTTGGAAGATACTACTTCAATAATTTTTGCACTATTCTTAATTGTAATATTATTTATTGAAATGAAAAGATCTCCCGCTTCAATACCAGCATCATTAGCAGGCGAATCTTCAACTACCTTTGCTATTACAGGCCTAACTTCTCCAAGCGGAAGGAAATATTGCTCTTGAGAAGCTTTTCCTAACAGTTCTGTTGAAATAGTAAATGAAATTTTACTGCTATCTCGGAAAACAGAAACTTCTTTAGCAACACTACTGTTTTCAACAAAAAGAGAAGTATAAATTGCTTGCCAATCTTCAATCTCATTTCCATTTATTGCAAGTACTTTATCACCACTTCTAAAACCTGCTTCATGAGCCAAAGTTTCTTCTTCAACAATTCCTACAGAAGTAGTTTTTATTATCTGCTTACCCTGAAAATAATTTATTCCTGAAAAGATAGTTATTGTAAGTAATAAGTTCATTAACACACCTGCTGTGATAACAAACAATTTTTGATAAGTTGGTTTTGCTCTAAACTCATAAGGCTTGGGTTTTGTTTTTGCAAAACTGTTATCAAAACTTTCATCAATCATTCCGGCAATTTTTACATAACCACCAAGTGGAAGAAGTGAAATACGATAATCTGTATGCCCTTGCATATCAAGGTCTTTAGAGAGGTCACCAAATGTTAAACCATTTATTTGGTTCCACCCCAACAATCTTTTTCCAAAACCAATTGCAAAAACATCTGTTCTCATTTTGCACATTCGAGCAGCAAGAAAATGCCCCAACTCATGTACAAAAACTAAGATTCCTATTGTAAGTATAAAATAAATTATATAATCCATTAATTAAATTTCCTTTTATTAAACTTTAAAATATTCTCGTGTTAAACTATCACATTCAACAATTGTTTCTAAATCTACAACAGATTTAATTTCAATCTTATCCAATGCTTCTTTAATCAATTCTGGAATTGCAGTAAATGATATTTCATTATTCAAAAATTTTTGAACAGCAATTTCGTTGGCAGCATTTAAAATGCATGGTGCCGTTTCACCTATTTTCATTACATCAAATGCTAATTGTAAGCATTCAAATTTTGTTAGGTCTGGCTTGAAGAATGTTAACTCTGCAATTTCAGTTAATTTTGTGTTTGTAAAACTGTTTGATAATCTCTCCGGATAAGTTAACGCATACTGAATTGGAAGCCTCATATCGGGCTTACTCAACTGCGCCTTTATTGAACCATCAACAAACTCGACCATTGAATGAATAATTGATTGCGGATGAATTGTAACATCAATCTTACTTGGCGATAAATTGAAAAACCAATGAGCCTCAATCATCTCTAAGCCTTTGTTCATCATTGTTGCAGAATCGATAGTTACTTTATTTCCCATATTCCAATTTGGATGGTTGAGAGCTTCCGCAACAGTTACATTCTCTAACTCCTCTCTCGACTTCCTAAAAAATGGTCCGCCAGATGCAGTTAAAATTAATTTTTCAATCTCTTTATGTTTCTCACCCACCAAACATTGGAATATTGCACTATGTTCAGAATCAACAGGAATTAATTCTGAGTTGAATTCTTCTGCAAGTTGAGTAATGATTTCGCCAGCAACTACAAGGGTTTCCTTATTTGCGAGTGCAATTCTCTTGCCCCGTTTAATTCCTTCAATTGTAGGTTGTAGCCCTGCAAAACCAACAAGAGCCGATAGAAGAATATCATAATCAGCATCTCTTGTTCCGGATATTATTCCTTCATTACCAATAAGTAGAGTTATATCTTTCGATAAATTATCCTTCAATTGCAAAGCTAATTTTTCATCTCTAACTGCAACAAATTTTGGATTAAACTCCTCAATTTGTTTTTGTAGCAACTCAATATTTCGGTTTGCTGTAATACCAACCACTTCAAAAGAATCTTGATGTAAACGAATTACATCGAGCGTACTAACACCAATAGAACCAGTTGAGCCAAGTATGAAGACTTTCTTTTTATCCATTCCACATAAATTAAATAATTTGAGTTACGAAATTACGGATTTATTAGATGAAACGAGCATGATTATTCTAAACACACAGGTCAATGATTATAAAAGCGAAGGTCATTCCGGCAATTTTTTAGCCGGAATCTAAAAAACAAAGCGAGATTCCCCCGAAGGGGTAAACTGTCTAAAAGCATGACGGAATGACAAGTTTTAGGAATTATAAACATATGAACGAGTTAAAAATAATTTGTTGATATTACGGTCTAATATTTTAACCCGCAATATTAATTATACATAATTCTTGTTAATTCTTTAAAAAATGGGTTGAAATTTATCTTATCTTTCACAATCTTTCGTTTTCAGCCAATTAATAATAATAAAAGAATTAAATGTCATCTTCTAATAAGTCAGAAGCCACTTTAATTACCGAAATAAAAGAGCTAAAACAAAAACTCTCTTTTATGGAGATGATGCGCGGTGAAAAATTTGATTCGAATGAACTTGATTTTGTTAAGTTAAAATTAGAGTTGGAAAAATCGAGAAGGGGGGCAAGCACAATTGAAAAAAGGCACGAACTACTCTACTCCCAACCATATTTAGGTATTATTTATTTTGATGAAGAACGAACAGTTGTTGATTGCAACAAAAGGTTCAGTGAAATAGTTGGCTGCTCACGTAAAGGAATAATTGGACACAACATTTTTAATATTTTTGAAAATAAGGAAATCCTTTTTTCAATAAAAAAGACTCTTGATGGGTCTTCCTCCACATTTGAAGGTGAATACTTAAAACCTTCTAACAATGAAAAAATATTTATTAGAGGTCATTTTATAACAGGCTCGCCTGAAAATAATGGAAGTTTAATTAGTGCAGGTATTTTTGAAGATATTACAATCTCTAAGAAAACAGAATTAGAATTAAAATTATTAGCACACTCATTTCAAAATATTAGTGAATGCGTTGTTATTTCAGATTCGGATAATACTATAAATTATATAAATAATGCATTTATCAAACTTTATGGATATTCGAAAGATGAGATTTTAGGGGAAAAAGTTAAAATTCTTCGTTCACTAAATAACCCAAAGAAAATAAATGATGCAGTCTATAAACCAAAAAATTATACTGACACATGGCAGGGTACTTTATTAAATGTAAAAAAAGATGGTAGTGATTTTCCGGTTTTTCTCTCTTCTGCTACAATAAAAGATTCTGATGGTAACAATTATGCACGAATAGGAATTATAAGAGATATCACAAAAGAGAAAAAAATAGAGGAAGAATTAATTGCAGCAAAAACTAAGGCTGAACTTTCTGATAGAATGAAATCTGAATTTTTGGGTCAAATGTCGCATGAAATACGAACTCCTGTTAATGTTATTTTAAATGTTTCAAATATGATTCTCGAAGATCACTATTTGGATGCTGATGAAGATACAATTTCAACATTTTCGATATTAGATTCTGCTGGAAAAAGAATAATAAGAACTATCGATTTAATATTAAATATGGCTGAAATTCAAGTGGGGGCTTATAATTATTCCATAAGAGAATTTGATCTATTTGCCGAGATGTATAATTCATTTTACAACGAGTACTTGAAACTGGCTGAGGAAAAAGATTTAGAATTTGAATGGAGAAAAGAGACTCAGGATACAAAGATTAGTGCCGATTACTATTCGGTTTCACAAATATTTACAAATATTCTTCATAACTCAATTCAGTTTACTCACATAGGCGAAGTTGAAGTTGTTTTTTCGGAAGATGAAAACAATAACTTAATAGTCAAATTCATAGATACTGGAATTGGGATTTCGGAAGGATTTCTACCAAGAATATTTGGTTCTTTTTCGCAAGAGGAGAGTGGGCATACTCGAAGATATGAAGGAAATGGTTTAGGGTTAGCACTCGTAAATGGATATTGCGAACTTAATAAAATAAAAATTGAAGTTGAAAGTAAAAAAGGATTTGGTTCAACTTTTACACTAACATTTCCTAAATAAAATCTAATTTAATATTTGAAAGGTATTCTACAGACTCTATTGTCGTGTCAAGTTTGTAATGTCGTATGTCTTTTGAACTCACCCCAACCCCTCTCTTGAAAAGAGAGGGACTTTTACTCCCTCTCCCTTTGGGAGAGGGTTGTCCGAAGGAACTTTGGAAGAGGTGAGGGATTTTTGTACGTTATTATATACTTGAACAACTCTATTCCCTTACCAGCAAAGCAACCGTCTCAATATGAAAAGTATGTGGAAACATATCAACAGGTCGTACCTTTATTAATTTGTAACCAGCCTCTGCAAGCAGCTTTATGTCGCGAGCCTGTGTTGTTGGGTTGCAGCTAACATAAACTATTTTGGATGGTGAAAGAGCAATTAAATCCTTCACCGTTTTAGGATTCATTCCGGCTCTTGGAGGGTCCAGCAAAATTACATCTGGTTTTGGAATTTGCTTGTTATCTAAAATTGAAAGAAATGACTTATTCAAATCTGCTTGTATATGTGTTACGTTTTCAATCTTATTTAATATATTATTTGAGTGAGCATCTTCAATAGAACTATCTACGGTCTCAAAGGAATATACATTTTCACAATTTTTTGAAACATAAATTGATATTGTTCCAGCACCAGAATATAGATCATAAACAACTTCGTCTCCCTTTAGGTCAGCATAATCTAATGCAATTTTATAAAGATTTGCTGCTTGCGAAGTATTTGTTTGGAAGAACGAGTTTGCACTAATTCTAAATTTGTAATCGCCAATAAGGTCGTATATATATCCATCGCCAAAATAATTAATCTCAAAATCACCATAAGCGGTTTTCCCTTTTTTAAGATTAATATTATTTACAATTGTAGTAATACTCGGAACCACCTCTATCAACTTGGATGAATATTCCTCCATCCATTCCTCATTCTGAGATGAAGTAACAAGATTAACCATCAAATCATTTGTATGTGAGGCTTGCTTAATAACGAGATGTCGTAAATATCCTACGTGGGTCTTGGTTGAAAAGATAGTAGCATTTTTCGATTTAAAAAACTTACGAGTAAAATTCATAATTTTATTACTCTCTTCCGATTGAAGAAAACACTCGTTTAAATCTAACACTTTATTAAAAATTCTTGGAATATGTAAACCTAACGCAAAGTTGCTATCAAGAATCTCTTTCTCACTTCCAATTTCCTCTTTTGTTAGCCAGCGTTTATCGGCAAAAGAGAACTCCATTTTATTACGATAGAAGAAAATATTTTCTGCCTCAACAATTGGTTCCATTTCAAAATTTTCAAAACCACCAAGTCGTTCAAAAATATCACGAACTTGTTCCTCTTTATATTTTGCTTGCACTTCGTACTTTAAGTCCTGTTGTTTACACCCTCCGCAAATTCCAAAATAGGAACACTTAGCCTCCGTTCTATCTTTGGATGGAACTAAAACTTCCTCAACTGTTGCCTCTGCATAGGAACGTTTTTTTCTTCTTATCAATGCTTTAACCCTATCTCCTGGATAAGAGCCATTTACAAAAACAACAAACTTTTTTCCTGCCTCGGCTAACTCATCGTTATCTTCAATAGGCAGCTTACAAATACCTTTCCCTTCAAATGCGTAACTCTCAATATCAAATTCTAAAATCTCACCTTTTTTCATACTTATCCTTATAATCCAAATCTTCAAATTTTAAACTTAACAAAATTATTATTATTTGTTATTGTGTATACCTAAGTATCTATATTGAAAACATAGAAGGCTTATGCAGAGCAATTTACAGAACTGAGATAGAAATTTACCGCTATGGACTGTTGCACAATAGGGGGTTAGTCAAACATCAACCAGGATACACCAAGCCGTAAAGTAATAGGTTGTTTGAAATAGTACGGAGCAATGTAGTATTCGGTATCGAGAACATTTTCTAAAATTACAAATATTGTTGCAAGTTCTTGAATTGTGCCAGCCATATATAAATCAAGTTGAAACGAGGGTGGAACATCTGAGTACTGTACCATTGGGGTTAGTTCACTTGTCATTTGTAATAGCTTTTCAAAGTCATAAACAAAAGGAGTTTGTCCGCCAGTAAATCGATAATTTATTCCAGCTTTTACATCAAGATTATTATTAAAGAGTTTATCCAAATAGTATAATTTTCCTGCAAGTGTGTAATCTGGTGAAGCATAAACTCTTTCCTCTCTAGAGCTGAAATAGTAGTTGAAATTATTGGAGAACAATAGTTTCCATAATTTTATAGTCAGACTAAAGTTAACACCACTATTTTTAATATTCTCTCTATTAAAAGATGACAATTCATTTATTAACAATGAATCATTACTGCCACCATTAGTATATGGAATTAAACTATTTTTAGATGAATAATCAAAATAGGAAATACCGCCAGAAATTAAACCACTACTATATTTTAAGCCAACTTCCAGTACTTCATTATCAGAAGGCTGAGAAGATGATGTTCGCAAATAAAATGGGAATGAACCATAATTGCTACTTTCCAAAAATGATTTTGGCTTTTGAAACCGAGAGACTCCCAAATAATATGTTACACTATTGTTTATTGTTCCAGTAATATCAAGCCCATAACCCAAAAGAATATCTCCATTAAAAACTATCATCTTCCCAAAGATAGATGGAACAAATAATTTAGAAATTGAATTGCTAAGTTTTCCTGAAAAGGATAAAATGTTATCTCTCTGGTTATTTGAAGAATAATTAAAATCCATACCCGTAGTTTCGTAGTTAGTCACTAAGTCAAACGATAATTTGTTTGCTTCAAAATAATTTTGAAACCTTACTCCAAAAGTTTGAAAGAAATTATCGCGAGCAATAATAGGAATATTTGAAAAAAGGCTATCGCTATTTTGTAAATATTTCTGTGAAGTAGATTTATAATATAATGTTAAATCTGATTTAGAATATGGAATAAGTGTAGTGAGAACTTTAACATTGGCATTATTGTTATATGTTAATTGATATCGTGATGAAGTCCGAGTACCAATATCATACTTATAAAGTGCAGCAGAGATGTTATCATTTTGAAATGTGTTAGTATCAAGTCCTCCAAAGAGAGCAAGGGTATCATAGGTATAAAAGTAATTTGCCGTAATATTTATTTTATCATTTACTAAGTATGCAATCTTTGCATCAAGTTTCCACGATTCGTAATCACTGTTTTCAAATCTCGAATCAATTGCAGAATTAGAAACACCAATTCCAAAGTTTAACTTTTCTGTGATATGCGTGTGAAAGAGAACATCAACAAAACCCTCGTCATAGCTGGCTTGATAAAACTTTAAACGTGTAACTGCACGTGAGGAATAATTAAAACGCGAATGCATATTTACACTAACAGGATTATTATATGGACTATAGAGAAAACCTCGAGTTAAAGTAACCACCTCAAGTGAATCGATTCTTTCACTATTAAGTTTATTTAAATCGTAAGCATTTTGCCATCTATTGTTTAGTAAAACCCCATCTCTATTGTATGAAATGTTAGAGAATCCAAGCCCATAAAACATTTGCTCGTTAGGCTGACCAAGTGAACCTAAGTCCTGAACAAAGCCAAAAGGTACGTAAGTAAAAATATCTGAAAGATTTCTATAGTCCTCGGTAGAAAAATCTTTGTGTTTAATTTTATTTGAGTAATCATTGTTTGAAGCAAACTCTATTGATTCAATGAACAAAAGTTCTTTGTTTTTTTGCTGCGAGATAAGTGTGTCAGATTTGCTGAGGGAATCAACAATTACCAAAGATAAAGTGTCCAGACTGTTATCCCCTTTGTTTTCAAGGGTATCAGAGTTAGTCAGAATAAATATTTCTGCTGCAAAAGAATTAACAAGTAATAATATTAATATTAAAATAACTGATTTCATAAATTACGACCGTAATAATACTCTTTGTTTATAGTGCAAAGTTACTAATAAACTTACTATATGCCTATAATCATTGACGAAAGAGATACCCCCGAAAAAATATTATTGTTTTATTTTAAAATATTTTTTTATAAGTTACATACAACATTCATTAAATCCTTAACAAACACAGGAAAAAACATGGCGAAAGCAAAAAAAGCTGCTCCTAAAAAAGCTGCGGCAAAGAAAGTTGCTCCTAAAAAAGCTGTTGCAAAGAAAGCTGCTCCTAAAAAAGTTGTAGCAAAAAAAGCTGCTCCTAAAAAAGTTGTAGCAAAAGTTGATCCAAAAAAACCTTTAACTAAAGCTCAAATAGTTGACCATCTTGCTGGTAAACTTGATGTTACAAAAAAACAATCAGCAATGTTTTTAGATGAGCTAGCAATGTTAGCTGGTAAAAATGCTAAAAAAACATTTACGATTCCTGGAATTGGTAAAGTTTCAACTGCTGTAAGAAAAGCAAGAAAAGGACGTAACCCTCAAACTGGCGAAGAGATTAAAATTGCTAGAAAATCTGTAGTTAAGTTTAAAGTTGGTAAAGCTTTACAAGATGCCGTTTACCCACCAAAGAAATAATTTAATTTCTTTGTATAATTAAACCCATCAGTTATTGGTGGGTTTTTTTTTGTCCTTTTTGCTTTTTGCTAAAAGTTCTTTGTTAGCGTTACTTAATTCTTTTGCTATAGAAAGAACATCGTTATATACTTTCTCTTTTACATTACTTAATATTATTGTAATTAATTTGTTGTGGTTTTTCATGTGTGGACTAATGCCTACAACAACATCGTTAACAGAATTATGAACTAATATTGGTTTACCAGGAGTACCGTAAAGAGAGCCACCCTCAATTAAGTCTATGTCTTGAAGATTAATTTCAACTATTTTATTTCTGTTAAAATAATCTGAGCAAATCATTTTCTCAGTATTAATATCTATCCTATATGGAAAGAGTTTATAAGAACGGAAATAATGTCTGTTCAATACTATTATGATTAGTAAATTAAGTAGGAACGGAAATAAATAGTACCACTGCTGAAACATATATGAGAAAGAGCTAACAAGATAAAGTGCCAAAAATAATGTAGCAGGAATATTGGCATAACGATAAATTAGTTTTGAAATAAAAGAATACTTAAATGTTATCATTTGTTTAATCTTTCCAAATAAAATCAAAAAGCATGTATGAAGCTGAAAGCATAATTACATCGTAGCAAATTAGAACTGCTAACTCTACGTATGCTTCTGTTATTGTTTTTCCATCAATTGCAAATTTTGTAAGTTCAAGAAGTGTTAAAATTAGTGGTAAGAGTATTGGGAAAGCTAACACTGGGTAGAGTGTGCCCTTTGCACTTGCTTTAGAAATGATGGCTGCAATAATTGTTGAAGAGACTGCTATACCAAAACTCCCGAAGAAAGTGGCTAAGAAAAAGAGTCCCCAATTTGCAATTATAAATGAATCGAACAAGAGTGAATATAAAACAATTATTGAAAAATTCATTAGGTAAACAAGAAGAACATTAAAGAGTAATTTTCCTGAAAATATAGTTGATGGCTTCGCTAACAAGTGAAGTGTCATTGTTGTTCCACGTTCTTCTTCAGAGACAAAAGCCCTTGATAAACCCGACATTGCTGAAAAAAATATTACTACCCAAAGAAGTCCGCCAGTTAAATACTCTGAAATCCTTTCCTGACCTATAGAAAAGAGAATTACACTTATTGTAACAAGTATAAACATAGCCAAAGCATTTATTGCATAACGAGTTCTTAACTCCGACTGCCAATCTTTTTTGAATAACGAATAAGATTTCATTTTATACTTTATCCTTTACTCTTGTTTCTAATTGTAAATAGTCCTCAACGTGCAGAGTAGTTTTGCATAATGCTAAATCGCTATCTTCATTAGAGGCAAGTATAATCAACTTATCTTTCGATTCTTCTTCAATTAATTTGTAAACAACCTCTTTCCCTTTATTATCAAGGTTGGAAGTAGGTTCATCAAAAATTAAAATACTTGGATTATGTATTAATGCAAAAATAAATTTAATTCTTTGCTTCATTCCGGAAGAATATCCTTTTAGCAAATCTTTTCTTCTATCGTATAAATTAAAGTCATCAAGAAATGATTTAATCTTTTCTTTGTTGGGGTTTAAGCCTCTAATACTCATGGAGTGAAGTAGATTCTCCTCGGCTGAAAATTCATCATATAATATTAAGTAGGGGGATACAAATCCAATATGTTTGTGGAGTTCTTCAGAGATTACTTCTGCTTCGTTGAATTGGTGAATAACCTTACCACTACTGGGGGATAAGACACCTGAAACAATTTTTGCGAGTGTTGATTTTCCAGAACCATTGCTTCCTGCAAAACCATAAATATTTCCACTACTAAATTCTGCATTAATATCTTTAAATATTAATCTTCTTCCAAAAGACTTTGTTAGATTTTGTAATGTTAGAGAATAACTACTCATAAATTTCAATTATTAATAATGGCGAGTTTACCTTTAACAAGTTCACCATCCGATTCAGTAATATAAATATATATTCCGCTTGGAACATTATTCCCGTTGTTATCCTTTCCATCCCAACGTACAACTATTTTTTCACTATTGTATATCTGTAGATTGTCGCTAAAAATTAAATTCATACTTGTGCTATAAATAGTTAGCTTGGCAATTCCATATTGGCTTAATCTTGTTGGAAAGAAAACAAAGCTATTTTTAGAATAATTAAATGGCTGTGGGTATGCGAAATCAATCTCGTTACGAGTTATAGTAGTACCATTAACTACTTCATTATTAAATATATTCGATTCAAATAAATACTCATTGTTTTCACTTTCAACTTTAGAGTAATAACCTCCAATAATTTCGGTGCTTCCATCTTCCCCAGTTGTCATAAGGCTATACTCATATTCAATTACATCGAACGGGGATTTTGCTGCGTTTGCTATATCGTAGTTTGTTATTATACTTATTAGAGTGTCATTTACACCAGATGAACTTAAATCGAAAACCACATAATTATTTGCAAGTGCTTCTGCAGTCATCATATAAGTTTTTTTTGGCGAGTTATAGTTGTATGAAGCAAGTGGTTTAACAAGTGGATAATTTATGGCTTCAGAAAAATATTTGTTTTCTTTTGTACGGTATCCAGTAAAGTAGAGCCATTTCCCAAATTCACTGAACATTGTTTTCATAGACATCCCATTCTCTACTATGGCAAGGTTTATAGCTTCAATTGCAGTACGGCTTGGGTCTCTCATCAATTCCCAACTACGTTTTATTAAATCAAATCCTTTATTAGCATTACCTTCTTTTTGTTCAAAATGTTCTTTCAAAAAGATATTCCACAAAACTCTTTCGTATCCTTCTGCAGAACTACATGAAGACATATAAGTAAATCTTCTATCAGGCTTCTTAAAGAATGGAGGTAAATAAAAATAGTAATCATTAATACTATCGTAAACAAACTCCTCCATGGCAGTAGCAGAAAGTTCATAATAGTATGTATCACATCCAATGTTATCACGATAATTACCAATTTGAATTGCATGATGAAACTCATGAGCAGCAGTTACTTTCGCTCCCAAAATACCAGGCGTGGGAACATTCATTTTATTATCTATTATTATATAACTTTTTGATTTTCCTTCCCCGATGCTCTCCCACTCTGTATATCCATATAACCCACCTCCAAGCATTGATATATATACATCATATAAATCATCTCCTCCATCAATTCCATCTGAAGGGGGTACATCATATCCAAGAATATTAATTTCAAAATTATATGATGAATCGAAAGCTATCGCGAGAGAATCGACACTAAGTTGAATTGTGTTTTTACTTCCATTAAAATAATCCGGAGCGTGTATTCCCGTTGTGTCGTAGTGAATTCTAAAAATTCCGGATGGGGAAACAATGCTTGTTGCTCTATCAGGGCGACCTAAAATATTTCGAATTATATTTTGTTGTTCAAAACTGAACTCATCAAAATAAAAATTTGCACTCGCTACTATTCCAAAACCACATTTTGTTGGTTGTGTATTAGCTGTAATGGAATGTGGTTCTTTTGCTTGTGCTTCTGTTGGCTGCATTGAGATTATAGAATTAAATAATGACTCTAAGTTCTGTTTTGAATCCTGTGCAGAAAGAAGAGTTGTGACAAATATTAAAATCAACAAATATTTCATTTATTCCTCATACTCAATCTATGTTCTCTCCTTATCAGAGCCTCTTCGTACCGTTTCTTTTCACTATCCGATTCTGGAATGATTGGTTCCGATTTAACAGGCTTCCCCTCAGAGTTTAATCCAACAAAAGTTAAGTATGCAGAATTGGTATGGCGTTTGTTTCCTTTGGTATGATTTTCGGCACAGACAGAGACTCCCACTTCCATTGAGGAATTAAAAACTCGATTTACTGAAGCAACTATTGTAACAACATCTCCCAATTTTATTGGATGATGAAAATCGATATTATCGACAGATGCAGTTACGCAAATTCTTCCAGCATGTTTAGATGAAGAGAGGGCTGCACAAATATCAATCCAGTGCATTAGCTGCCCGCCCAATAAATTACCTAATTGATTTGTATGCTGCGGCAAAACCAATTCTGTCATAGTTATAATAGAGTTTGATACTGTTTTCATAATTATCTTTTATTTATTCAAATGACATTTCGTCATACAAATTCTGAATTTCTGCAGTGAACTCTGAATCAGGGTACTTATTCAAAAAAAGTTTCATGTTTTCTACTGCGAGGGCAAACTGTTCTTTATCTAATAAAATTGTAATTTTACGATGAAGAGCAATTGGTGCATAGTCAGTGTCATGATAGGTTTCATACACTTTGGTGTAGTACTCCATGGAAGCATTATAGTACTCCATCTTCTCATATATTATAGCAGAGTTGTATAGTTTCTCAGCAAGTTTTAAATTTAATTCGTGAATTTTACGTTCAGCTTCTTCAACCTTAGCATCAATTGGGAAGTAGTCTATAAATGCTTGGAATTCAGACATAGCTTTCTTTGTATAACTTTGCTCTAACTGATAGGGTGGAGAGAGCTGATAGTAGGATTCTGCTAACATAAATTGTGATTGCGACACATACTCACTTCCTTTAATATCTCTAATTAATTTGCTAAACTCATAAGCTGCAAGAAGAAATTGCTCATCCTTGAAGTAAGACATAGCGAGATAATACTGTGCATCATCATTTACAGTGTTTCCAGGAAATTGAAGAATAATTGATTGAAATTCTCTAGTGCTAAATTGATAGTCCCCATCTTCATACATCTCCATTGCATAAGCTAAGTGCTCCTCAGCACTCATCATAGTTGTATCACTGCTTGATGAACATCCAAGCATTAAAAATAATATAAGTGCGAATCCAAATAATACTTTCATTAAATCTTCCATTATTACAAAAATTAAAAAATAAATTTACTCAAATTTGCGAACTCATCAAATTAGATAAAGTTGCAAAATATATCCCTTATTCAGAAAGGGTTAAAAATTATAAAATTTTCATTTTTACTTTTAGTAAATCAAACTATTTTAATAGTTCAAAAAAATATTATATAGAATTCTATAAGGAAATAAAAATGAGTGTTAACTTAAAAAGTAAGAACTTCTTAAAACTATTAGATTTTAACAAAGAAGAATTAAGATATTTATTAGATTTATCGAAAGAACTTAAAGCGGCAAAATATGCAGGGAAAGAGAGAAAAAAATTGGAGGGTAAAAATATTGCTTTAATATTTGAAAAAGCATCCACAAGAACTCGCTGTGCCTTTGAGGTTGCTGCTCTTGATCAGGGTGCACACACAACATATCTTGGACCTACAGGAAGTCAGATTGGGCATAAGGAATCGATGAAAGATACGGCTCGTGTTTTAAGCGGTATGTACGATGGCATTGAGTATCGTGGATTTGGACAAGAAATAGTTGAGGAATTAGGAGAGTATTCCTCAGTTCCTGTTTGGAATGGATTAACAAACGAATATCATCCAACGCAAATTTTGGCTGATTTATTAACTATGGAAGAACACTCCCCTAAGCAAATTGAAGAAGTGAGTTTTTGCTATCTCGGTGATGCACGTTATAACATGGGTAATTCACTTTTGGTAGGTGGTGCTATTATGGGTATGGATGTAAGAATTTGTGCTCCGAACGGTTTTCAGCCAGACGATAAATTGGTAGCCCAATGTTTAGAGATTGCAAAAGAATCCGGAGCAAATATTACAATTACAGCCAATGTTGAAGCGGGTGTTAAGAATGTTGACTTTCTCTACACAGATGTTTGGGTATCGATGGGTGAACCGGAAGAAGCCTGGAAAGAGAGAATTGAATTAATGAAACCATTTCAGATAAACAGCAAAGTGCTTGCTGTGACTGGAAATTCTGATGTTAAATTTATGCACTGCTTGCCAGCCTTCCACAATAGAGAAACAGTAATGGGTGAAGATATATTTCAAAAATATGGAATGGATGGACTTGAAGTTACAGATGATGTTTTTGAATCAAAGCACTCTATTGTTTTTGATGAAGCAGAAAATAGAATGCACACAATAAAAGCTGTGATGGTTGCTACTTTGGTGTAGGGTTGATAAAACCAAGATAGGAGTGGTAAATGATAGAACTACCAATCACTTCATTTTGGTGTCGTTTCAAAAATGTATTGCCTTATTATTACTTAACATTGTCTCTCCTCTAAGGATGCTAGTTTACATTTAGAACAATAATTAATGACCGCAGAGCGGTCAAATGTTTGTAGAAAACTTTATGTAAAAAGAACAACCACATAGTGGTTGAATAGAAAACAGCATACATTCGTCAGAACATTGTTGACAATAGACTAGTATAAAATTATTTCTTGTATTACCAAACATTCTTTTTTAGGTTTGCATAGTTCTTTCAAACTATTCACGGTGCCATTTTGGTTAAAAGGGAAAACGGTTAAAATCCGATACTGCCCCGCAACTGTAATGAACAATATTTCGTAGCAAATACCACTGTTTCAATTTAGAGATGGGAAGGTGCTAAACCGAAAGTTCAGAGTCAGGAAACCTGCCGTGAAAAATCAATTTATTCAGCCTCCGTGGGAGAGGTTAGATTATTTCAGACTGTAGCTTTGCTGCCTCCAAATAACATTTGATTAGATTGACCTTTTGAAGGACTCATTAATAATTAATTAAATGAGTTTTTGATTGGTACAAAAAACATTTTTCATAATACTTTTATTAGTAAGTGTAGTTCACTCACAAGAGAAAATACAGCTTATTGATTCTACATCAAAAGAACCAATTTCTGATGTAGTAGTTTATTCTTCCTCCATTCAACAAATAAGTGATGATGAGGGTTACTTTCTGCTTGATCTATTCGTCAATACCGATTCAATCTCATTTTCCCATATTGCATATAAAAAGTTATTTTTAAGCTATTCCGAATTAGAATTAATTTCCTTTATTGAATTATCAAAAAAGGAAATTTCAACTAAGCAAATAGATGTTGTTTCAAAAAATGATTTTGAAAATTCTATTATTACAGAAAAAATAGAATTAAACAATATGAAAAGAGCAGCTTTGCTTCAACATCAGAAATATTAAAGAGCAAAACTTCACTGCTGGTAAGGGATTACGGTGGTGAGACTAGTGCAAAGACTGTCTCCTCTCGCGGGATGAGTAGTGAAAACACTTTGATTCTTTTTAACGAAGCTCGTGTAAATGATTTACGAACAGGATCATTCGATTTTTCTACTCTCGAACTTTATGCAATTGATAAAATTGAATATGTAAAAAACAACTCTGCTGATAATATTTCCGCTGGTGGAGTTTTGAAAATCACTTCGGGAAATCTGGATAATCAAAACTCAGTAAATATTGGAGGAATGGTGAATAGTAACCTAACCCAAAAATATTTTGGCAGTATTAGTTATTCTAAAAATAATTTTTCATTTGGAAGTAATTATATACGCTCATATTCACCAAACGAATATAATTACATTTTTGAAGGTGAGAAACTTAAACGGAAGAACGCTCAGTACTCCAAAACCTTTGTTAATGCCGATGTAAAATGGAGCAGCACTGATTTTGTACTAAAATTCTACACACATTATTCCCATTTGTCGAGCGGGTTGCCTGGCTTTGTTGTAACAAATAATACTGCTTCAAGTAAAGCACTAAACCTAACTAACTCGTGGTTAAGTATTGCAAATGTAAATTACTCTATCTCTAATAATTTAGTTTTTGTCTCCACTTTAAGTTATCATAATCAATTTTTAGAAATGGAAGACCCGCAAAACCAGTTGCTGATTGATAGGAATAGCCAAAGTTCAACATTTAATGATTTAGCCTTTTCGAGTAAGCTAACATATAAATTTAGAAAACTAAATATTCTCTTGGGGTATAATATTTCCGACTCAAATGTTGATAGTCTTACAACTTATATTTCCGGAATTTTTAGTTCCACTACTGGTAAACGAACTGAACAAAATATTTATACATCAGCAAATTGTTTAATTCCCTCTAAATATCTTGAAGAACTAAATATCTCCGCTGGCATTAATTATCAATTAATAAATGAGGATATTTATAATAAACTTGAACACAATTATCTTTCGTATAAAATTGGATTATCCTTTACCCCTTTATTCGCAAAGGATACAGAGATTCTAACATCCTTTTCAAGCAATTACAGACATCCAACATTTAATGAAAAATATTACTCGGGCTTTTTTGGGAATAGTGGATTAAAAGGGGAAGAATATAAATCGTTAAATATTGGAATAAATTCAAAGTTTAATATTCTTGGAAAAGGAGAGATTGAAATAACATATTTTACAATATGGGGAAACAACAGAATTATTTGGGCACCAACAATATTAGCAATTCAAATTCCAAGAAACATAAGTAAAATAAAATCGGATGGAATTGAATTAAGATTTGAACAATCACTATTTCATTCACTGTTTAATTGGGAAATACTCTACACATACACAAATGCCCGCAATATCAGTGCTGTTTCCGAAGATGATAAAACATACAACAAGCAAATTATTTATACTCCTCTTCACAGAGTAAATTTAAATGGAAGTCTAAATATTTCTGATTTCAGATTTTCTGCAAATTCATCATTTGTAGGGAAGCGTTACTTTACCCCCGACAACACAGAGCGTAACAGTCTTGCTCCATATTTCTTGTTAGACTTATCAGCATCATATCAATTTAATATTTCAACAATTGAGAACATTTTCACAATAAATATTTATAACATTTTGGATGAAGAATATTTCATCATCCAATCTTACCCAATGCCATTAAAAACAATATCAATTAATTATCAAGCGAGGTTATAATGAAAAAAACAAGAAACAAAACAATCTGTGTAAAAGTATTAAACAAACTTTTATTTCTATTTATTGCATCAACATTTTTTCTAATAGGGTGTGAAAGCACTACTAATCCACCACCAATTGTAGAATTAAACAAAGCAGTAATTGTTGTTAATGAAGGTGGATATGGACAAAACAACTCATCAATATCAACTTATTCTCTTGAGGATAAAATAGTTCAAACAGATGTTTATTACAACGCCAATTCTAAAAAAAATCTTGGTGCTTCTGCAAATGACATTGTCATATCAGGAGAAAAGGGATTTATAGCTGTTACGGTTTCAAACAAAATTCATATAGTTGAAATGAGAGATTTTACTTCTGTTGATAGTATTGATTTTACAACATTCGGTAGTCCTGTTAAGCTTGTAACATCAGGAACTAACGGATATGTAACAACGCTTAATAGTCTATTAGTAAAATTTGATATCTCATCATATAGTGTACTTGATACAATAAGTGTAGGATTTAAACCTGAAGGTATTGCTATTTCGGATGGAAAAATTTTTATAGCAAATTCAGGCTATGGTGTTGGAACTACAGTTACTGTTGTGGAGGAAAGCACATTTAGAATTGTGAAAAATATTAACGTAAAATTAAATCCTACAAATGTTGTGAGTGATGGTAATGATGTTTTTGTTGTTTCAACAGGTTCATACTCAGACGGAATTGGGATGCTAACCAAGATTGATGCAACATCATTGAATATTATTGACACACTGATAATTAGTAAAAACCCTGGAAGATTAGCATTGGGAGATGACAAAGAATTGTATGTTATAAATGGGAATGGAATTGTTCATGTAGCAGGAGCAACAATGTCAATAATCAATGAGACACTTGTCCCAGCAAGTGATGTTAATAATATCTATTTTTCAATAAATGCTGTCGGATATGATAGAGATGCTGATTTATTATATCTTGGTAATCCTAAAGACTATCAACAAAATGGGGAAATTGCAATTTATAATTCAAGTGGAAATGAAGAAGGAAGATTTGATGCAGGAATAAGTCCAAGAGCAATTGTTTTTAAAAAGTAATATCTCCTTTGAAGTAGGGTTAAAGCATACATTAACCCTACTTCAAATTAAAAACTCCATTTAATTTTCAAAAAATAGAATTCTCCAAAATCCCCCCATTCTGTACTACTATTGCCTGAAAAAAATTGACTGCCAAGTAGTAAATCAAAACTTTGTGATACTGAGAAAGTTGCGAATGGTCCTATGTAAAATGACTTGTCGCTTGGATTAATAATTGAACTTAAATCAAGACGTACCAATGGATTTACTTGATAAGCCAATTGACCAAAGAGAGAATATTTTGCAGGAGAAAGATTTTTAGCATTATATCTATTTGAAATTAAACTTAATATTCCTCCAGCATTTTCTGTTGTTCCAACACTATTGTAAAGTAGCTCTCCGTGAATATAAAAGTCGGAAGCGAAAGTATAAGTAGCTCCAAGTGAAAGTACAAGTTGCCCTGTTGTATCTGCAAAGTTTTCTTTATCTCTAAAGTAAGTTAACTCACCGCTAAAATTTGCATCCATGATACTTCCAGACCAGCCACCACCAAAGACATAGTCATCCTCCATCATTCCAACAAACATTTGGAAGTCGTATTCCCATTCATTAAATCGATACATCAGAGAAGATGTTACTTCTTCTTCTCTATCAATTTTATAAACAAACTCAAGAGATGCTGTATATCCAAAGTAATACTGACCACGAACAGCATCACTTCCTTCTTTCTCTTCGTAATCAAAATTTAGGAACGAAGTTGAATTAAAAATATCATTCGGAGTCCATACAAAATTTACACCCCAATTAATTCTCTGCCTTCCAAGTTGGATTTCAAAAGTCTCTGCAGAGTAGAAAATGTTCAAGCGGTCAATAGTAGAATAGAGAATGTATCCGCTTCGCTCTCTCCAACTTTTTGTAAGGTTAAAATATCCTTCATCGCTTGTAACAAAATCTGCAAAGTACGGGTTTATTTGCACGGCATTTCCATATTCAAGAATGTTACGAAGCCCAATGTTTATAGTTGCATTATCCATTGGATATATAAAAAGATCAAATCGATTTTGTGCAGTGCCGGAAAGAAGCATAGCATCAATATCCTTTTGCAGCCAAACAGATTCAAGGTTTGTTAAGTAACCTTTGTATTCAAAAATTGATTGACTAAAAGAGAGAGTATTCCAAAATAAAACAAGACTGAATGGGAGAAACAAATAATTCTTAATTCGTAATTTATAATTCATAATTATTGTGTCTCATCTTTTACAACTTTACCATCATCGAGTGAGACTAACCTTCTAGCCCGCCCCATTACACGCGAATCGTGAGTTGAGAAAATAAAAGTCATATTCTCTTTCTCATTTAATGCTTCCATAATATCAAGTAAATCTCGCGTTGATTTACTATCCAAGTTCGCAGTTGGTTCATCAGCCAATATAAATTTAGGTTTCGAGGCTAATGCCCTTGCCACAGCTACTCTTTGTTGTTCCCCACCAGAAAGTTCACCAGGACGTTTGTTGAATTTATCTTTAAGACCAACAGCAGTAAGGAGCTCCTCCACTCTGCTGTTGCGTTCATCTTTGCCATAGTTTTGGAGATGCATAATAAACTCAACGTTCTCCTTCGCAGTGAGTACAGGTATAAGGTTGTACGCTTGAAATACAAATCCAATATTGTGCAATCTAAAATTGATTAACTCTTTCGATTTCAATTTTGTGATGATATTATTATCAATAATTACTTCTCCGCTGGTTGGTGTTTCAAGTCCGCCAAGTAGATTTAGCAGCGTTGTTTTACCGCAGCCAGATGGACCAACAATAGCAGAAAACTCACCCTGCTCAAAGTTCAATGAAATATCATTCGCTGCATGAATGGGGAATGTATCCTCATCATAAATTTTGCTTAATTTTATTGTGGTTATTATACTCATTGTTTTAATCCAATTGTTTGTTATTGTATTTCATTGTTTCTACTAACACCTAATGCCAACAAATGACTTGTAAAAAGTAATTTGGTAATTGGTAGTCATTGTTTGTTAATTTATTTGATAGCTTCTTCAAATACCTAATGACAACAAATGACTTGCAAAAAAACAATTGGTCATTGGTAGTCATTGTTTGTCATTGTATTTCATAGCTTCTCCAAATACCTAATGACAATAAATGACTTGCGGAAAAATACATTTGGTCATTGTTTGTCATTGTACTTCATAGTTACTCCTAATACCTAATGACAACAAATGACTTGCAGAAAAAGACAATTGGTCATTAGTAGTCATTGTTCGTTAATTTATTTGATAGCTTCTCCTAATACATAGTAGTCATTGTTTGTCATTGTATTTCATAGCTTCTCCTATTATAAATTGTGCCTTACGGCTTTTGCGGGATTGAATTTTAACGCTTTTCGCCCTGGCATTATTGATGCAAATATTGCTGTTACAATTACAAGTAATCCAATTAAAATGTAGTAAATAACATCCAACTCCGGATATACAAAAGAACTATACCCCATTGAGTTTAGTCCCTCAGCAATTACAGATAAATCAATTCCTGTAATTCCCATTATTGCTACCAAAGTCCAGCTTAGCGAAAGACCAATAACTCCTCCAGTAAGCGAGAGGAAAATTGTTTCGAGCATTATCATAAAAAAGACTTGGGCTTTATTCATTCCTATTGCCATCAACATTCCAATCTCTCTAACCCGCTCCATTATTGCCATTAGCATTGTATTTATAATTCCAAAACTAAGAGCTACAAGAATTATGATTACAAAAATCATAGAGTATTGAATTGTCATTTCATTCATCATTTTAAGAACTGGCGAGATATCATCCCAAGTTCTAACAACAATTTTCTTTTGTGAAATTTCATCTTTAAATAGTGAGGCAATTTCTTCTGATACTGAAGTGGTTAATTTGTTATGTTTAAGCAACACCGCTATTTCAGTGGCTTCTGAGCTATCTATTCCAATTATGTTTGCCAAGTCCTCTTTAATCACGAAGACATTCATCTGGTCATAATTACTATTATTTGTTTTGAAAATTCCAGCAACTCGAAAGGCTGAGTACGAAATATCCCCAGAGGAATTCTGAATTGTAACCACAATTTTTGAACGAACTTTTACTTTAAGCTTTGTTGCAAGTTTTTCACCAATTACAATTGGGTTTCTTAGCTTTGTATTAAAATAAGTTCCGTCTATTAATAGCGTACTTAAATTTGTAACTCTCTTCTCTTCATTAACATTTATTCCATTTATAAATATTCCTGTTCCAGTTATTGCGGAACTCGCCATTGCTGCAGAAGTAATTCGGGATGTAACTACCTCAACACCCTCTATTTTTCTAATTGCTTTAACTTTTTTATTGGGATTATTAATTACAAAATTAATTTCATTATTAATTAAAAACTTCGGATTGTGAAGTTGTATGTTCGAAATTTCTGTGTGAATTGCTGAACTCACTTGTTGCTGAACCATCCCTTTTGCAAAAGCCAAATAGAAAATTCCACCAAGCAATCCAATAATTATTGATGCAATTACAATTGAACTGCGCAGTTTATTTCTCCAAACATTTTTCCACGCTATCGAAAATATCATAATTAACTCCTCATAGCCTGTAGTACATTAAAGCGTAGTATTTTTGTTAATGGATATAGTGACGCTATAAATGCAATTACTATTACCGCTAATGTTTGATTTATAAAAATATCAGCATCCAAAGAGAATGGTAATACTGGTTCAGCTCCAAACATCTCCATCGCTTGAGCTAACTCCCCTTCGAGCGGTATTGGGTTGTAGAAATAATAAAGTAAAACTGGGTATGTAATTATTATTGAAATAATTAATGCAACTACACCTATCATTATTGTTTCGTACAATACAACTAAAAACAATTTGAACTTCTGCATTCCAATAGCAACCATTATTGCAAATTCTTTTCGGCGTTCCATTGTCATCATCATTATTGTTCCAAACATTCCAAAGCCAATAACCATATATAGAATTGTTAGCATTATTTGTCCGCCCACATCATCGGTTTGTATTGCTTGAACCATCTCTTTGTTTAACTCTCTCCAATCCATAACATCATAGTCATCGGATAATTCTGATTTAATTTGTGTTACAATTTCATCTAAGTTCTCTGGGTTTGAAATCATAACAGAGTATGTCGTTATTCGTCCATAAGCGGAATAAAAATCTTGCCCAGCTTTAAGAGGTAAATAAATTAGTTGGTTGTTCAATTGTGGAATTGGAAATTTGATAATACCTTTTACTCTATATTTTGCAGCAGCAGTAACTCCATGGTAGCCTTGCCCTAATAGTACTAATGTATCGCCAACACTAACTTGTAAGTACTCTGCCAATTTTTCTACAACGAGAATTTGATTATCATCAGCATTTAAATATTCTCCACTAATTAGTTTCTCCGAAAGTTTGTTTAGCTCATTTTCAATTTCAGGTTCGGTTGCAATAATCAAAGCCCCTTTGGTATGTTTCCCCGAAGATACAAGTGCGAAGGATTCCAAACGAGGTGCAATTATTCCCACGTTCTCTCTGTTCTTAATTTTGTTAAGCAATGTGGGGCTATCAATAAACGTTTTATCAATAGATTTATTTTCCCAATATCCATTTGCTTGTACTTGAAAATATCCGGTGGAGAGTTTCACTGCATTGCTAATCATATTTTCGTAACTCCCTTTTTGCATTGAGCGAGTAAACATAGCCATACATGCAGCAAGAATAATTGAAGTCATAGTAAGAATTGTTCTTCGCTTACTACGCCAAAGATTTCTCCACGCTATTTTAATTAGTTCTTTCATAAATCTTAAACCTAAATATTTGAGACTTTCTCTTTAACCATTCATTAAAACTAAACAATGAAACAATTATTTTACTTTTTTCATATTTTGCTGCGAAAAGAATCTGTCATTAATCGGTTTGTCAAAAATAATACTACTATATTCAAAAATTGTTTTGTTGCCTGGTTTATCTGCAGGAATCATTTCCATTTTAGTTGGTAACATTCTATCGCCAACATTTTTTATTTTGCTTCCAATCATTGTATTCACTAACTCTAATGTTTCATCAAAGTATTCAACTTTTATTTGCAGGTAGTGTTCTTTAGTAATCCACATTGTAATTTTACCCCAAACTACAGGTGCATCGGGTTTTGGAATAAATTCAATCTTCCATGAGTCATAATTATCAATTTTTTCTTCTGCAACAATTGTATGCTCATAATCTTTAACAAGAGAAGATTGTTTAAGTAGATCATCATTTGTAAAGTCCGAACCCATCCACGATTGCATCATCATTGATGGTGGCAGCTTAATCATTCGGCCAATAGATGGCATCCAATTCCAAAGTTCCATTTTACGTTTTAGGAATACTTGTCCTTTATCTCTTGCTGGAGCTGTAATATAAATTAGATAATAATCAATACCTTTAGACCACGATTTCATTTCAACTTCTCGCGACCAATCGGGGCGTACTACTGTCATTTTGCTTATTGCTTGAGAAGTTAAACCTAAGATATTATCGTTGGATTTTTTTACTATCTCTTTTGCACTTTGCCCAATTACTAAAGAGCTAAATATTAATAAAAGCAAAATTATTTTTATCAAAACATACTCCAATTTTTATAAATGACCATACGTTCATTCAAAACTTAGTTGATTTATATAAACAATGCAAGTAAAAAAATACAACTTGTAAAATTGAACTTAAAACAATATTTTTATTGTTGAACAAATAGTCAGTTAAAAACAAAATGCCACGTACAAAAGAACAGTTTAAGAAAATACGACAAGAAACCAAAAGCAAAATTCTAAATGCTGCATTGGAGTTGTTTGCTAAAAAGGGATTTTCAAATACTTCAATAAGTGAAATAGCAAAATCTGCTGGTGTATCAAAAGGGTTAGCCTACAACTATTTTGAAAGCAAACAGAAGCTCGTAGAAGAAGTGATTCAACTGCTATTTACTGAACTAAGCAAAGTGTTTATTGCGTTGGAAGTAACAAAAGACCCTTTCGAAAAGATTCAGTTAGCAATTGACTTAACTTTTAATTGGTTAACAGAGAAAGAGGATTTTTGGCGACTATACTCGAGCCTTTTAATGCAGCTTGAAACAAAAGCTATAGTAGAGAAAATAGCAGGAAATTTTATGGATGAAATGTTTAAGGAGATGGAAAAAATATTTCGAAAAATGAAAATTAAAAATCCAGCGGCAGAAACAAAATTATTTGGTGCTATTTTGGATGGAATGAGTTTCCACATTCTTTTTATGGGGGAAAAATATCCGATTGAAAAAATGAGAAAGTTTCTAAAAAGTAAATATCGTAGAGAGAGTTTGGGATTATGAGCAAAGGAGTATTTCTCTTATGAGCGATGAAACTTTTACACTATTATTTGCAAAGACATTATGTTCTAATTTTAATTAGAGGATAAAGGAGCAAAACGAAAATACTGCTTATTATAATTCCAATTCCTATACTGAACGTATCTGCAAGAAACCCAATAGATATCATAAAAACAGCAGCAAACAATGAAGCAAGTTGCGATTGCACGGAAAGAATTCCTGCGTGAATACTATCCACACTATTATCAGTTATGCTTGAAACTCCAGAGGGCTTACGGCTATTTTCAATTGATAAGATAATTACAAATAACACTACTGTTATTGGTGAGTTGAAATATTCCATTAGCACACCACTTATTAAACCAACAATAATTCCAAAGAGTAAACTGAAATTTAAGAATGCTCTTTGCGAGCTAAAAAGATTTTCAATTTTAGATGCTCGCCTTGATACAAATGAATTAACAAGAAAAATTACAAAGTAGATTAATCCCAAGAATAGTGCGGTCTTTTCATCATTTGATAAATAGAGAAAGATTGGAATTGAAATAATTAGAGATTTCAAAAAGGGTTGTATAAAATCTTTGATTGCTTTGTAATAGCCGGAATATATTGACGAGTTTATTAACGAATGAAGCAAGTTCTTATGTTTAAATGCTTGAATAAAGGAAGATGTAATTACTTTTATATTCTCCTTTGTTGATAAGTATTTGCTCTTCTGTTCATCTAAATATTTTGGATAAGAAAGAACATTAATGAAATCGAACAAATATGGAATTATGGAAAGGAGAAAAATTGCATCGAGATTCTTATTGAAGAAGAAAAGTATTCCTCCAGCAAGAGAAGAAATGGCACTTCCAAATTGTGACCACGAGCGGGTATGCCCGTAGTATCCAACTTTATGATTAATTTGATTAGTGCGTTTGAGATAATTTACAATCATTGCTTTGTTAATGCCAGAGCGGATTGCATCGCCCAAAGCATAAAATAGCATTGCAAAAACAAAAAGTGAAAAACTGGAGTAGAGATAAAAAATTATGAAAGCAATAATGTAAACAAGAAACGAGGAGGCTAATGTTTTTCTTCTGCCAAGAGCATCGGCAATAATGCCCGATGGAATTTCAAAAACATTAATTGCAATCTCTCTTATGGCATATAAAATTCCAATTTCAAAAAAAGAAATTCCTTTGCTCATAAAATAGATAATGAAAAATGGCTCGAAGAATCGGAGGTTTTTTAGAAATCCGTAAAGGCAAAACTTGTAATACTGTTTATCTTTTATAATAGTTGTGCTATTCATTTAACCACTTATAGTAGTAATACCAAAGAGATGCAGAAGCTAACCTTGAAAGTCATCAAAATTCAATAGCATCTTTTGACCTTCAAGGTTTTTTTACCTTTTACTTCTGCAACTATACTTCTCACCGTATGTGTATATCTCTCCTCAGGGTCTCCCTCTGTAATCAGTATCAAAAAAAACCTTTGCGTCTTTGTGCCTTTGCGGTGATATGGTTTTTATAAATCTACAATAACACCTGAAGCAAAGTCAATTTCAATATTAAGATTTTCAAAAGTGCAATCCAGCAGATGCCCGCCGCCAGAGAGGTCATCAAGCAAAACATGGAAATGAAACCCTGGAAAATTAACGCCATCAAAATATTGCGGATACCAAAACCCAATTACTGTTCCTTTTACGTTTGTAAAATCGAACTCAGTTTGGTTGGCAATAATCTCTGTTAGTTCTATAGATTCGTTATCAACTTTATCGATACTACGTGATTTTAAAGTTTTAAATTTAGCATCTATTTTTATTGCAAGAGGGGTGTTGGTGTTTTCAACTATTGGTAAAAGAATTGCCTTAAGAGAATCGAGCGAAATATTATTTGGAAAAGTAATAGTTGTATCAGCTTCAAAAAATTTTGTTACCACGTAAGGTGATAATTTATCGTTCGGCATTTCATTTATTGTTCCGTCCGTTTTAGCTTGGTAAACATTTGTCTCGTAAAATACCAATTCACCATCAAACATATTAAAAGTTCCAAGTCCAAAATTACCTTTCCTTTTAATTTCGCCCACAGTTAAATCGCCAACATAATCGTTTTCCAACAAAATATTTTTTGAAGAATATTGGTAGATATCATCGGAATAATCTACTTCCCTATTTTGTTTAACTTCATTTACACAGGATACAAAGAATGTAGTTAGCAATAACAAGAGAATAATCTTTTTCATCTTAACTCGTTTTTTTTTTGAAATAATATTACTAAGATAACAAATTTAGAAAAAGCTAAATACTATTTTTTGCTGAAGAAGAATTTAGGCACAGCATTTGATAAATCTATAACACTTATTAGTACAGTTATAAATTTGGGGAAATAAAATGGAACAATTAAAAGACGTTATTATTGATAAAGAAGAATTGGAAAAAATGATTAATTCTATTGGAGACAAGGTTAGCAATTATGTTAAACTCCTCAAGAGAAAAAGTTCTGAAGAGATACTAAACGGTTCTATTGTTGAGGCACAAAAAATTATTAATCAAATTCTTCCTATTGAAGCTGAATATAGAGAAATGGCTAAGTGCCACACTTCTTTTTTGAATGTACTAAATGGCAATAAAACTATGAATTCATTGAACAAAAGAGAAATATCAGAGAAATTGGAACTAAATAAATTGGACCTATCTGATATGGATTTTACTCCAAATGATAATTATAGAGTTCCAATATTAAAAGCACTAATCTATCTTGGTGGAAGTGCCAAATTGCCAGATGTTGCTGGATTTATTGAAAAAGAGATGAAAAACAAATTTAAGCCAGGAGATCAGGAAAAAGGAGCTAACGGTTTTGGAAAACTCTGGGTTGAAATGGTAAACACGGAGAAGGAAAACATGGTTTCAGAGGGACTAATTTCAGAAGATAATGCAGGCGAGCAGTGGGAAATAATTCAAAATGGGATAGATTATTTATCTCAACATGCAAATTAGTTGAAGTAGAAAAGTGAAAACTTGATTGTTTTTCCTGTAAATATTACCGTTAATAAATTAATAGGGCTGAGTTCTAACTATTACAGCAAAACATATTCTTTTTCCTTTTGAGATTGCAATAAAAAGCCCAACTTTTATGAATTCTCATCATTTTTAAGTTGTTAAAATGTTGAATTACAAATAGGCACTCTAAACAAAGCAAAAGTTGGGCTTTTAGAGACTTTAATTTTGCTGAATTATTTAGAACTTAGCAGTAATTTTTATTTTTTTTGGAAAAATAATAACTCTGTTCCTCTTATAAGTTAATTAAACTAAGAGGAATAAAATGCAAGAGATTAAAACATCACAAAAAGGTTGGTTAAACAATTTGATAATTGCATCAAAAAAACAAACTAAATGAAGCTACATATAATAGAGACAGGGAAGTTCAAATTGGATGGCGGGTCTATGTTTGGCGTAGTGCCAAAATCTCTGTGGAAAAGACTGAATGAACCCGATGAAAACAATATGTGTACTTGGTCAATGCGATGTTTGTTAATCGAAGATGGAGAACGAAAAATCCTCATAGATACTGGACTTGGTGATAAGCAGGATCTAAAATTTAGATCTCACTTCTACCCACATGGTGATGATAGTTTGGTAAAATCACTGGGCAATTCTGGCTTTGGCTTTGAAGATATAACAGATGTATTTCTCACCCACCTTCATTTCGATCATGTAGGAGGTGCAGTTTCCAAAGATACGAATGGCAACCTTATCCCAACTTTTCCAAACGCAACATATTGGTCAAATGAAAAACATTGGGAATGGGCATTGACACCAAATCCGAGAGAAAAGGCTTCCTTTCTCAAGGAAAACATTGTACCTCTCCAAGATCATAATGTTCTGAAATTTATTGATGTAGAAGATGGCGTCAAGTTCACGGATTCTATCAGTATTGATTTTGTGTATGGTCATACAGAAGCTATGATGGTACCATATATAAAACTGGATAATGGAAAAACTTTGGTTTACACTGCAGATTTATTGCCATCGCATTGTCATATAGGAATGCCGTATGTGATGGGGTATGATATACGTCCTCTAAGTACTTTGAAAGAAAAAGAACGGCTTTATGAAAAGGCAGTTGATACTAATCACATGATTTTCTTTGAGCATGATAAAGATATTGCATGTGCAGAACTTGTAAGAAATGAAAGAGGACGCGTTGTTTTGGGAGAAGAGGTGAAATTATAATTTATTATTGAGTCCACTCGTGTGTCTCACAAATTGCACAAACGATGCAAAAGAGTAAAATATGGCTATTGTCATTCTGAGCATAGCGAGTGGAAGAATAGACAAGACGTATCAAATTAAATTTCGACCTTGTGAAGAAATCTACAGCAAGATAAATAAAACATGGATTATAGGAAGTATATGGACAAGCTAGATTTCTCCACTTCGTTCGAAATTAAAGTTTGGAATGCACCCTTTTGATATTTACTACATTTACTGAAAATGAAAATACCCAGGCCCAATTCCAGTAGCGAAAGAATCGATTTCTACATCATTAGTTGAATACATATAAGCTTGCCCTTGCCCCATAAAACCCTTAGCATCCGATAGGTATAATATCTTTTCGTCATGATCAAATCCCAACGCGTATGCATCAATCTCTTTAATAGCCTTAGTTTGTAAAATCATTGAATTCATATCTTGCTTCACAACTTTACCTTCAGTGACAAAATAAAGAAATTCATTCTCCGCATCAATGGTAAGGTTCTTCGACCCATTTGGGATATCTATAGTCCATGCTATCTCTTGATTTGTTATTTTGACAAGTTTTCCACTTGTATTTTGAGATGGATCCATCCAATCGCTTTTCCCGTTGCATATGACATAGACATTATCATCATTATCCTTCACCATCAATTGAGGCTTATCTCCAACCACCAATGATTTCACTATAGAATTATCACTTGGGTCTAATATTAAAACCAAAGAATCTGTACCAAATCCACCACCATTTGCGATGTACAGCATTTCATTAGCGAAAATTAGGCCTTCTGGTCCACTCCCAATATCTAAAAAATTTGCCACCGAATTAGAGGCAGTATTGATTTCGTAAACACCTCCATTACTGCCTGTATCTCCCCAAGCACTTAAGTAAAGTTTGTCTCCATTACTAGCAAAATAACGGCTCTGATCGATACCTCCAATAGTATCTAGTAGCGTAAAGTCAACATTATTCGTCACTACTACTTTTCCTCCATTGTTAATCGAGATATAGTTTTTTCCATCATGCTCTATCATTGACTGGGCGATATTTCCCAGAAAAGCACCATTATTTGCCCCAGTAAAAATATTTTGAGTGACATTTTCGGAACCATTTTCTTTATGGGTAAGCGTTCCAGTTCCTGATCCAAAATTGCCCTGATTTACTACTAAAACGCCTCTTTCATACTTTGGAGTCTCTGGTATCACTTCATCACTACATGAAGTAGCTGCAATCATCAATAATAACCCCCCAATTAAATTTTTAAGCATCTTTCTATTTTTTTTGTTTACAAATTTGTTTTAATACCCAGCCGAATGACTCTAAGCGGCATTGGGTAGAATCTAATATTCTCATAATCATTATTGAATCCATTTTCGACTGATAACGATATGTGTATCTTTCTTTCTTTTATTTTAATTGTTTTAATTGCATAAAAATCAACAATGAAAATGCTGTGAATAGTATAGCGGAGAACAAGGATAGAACAGCATAACGATATGTGTTGCTCATTGTCCCTATTGCACTGTTAGCGGCAAGCTGAAAAATCAATTCTACGATAATTAAAATGGATTTACAACCAAATTTGGAAAATAAATTAATAAATTATGTAAATGCGGGTCATCAGCCACCTTTTTTATATTCAGAAGGAAAAATTCAAAAACTTGATCAAGGAACCACAATAATAGGTGCTTTTGATGAGTTACCTGATTTTGACAAAGGAACACTTTCACTTAAGAAAGGCGATATGATATTTTCTTTTACTGATGGATTGATCGATTTAAAAGATGATAAAGGTATCTATTTTGAAGATGATCGGATTGAAAAATTTGTACAAAATAATGGGCATTTGGATGCAGAAATGTTTAATACTTTACTTGTTGATGAAATAGAAGCATTTAAGGGAACTGAAAGCTATACAGATGACATTGCTATAATTACATGTAAGATTAAAAATTTTAATGAAAAGTAGAAAAACAGCCATATTGTTATCCATCATTGGTGGTGGTGTAGGAGTCCACAAATTTTATTTGAACGATGCTGGAAGTGGAATATTTTATATCATGTTAACTGTTTTTAGTGCCGCCTTGGGATTTCCTATAGGCTGGATACTAGGATGGATTGACGCATTCGCATTTATGACAATGTC
>JAKIUC010000068.1 GCA_021647785.1 Melioribacteraceae bacterium
AATCAAATTAAAGCTAAACTAAAAAATACTTCAGAAACTTGGATTGGTTTAACGCTGTTCGTCGCGAACATTGTGAAGTTTGCTGAAATCAAAAATTTCTACATCTGACTTTCTGAGGATACCCTAAATAGGTGGGTTATTGAAAAATTGGATTCTGCAAATTAATTATTTGCAGAGTGTATACAGCAAGGATAAATATGAATCTTGAAACAAGTGATAATAAATTTCAACTTCCAAAAACATTGAATTTGATTAACGACTTTCCAATTCCATCCTATGATGAATGGAAAGAAAAAGTTGAAAAGGATTTAAGGGGTAAGCCCTTTAAAAAACTTATTACAAAAACTATTGAAGGAATAGAGCTTCAACCTATTTACACTCGGAAAGATTTGGAAAAAAATTCACATCAGGATTTATACCCTGGTAGCGGAAGCACAAGAGCCACTAACGCATCAGGCTATTTTGGTTCCGAATGGATAATAAACCAAAGGATTGAACTTGCAGATGCAGATGAATTTAATTCAGCATTGAAAGATGCACTTGAGAGGGGACAAAACAGCATCTACATTTCTCTCGATAAAGCAAGCACACTTGGCTTAGATGCCGACTATGCGAAAACAGAAGATGTTGGAAATGGCGGGCTTTCTATTTCCGGACTAAGTAGTTTTTCACGAGCACTTAAAGATGTTGATATTACAAAACACCCTATTTCTATTGGTGCTGGTTTTTCATCTATCCCTTTTATATCAATACTCTCTGCCTATTGCAAAAAAAACAATATTGATATTTCAAAAGTTTCTGGTTCCATTGAAGCAGACCCCATTGGATACTGGGCTTCGGAAGGAGAACTTCCAATACCTTTAAGTTCAGCAATCTCTGAACTAAAAATCTCGTTGGACTGGAAGATTAAAAATGCACCTAATTTTAGAACTATAAATGTAAACTCCCTTCCCTATATAAACAGTGGTGCAAATGCTGTTCAAGAATTAGCTTTTGTGCTTGCCACTGCTGCCGAATATATACGCAAGCTAATTGATTTAGGTGCAGACATCAATGATATTGCTAAAAACATTAAAGTAACTCTCGGAATTGGTTCATCATTCTTTACAGAGGTTTCTAAATTCCGCTCTATAAAATTACTTTGGAAGAATCTAATTTCAGCTTTTGGTGGAAATGACGAATCACAGAATGTAAATATATTTGCGGTTTCATCAAACTTTAACAAAACTAAATTTGACCCTTATGTGAATATGCTTCGCACAACAACCGAAACTTTCTCAGCAATTGTTGGAGGAATTAATAGTTTACAAGTCTCTCCTTTCGATTCTGTTTTTTCAATTCCAGATAATTTTTCGAGAAGAATTGCACGCAATACTCAAATTATTCTAAAAGAAGAATCCCATTTAAATACTCCAATAGATTCTGCTGGCGGCTCCTATTATGTAGAGCATTTAACAGAGGAGCTTGCAGTAAAAGCGTGGGAGAAATTTCAACAGATTGAAAAGAATGGTGGAATGATTGAATCGCTTAAAAATAATTTAATACAAAATGATATTAATAGTATTTATCAAACACGAGCAAAGGGAATAGGAACACGGAAATCTAAAATTGTTGGAACTAATGTCTATGCCAATCCAACAGAAGAATTAATTAAATCAAGAAAAGTAAATAATGCCGAGATTCAAAAAAACAGAGCAGAGTTTTTACAAAAATTCAGAGTTTCAAAAAATCAAAGTAGTAATGAAGAAATTTTAACCGCTCTTGATAAATTATCGAAGGAGTGCAATAATGAAAGTATTGATATTGCAGCAACTGCAATCTTGAACGGTGCTACACTTGGAGAGATTACAAACTCATGCCGTGTAAATATGAACGATGTTGAAAGAGTAAAAATCACTCCAATAAAAATAAGAAGGGCAGCAGAACCATTTGAGGAGTTACGAATTAGAGCAAACAAAATTGAAGTTGCATCAGGGAAGAAACCATCAGTCTTTTTAGCAACAATGGGAAGTCTTAAAGAATTTAAAGGTCGTGCTGATTTTTCTCGCAGCTTCTTTGAGGTTGGCGGATTTGATGTGCATTATCCAAATGGATTTACTACTTGCGATGAAGCAATAACTGCAATCAAAAAAGCTGATGTGAAAATTGTAATTATTTGTTCAACCGATGAAAAATATAGAGAACTTGTTCCAGAGCTAACAAGCAAGTTAGAGGAAGAATTTAACGATGTTACTATTGTGCTTGCTGGATATCCAAAGGAGCAAATTGAAGAGTACAGAAATAATGGAGTAGATGAGTTTATATTTATTGGTGCCGATGCTTATTCAATCCTATCAAAAATGTTGAATAATTATTTATTGGAGGAGAAATGAAACATCCAAATTTTGCTGAAATAGATTTAGTGCTTGATGAAAATATTACGAACAAAGAAGAATGGGAAAATAATTTTGTAAAGGAAACAGAGAAAGGAATTAACCAATTTGAATCGAGCACAATGGAGCAGATAAAAATTAAACCGTTATATACTAAAAATGATATCAAAGATTTTGAACATCTCGATTATATGTCAGGCTTGCCTCCATTTTTGCGAGGTCCATATAGCTCAATGTATGTTGCACGTCCGTGGACTGTACGCCAATATGCAGGCTTCTCTACTGCCGAAGAGAGTAATGCATTTTACAGACGCAATCTTGCACAAGGTCAAATGGGGCTTTCAGTAGCTTTCGATTTAGCAACTCACCGTGGCTACGATTCTGACCACGAACGTGTAGTTGGTGACGTTGGTAAAGCTGGCGTTGCAATTGATTCCATTGAAGATATGAAAATTCTATTTCATAAAATCCCTCTTGATAAAATGTCGGTTTCTATGACGATGAATGGTGCTGTATTACCAATACTTGCTTTCTATATTGCTGCTGCTGAGGAACAAGGTGTATCGGCTGAACTCCTTTCTGGTACTATACAAAATGATATTCTTAAAGAATATATGGTGCGTAATACTTATATCTATCCACCGCAAATGTCTATGAAAATAATTGCTGATATTTTTAAATATGCCTCTGAAAAAATGCCGAAGTATAATAGCATCTCTATTTCTGGGTATCACATGCAAGAAGCTGGTGCAACAGCAGATTTAGAAATGGCATATACACTTGCAGATGGTTTGGAGTACGTCCGTACTGGCATTAAAGCTGGGTTGGATATTGATACTTTTGCACCACGCCTCTCATTCTTTTGGGCACAGGGGATGAACTTCTTTATGGAAGTGGCAAAGATGCGTGCTGCACGTTTAATATGGGCTAAACTTATTAAACAGTTCAATCCAAAGAATCCAAAATCGATGTCGTTACGAACTCACTCACAAACTTCAGGCTGGAGTTTGACCGAACAAGACCCATACAATAATGTTGTTAGAACTTGCATGGAAGGAATGGCAGCAGCGATGGGGCATACTCAATCACTTCATACAAATTCATTGGATGAAGCCATAGCACTGCCTACTGATTTCTCTGCACGTATTGCTCGTAACACACAACTCTTTTTACAGGACGAAACAGAGATAACAAAAGTAATTGACCCTTGGGCTGGTTCTTATTATGTTGAAACTTTAACAAACGAACTTTTGGAAAAAGGATGGGAACACATTCTTGAAGTTGAAACTTACGGTGGAATGACAAAGGCTATTGAAGCTGGAATTCCTAAAATGCGAATTGAAGAAGCATCCGCTCGCAAGCAAGCACGTATCGATTCTGGTGAAGATACAATTGTTGGAGTTAATAAATATCAATTAGAGAAAGAAGCTCCAATAGATATTCTGGAGGTGGATAACACTGCGGTAAGATTATCTCAAATAAAGAGACTTCAACAAATTAAAGTAAGCAGAGATAGTGAAGCAGTAGAAATTGCCCTTAACAAATTAACGAGATGTGCTGAAACTGATGATGGTAACCTTCTTGAACTTTCTGTTGAAGCAGCACGAGTTAGAGCAACACTTGGTGAAATATCTGATGCAATTGAAAAAGTTAGCGGCAGATATAAAGCTGTAACCCGCACTATATCTGGTGTATATAGTGGTGAATATAATTCTGAGAAAAATATGAGTATTAATAAAGCAAAAGAACTTACTGACGGATTTGCAAAAGAGGAAGGAAGACGCCCTCGTATAATGATTGCCAAACTTGGACAAGATGGGCATGACCGTGGTGCAAAGGTTATTGCCACTGCTTACGCCGACCTTGGCTTTGATGTTGATATAGGTCCGCTTTTCCAAACTCCTAAAGAAGCTGCTATGCAAGCAGTTGAAAACGATGTTCACGTTGTTGGTATGAGTTCACTTGCTGCCGGACACAAAACATTACTTCCACAATTAGTTGATGAATTAAAAGCCCTTGGACGTGAAGATATAATTGTAATTATTGGTGGAGTTATTCCTGCACAAGATTATGAATTCCTTTACAATAAAGGTGCAGCAGCTATCTTTGGACCCGGGACAAAAATTCCGGAAGCTACAATTAAATTGATGGGAATAATTAAGGAACGTTTTTGTTGAAATATTTGCGTTGTTGCTCTGACAGATTGGCAACTTATCAAACAGTCCACTTGAAGAGAAACATTACAGCTACTAAATTTGCTTTTACGTTCGCTATTACGTACTTTTAATTATTACAATAGGAGAATTTAAATGCAAACAATAAATGCAACAAATGCACGGTCAAAGCTATATAAATTAATTGATGACACTCATTTAACGAATGAACCAATTAAAATAACAGGTAAAAGAGGTGATGCAATTTTAATTTCTGATGATAATTGGAAAGCTATTCAAGAGACTATTTATCTTTTATCTATTCCTAATATGCGTGAATCTATTATTGAAGGATTAAACACAAAAATTGAAGACTGCTCAGAGAAAGTAGAGTGGTAAAATGGGAAATTGTATATACTAAGCTAGCTCAAAAGGATGCTAAAAAAATCTCTTCATCTAATCTCAAAAATAAAACACAATCTTTATTAAAACTTATTGAAAAAAATCCTTTCCAAACTCCACCTCCCTTTGAAAAATTATTAGGTGATCTTTCAGATGCATATTCACGTAGAATTAACATTCAACACAGATTAGTCTATCAGATTTTGGAAAAAGAAAAAACTATAAAAGTTCTTCGAATGTGGACACATTATGATTGAGTTAAGTGATTTTTAAGATAAAGGAAGAACATACTTATTAAATAATATTACATTACAAAACTTTCTATATAAAACTAAATTCACAAATCAACTACTAGTTTTCAACTTACCCATTGTATATTTATGAATAATACTTGAAATTAATGTCTGATACGGAAGCCCCTCTTCCATTGCCTGAACTTTTATATTGTTGTAATCTTGTTCTGTAAGACGGATATTGATTCTTTTGTTTTTTTTAATTGAATTTTTAGCAATTGCTTTTGCATCTTCAATTTCTTTTTCCAAATTATCAACAGATATCCACTCACCTTTTTCAAAAGATTCAATTAATTCTTTTTCTTCTTTATCTAAGTATTTCAAAAGAAACCTTTCGTTTTTCTATTAAAGTATCATTCTTCTCTTTGTTCCAATTGTAGTACTTCATTTAATAATGTATGCCTTATTAATGTGCGTATAATATTTAATTCCATTCTAATAAGCAAGTTTAATTGATTAGAGGAGAATCTGCAACTTTTACATCTCTAATTAAAATACCCAACACCCGCTTGGAATAATTTAATTTCTTTATTTCCTGGAATATTTTGCCCAACATAATTTCCGAGTCTTTCGTTGTGTCCCATCTTTCCAAATATTCTTCCATCGGGAGATGTAATTCCTTCTACGGCAAAATCAGAACTATTCGGATTAAAGAAAATATCCATTGTAGGCTTACCATTAAAATCGACATATTGAGTTGCTATTTGTCCGCATCTCTTTAATTTACTTAACCATTCGTTGTTTGCAACAAACCGACCTTCGCCGTGCGATACTGGAACTGCATGCACTGTACCAACCTCAATATTACTAAGCCAAGGAGAAATATTTGATACAGTTTTTGTATAAACAATTTTTGAAACGTGTCGTCCGATTTTGTTGAATGTTAATGTTGGAGTTGTTTTATCAATCTCTCTAATTTCACCATAAGGCACAAGACCCAGTTTTATCAAGGCTTGAAAGCCATTGCAGATGCCAAGTATAAGCCCATCGCGGTTTTTAAGCAAGTCCATTACTGCATCTTTAATTTTTGGATTTCTAAATATTGCTGCAATAAATTTACCACTTCCCTCTGGTTCATCACCAGCACTGAAGCCACCAGGAATAAATAAAATTTGCGATTGCTTAATACTCTCCGTTAACTCATTAATTGTTTCTTCAATCATTCCAGCGGTTAAATTTCTAACTGGAATAATTTCAGTTATTCCTCCAGCCTGCTCAAATGCTCTCGCAGAATCATATTCACTATTTGTACCTGGGAATACTGGAATTAATATTCGTGGTTTTGCAATTTTATTTTTTGCAACAATTATATCTTTACTTTCATATTTGTAATCTTCAAATTCTGCATTTTCACAAACTACTTGTGTTGGAAATATATCTTCAAGCGGTTCACTCCAAGTTCTGATAGCATCCTCTAAGGCAATCTCATTTTCACCAATTGTAATATTTTTTTCTTCCGTAGTTTTCCCGAGAATTTGAAAATTATTTACACTTAGTGCTTCAGAAAAATCAACATCATTTTTCAATTCAATAATCAATCCGCCAAAATTAGATTTGAATAGATTGTTTTTGTTAAATCCTGAATCGAAATTAAATCCTATTTTATTTCCAAAAGACATTTTGCTTATTGCCTCTGCAACTCCATTTCCTCTAACTGTGTGTATTGCATTTATTTTATTAGCTCTTACTAATTCAGTAATTTTAGAATAATTAGATTTTAGCAAATTAAAATTCGGTAATGAATCTTTATCCATCTGAACATGAACATAAACTACTGTTGAATTTTCTGCTTTGAATTCTGGGGAAATTATATTTTTAAGATTTGTTGTATCCACAGCAAAAGAGACTAATGTTGGTGGAACATCCAAATCTTTGAATGAACCAGACATACTATCCTTACCCCCAATAGCTGCACGCTCAAACTGTGATTGTGCATAATAAGCTCCAAGCAGTGCTGCCATTGGTTTCCCCCATCTTATTGGGTTTTCTCCAAGCCGTTCAAAATATTCTTGAAAACTAAACCACACGGATTTATAATCACCACCAGCAGCAACTATTTTTGAGACTGATTCAACAACTGCATAAACAGCACCATGGAATGGTGACCAGCTTGATAAATAAGGGTCATATCCATAACTCATAATTGTTCCGGTGGTAGTCTCTCCTTTTAATGTAGGAATTTTTGCAGTCATACTTTCGGTTGGAGTAAGCTGATACTTCCCGCCAAACGGATAATTAACAGTAGCAGCACCAACACAATTATCAAAACGCTCTACCAATCCTTTTTTACTTGCTACGTTTAAGTCTGCAAGCATTTTAAACCAATCAGATTTAACATCTTTACTTTCTGCCTTGTCAAAATATTTTTCTTTATTCGGTTCTGTTATTTTCACTTTGCTCTTTTTAGTAGCTCCGTTGCTATCAAGAAACTCACGAGAAATATCAACAATGGTTTTTCCTCGCCAAAATATTTTAACACGTTTTTCCTCTTTAATTTCTGCAATTGTTGATGCTTCCAAATTCTCTTTTGCTACTGCTTCTTTGAATGCAGATTCATTCTCTCTATTAATTACACATGCCATACGCTCTTGCGATTCAGATATTGCCAACTCAGTTCCATCAAGACCTTCATACTTTTTGGGGACCATATCAAGATTTATTTCTAATCCATCAGCAAGTTCACCAACGGCAACAGATACACCACCAGCACCAAAATCGTTACAACGTTTTATCATCCGTGTAACTTCCGGATTTCGGAACAATCTCTGAATCTTTCTCTCCTCCGGTGCATTCCCTTTTTGAACTTCAGCCCCACACGAAATAATTGAATCTTCCGTATGTGCTTTAGATGAACCAGTCGCACCGCCGCATCCATCACGCCCAGTCTTTCCGCCAAGAAGAACTACTACATCACCCGGAGTTGGTTGTTCACGAACTACATTATATTTTGGAGCTGCTGCAATTACTGCACCAATTTCCATTCTTTTTGCTACATACCCTGGATGATAAATTTCATCAACAAGTCCAGTAGCCAGCCCAATCTGATTTCCGTATGAACTATATCCGTGAGCGGCTTCGGTTGTAATTTTCCTCTGCGGCAATTTCCCTTCCATTGTATCGCCAATTGGAAGACGAGGATCACCAGAACCAGTAACACGCATTGCTTGATAAACATAGGCTCGTCCGGAGAGAGGATCACGAATTGCCCCGCCAAGACAAGTAGCAGCACCACCAAATGGTTCAATTTCTGTTGGATGATTGTGTGTTTCATTTTTGAACATCACAAGCCAATCCTCCTCTTCCCCAGCAATATCAACCTTTACTTCAATGCTGCAAGCGTTTATCTCTTCCGATTCATCAAACCCGACAAGTTTTCCCTCCTGTTTTAATTTTTTCATTGCAAGAGTTGCAATGTCCATAAAATTTATACTTTTCTTATTTAATCTTTCTCCATGAACAACTACTCTATCCTTCAAATATTGTTCGTAAGTTTCCTTAATTCTGTTGGAGATTTCTCCCTCCTCAAATTCAACATCATCAATTGTGGTTAAAAATGTTGTGTGCCTGCAATGGTCTGACCAATATGTGTCCAGAATTTTCATCTCAGTTACAGTTGGGTTTCTCCTCTCCGTATCTCTGAAATAGTTTTGGCAAAATTTGATATCTTCTAAATCCATTGCCAAGCCCATGCTACTCAATAGAGTACTCAAAGAGTTTTCATCCATTGAAATAAACTCTGAAACATCTTCAATATCTGGAGGCACAACGGTTTCATCTTTAAGTGTAGATGGCTTTCCAGTAATTGCCTCTCGTGAATCAACCGGATTTATCATATGCTTTTTTATTTTTTCTAAATCTGATTCAGAGATATCCCCTTTGATGATAACTACTTTTGCATACTTAACATTTGGACGTTCACCCTGAGTTAATATTTGGATACATTGAGAAGCAGAGTCGGCACGCTGGTCATACTGTCCAGGTAAGTATTCAATAGCAAAAATATTATCATTCTTATCTATTTCAATATTTTCATCAAAAACATTGTCAACTGGTGGTTCAGAAAATATTGTCTCTCTTGCAATTGTATATGTTTCATCACTAATGTTTTCAACATCATAGCGATAAAGAATTCTTAATGAAGATATCCCTTCAATTTGCAGATGTTCGCTTAATTCATTTTTTAATGATGGAACTTCAATATTATATTCCTCTTTCTTTTCAACAAATATCCTTTTAATACTCACTAATTCCTCTTGTAGATAACTTAATTTGATTGATTTTGGTTTACAATTTTGAAAAACAATTGAACATTTAAAGTTACTTATTTCTACAGAAATCTTTTTCTGAAATGTGAGCTAACTTCAACTTTTGTTATTAAGATTTAACTTTTTATAATATCCACTATAACTCTTTAATTTTTCATTTATATTTAGAGATGAAATTATTATTAGCTAATACTTATTCTAAATGGATGTGTATAAAAGAGAACATCGAACACCGAATGATGAACAAGGAATATCGAAGGAAATAACTTCATCATTCGTTATTCCTTATTCGGTGTTTGATGTTCAACAAATACAAACAAGATGAAAGAAAAGAAATCATACAAACCAGATTGGGTTCCTGCAAACGGAGGAAGTGAATTTGCTGTTAATATAAAAAAGGGTGTAACTCCAATTAATAATTCTGAAACTAAAAATATTAGTAAATACGAACCAACTATTGATGAATATGTTGAAGGTGTTTTAAATAACCAAAGAACTCTTTTGGCAAAAACAATAACTCTAATTGAAAGTAACTCTGATAAGCATTTTAAGTTGGCTAACAAGATAGTTCAAAAATTGCTGCCGAGAGCAGGTAACTCAATCCGAGTCGGCATTAGCGGTGTTCCAGGGGCTGGTAAAAGTACATTTATTGAAGAACTCGGTTTGTATTTAATTTCTAAAGGACATAAAGTTGCTGTACTAACTGTTGACCCAAGTTCATCTATTTCAAAGGGAAGTATTCTTGGTGATAAAACTCGGATGGAAAAATTATCACGAGAACAGAATTGTTTTATTCGTCCTTCACCGGCTGGCACAACACTTGGTGGAGTTACAAGCAAGAGTAGAGAAACAATTACTATCTGCGAAGCTGCAGGGTATGATATAATTTTAATTGAAACTGTTGGTGTTGGGCAAAATGAAATTACGGTAAGATCAATGGTAGATTTCTTTTTACTCTTAATGATTCCAGGAGCTGGCGATGAACTTCAAGGAATTAAGCGTGGCGTTATAGAAATTGCTGATGCCCTCTTAATCAACAAAGCCGATGGCGATAATATAACAAGGGCTGAAATTGCAAAGAGCGAATACTCAACGGCACTTCATTATCTTCAGCCAAAAATTGAAGGATGGAATACACCTGTTGAAACATGTTCAGCAATTAACAATCAGGGGATTGAAGAATTTTGGAGTTTAGTTTTAGATTACGTTGCTCTCACTAAAAAGAGTGGATATTTTCAGAGTAACAGAACTCAGCAATCCAAAAAATGGTTCCATTCTTTAATAGATGAAAAACTGAAAAGCATTTTTTTTAGTAACAGCCATATATTAAAGATGTTGCCAAAATTTGAAAAAGATATTCTTAATAATGAACTATTTGTACTTGATGCTGTGGAGAAACTTTTTTCCAATTATAAGAAACTATAGTTTTATACCGACAATGAAATATCTGTCCCTTCAAAGGAGTCCTTTGGAGGGGTGAGGGATTTTTGTACGTCATTATATACTTGACACAACACTACGGTATGAGATTCTTACGAACAATTTGTGTTGTGTATATTTAACATCCCTTTTTCATCTTTAATTCTTTTAGTTTAAAGTAAATTAATTTCTTACTTTTGCATAACTGGTTAAAGTATTAATAAAACTTAAGGGCTATGAAAAAGCTTTCGTATTACATATTATTTCTATTTTTAATTATCTCGTGCAAAGAAGATAAGAAGAGGATTGATGTTCCGTCTTCCTCAAAAGAAATGGAGACAATTGATTCTTCTTCAAGTATGGATAAAAAAATTAAAGTTGATACTATTGCAGTGGTGGAGAAAGAATTAGTTAAAAATGTTTTAGAAACGAAAGAGAAGCAAACTTCTTATAATGTAAAATCGATATCAGAACTTTGGGCAACATACAAATCTTCAAAAGCTAAAGCTGCTAAATATATTTCTGAAAATAATTTGGATTCAATAATTGTCTATTTAAACATTGCAGCAGATGCAGCGTATGAACTAAGCAGAGAAGATATTGCAACCTGGCAATTAAATAATATTGGTTATTATTCAATAAATGAATTCAAAAAAAGAACGGATTATGATAGAAAAATGCAGCAATTAGCAACAATGAAAAATCTGAAAGAGAAAGGGTTGTATTTAGAAGAGACAAAATCTGTTTTCACAAAACACTTTCAGATTTTATCAAATGCGGAGAATTATCTCTACAAGGCTCAATTATTAGATAGTGAACTAGAGAAATCTGATAGAACTGAAATTATAAATAGAAATATTCAATTTATTGAATGGGTTGCTAATTTTATCTCGGCTGGCAATAATACAAACAGGCAAAGTAGATGAATGGTTCAAATTTTAAATTAGTTATTGAATCAATGCATCCACAATTCTCTATCCAGACTTCTATATTGAATTGCCTCTCCAATATGTTTAGATAAAATATTTTCACTTTTATCAATATCTGCAATTGTTCTACTTACTTTTAATATTCTATCGTACGCACGAGCCGATAGCCCTAACTTAGACATTGCAAGTTTTAAGAGTTCAGTTCCAGCACTATCTAATATGCAATAAAGTCTTATCTCGTTAGTACCCATATCTGCATTACTATGTATCATAGGGAAATGATTAAATCTTTCGTGTTGAATATCTCTTGCATCTATTACCCTTTTCCTAATCTCCTTTGATGTTTCACCATTTTCGGAAGAGGATAAATCTTTATACTTTACCGCCGGAACTTCTATGTGGATATCAATTCTATCTAATAATGGTCCCGATATTTTTGCCATATATTTTTGAATCATTCCAGTATTGCAAGTACAATCTTTTGTTGGGTCTGTATAATACCCGCAAGGGCAGGGGTTCATTGCAGCAACTAACATAAAATTGGCAGGAAATTCTAACGACATTTTTGAACGGCTTATTGTTACTTTATAATCCTCCATCGGCTGCCGCATTACTTCGAGAACATTTTTTTTGAATTCTGGAAATTCATCCAAGAATAAAACTCCGTGATGAGCAAACGATACTTCGCCAGGACGTGGGAATGAGCCGCCTCCTATTAATGCTGCATCAGAGACTGTATGATGCGGCGACCGAAATGGTCGCTCGGTAATTAGTGCTGTTTGGGATGATAAAATTCCTGCTATGGAATGAATCTTCGTGGTTTCTAATGCCTCTTCAAAAGTAAGGGGTGGCAGAATAGATGGGAATCTCTTTGCAAGCATCGATTTTCCAGAGCCTGGTGGACCAATCATAACCAAATTGTGCCCGCCAGCAGCAGAGATTTCTAAGGCACGCTTTACATTCTCTTGTCCTTTTACATCCGAAAAATCTAAATGATATTTATTTACCTCTGAAAATAATTCTGATCTATTAGTAACAATTGGTTCTAACTCAATTTCACCATTTAGCAATTGAACAGTTTCTTTTAAATTTGTAACACCATATACATTAATTCCATCAACAATAGATGCCTCTTTTACTGACTTCAGCGGAAGTATTATATTTTTGAATCCTTTTTTTAATGCTTCAACTGCAATTGGTAAAATCCCTTTCACTTTTCTCAACGAGCCATCCAGAGATAGTTCACCAAGTATTATACTATTCTGCAATTTTTCAGTTGTTATTACTTCGGCAGCAGCCAACAATCCAATGGCAATAGGGAGGTCAAACGAACTTCCTTCTTTTTTGATATCGGCTGGTGCCAAGTTTATCGTGATTTTTTTTAATGGAAACTCGAACCCGCTATTTTTTATTGCAGCTGTTACTCGTTCCTTACTTTCACGAACTGCACTATCAGGTAAGCCAACTATAATGATTGAAGGCAATTGTTTCTCGTAATGAGTCTCTACCTCAACAATAACAGCATCTATACCAAATGTAGCACTCGAAAAGACTTTGGAAAACATTCATACCCTTTTAATTTGTTTACGTGCAAATCTAAAATATTAAAAAGTGTTCTTTATTCCAATTTATAATAAAAATATTAGAAGGTCTTTCTGTTATAAATAGCTTGATATAGAACACAAACAAAAAAGTATTCATTACTTAGAAATAGTTATATTTGCTTCAATATATTTGTACAATTCGTTATGGGTTTTCCAACTGGATGGCTACAGCAAAGAGTATGAGTAAGATAAAAATGTAGAGACATTCTGTGAAATACACAATAATTAATATACAAGAATCTTGTGTCTCACATCTCTTAATCTGGTAATCTAAAAATTAAAATATGAAAAACATTAAAATAAAAATATTATCACTTCTAATCTCTACTCTTTTAATTATGAATGGCTGCATATCCCCTCCTGAAAACTTTATAGCACCTTCATTTGATGCTACATATGCTTTCCCAATTACTGATACATTATTTACACTTAATGATTTTATAGAGGATGATAGTAGCTTTGTTGTTTCCGATGACCCGGAGAAATTAGGAGTTTTAATATATAGTACGGAAGAAATAATTGACCCGTTCTATATAAGTGAACAGTTAAAAATTAGTGCATTTTCAACCTCCTCTGTAAGCTCAATTGGAACAATAAAAATAGACGAAGTACCACCCTTAAGAACAAATATTGCCATCTCTGATTGGACACCAATTTCTGGCGGTAATGATGTTGTTTTTCCAGAAGCATCTGCACCGATAACATCAAGCTTTGAGTTGATTAATGAATTTGAATCAGCACTCTTTAAATCTGGCAGTATGGAAATTACTATTCAAAACAATCTTCCTGTAACAACGGAGTTTAGAGAATTTAAAATTATTAATTCTAAGGATGGTTCTATTGTTGTTGAAGCACCAATTAATTCGCCAATAGTTACACTTCCATTAGAAAGTACAACAGTTTCTTTCGATTTAAGTAACGTAACAATAACAAATAGTCTAAAAGTAGCAACAACAATTTATACTCCAGGTAGTGGTACAGATACAGTAACTGTTTCTAATAATGCAGGGACAGAAATTGAAATAGGTCTATCCAATTTAATTTTTGAATCTGTAACTGGAATAATACCGGAGCAAGACCCTATTATTATTAGCGATTCATTTATTATTGATGATTCAACAAAAGTTGAAGCAATAATATTTGATGAAGGTAGTTTCCGAATTCTAATGAATAATTATTTTGATCTCGACTTAAATATTAACTTTGAAATTAAAAATCTATTTGACAGCTACAACAATAATTATAATAACATATTTAGTCTCAAGAGAAATGAACGAAATAAAATAATTGAAATACCTTCGTTAAAGGAATGGCAAATAAAAACTTTAACTCCTGGTACTCCAACTAATCTTTTGGAATACTCTCTATCGGTACTTATAGCTCCCACTGATGGGATAAATACAATACGCAGTAATGATAGTGTTACAGTAAATATCGATTTTAGCGAATCGTACTTTGCTTATGCAGAGGGTTTAATTAAGCCAACAAAGTTTGAAATAACTAAATCAGATTTAAATTTTGATTTAGGTGATTTTCAAAATAGTTTTAATTTCGATTCTATTTTTATCAGTACTCCATCCATGGTTTTAGATTTATCATCATCAGTAAATTTTGATATTATCCTTAATGGATTGATAACAGGAACTTCTGATAATTTAACTAAAACACTTGAAATTCAACTTAATTTACCTGCACTTGTTGATAGCAAATTTGATTTAAATGAATTTGGATTTACTGAATTTGTAAATAGTTTTACAACTATTGGTGAAATTCCGGAACAATTTTCTCTTTCAGGAAGTGGTATTGTAAATCCTAATTACAATGTTGGAAGTATTTCAAAAACTGATTCAGTTGCCGGTGGTTTTTCATTTGAAGTTCCTTTGGATTTTGGAATTTCCGGTGGTTCATTCCAAGATACTATTTCCCTATTTGACTCTGATTTTGATGAAGCGACAATTGAATCAATCAATTCTATTGAGTTAACTATTGAATCATTAAATAAAATTCCGGTAAATATTATTATGAAAGGTACTGTATTAGATATACTTAATAATCCAATATTAGATTTTCCTCCAAGCTATAGCCCAAATACTTATATATCACTTGAAGCACCAATTGTTGATGAAAATGGCAACGTTACATCTGCTGAAATAAATAAGCAAGTTATCCAATTAAATAGAGAGGATGCAATAACATTTATGCAAAATCGGAATATTGAATTTATTTTTAGTTTAGATACACCGCCAATAAATAGTGTTGCTCCGGTTAAGTTTAGAAATACCGATAATATTTATTTTAAGGTTTACGGAAAAATTAATTACAGAATGAATGGCAATTAAGAAAAGTGAAATAATTTAATGAAATATTTTCAACATATACCGACAATAAAATGGTTTTCGGAAATTCAGAATCGAATTTTGTCGGTATATAACAACAAAATTGTCCCGCAGAGCAGGACAATTTGTGTTGTGTATATATTATTATTTTTTCTCTCCAATTTAGTAATGGCACAGTACGGAGGCGTTCTTAGCTATCCCGATGCACGCACAGTAGCAATTGGCAGCCAGGCTGCTGTAACATCTACTGGAGTTTATGCTATATTAGCAAACCCTGCTAATTTAGCTCTGCAAGGTACTACCATTGAGATTTCAACCGTTTTACCGATACCAAGTATTAATGCAGTTTCTGGAAATGATTTTATGACATTTAGTGATATTGAATATTACTTTGGTGGTGTTAAGGATGAAAATGGAAATATAATTGGAAGGTATTTAGACCCTTCTGAAAAAGAGATTCTTCTTTCGAAATTCAATGAAGGTAACAGAATTCAGACAAGTGCTGCAATTAATCTATTCTCTATTTCTCTCTCTGCAGGAAAAGATATTGGTAATTTTGGGTTTTCAATAAATGATGTTCTTGGACAAAGAACGGGACTTCCAAAAGACTTAATTGATCTATTTCTTAACGGCAACAGAGTTGGAAGAACTTATTACCTTAACGATTTAGTCTTATCCACATCATACTTAAGAGAGTACAACCTATCTTATGCAAGAGATTTTTCACCACTGCTTAATAATATTTTTGATTCTTTTTCTGCCGGCGTAACTTTAAAATTAGTACACGGATATGCCTATACTGAAATTGAAACAATTGGTACAACAATAAAAACTTTAGAAGACCATTCAATTTTAATAGAAAATAATTTGGCTGCCAATATTGCAGTCTCTCAAGATTTTGGAATTCAATGGGATTTTGATGATGTGAAAAATATTCAAAATATTTCTCCTTTCTTAAATCCGGCTGGTGTTGGGTTTGGTATTAATTTTGGATTTGCAACTGAGTTAGATAGTATCTGGACTTTCGGACTTAGCATTACTGATATAGGCTCTGTTAGCTGGGATAATAATCCGGTAAGCTATAAATCAAGCAGTTCATTTTTAATATCGGATGTAACAGATTCAACACTTACTGATTCTATAGAGGCGGCACTTAAACCTATCGGGAGTTATTCAGACGGTTTCACATCCTCACTACCAACAGTTCTAAGGTTAGGTGCTAGTTTTAGATTGGATAGATTCTTGAATGGTAATTTCCCAGGTAAAATGTTGCTTGTTGTCGGATACAATCAAGGGTTTAATAATTCATTGAATAACACTACTTCCCCACTACTCTCGCTTGGTTTTGAATGGAAGCCAATAGATTTATTTCCAATTAGAAGCGGCTTTACATTTGGCGGATTTACTGGCTTTGCCTGGAGTCTCGGCTTAGGAATTGATGCTGAGGTTGTTGAATTTAACTTTGCAAGTGCCGATATTATTTCCGCATTTAAAGGAAATGACACAAAAGTAGTTCAATTCACAATTGGTTCGCGCTGGAAGTTTTAATAAATTAAAGTTTTGTCTGAAATAAGTATTTACTGTTTTCACTTCAAATTAGAAACAACATGTTTACTATTTTGCATAAGTTTTATACATTAAATATTAATAAGAAAATGTTATGATAAAACTTGAACCATTTAATCAAAATGATTTTACTCGTCTCATTTCTTGGTTCTCAATTTGTTATTTATAATTTGATTTTTGTCGTTTGCGGCTTTGCCGCCATATTGTTCTATTTTTCATTCAAGTAATCGCAACTTTAATTCTTTAATGGCAATCTCTTTTTCTCGTGCTCTGCCTACTCTTAAAACATCTACCAATGCCAATAACTCGTGTAGTTTAGGGTCTTTAAGTGCTGCATTTACTGCTGTTGGGTATAGTGGTATTATGCTCTGACCTCTAAGGTTCCCTTTTCCAAAAGCCCATACATAATTTTCTTCGCTATCTATTGAGTTATTAAGTGGTGGTGCAGAGTGGGCTGTTGGTACTCCTCTTACTATTGAGCCAGGATGTTGTGGAAAAACATATTTGATGCCATATTGCAGAAACTCCATCAATGCAAGTCGTCTTGTTTTTTTACCAGATGCATCTATTAAGCCGGCAAACTTTGAACGAGCCAATGATTTGCTTAGGGGGTGGAATAAAATAAGTCATTGATATTAAATTGTTAACTTGTTGTTTTTATAGAACATACGACTTGTTATTAAGCGAGTTATTCTATTCCACCCCCTTACCTCTGATTGACTAATAAATAATTCTTTTGCCATTGGTATTTGAAACCATGGTTTCTCTTGCTAAGCGATTATTTTAAGTAATACCACTACGTCTTGAGGGCTAATTATTTGTTGTTGTGTTTTCATTCTATTGTTTATTCCATATTCCGATAAGGAATAATTGACAAATTAAAAATGGCACACTGATTAAATAGATTTACAACTAATTTATACCGCAATGATTTGTCTGTCCGTAAGGATGCTTTTTAGACAGACTGACGGTTCAAGATTGTGGTTCGCAAAAAGACGCTCTCACAATCTAACCTTGTATGTTATGTGTATTATCTACCAACATCCTTTGCCGCGTTTTCAATCCACTCTCCCAGGTTATTATATCCATCATCATCTACAAAATCATATGTCTTAGCAACCTGATGAAAATAGATACTATTACCATTTTCATCTTTTCCCAATTCTCCAAAAGTAGTATCACCTTTTGTTGATGTATTGCCATCTTGATCTTTCTGTTTATGGATATGTACGCCCAATAGTCCGTTCCCTTTTTTATAGCTCTCTTTGACTTCGTATTTTACATATTTTCGATTTGATGTTTCACTTCCTATCAAGACAACTGTTACAGATGTCCCCTGAAGTTGTTCATCAATCCAGTCTTCAACCGCATTATCTCCTTTTTCCTTTATCTTTTCAAACTCTGCAGAATCAATAAAGCCTGCAGCTTCTTTTCCCTGAGTAACCCAGCTATTTCTAACTTGATTAGCACGCCATACATCATTTTTGTAATGAAAACTAAAAAATGTTTTCCTTGCCATAACATTATCCTCCTTTGTTAATTCAACAGTCCAAATATGAAAAAACACCTATTAAAACAACTATTACTGATAGATACATTTTAAAAATCGTTCTTGAAAAGAATGCACTCCAGTATGAATATTTTCCACCATCATACAAATCAGGTCTCATTGCAAAAGGCTTAATTTCTTTTGGCTCATCTGTTACACCAGCAACATCATTATAGAGACCTCTAAACTTTCTCTCTTGATTTAGGTAATACGCATCCAAAAACCAAAAGATAAGAGTTGGAAACACAGCCACGAGAAAGAAATAATTATCTTTTGTGGAAGCGTAAACAGCTAATAATGCAGATGCAATAACAATGCACCAGCCCTTTATCTGGAAAGAGTTTGTATTCATTCTGGTAATTACATTTTGAATGAATTCCAAATGTTTTATTTTTTCAGTTGACATACTTCCTCCTTACACATAACTAATCTTGTGT
>JAKIUC010000069.1 GCA_021647785.1 Melioribacteraceae bacterium
AACTCCAGTCGCCCTATCGGGCTCCTTACGTTACCCCAAATTCTCTATTAGTGAAATTATTTTATTAAATTAGTCTGACATTTCTAAAGAGTTTTGATACTGACATTTTTAAAGAGTTATAACATTAGGTTTATTCCGCAAAACAAAATTATAATTCTCTAAAATTATTTTTTACGTAAGCCAAAAGAGAATGTTGAACCTTTTCCAATTTTACTTTTTACTTCAATTTTAGAACCATGTGCTTCTACAATATGCTTTACAATTGCTAAGCCTAATCCGGTACCCCCAGCATCTTTCGAGCGTGCCTTATCAACACGATAAAATCTTTCAAAAATTCTTGATAAATCTGCATCCGATATTCCATACCCAGAATCTTTGATAGATATTTTAACTCTCTCATTAATAACTTCTGTTATAATTATAATGTTTCCGCTTTCAGAATATTTTATTGCATTGCTAATTAAATTTACAAAGACTTGTTTAAGTTTATCTTTATCCCCGAACACTTCAATCTCTTTACCAGCAAACTTTGATTTAATTTTTATTCCCTTTTCATCAGCTAATGATTCTAACTCAACCACAAGTGATTCAATAAACTTGATAATATCAAAATAAGTTGGCTGCATTCTCATCTGCCCCGATTCAATCATGGAGATATCAATTAAATCATTTAAAAGATCATTTAAATTATGAGTATGATTAATCGCTTTTTTAAGAAATCTTCTATTCACATTTGGATCATCAATTGCCCCATTTAAAAGAGTTTCCAAAAAGCCTTGGATGGTAAATATTGGAGTGCGTAATTCATGTGAAACATTTCCTAAAAAATCAGTTCTCGCTTGTGCCAGTCTATGCATATTGGCAATATCATCTCTGTTTTTTTTATGAATCTCCTTCAAATCATTTTCAATTTTTTCAAGATGAGGATTGAGAACAATATCATCCACTGAAATATTTTTGTTGCTTTTTATTTGATGAATTACAGATGTTATTTTCTCAATTGCATCTCGTCTTTTAAGCCCTATTAAATAGAGTAAGAGGGTAGAGAGAAGTAGTACTACAAATAAATAAATTACTATTTGACTTAATGTAAGTTCAAGCGATAAAACAAAAATAAAATAAAGAAAAAGATTTATACCAAAAACTTCCTTTAAATATATTTTTGAATAACTAAAATTTGATTCTTTATTTTTCATGTGTTTATAATTTAATATTTTTGCCACATGGAACTCGCATTATAATCATCCTCTTGTGTGTAAAGACTTTTACATGCTCGTTTCATCTGATTTGAATCGATACCCAACCCCTTTTACTGTTTCAATTAAGTAAGAATGGTTGTTTAATTTTTCACGAATTTTTCTGATGTGAACATCAATAGTTCTATCGCCAACAAAAACATCTTCACCCCAAATAGTATTTAGTATTTTCTCTCGCGTAACAACTTTGCCAGCTCGCTCGGCTAAAAAAGAGATTAATTCAAATTCCTTTCGCGGAAAAACCAACTTATCTTTATTCAAAAAAATCACATATTCATCTTTATCAATTTTAATTGGTCCGGCTACTATTACTCTATTTATTTCTTCATTATTATTAATATCTCTTTGCCGCAGGTTGGATTTTACTCTGGCAATAAGTTTTTTAATTGATACTGGCTTTGCAATATAATCATCAGCCCCAATATCTAAACCGTGAACCTCATCTTGCTCACTAATTTTTGCAGTTAAAAATAGGATGGGAATGTTTTTATATTTCTCTTTCGTTCTAATTTTTTTACAGACTTCGTACCCATCAAGACCAGGCATCATAACATCAAGTACTACTAAATCTGGTTTCTCTTTTATTCTCTCAATAGCTTCCTTTCCGTTGTAGGCTTTTATTACTTGGAAACCCTCTTGCTCAAGATTGTATTGAATAAATTCAACAATATCTTTTTCATCATCTACTATTAGAATTTTTGTTTTCATCATTAATAAGTTGTTAAATAATTACATTCAAAAATACTCAAATTAACAAGTAAGTTTTAAGAATGAACAAAAATTAACACAAACTTAATGCAGGATATTATTGCTCCGTACACATTTTCAAAAACAGATTTGTTTGAAAATTATTTATTATCCAAAAATGCTTTAACATTTTCGGTAATTCCATCGGCATCAATTTTAAGCATATGGTATAATTAGTCTATTATTCTATACTCAAGAAGAAATATCACTCACAATCCATATCAAGAATGGTCTTGATTTTCCAACAAAAATTTCCATAAAGGCACAACGTATATTTTTTGTCCATCTATGTCTAATGTATCTTCATAGTTTTTTGTTATTATTGTACCTTCGTTCAACTTGTATTTTCTCATTGCATATAAGAGTCCTTTTATTTCTCTTTGTTTAGTTCCATAATTTGCCAATGATGTAGTAACTTGTATTACTTCCGTTATTTGTATACCTTTTTTTATAATAAAATCGCATTCGGTTTTTTCTTCTTCGTAGTATATCTCTTTCTTTCTTCTTTTCAATTCTAAGAAGACAACGTTTTCTAAAATTCGTCCATCTTCTTTGCTAAACTTAAATGCTGTTGCATTAATTATTCCCTGATCTATGCAATAAATTTTTCTATCGTTTCGTATCTGTTTTTTTATTGAGTAGTCATATTTATAAATACTAAAGAACAAATATGCTTCAATTAATGCTTCTATATAATTTTTAACTTTTGATGTGTTGCTAAACTGTAGCAAGTTTTTCAAATTATTATAACTTATTTTTTTTGAAATATTAGATAACAGGTAGAGTGACAGTTCTCTAAAACTTTTATTGTCGCGTATCTTCAACCTTACCAACAAATCTTTTATTATTATATCTTGGTATATCTGATTAAGCTCCTCGTAGTCTTTCGATTTTATTACTTCCGGAAATCCTCCGTAAGTAAGAAATTCTTCCAAATATTTTGCTATTAGTGCCTTATCTCTTGTTGTGTATATTTTTTTTATATTAAAGCCATTATACCTAAGATATTCTTGAAAACTAAATGGATAAAGTTCTATTTGTATATTCCTACCAGTAAGACTTGTTGCAATTTCGGAGCCAAGAAGCTTTGCACTAGAGCCAGTTATATATAGTTTATATTGTTCGGTAAATAGCCTTCTTGCAAATTTTTCCCATCCAATTACATCTTGTATTTCATCAAAAAAGAATGTTGTTGCTTCAGGTTGTAATTCAAAAAATGCTTCCAAAAGAATGTTAAAGTCTTTGTAGGTAAACTCTAACAAACGTTCATCTTCAAAATTAATATAGTTATATTCTTTATATTGTTTTGATATTTGTCTAAGGAGTGTTGATTTACCACATCTACGTATCCCTGTGATAACTGTTATTTTAGGAGAATTTATAGCATTATTAGGTATTTTTCGTGGAACTATTTTAATATTTTTTTCAAATATGCTCCTCTGCTCTACTACTATTTCTATAAGTTGTTGTTTTTCCACCTAATTAAATTGCCATATTATATTTTAGTATAATACAATATAGGCAAATATTATATTATAGTAAAATATAATATGTCGGCATTATTTACTTAAAAACCTCTTAACACTTTCAACAATTCCATCGGCATCAATTTTAAGCATTTTGTATAATTGGTCTTGCGTACCGTGCTCAACATACGAATCGGGTAAACCTAAGCGAAGTATATTATTTCTGTAGCCTTTATCAGCAAAATATTCCAGTACCCCAGAACCAAATCCACCCACAATAGAATTCTCTTCAACAGTAATTATTTTTTCAAACTTTTCAGAAACTTTATCGAGTAATTTTTTATCAATTGGTTTAACAAAACGCATATTAACAACTTCTGCAAAAATGCCCACAGTTGCTAACTGTTCTGCCGCTTCGGATGCAAATCTCACCATATTTCCGACAGCTAAAATTGCTATGTCTTTCCCTTCTCTGAGAATCTCCCCTTTACCAATAGGGAGTATTTCAAAATTCTCTTTTACTTCAACACCAAGTGCAGAGCCGCGTGGATACCTTAAGGCAATTGGTCCCTCTTTATATTCTGTTGCTGTGTAAAGCATGTTGCGTAATTCAGCTTCATCTTTTGGAGCCATAATTACCATTTTAGGAAGCATCCGTAAAAAAGTTAAATCGAATACCCCGTGATGAGTTGGACCATCAGCCCCAACAAGTCCAGCCCTATCAAGGGCAAATACCACATGCAGATTCTGAAGACTAACATCGTGAAATATTTGGTCGTAAGCACGTTGTAAAAATGTAGAATATATTGATACAACCGGAACTATTCCTTTTGTTGCAAGTCCGGCAGCAAAAGTAACCGCATGTTCTTCAGCAATTCCTACATCATAATATCTTTCCGGAAATTCCTCTTGTAAATATTTTAGTCCAGTACCATCGGGCATTGCGGCAGTTATACCAACAACCTTAGAGTTTTCTTTCGCAATTTTCAACAGAGCTTTTCCAAATATTTCTGTGTATGATGCAGCCGTATTTTTGTTCTTAACTGTTTCACCGGTAATTTTATCGAAAGGAGCAACACCATGAAATCTAGGGGCATCATCTTCGGCTGGTTTGTATCCTTTCCCTTTTTCTGTATAAACATGAACAAGAATTGGACCTGTAAGGGGTTTTATGTGCTCGAATAACTCAACTAACTTTTTAATGTTGTGACCATTAACAGGTCCAAAATATCTAAAGCCCAATGCCTCGAAGAGCATACCTGGAGTAACAATAGATTTAATTCCTGTATTTAATCTTCCAGCAACCTTGCGTAATCTATCGCCAAAATTATCGAGCTTTCCTGTTAACTCCCAAATTGCACCTTTAAATTTATTATACTCGGGATGTGCAATTATTTCTGTAAAGTAATTTGATATTTGCCACACATTAGGAGCAATCGACATTTGGTTATCATTCAAAACTACAATTACATTGCTTTGCTGAACGCCTGCATTATTCATAGCTTCGTAAGCCATTCCACCAGTCATAGCGCCATCACCAATAACAGCAACAACACTTCTATCTATTCCAAGTTGTTTTGCACCTTCGGCAATACCAACAGCGGCAGAAATTGATGTAGTAGCATGACCCGCACCGAAATCGTCATACTCACTTTCACTTCTTTTTAGAAACCCACTTAACCCTTTAAACTGACGGATTGTATTTAGCTTGTCTCTTCTTCCAGTAATAATTTTATGCGGGTAGGCTTGATGCCCAGTATCCCAAACTATTGAATCTTCCGGTGTATTAAAAACCTTATGCAATGCTACAGTTAATTCAACAGTTCCAAGACCACCGCCAAAGTGACCGCCAACTTCAGATACAACATCTACCATATATTCGCGAATTTCAGCACAGAGCAATTTCAATTGTTTAGTATCAAATTCCCTTATATCGCTTGGTGATTCAACATCAAATAATATATTGTATTTTTCTCTATCTACCATTAATAACCTTTCAATCACTATCTATTTCTAACTCTGATTTTAATTCTTTTATTTTTAATTCTGCTTCCGATAATGTTGTGTAACATTCTTTAGCAAGTTTTACTCCCTCTTCATAAAGTTTTATTGAATCATCCAATCCAACTTCGCTTCCCTCAAGTTTCTCTGAAATCTCTTTTAAACGCAGCAGAGATTCTTCAAATGATTTTTCTTTTTTTGCCATTATTCAATCTCAATTTCATTATCGTAAAATTTAATTTTTGTTTTTTTACTTGAATCAAAATCCTTTGCACGTGTAATTTTTTTACAATTCTGCTCAACGAGGGCAAATCCTCGTTCTAAAATTTTTTCAATATTATACGATTCTATACTATTACTAAGTACACTTAATTCGTTTTTACTCTTTAGAAATTTTTGATTTACACCATTTTCAATTCTAAATAGATAGTTGTCTAAAGTCTGCATATTATTATTAATTATAAAATCGTGAGACTTAAATCCGTAAGAATTAGTTATTCCAAAAATTTCATCTTTAAAGTTAGTTATAATAGAGTTAACATTAGTTGAAGAATTACTAAAAAAATCTGTGATATAATTTAGAATATCTTCTTGATTTGGAGTTGCTAATTCCATTGATGCTGTGGGAGTTGGGGCACGTAAGTCCGCAGCAAAATCAGCTATTGTAAAATCAATTTCGTGCCCAACACCACTTACAATTGGAGTCTTTGCATCATAAATTGTACGTGCAACAATCTCTTCATTAAAAGCCCACAAATCTTCAAGAGAGCCGCCGCCTCTTCCAACAATAATTGTATCAATATTTCCGAGTTTATCGAGTAATTTAATATTTCGCGAAATGTTCTCCGCTGCACCATCGCCCTGCACTCTGCTGGATGCAACAATAAGTTCCACTAATGGGAATCTTCTCTCTGCAACAGAAACCATATCTCGGAATGCTGCAGAATCTATTGCTGTTACAATGCCAATCTTTTTAGGAAGCCGAGTGATTGCTTTTTTGTTCTTCACATCAAAAAGTCCTTCATCGGATAGAGACTGTTTTAATCTCTCGAATGCTGCTTGAAGTTCACCAACACCAGCCGCTTTCATCGCACGAACATCAATTTGGTAGCTTCCACGCGGGGGATAGACAGATATGTTTCCGGATACTATAATCTTCATTCCATCTTCCGGAGTGAATCTAACACGAGTATTATTTCCCTTCCACATTGTGCAGCTTATCTGTGCATTTGCATCCTTAAGAGTAAAATACCAATGCCCCGAAAAATGAGCTTTAAAGTTGGATATTTCACCAACAATTTTGATACCCTTAAAAGATTTTTCGAGTACTCTTTTTACCGAATTAGTTATTTCACTAACTGATAAAATATTTTCTTCTTGTGTAAATAAATCCATAATTTATTAAGTGCCTTGCAGAAGAAATTCCTTTAGGAAAAGTTAAAGTTGTAAGTCCGCATATTTCATATAACAGTAATAGTTGCCATATTATTTACCGTGATTGCCAAATTTGTGGGTCTCTACTGGTGTGCAAAACAGCAATTACAACAATAGTTTTTTTATAAATTTTGAAATAAATTCCAAACTTAAAACGTTTGAGATAAGAAACTCTTATATCTCCTAGTTTCTTTTGGCAGGATTCTGGCATACTATTAATATGTTTTAGGGTATCCTCTAACTCTTTCAAAAAAACATCGGTTAATCTAATTTCTAGCTTATCATAATAATTTACAATTTCTTGAACATCGTTACTCGCAGATGGACGAAATGATAATTTAAACATTTTTTCTGTTTAATCCTGATTTCACTTTTTTCCAAGATAACCCCATATCTGTTGCATTATCAGCTTCTTTTTCACGCGATTTCAAAATTTCTATATGTTCTGAAGAAAGTTCAATTTTCTCTTGCATAAGTATTAATTCCATTTGTAAATCTTCCCATCCCTTAAAATGCGTCCTCGATAATTTTTCTCCATTTTTAATTGTAATGGTCGTCATTATTATATCCTTGCTAAATTAATTTAACTTGAAATTATAAAAATAATAAAGAGAAAGCAAACTTGTTACATAGAAGAAAACACAAAACATAAGGCATAACATATCTCTACAAAAACAATAAATAGTTTACTTCTTTTTGCATTTATCTTTCCTAAATATTAAACAATACTGATGATGCCTGTTCCCCACCCAAGCGTTATTAACACCAAGTGCAATAAGAGGTTTATCATTTTGAAGCCAAATTTTTTCATCCTTTAATATCCAGCTTTTTTCACCACGCTGCGTAAGAGATGTTGCTGTATCAAAAGCTAAAGGATAGACTCTGCCATCGGCAAAAACATTATTAGTGATAACAACTAGATATCCTTTATCCTTAATTACATCATAGACTTGGTCAAATATCTTTGCTTGTTTCTCAACAAATTCTTTGTAGTCAGCAATATTTCCAATGTCACCCTTTGCTTCAGAGTACTTTGTATCCAAACCCTTATCCTTTCTTTCCTTCTGACGCATTGATGAACGTTCCAACTGATTCCAATATGGAGGTGATGTAACAACAAAATCAAATTTCTTTTCGCCATATCCTTTCTTCTCCAATACCTTATTGAGTGATAGCGATGAACCCAAGAGTGGAGTTAATTCTGTTTTATAATTTCCATCTGCAATTCTATCTTTCGAGATTTTTAAATATTTTTTAGTTATCTCAATTCCAACACCATTTCTTTCAGTATCCCCAGCAGCAATAAGGGTACTGGCGGTTCCAAGAAATGGATCAAAAACCCAATCACCTTTTTGTGTGAAGAAATTGATAAATTCTGACACTAACGATTCAGGATACTTTGCCGGATGAAGAATCTCATTATCTTTGCGAGGCTTTGGATTATGATGAAACCATGACTTTGTAAATTTAATCCATTCTTTTCCTGTTAGATTATTGAGTGTGTTGTAGGGACTTAACTTTCCTCTTTCTCCAAGATCTATCGGTGCTTTTCTAGGCAATTTTCCTCTCTCTAATTTTTATTATTATTTCTATTCAATCAAAAGTTAAAAGATATTGAACTTGTGAAAAGTCCAATAGATAATTCCGCAAAATTATAAGGTGCATTATTAAAATTATAATTGTATCGGAACCTTGTATAGAGTGTAAATGTTTCATAAAACTTGAATAAACCAAAACTAACTTCGGGGCTTATTCCATTAAACCCGTTAAAATTTGTTGTAAGATTAATTCCTGGTGAAACATATTTTATAATTTTTGTTTGAAAAATATATTTATATCCAACTCTAAAATAATTTCGATTTTTCACATCAAAAATATAACTATACTCCAACGCAATATAACTGCTTGGGAAGTTATAACCACTTCCATAAAAAGAAATAATTGGCAGTTCCTTATTTAAACTGAAATTGCTTTCGTTACTTTGCAGCACAAACGTTGGTGATGGAAGGAGATACAAAATTCCGCCAAGACACAAATCTAAAAAATTTGATTTATTTTTAATTTCAAAAGTATATACTTCGGGCAGATATAAATCAAACTCATCACTTGTTGATTTTACTCCGCTACTATTTTCAACAATAATTTTATAAGGTATTGAAGTTGAATCATAGTTTAACTTACTTAATAGTAATTCAAATTTGTGTTCCTCTAAATATTCGCTTGATACAACAAGCTCATCGTTCCCATCAAATTTAATTTTTGCTTTTACTTTTTCACTTGTAAAAAAAGTTAGCATCACTCTATGTGGTTCTTCCGGAGTTACGTATGAGTCTATCACAAAAATATCCATTCCTGAAATTTCATCTTGCGACAAACAAGTTGTGAATATTGAAAAAACTATTAGAAAAACTTTTTTAATCATTTATGATTTCTTCTCTTTTACAATCATCCAAAGTAACGCAGATATAGCAAGGGATACGCCACTAATTATAAATACAATGTTTTTATCGGCAGCGTTTACAACAATTAATCCGACAGCAAGACTTACGAGCAACTGCGGAATTACAATTGAGAGATTGAACATTCCCATATAAAAACCCATTCTGCTTTTATCAACTACCTCCGACATAATTGCAAATGGAAGTGAAACTATTGCTGCCCAACCAATACCGGCAACACCCATAAGTACGTAGAGTGTATATTCGCTAAATCCAAAAAATGCAATTGCAAAATATCCGATAGACATTATTGCAACACTTATCATTTGCGTCTTTACTCGTCCAATTTTTTCTGCAATTGGTTCAAGTACAAATGCTGGAAGTAAGGCACCAACAGCATTCAAAATTAAAAATGAGACTGAAATTATTTGTCCGGTTTTTAAATCAATTACTTCAATCATTTCTGCCGTAGCTCCATTTGGAGTTACGTTAATTTTCTGTGTAATAAATGCAATAATAAAAACGAACATTGTCTGAACACCAAGCCAGGAGAAGGCATTCGCAAAACTGATTTTCAGAAATGCTGGTAAGTCAGTTTTAGAGGATGAACCCTCATCAGTTTCATCACCCGATTTTTCGTTTTCATCTTCCGGTTTTGAAAGAGTTCGTGGTTCTTCAATAAAAAAAGAAGGAACAACGGTGAATAGAAATACAAGCCCAACACCAAAATAGATTAAAAAATAATTTCCCCAAATAGCACCAATTGCATAAGCTAAAACACCAAAGCTGCCAGAAACTGTCTGCATCCAAGTGTAGCCTTTTGTTCTCGGATTTCCATCTTCGGTAACATCAGCAATAATTGAGCGAGTTGGATTGAAACTTACGTTTATCGATAAATCCAAAGTAAGTGCAACAATTATAGCTACTGCAATTAAATTATCAACAGAAAGTGAGTCATTAATCACTCCAATGCTCGGAAGTGCAAGCAGCATTAGTGCTGCAATTGTTCCGCCAATTAAAATAAATGGGCGTCTTCTTCCTCCAAAGAACCAAACATTATCACTTATAAAACCAACTATTGGTTGTGCAATTAATCCTGCAACAGGACCAGCAGCCCAAACAAACCCCATTTCGTGTAGGTCTAATCCAAACTGTGTAACTAAAATCCAGCTTAGTGCAGAGATTTGAACAGAGAGTGCAAAACCCATTGCGGTTGCGGGCAATGCAAGTATGGCATAAAATAAGTTTGATGTTTTCCTTTGGATTTCTAACATTATCTCTCCATTGAAGAATTTTAAAATTTAACTAAAAAAGATAAGGATTCATTTAACCAGATTCCTGATATTTTATATTCTTGTTTTTATACATAACTTTGGAATTGAGTTTTAAGAAAATATGGAAGACAAAAAAGAAAAAAATATAACCAGTAATAGAAAAGCATTTCACAATTATTTTATTGAGCGAAAGATTGAAGCAGGAATTGTTCTCCTTGGAACAGAGGTTAAAGCTCTGCGGAATGGGAAAGGAAATCTTGTTGATGCTTATGCTACTATTAAAGATAATGAAGCCTGGATGGTGAATGCACACATAGGTTTTTACGACCATGGGAATATTAATAACCACGAACCACTCCGTAGAAGAAAACTTTTATTGAAGCGTTCTGAAATTAAAAAGCTGAACAATAAAATTAATCAGAAAGGATATTCCCTAATTCCATTGCGGTTATATTTTACAAATGGAAAAGTGAAAGTTGAAATTGGCTTAGCACGCGGTAAAAAATCGTACGACAAACGTGAAACTATTAAGCAAAAAGATTTACAAAGAGATTTGGATAGAAGTGTGAAATAACTATTGTTGTGTAAAGTATGTAGTGGCGTATGTCTTTTGAACTCACCCCAACCCCTCTCTTGAAAAGAGAGGGACTTTTACTCCCTCTCCCTTTGGGAGAGGGTTGTCCGAAGGACTCCTTCGGAGAAGGTTGGCTAAGAACTTTAATATTAAAAGGAAATAAATTGAGCAGGAAAATTAAATTTGCATCTGTTAAAGAACAGATGGATGTAATTAGAAGAGGTACTTCGGAAATAATTCCCGAAGAAGAATTGGTTAAGAAATTAGAGAAATCTATTGAGAGTGGCAAGCCATTAAATATTAAATTAGGATGCGACCCAACTCGTCCCGATTTACATCTTGGGCATTCCGTAGTTCTCAGAAAACTTGCACAGTTTCAGGAACTTGGACATCAGGCAATATTAATTATTGGTGATTTTACTGCTCTTATTGGTGATCCATCAGGAAGAAATTCCACTCGTCCCCCGCTAACAGAGAGTGAGATTGCTGAGAATGCAAAATCATATTTTGAGCAGGCATATAAAATTCTAAATAAAGAGAGAACTAAAACTGTTTATAATTCCGAGTGGCTCGGTAAAATGAATTTTGCAGATGTAATTAAATTAGCATCCAAATATACTGTTGCTCGTATGATGGAGCGTGATGATTTTACAAACCGCTTTAAAGATGGAGTTCCAATAAGTATGCACGAAATCCTTTATCCCCTTGCACAGGCTATGGATTCCGTAGAAATTGAAAGTGATGTTGAACTTGGCGGAACGGACCAAAAGTTTAATCTCCTTGTGGGGCGTGATATCCAGCGCGAACACAATATGGTTCCGCAAGTAATTTTAACAATGCCAATACTGGTTGGAACGGATGGTGTTGAGAAAATGAGCAAATCGTACGATAACTATATTGGCATTTGTGATTTACCAAAAGATATTTACGGACGTACTCTTTCAATACCGGATAATACAATTTACAATTACTATGAAGTTGCTACCGATATTTCTGCTGATGAACTAATTAAAATTAAATTGAAACTTGAGGATGGCTCTGGAAACCCGCGAGATATTAAAAGAACACTTGCACGTAAGTTGGTTGAAATGTACCACTCCAAAGAAGCTGCAATACAAGCCGAGGAAGAGTTTGATAATATCTTTATCAATAAAGGCATTCCTGATGATATTCCTGAATATAAATCTGATACTGATAAAATGACAATTATCGATTTATTAATTGCTGTTAAGTTTGCACCATCAAAAGGTGAGGCACGCAGGTTAATACAACAAGGTGGTGTTTCTGTTGATGGAGAGAAGATCACAGAGATTTATCAAGAAATAATTTTTGATTCAGAAAAGACATTAAAAGTTGGAAAGAGAAAATTTATGAAATTATTAATTAGAGTCTAATTGTTTTTAAAATTACATCACTTGGTTATTTTCAAAAATATGAAAAGTCATTTACTACGTGTCATTATGGTTTTATAAATGACAGCGAAGCGAATGACAACTTGTTTGATACTATAGAGCGTTATTTACTTTGTGTCATTTGTGGTCATTCTTAGTCATTATGTTTTTATAAATGACAGCGGAGCAAATGACAACTGGTTTGATACTATAGAGCGTTATTTACTTTTTGTCATTTAAAGTCGTTTTGTAACTAATTATAATAATTACTTATTTAATACGTTTGGATTAGTTTTAAACATAATTTTAATATTAAATTTTTATTGGAGTAACAATGTACGTTCCAAAGAAAATATTTTTTACAAAAGGTGTTGGAAGGCATAAAGAATATCTTGCTTCGTTCGAGTTAGCTTTGCGGGATGCAAAAATTGAAAAATATAATCTTGTAAGCGTAAGTAGTATTTTCCCAATTGGATGTAAAAAAGTCTCAATTGTGGAGGGTACAAAAGAATTATTTCCTGGGCAGATTGTACATGCAGTAATGGCACGCAACTCAACCAATGAACCAGGAAGAAAAATTGCAGCCTCAATAGGGACGGCTATTCCAGCAGATAAGACAATGTACGGATACCTCTCGGAGCATCATCCATTTGGCGAAACAGCCGATAAAGCTGGAGATTATGCAGAGGACCTTGCCGCCGGAATGCTTGCCACAACTCTGGGAATTGAGAATTTTGATGCCGATGAAGCGTGGAATGAGAAACAGCAAATATTTAAACTATCCGGTAAAATTGTTCGCACATCAAACATTACACAGTCTGCTATTGGACATAAAGATGGTTTGTGGACTACTGTAATTTCGGCTGCGGTTTTATTGCCTTAAATAGCAATTCAGATTTCATTTAAATTCGCACTAAAAACGGGTACATTTTATTTTGCCCGTAGGACTTCCCTCGGAGATGAGTTGGAGGTTTTTTGTACAGATTTCATTATCCATTATTAGAAACCTTTGAATAGCCTATTATTCATCCAAATATTCTACATCAATAAAATAATCCCATTTATCAAAGTAGAGATTTCCACCTCTCCATTCAACTTCGCCACGTTGGAAATCGACCGTTTCACTGCGTGTAAATATTTTGGATGGGTATAGTGGTTTAGAGAAATCATCATTAACAATCATGTGGTAAGCATCATTACCTCCAAGGAAAAACCATTGTGTGCTTTCATCTTCCACATTGTTCAAGCCAAATGATTGGTCAACTGGTACCCAGCCAATTCCTTCAAAATAGACTTCGCCCCAATCGTGCAAATTCCATTTATTTGGATGGAGCATCAATCCGCTCTCCCATCTTGCCGGAATTCCATTGTAACGGGCAAGGGTAATAAAGGTAAGGGTTTTTATTCCACAATCTCCATGCATTGTTGATAAACAGTAGTCCGAAATATTCTCAATTGTGGAGTACTCCCGAGCACCAGCCCAAGGGATGTTATCATTAATCCATTTATAAATTTTCTTTGCAATTAAAATCGGATTTTTTTCATCACCCACTATTTTTTCTGATATCTCTTTTACTCTCTCTGTAAAAATTATGTGCGGTGTTCTTTCGGATGTATATTTTATATATTCATCAGAATTGGTTTTATACTCGACAGCCGATTTTGGATTTAAGTAATAATACTCGTTTACTCCAGTAAATTCAACGGATAATTTAAACTCTGTAGGTTTTCCTTTTTTTGCAACTTGCTCGGTGTAAATTGTACTGTGTGAAATATCAGATGGAGAAATAATAAAATCCTCATTATTTATTGAAATTAATTTAACATCTTTCTGCCTCTCTCCTTTCTCTCTCGGAAATGGAAGCCAACAACGAATTATTTCTCCATCAGGAACTACATCTGCTTCAACAACTAATTTGTAATTCAACCGCATTCTTTCTGGTTTTACAAAAGGAGTATTTTGCTCTCTCGATTTTTCTACTACATCTGATAAATATTTTTCAAGAAACAAATCCAAATCATCCCTCTTTTTCCCATCAACCTTTTCCATTTGTGCTTTGGCTTCTTTGTTTAATAGGAATAAGTTACTTGCTGCACGATTGAAATAGAATTTTGTTCCATCAATAATTTTGTATTCGAGTGTACCTCCATCTTCCCATTTTTTTAGGTCTTCACGGGTAACATCTGGAAAATATTTTTTAACATAATCCAAAATATCTTTTTCACTCTTTCGGAAATCCAATCTAATTCTATCCATCCTTTCCTTCTGAAACTCCAACTCCAAATGCTCTTTTTCTGATATAGTTTTACTCATTATTAAACTATCCAATTTTCTATCTGCTTTTGCAAATTCACCATTATTGATAAAAATATTAATATCATAATACTTTGTTTGTGCTTTTACTACTTGAGTTAGCAGCAACACAATTGCTACAAATATAACTATACGCATTTATTTATTCCCTTAACTTGAAGGATTATATTGTTAAATGTTATAACTTTTTAGAAATATCATACTAATTTAATAAAACAATTTTACTAAAAGAGAATTTGAGGTAACGGAAATAGTCCGACAGGGCGACTGGAGTTACCCCAAATTCTGTTAAATATAAATTGCAGCAAAATAATCCGAATCCTTTTGGCGAAGCCATCCCTTCGGGAAATCCAACTACAAATATTTCCTTTATAATTTCTGAGAAAGGTCATGTAAAACTTAATATTTTTAATTTGCAGGGCAAGTTGGTTTCAACATTAGTTGATGATGTACTTGAAACAGGAACTTATAATTACCAATGGATTACTAATGATACTAACAAACAATTAGCAAGTGGAGTCTATTTTTATTCAATTTCAGTAAATGGTTTTACCGATACAAAGAAAATGATACTGCTGCGTTAACCCCACAGTTACCTAAGTAGTATCATCTTACGAACTTGAGAATAGTAATTTGCAGTTAGCTGATAATAATAAATACCGCTTGATAAGCCACTTGCTGTTGCTGAGTTTGCCGAAGCATCAAACTGAACTTCATAACTCCCAGCACTCTGCTCTTTGTTAACTAGCAAGGCGACTTTCCGTCCAAGCACATCATAAACAACAAGTCTTACTTCTACCCTCTCACCTCTCACCTCTTTCAGTATTTGATATTTAATTATTGTGCTTGGGTTTCCCGAGGGGATGGCTTCGCCAAAAGGATTTGGATAATTTTGCTCTAATGTCAAAGATAATATATTTTCACGTTCATATATATATGTTGTTTCATCAGCATTAATAACCTCTCCCGCTAAAACAGTAACAGTTCTTCTATACTCTCCGTCTAATGCAGTTATAGTATATGTTCCTGGCTTCACATCTCCGAAGGCATAGTTCTCGTTATAGATATCATCACTCCCTATTGTGTTATCAAAAAAGCCGTATGTTAATCCATAACTAAATGTTGTGTAAGGTGGGCGTGGTTTGGGGTCAGGAGAAATATCAACTCTTGTATTATCTTCTGCATCAGGCACTCTTCCATAAATTGCACCTGTACCACTCATCGAAAACCAAAGTTCCGGATTACGTCTTGTCTTTTCAGCAAGGTAATATGGATTGTTCTCTCTAATTTCGAAATGTAAATGCGGACCTGATGAATTACCCGTGTTACCAGAAATTGCAATAGGTTTTCCGGTGAAAATAGAATCGCCAGTGTTAACAAGTATTTCTGAAAGGTGTGCATAGTAGATATAAATTGTTTTACTATTCCAAGCTGAACGAGTTCTTAGATAATTTCCAAATCCGTTTGGTTCATATCCATCTTCACCAGAAGCAAAAGCAGCAAACTCAACATATCCATCAGCAGCAGAATAGACTGTATCATAAGTAATCCACATATCAAGCCCGCGATGTGCACCTCCAGAAGCCCAGAACCATGGTTCGCCATAAAGATAATTTCCATGCGTTTGAATTGTATCAGGCACCGGTCGTTCAAATCTGAAAGTTTGCGAATGAGTGGAAGTAAATGTTAGAAATAAAATAGTTATGAATAATAGTTCAACAAGTAAATATCTCATAATTTTTAGCATCCTAGAGTATTGTTGCTTTAATCCCACAGAGCGGGACAAGAGTTAATTCTCCGCCCCTTGGGACGAAATTAGAATTCCGATTGATACTCCATCCGCTTGCCGGCTGGGTAGTTCATTCCAACTAATGAAAAGAACAGTACCAATACTTCACAACCAATTGGTGCAAGTCCGTTTCTGCATTTGTTTTTCCCATCAAAACATAGAGTGGGATTTTTTACCTGTTCATTTTATTATTATTGTACTATAAAAGCTTAACCACAAAGTTACAAAATATTTATAGAGTTTTCTTCAATCTCATTCTGCTTTGATTGATTAACAATTTCCCAATAACCACCTAATTTTGGACCTACTCTTTTTATAATTTTTAATCTCTTTAGTTTACTGATATAATTCTCTATTGTTCTATCACTTTTATTAAGTTCTTCCGAAATTTCTTTAGCTGTTATTTGCGGATTATTAGTAATTAATTGTAGTGTTTTCAGTTCATCTGGGGTAAAAAACTTCCGATCTTCCTTCCGAATCGTTCCGAAACCCTTTCCGAATCGTTCCGAAACTATTGACTGATTTTTTAACTCCCAATAACCAGTTTTATCTGATCCAATTCTGTCTAATTTATTCTCATCTTTAAGCTTAAATATGCTCATTTCAACAGCTCTTGTGGTTTTTTCAAGTTCCCGAGCAAGTTCAAAAATTGTGATATTTTTATTGTGAAAAATAGCTTCCAAAATTTTCTCCGAAGTTTTCTCCGAAGTTTTCTCCGAAGTTTTCTCCGAAGTTTTTGGTAAACTATCATCCTCCATTTCACCAAGATTACTACAACCTTTTTCCTTTTCAAAAACAATTGCTAAACCGGGTCCCATCTTTTTAAAATATGGTTTTGGCAGACCTGCACTTATGCAATAATCAAAGATATTTTTAATGCCGCGTCCCCAAATTTCAATATATCCTGCACGAAAAAAAGTCTTTGCAATATCAGGGTTTGCAGGTTCGGAAGCGTGTTTACCAGTTAATGTTTTAATAGTCCAATTTTCAGGTAATTCACCATTGTTGTATATCATCAACCAATCTTTATAAACGCTTATTTGAATAGGATTTGAACTTGAATAATTCTTATGAATTAAAGCATTTAACAAAGCCTCTCTAAGGGCTTCTTCCGGAAAATCATACGTTTCAGTTCTTGTTAATCCTTCGTAAGCAATATTTGCACGCATATATTTTGTTGTAAGCAAATCCATTGTTTTTTCAATTTGCTCAAACAAACTTCCGGTTATTTCATCATAATAGAGCAAATCGGCATGAGTTCTAAAAAAACCAATTTTAACAGATGCTCCGGTAATTAAAGCCTCCGGATTTTTACCAAAAGCAATTATAGCAGCACGCTTCAATTTTTCATTTTCAGTTAAGCCCAATAACTTTAGCAATTGTTCTTTACTTCCATTTAAATCCTCTTTAGGAACTCTTTTACTTTGCGTAGCTTTTTTACGAAAAATCTTAAATGCTTCATCCGATAAATCGTCCATAGTAAATCTATCGGCAATAATAGAATCCCATCTTCTTCCCATTTTTTTTAGCAGAAATTTTTCTAACGAATTTCCCTTTAATTCTTGGATTGTGCTGCCGCTTCTATAATAAAACCGTCCATGATAAGATATTGGGTTAGGATAAGAGCCTATCTTTATTTCAAAATAATTTTTATCCTCTTCCGTTAAAAGATTAATTTCAGCAACAACACCAAGAATATTATTTATCTTGTTTGGAATATCTTCTAATAATTTTTGATGCTTTTTAACACCAATAATTTCACCATTATTATTAACACCAATAAATATAGACCCTCCATTGGCATTTGCAAATCCACAAACCCATTTAAGATATTCATCCTTCCAGATGCTTTTGTATTCTATATTTTGGTTTTCAATTCTCATTCAAGTTACTTTTTGTACTGCATTTTGTAATAATCTTGATATTCACCACTAATAATTCTTTCCCACCAATTTTTATTTTGCAAATACCAATCAATAGTTTTTTCGATAGCCTCTTCAAATTTGTATTCAGGTCTCCAACCAAGTTCAGTCCCAATTTTCG
>JAKIUC010000002.1 GCA_021647785.1 Melioribacteraceae bacterium
TTGATGAATAGTTTAGGCTTTTTTCAATTACTATACAAAAATAAGCATTATTCAGATTAATTTCAGGATAACTTTTGCTATATTGACCTTTGTTGGTAAGGGGATGAGAGTTTCCGACCAAGCACTAAGTTTTGTGCAAAATGGTTTTATCTCTTTATCCTTGTATGTAAATACTCCCTCTCCATCTACGCTAAAATAGAGTGTTCCATCTTCACTTGTAAAGGATGTTAAAATATTATTGTTGGGAAGTCCATCATTTATATCAATAGTATCAATAATGGAACCATTTTTGTAAACACAAATGCCACCATTAAAAGTGGAAAAATAGAGATAACCATTTTTATCATCAGTAATTGACCAAACTGCACTACTTGTAAGTCCGTTGCTTTGGTTAATAAAACTAAATACATTATTATCATAAATGGCTACACCATTATTATTTGTTCCAAAAAAGAGAGTACCATTGGCACTCTCAAAAACATCAATAATATCGTCTCTTACTTCCTTATTTGTTCTAAGATTTTGAATTCCCTTTTCACTGATAATAGCTATTCCATTATCAGTAGTTAGGCAAATAGAACCATCATTCAACTCTTCAAAATTCCAAACTGTATTATTAGGTAATCCGGAACTTGTATTGTAGTACTCGAAACGATCTGGTGCATATTGATAAAACCCGCTTCCATCAGTAAGAAAATAGTAGTAGTCCTTATACTTTAAAATATTCCAAATAAAATCAGTTTCTAATCCAGAATTTGTATTATAATATTTAACTATTTGATTTTTATCAAGTACTGCCGCTCCCTCATCTGTTGCTATATACCACAAGGTACCTGCCCCTTTAGTTATGTTATTTATTCTATTTGTTGGTAGCCCGTTGTATTTATTAATATTAGTTACTTCTTTTTTACTAAATATATAAATACCATTTGCAATAGTTCCAACTATTAAACGACCAGTTTCTTCTTGATTTAGGGAAGTGATTGTAACTTTTTTTGGAAAAATATATTTATTGTTTTTTGACAAGGTATTGTTTTTAAAAGTGAACAATCCATTCTCTGTTCCTACTAATATTTCATCTTTATTGTTAGTGAAAAGAGTATAAATGGATAAGTTTTCATCCCCATCTATTAGGATTTGGTTAAAGACTTTTCCGTCGTACTCCCATAATCCATAATTATTAGTAGCAATTAAGAGTTTGTTTTTATAAGAAAGGAGATAATTTATTCTGGTAAAAAGTTTCTGCGGGTAGTTTTCCGGAGTAATTATTTCACCATTCTTAAGAAAGTTTACACCATTTTGTGTTGCTATTATTAAACCAAAGGTCTTATGCCACAATATCTCTTTTATATGATTTGAGATAAGACCATTACTAATGTAAAAGTTTTGAAAGTTATTTCCATCCCAGCGGGATAAACCACTTGAAGTACCAAACCAGAAATATCCTTCATCATCAACTATTCCACACAGTACTTGTGAATAAGCTAACCCATCATCGATGCTAATTTTCTTTTTAAATAGTATTTGTCCATTTAATAAAAATGTAGGGAGAAGAATTAGCAATAAAATTATCCAAACCTTATGTTGTTTAGTTGTTTTCAAAAAGACCTAATTAAAAAAATAAAAAGTTAGCTTTAAACACATTAAAAATTACTTAATTTCAAATAATCCAACAACATTAATAATCAACTTGTATAGTGAGGAAAAGTATTCTAAGAGCGGTACTTTTGGGTTCAAATAATAGCAGAATAATATTTTTTACTCCATTTTTCTCGTTTCAATTTAATAAGTTTAACAAATAGAAAATTTAAAATATTTAGAGTAAAAAATGAAATATAAAAATCTTGGATTAAGAGGACCAAAAGTTTCGACAGTTGGTTTTGGAGCATGGGCAATAGGAGGTATGAATTGGGGTAAAACCGATGATGCAGTTTCAATGCTTGCACTAAACAAAGCTATTGATGAAGGTGTAACATTTATTGATACTGCTGATGTTTATGGATTTGGTCATTCGGAGAAATTAATAGCTGAATTGATAAAAGAGCGCGGAAAAGAAAATATTGTTATTGCAACCAAAGCAGGAAACGATTTCTATTTTGCAAGCTCGGAAGATGACGAAGGATATGGTGCAATTCAACAAACATATACTAAAGAATATGTTATTTATGCCGCTGAACAGAGTTTAAAAAGATTAAATGTTGAAGCTTTGGATATACTACAATTGCATAGCCCTGGCTTGGATAAATTGGAGCAAGATGAACCTTGGTTAGCGTTAGAGCAACTAAAAAAAGATGGAAAAATTAAAAGTGCTGGTTTTTCTATTCAGTCATTTAAAGAGACTGAACATGCACATATTCTGGATGCACACCATGACTTAATCGACTCTATCCAAGTTCGTTACAATTTGTTAGAGCGTGAAGCAGAGAAAGTTCTTTTCCCAAAAGCTATAAAATATGGAATAGGTGTGATAGTAAGAATTCCGTTACTCTTTGGATTCTTGACTGGAAAATTTTCAAAGGATTCTACTTTTAGTGAAGATGACCACAGAAGTATGAATCTTTCATCAGAAAAGATTCAAAACTATTTAATTCAATTAGAAAAAATGAGACCTTTATTTGAAAAATATCCAGAGCAAAGTATGGGGCAAGTGAGTTTGCGGTTTTGTACCTCTCATCCTGCTTGTCAGACAGTTATTCCCGGAGCAAAAACAGAAAAGCAAGTAATTGAAAATAGTTCTGCTTCTGATTTAGGACCAATTCCAGAAGAATTTATACCACCATTAAATTAAGTGAAAAAAGTTACATCAATATTTTATCGTTTTATTATTAACATCTTATAGTGCAGGCTATGGTGGCGTAAGAGAGATTTTGAAAATCGAACACTTCCATCAGGAAATTATCTAACAGAATGGAATGGAGCAAACAGTAAAAATAGCAGTGTTACTTCATAAATCTATTTTTATGAAATCAGAGTAGCAAGTGAGAGGTTTGTTGGTAAAATGATTTTGGTAAAATAGTTTATCTTATTTGAAATAAATGATTTATAGTGATTTTCTAATGAGTTGAAGATATCTAAATAATTTGCAAATCAAATAAAATAGTAGTAAATTTGAAGTTCTAATTCGCCCCATTGAGGGCGTTTTTTATTTCCATCAGGTAATTCCATGAAAATAAACAGAGAAGAAATATCGCAGCAAATTAAAAGTGCCGTTGAGCGGCTTGGATATCTTTTTATTGATATAGAGTTTCGTGGAGATGATAGAAATAGGATTCTTGAAATATATATTGATAACGAAGTAGGAATTACTACTCCTAATTGTGTTGATGTAAGTAGAGTTTGTGGAAATATAATTGAGGAAGAGAATCTGATTGAATCAAAGTATAGGCTTGATGTTTCTTCGCCAGGCACTGATAGACCTTTGAAGTTTATTCAACAATACAAAAAACACATTAATAGAAATTTTGAGTTGGAATTTGAAGATCAAATATCAGAAAAATTTAATGGTAAATTGATTGATATCAATAACGATATTTTAAAATTTGAAATAGATAAAAAAATAGAAGAAGTTAACTTTAATAATATTAAATCTGCAAAAATAATTGTAGGATTTTAAGACGGAGGCAACTATAAAATGAACAATGCAATAGTTGAGGCATTTTCTCAAATGGTTAAAGGCAAGAATGTTGATAGAGATATTCTTGAAAATATAATTGAAGAAATATTTGGTGTAATGGTTAAAAAGAAGTACGGATTAGAAGCCAACTTTGATGTTATTGCCAATATGGATAAAGGAGATATTGAAATATTTCTTGAACGAGTAATTGTTGATGAAGTTGAAGACCCAGCTTTAGAGGTAAGTATTGATGAAGTAAACGAAGCAGGTAATGAAGAGGAATTAGAGGTTGGTGAAGATTATGTTGAGAGACTTGAACTTTCTTCATTTGGCAGAAGGCTTATTAATCTTGCTCGTCAAAATTTAAATCAAAGAATTCGTGAGATAGAGAAAGAACTTGTTTTTAACGAATACTCTGAAATGGTTGGTGAAATTATTGTTGGTGATATTTACCAAGTAAGAAGAAATGATATTTTAATTAATCATAATAAGAACGAATTACTTTTGCCAAGGTCTGAACAAATTCCACGCGAACGCTACAGAAAAGGTGATACACTCCGTGCAGTTATTAAGGAAGTTAGAAAATCGGCAAATGGTCCGGTAATTATAATTTCAAGAGCGGATAATTTATTTTTGAAAAAACTTTTTGAAATAGAGATTCCAGAAATATATGATGGAATTATTGAGATTAAAAGAATTGCACGCGAGCCAAGTGAACGAGCAAAAGTTGCTGTTGTATCGCACGACCAAAGGATTGATGCAGTTGGTGCATGTGTGGGTATGAAAGGTGTTCGTATTCATGCAATAGTACGCGAACTTAGTAACGAAAACATTGATGTTGTTAATTATTCTGATGATTCAGTTACACTTATCCAAAGAACATTAGCTCCGGCAAAATTGAAACAGATTGATATTAACGAATCTGAAAAGACATGTTCTGTAATGGCAGATAGTGATCAAGTATCACTTATTGTTGGGCGGAATGGTGTTAATATTCGTCTCGCAATGAAGTTAACCGGTTATGAAATTGATGTAATTCGTGAAGAGAAGCCATATGAAGAATATGAAGAGGATATAGAACTTGTTGAACTTCGCGAAGAGTTAGGAACAGAAATTGTGGATCTATTAATTAAGAATAGGTTTGATACAGCTGTTGAGGTTTTAACCGCTGGTATAGATGAATTAAAAGAGATTAAAACTCTGGATAAAGAGAAAGCAACTGAAATAATGGATGTTCTTAAAAATCAATTTGAAGAAGAATAAAATTAAAATTTATAGGTAATTCCCAATATGGCTACAACAGATAAACCGAAAAAATATAGAGTTTACAAATATGCTTCAGAGATTAACCTCTCAACTGATGCTATTATTGAATTTTTAAAAAGTAAAGAGTATGAAGTAAAAAATCATATGTCTCTTTTAAGCGAAGGTATGTTAACAGATATTCAATCTCATTTCAAAAAAGATATTGATAAATCGGATGAGCATAAAAGGAAGCTGGCTAAGTTCAATGAAGCAAGGGCTATAAAAGCTGGAGAAGTAGCTGAGGCAGAAGTTGCTGAGGAAGAGGTTGAGGTTGTAGAGGAAGCCCCTGTTGAAACAGAAAAAGAGATAAAAGAAGAAACTCATGAAGAAGAGGAAAGTAGTGAAGAAATAATTGTGGAAGAGGTTCTTGAAGAAACAGAAGAATCCGAAGAAGTGAGTGAAGAAATTATTGAAGAAGTGAGTGAAGAGAAAGTAGAAGTAGTTTCTGAAGAGGAATCTCCTGTTGTTTTCCAAACAGAGGGAGCCAAAGAGATAAATAGGAAGAAAGGGTTAACTGTTCTCGGTAAGATGGATCTTCAAGAAAAAAAGAGAGGTAGGAAGAAAAAGAAACCTCTATCAAAAGCAGAAAAGGAGAAAGTAGAAAAAGCAAAACCAAAAACTACTGTAGCAAAAGCAAAAAAGACTACTGATACTCCAAAAGAAGATGAAACTAAAAAGAAGAAATTTAGACGTAAAAGGAAAACCGAGGGTGGTGAAGAGACGTTAAAAGCTAAAAAGTTTAAACGAGTTAAAAAAGCAGAGGTTGATAAGCGAGAAGTTGATGCTGCTATTAAAAGAACTATGCTAAGTATGGATGATGCTGGTACTGGTGATAGAGCAAGTGCTAAAAAACGGCGTAAAAAAGAAAAACTTGTTGAACAAGAACAAATTGTTGAGCAGCTTGAATTAGAAGAATTAACAATTAAGGTTACTGAGTATATTGCTGTAAATGAACTTGCGAACTTAATGAATGTTCCTGTAAGTGATGTTATTGCAAAATGTATGGGATTAGGATTAATGGTTTCAATTAACCAAAGACTCGATACTGAAACGATTACATTAGTAACTGATGAATTTGGTTTTGAAGTTGAATTTGAAGATGAATATGTTGCCGACTCCCTTGCAGACCAAGAGGATAATGAATCAACTCTTGAACAACGCCCTCCAATTGTAACAATTATGGGTCATGTTGATCACGGAAAAACATCTCTTTTAGATTATATACGTCGTGAAAATGTTGTTGCGGGTGAGTCCGGAGGAATTACACAGCACATTGGTGCTTACCAAGTTGAGGTTGAAAAGGGAAAGAGAATCACATTTCTTGATACTCCTGGTCACGAAGCATTTACTGCAATGCGTGCACGTGGAGCTAAAGTAACAGATATTGTTGTAATTATTATTGCTGCCGATGATGCAATAATGCCGCAAACAGTTGAAGCAATAAATCATGCCCAAGCTGCTGCAGTCCCTATTATCATTGCAATAAATAAAGTTGATAAACCAAATTCTAATATTGAAAAAATTAAACAACAACTCTCTGAAAAAAATATCTTAGTAGAAGATTGGGGTGGTAAATATCAGTCCGTAGAAATTTCCGCAAAAACCGGACACAACATTGATTTGTTATTAGAGAAAATTTTATTAGAAACAGAGCTGTTAGAATTGAAGGCAAACCCCGATAGACATGCACGCGGTAGTGTTGTAGAATCTCAGATGGAGCCTGGAAGAGGAATAACAGCTACTATATTAGTTGATAAAGGAACTCTACGAGTTGGTGATCCATTTGTTGCTGGTAATTATCAGGGTAGAGTTCGTGCAATGTTTGATGAAAGAGATAATAAGCTAACTGAAGTTTTACCTGGTTCTCCCGTGTTATTATTGGGTTTTGAAGGTGCACCACAAGCAGGCGATTTATTTGCAGTTGTTGATTCGGAACGTGAAGCTCGTGAAGTTTCATTAAAACGTCAGCAATTAAAACGTGAGCAGGACCATAGACAAGTACGCCATATTACACTTGATCAAATTGCTGCACAAATAAGTCAGGGTGTTGTTAAAGACCTTCCAATTATCGTGAAAGGTGATGTGGATGGTTCGGTTGAAGCTCTTGCAGATTCCTTAATGAAGCTATCTAATAGCGAGGTGGCTGTTAATGTAATTCATAAAGCTGTTGGTGGTATTACGGAAGGCGATGTTCTTCTTGCATCTGCTTCAAGTGCTATTATTGTTGGTTTCCATGTGCGGGCTAATAACAATGCAAGAAAATTAGCTGAGAAGGAAAATGTAGATATTAGAATTTATAATGTTATTTATGATGCTATTAACCAAGTAAAATCGGCACTTGAGGGACTTTTATCTCCAATAGTTTCGGAAGAGTTTGTTGCAACTGTTGAAATTAGAGATACGTTCAAAGTTCCAAAAGTTGGCACTGTTGCAGGGTGTTATGTAACCGATGGAAAGATTACACGTTCTGATAAGATAAGATTGTTCCGCGATGGTATTGTTATTTATGAAGGAAACCTTGCTACTCTTAAACGCTTTAAGGATGATGTTAAAGAAGTTGTAGCTGGTTACGAGTGTGGATTGAATATCGCAAACTTCAATGACATCAAAGTAAATGATATTATTGAAGCGTATAAATTAGTTGAAACAGCTAAAAAATTGGACTAACAATTGTCAAAAAGATTGCAGAAAATAGGCGAATTGATAAAGGAAGAATTGAGCCTAATTTTTCTTTACAAAATTCAAGACCCCAAATTGGGAATGCTTACTATAACATCAGTAAAAATAACTCCTGATGCAAAAATTGCAAAAGTCTATATCTCAATATTCGAGAAAGAAGGACGAGATGCAAAAATTGAAAAGTTGAATAGCATTAAAGGATATATCAAGTCGAACCTTGCGAAAAAGGTAAATCACCTAAGACAAATGCCTGATATTGTTTTTTACCTTGATGACACTTTAGACTACGTGGAAAAGATGGAAAATATATTTAAGAAAATTCACGAAGATGATAACAAATAAATCAATTGATCTTACACATGTTGATTATGCCTCTGGTGAGGTTCTCTTAATTGATAAAGAGAAGGGGAAGAGTTCTTTTAACAGTGTATATCGGATTCGTAAGATTGTAAATGTAAAAAAAGTTGGACATGCAGGAACTTTAGACCCTGCAGCAACTGGTTTGTTGATAATCTGTATTGGTAGGGAAAAGACTAAAGAGATTTTCATCTATCAGGATTTAGATAAAATATATTCTGGTACTATTGAGCTTGGCAAAAGAACTCCATCGATGGATGGGGAGACTGAAAGTATTGAGGATAAGGATTATTCCTTTATAACAGATGAGATGATTGAGGAGACCAGAAAAAGTTTTCTTGGTGAAATTAAGCAAATACCACCAATGTACTCTGCATTAAAGCAGAATGGTAAAAGGCTCTACAAGTTGGCTCGTAAAGGAATAGAGGTTAAAAGAGAACCTCGTGATGTTACTATTTTTGATTTTGAAATTACAAGAATAGAACTTCCTGAAATTGATTTTAGAATCAAATGTTCAAAAGGAACATATATTAGAGTAATAGCGGATGATTTTGGAGAGAAACTTAATTGCGGTGGATATCTGAAATCGCTTAGAAGAGAAGCAATTGGCGAGTATAATGTTGCTGATGCACTATCTATTGATGAGTTTATGAAATTGAATGAAGCGTAAATAAGTTATAAGTTATAAGTGATAAGTGCCTAAAGTCCGTAAAGTTAAAGAACTTTAGGCACTTGTAAACTTTTAACTTTAGGCACTTAAATGAATATATATAAATCGATTGATGAAATAGAGAAAGATGAAAAAACTGTTTTAACTATTGGAACTTTTGATGGTATCCACAAAGGTCATAAAGTCCTTTTTAAAAAATTAAAACAATATTCATTAGAAAATAATTTGAGAAATGTGGTAATCACTTTTGATCCGCATCCAAGAATGGTTCTATCTAATTATAAGATTAAATTGCTAACAACATTGGATGAAAAATCGGAACTTTTATCACAACTTGGAATTGAAAATCTTTTAGTATTAGAATTTACAAAAGAGTTTTCAGAGCAATCATCAAAGGAGTTTATTACAAATTTGATTTGTAATAAAATTGGAGTTAAACATATAATCATTGGTCATGACCATAAATTTGGAAAAGATAGAAATGGTAATGACAATGAGCTAATAGAATTAGGTTATAAAAATAATTTTACTGTTGAATGTGTTGGTCCGGTAAAAAGTGATGAAGAAATTATTAGTAGTACAAAGATAAGAAATGCTATTTTAGATGGTAATATTAAAAAAGCTAATGAATTTTTAGAACGCAATTATTGTTTACATGGAACAGTTGTTAAAGGAGTTTCAAGAGGAGCGGTACTTGGATTTCCTACAGCAAATATTGAAGTTGAAAATAAAAACAAGTTAATTCCGAAAAATGGAGTTTATATTGTTAAAGCACTTATTGAAGATGAAGTTGTGTTTGGTGTAATGAATATAGGCTTGCGTCCAACATTTGCAGATACTTTAAGCACTGTTATTGAAGCACATCTCTTTGAGTTCAATAAAGATGTTTATGGAAAAACAATTGAAATTGAAATGCTGAAACGTATTAGAGACGAAAAGAAATTTAATAACAAAGAAGAATTAATCTATCAAATAGGAAGAGACAAAAAAGAAGCAATCCGATATATTGGCAGCAAATATTTGGTTTAATATTCCTTTTTAGAAATGGATTAATTAAAAAATAAGAATTAGAAAATAAATTTTGGGTATTATTAAAACCCACAGTTAACTAATTAACTTCGGAAAGGTTCTGAGGTTACATCGAATTAATATTAGGAGAAATTCAAAATGAATTTATCAAAAGAAGAAAAACAAGAAATTATTAACAAATTTGGGGATAACGAAAAAGATAGTGGAAAAGCGGAAGTACAAGTTGCTCTGCTAACTGCTCGTATTAACAAACTTACCTCACATTTTTCAGAACATAAAAAAGATCACCACTCAAGAAGAGGCTTGTTAATGATGGTTGGTCAAAGAAGAAGATTGCTCGATTACATTACTCGTAAAGATGTTGAAAGATATAGAAGCATAATTAAAGAATTAAAATTAAGAAAATAAGGTTTAAACAATGATGATAACAAAAGAAGTTGAAATAGGCGGAAAGAAACTAATAATAGAAACTGGACGCTATGCAAAGCAAGCTAACGGGGCAGTAATGATAAGTTACGGCGATACTATGGTTCTCGTTACCGCAGTTGCTTCCAAAAAACCAAACACTACATTGGATTATTTTCCGATGTCTGTTGAATACAAAGAGAGATACTTTTCTGCTGGTAAATTCCCAGGTGGGTTTATTAAGCGTGAAGGTCGTCCTACAGAAAAAGAAATTTTAAGCGGTCGTTTAATGGATAGACCAATTAGACCACTATTCCCAAAAGATTATAACAACGATACTCAAATTGCAGCGTTTGTATATTCATACGATGGTGAAAACAACCCAGATGTAATTGCAGCTATTGGTGCTTCAGCAGCACTTGCTATTTCGGATATCCCTTTTCTTGAGCCATTAGGTCAAGTAAGAGTTGGAAGAATTAATGGAGAGTTCATTATTAACCCAACGGTTGAGCAAGATAAAGAAGGCGATTTAGAATTAATAGTTGCCGGAACTGAAAGCTCGATAATGATGGTTGAAGGTGAGGGGCATGAAGTTAGCGAAGCTGATATATTAGCAGCACTTAAATTTGCTCATGTAGAAATATTAAAAATTATTGCTCTACAAAATGAGTTGGTTGAAGCTTGCGGAAAACCAAAAATGGTTGTTGAAGAGAAAAGTGTTAATGAAGAACTTGTAAAAGAAGTAACCGATTTATCTTACGAAAGATATAAAGAAGTTGTTTATTCAAAATTAGCAAAAGAAGATCGCTACGCAAAGAATGATGAAATAAACGATTCTGTTCTTGAGGCATTAGCTGAAAAATATCCGGAAGAAGAGAAGGATATAAAAAATATACTTCACGATATTGAAAAAGATTTGGTGCGTAAAAGAATTTTAGAAGATGGCAACCGTCTTGATGGAAGAACATTAACTGATATTAGACCCATTAAATCTGAGGTTGGCGTTATTCCACGTACACATGCTTCGGCTCTATTTACACGTGGCGAAACTCAATCTTTAACAACCGTTACACTTGGTACTGCAAGAGATCAGCAAATTGTTGATGGACTTGATGAAGAAGTTAAAAAATCATTTTACCTTCATTACAACTTCCCTCCATTTAGTGTTGGTGAAACCGGACGTTACGGATTTATTGGAAGACGTGAAATTGGACACGGAAACTTAGCTGAAAGAGCATTAAAATTTATTGTTCCTGCAACAGAAGATTTTCCATATACAATTCGTGTTAGTTCTGATATACTTGAATCAAATGGTTCTTCTTCAATGGCTACTGTTTGTGCAGGCTCTCTTGCAATGATGGATGCTGGTGTTCCTGTAAAAACTGCCATCTCAGGTATTGCTATGGGATTAGTAAAAGAAGGTGATAACTTTGCCGTTCTTTCTGATATACTTGGAAACGAAGATCACCTTGGAGATATGGATTTCAAAGTAGCTGGTTCTACTGATGGAATTACAGCTATCCAAATGGATATTAAAATTCAAGGTATCTCTTTCGAAATTATGGAGAAAGCACTTGAACAAGCAAAAGATGGAAGACTCCATATTCTTGGGAAAATGAATGAAGCACTATCTGCACCAAGAGAAGCAATTTCTCCTTACGCTCCATCATTAATCTTTATTCAGATTGATCCGGAAAAGATTGGTGCTGTAATTGGACAAGGTGGAAAAGTTATTCAAGGAATTCAAAAAGATTTTGGCGTTGAAATAAATATTGAAGAAGATGGAAAAGTTGCTATTGCTGGTGTTAATACTGAAGATGCTCGTAAAGCAAAAGAATTTATAAAAGCAATTGTTACTGATCCGGAAGTTGGAATGGTATATAAAGGGAAAGTAATTAAAATTACTGACTTTGGTGCCTTTGTTGAATTTGTTCCAGGAACACAAGGTCTTCTCCATATTTCACAAATTGCTCTTGAGCGTGTTAACAAAGTTACCGACATTCTTAAAGAAGGTGAAACAATTGATGTTAAATTGTTAAAGATGGAAAATGGAAAATTCTCTTTATCCCGAAAAGCTTTGTTAGAAGCAAAGAAAACCGAAGAGAAAAAAGTAGATAATTCAGAAAAGAAAGAAGACTAATTAAAATTATTAGACTGGAAAATTTATTATTCGGTCTAATAATATTATTAAGTTTTAGAAGGGGATAAAATTGAAGCTTGGAAATTTAGACTTAGGTAATAGACTAATTGTTGCTCCAATGGCTGATGTTTCGGATGCTCCTTTTAGAAAAATTGCAAAAAAGTATGGTGCAGGTTTAACATTTACTCCTATGGTTAGTGCAAAGGGAATTATTGATAATGAATTTCATGCACTCAGAATTCTTGCCTTTGCACGAGATGAAAAACCAATTGGTGTTCAACTATTAGGAAATAACCCTGAGTATTTAGCAGGTGCTGTACACGAGTTGCAACGCTATAAACCAGATGTAATTGATATAAATTGTGGATGCCCGGTAGAGAAGGTTACAAAACATAATCTTGGTGCACAATTGCTCGATGACCCAATACACATGGGGAAGTTGATTGAAGCAATGGTTGATGCTGCTGGTGATATTCCCATTTCTGTTAAGTTGCGGTTAGGAAAAAGTGATGGCAAAATTAATATTTTGGAAACAGCAAAAGTAGCCGAAGAGAGTGGTGCAGCTGCTATTATTGTACATGCACGAACTCGAAATACGAAATATAAGGATGACCCTAATTGGGATTGGCTGCTAAAAGTTAAAGAACAGGTAAAGATACCTGTAATTGGAAATGGTTCTCTCTTTACACCTAAGGATATTAAAGAGATGATTGAGAGAACAAAAGTCGATGGTGTTATGATTGCTCGTGGAGCTTTAGGAAACCCATTTATTTTTAATCGGTATAGGGAGCTGGTTGAAAATGGTTCCGACTCAGGAGAACCAAGCATAGAGGAAATTGAAGAAGTTGCAATTATGCATAGTCGTTTAATTGCAAAAGAATATCCTGAAGCCGTTGCTGTTATTAAAGCAAGGAAGAATATTATTTGGTACTTTAAACATTTGGATGGCATACATAAATTTGCATCCACAATAATGCGTACTAAAAATATTGAAGGTGAAATTAAAATGATTCACGAACATGTTGAAAAACTAAAACAAAATTTTTATCCAAAGGATGATCGTGAATTAATTAACCAAAAGTTTAAAGAGCGGGTTCTCTTTTGGTTAAACGAATAATTTGTGGTAATCCGTTAGATAGAGATTTATAAATGTTAAAAGAAATAATTATTAGTGCAACTGCTTCTCAGAATAGAATTGCTATTACTGAAGATAGAAAGTTAGTTGATTTTTTTGTTGAACATCCTGAAAAAGATAGGATGGTTGGCAATATATACTTGGGGAAAGTTGCTCGAGTACTTCCAGGAATTAGAGCGGTTTTTATTGACATCGGTTTAAAACATGATGCCTTTCTTCACTTCTCAGATATTGGTGATACGTTAAAAGACAACCTTAATTTTGTTGATGATGATTATGTTGCTGAACCAGATGATGATGAAGTAAAAGATACAAACTCAAGTTCAAAGAAGAATGGTGAGGAATCGAAAGAGAAAAAAACAAGAAGTCCAAGACTGAAAAAGGGGCAGGAGGTATTAGTACAAATTATTAAGGAGCCTGTAAAAGGTAAAGGAGTTAGAGTTTCAACCTCTATTTCGATCCCTGGCAGATTTTGTGTGCTAATTCCTTATGAAGATAAAATTGGAATTTCCAAAAAAATTACTGATTACCGCGAAAAGAAAAGATTAAGAAAATTAGCTCGCGGAATAATTCCTTCCAATTGTGGGGTAATTGTGAGGACAGCCTCGAAAGATCAACCCGAAACTTCTCTTAGTGCAGACTTAATTTACTTAAGTAAAACTTGGTCGCAAGTTCAGGATGAGGTGAAAAAGAACTCTCCACCATATTTGGTATATAAAGATTTAAGCACTACAATTAGTGTTATTCGCGATTTATTTACAGAGGATGTCTCAAATATTTTTATCGATTCGAAAAAGTTGTATAAAGAAATTAGAAGTTATGTAAACACACATCAATCTGATATAGTTGAGAAAATTAATCTTTATAAAAGTTCAATTCCAATTTTTGAAGAGTTTAAAATTGAAGAGCAAATTAAAGGGATGATGGAACGAAAGGTTCCTTTGCCAAGTGGCGGCTATCTTTTTATTGAGCATACTGAGGCTATGACTGTAATTGATGTGAACAGTGGACGTTATGCTGCAAAAAAAGAGCAAGAGCTAAATTCACTTAAAACAGATTTAGAAGCCTCAAGAGAAATTGCACGCCAGCTAAGGCTTAGAGATATTGGTGGTCTTCTTGTGGTTGATTTTATTGACCTTGAGGATGATAAAAATAGAAAGAAAATTTACGATGAGCTTAGAAAAGAATTCAAAAAAGATAGAGCAAAAATTGCAATGCTGCCAATGACAGATTTTGGCATAATGCAAATTACTCGTCAGCGAATTCGTGAAAACATAATGCAATCAACTCACGAGCTTTGCCATTGCTGCGATGGAACGGGATTGATGCAGAAGAAATCGAATATCATCAATGAAATAGACCAATGGTTGAAGCGCTACAAAAATGATGGCAACAAACAAGCACTTAGATTAATTGTTCATAATTCTTTAGGTCTTAAATTACGAATAGGAACTTTCTCTACAATGAAAAAATTGCAATTAAAATATTTTATGAGAATTAAACTTGAAGAAAAAAATGATGTAAACCCGCAATCATTTAGGTTTATTGATTCTAAAAATGAAAAAGAAATCACGAATGATTATTTATAATATTTATTAAATATATTTTTTAGTAGTTTTAAAGAATGAGGAATGGATGAAGTTTTTTATTGATACTGCAAATCTTAATCAGATTAAAGAAGCAGAAGCAATGGGAATTTTGGATGGTGTTACAACTAACCCATCACTAATTGCAAAAGAGAATGGTGATATAAAAGATATATTAACAGAAATTACAAAAATTGTTGATGGTCCAATTAGTGGTGAGGTTGTTGCCCTCGATTATAATGGAATGATGAAAGAGGCTGAAGAACTGGCTTCCATTCATTGCAATATTGTTGTGAAAATTCCTTTAATAAAAGAGGGAATTAAAGCTGTAAGATCTCTATCTGGCATGGATATAAAAACAAATGTAACTCTCTGTTTCTCTCCGGCTCAAGCAATATTAGCAGCTAAAGCAGGAGCAACATACATTTCTCCTTTTGTTGGAAGACTTGATGATATTAGCCATGTTGGAATGGATTTGGTTGAGCAAATTGCACAAATTTATGCTAACTATAATTATGAAACGGAGATAATTGTTGCAAGTATTAGAAATCCGTTACATATAGTTGAAGCTGGCTTAATTGGTGCTGATATTGTAACAGTTCCATTTAAAGTAATTGAACAATTATTTAAACATCCACTTACCGATATTGGAATTGAAAAATTTCTAACTGACTGGAATAAGCAGAAGTAGTAGAATATGAAAAAGACTAAACTTAATGCAAAACATAAATCACTTGGTGCTAAATTAGTTGAATTTGCTAACTATGAAATGCCGTTGCAATACTCTTCAATAATTAATGAACATAAAGCTGTGCGAAAATCGGTAGGAGTTTTTGATGTATCCCACATGGGTGAAGTAACAGTTAAAGGTGAAAGAGCTTTCGATTTTGTTCAACACATTACAATAAACGATGTTGCTAAACTAAAAGTTGGTAGGGTACAATATACAGCTATGTGCTACGATGATGGCGGTATTGTTGACGATTTACTGCTTTACCAAATTAGTGAAAATGAATATATGCTTGTTATTAATGCTTCGAATATTGAGAAAGACATTAACTGGATGAGGGAACACAATACTTTTGGAGTTGAAATTGTTGATGAAAGTGAGGAATATTCACTGTTGGCGGTTCAGGGTCCAAACTCTAAAAAAACATTAAAAAATATTTGCAAAGAATCTTTAGATATAGAATACTATCATTTTACAGTTACAGAATGTAATGGTATTGAAATTATTGTTTCTCGTACAGGTTACACTGGGGAGCTTGGATATGAGTTATATTTTAAAAGTAGTGTTGAAGAGGCTGAAAAAATTTGGGATACTATTTTTCATGCTGGTATTAAATACGAAATAGTTCCAGTAGGACTTGGTGCTCGCGATACTCTACGCTTGGAAATGGGATTTTGTCTCTATGGAAATGATATTGATAAAACAACTAACCCAATTGAAGCTGGGCTTGGATGGATTACCAAACTTAAAAAAGAGAGTTTTATTGGAAGGGATGCACTCCTAAGAATTAAAGAGAATGGAGTTAGTAGAAAGTTAGTTGCAATTGTTGCTGATGCCAGAGCTTTCCCGCGTCACGGATATGAAATAACTTATAATGGAAGTAGTATCGGAACAATTACAAGTGGCACTTTAAGTCCAATTCTTGGAAGACCAATTGCAATGGGGTATGTTGATAAAGAGTATTCTGATATTGATTCTGTTGTAAATATTAAAATTAGAAACAAAGATGTTGAAGGACATATTGTGAAACTACCTTTTGTTAGTCTATAAAATTTATCAATTATTAATTAAAAAATATTTATAAACATATGAAAATTAACGTACTACTATCACCAAATAATGTTGACGACCTCTATTTTACTGGTAAAACAACAGTTGTAATTGATGTTCTAAGAGCAACTTCTGTTATTTTAAAAGCTCTCGAAAATGGAGCAAAAGAAATTATTCCAGTTGGCTCAATTGATTTTGCCATGAAAATATCGGTTAATTCCCACGGTGGTCATACACTTCTTTGTGGAGAAAGAAACACAAAAATAATTGAAGGTTTCGATTTAGGTAACTCTCCACTTGAATATACAGAAGAGAAAATTAGCGGAAAATCTATTATTCTCTTTACTACCAATGGGTCTAAGGCAATTGTTAAAGCAAAATATTCTGATAAAGTAATAATAGCGAGTTTTAATAACTTATCAAAAATGGCTGAACACTTGATTAAATTAGAGACTGATATTGAAATTATTTCTTCAGGAACAAACGGAATATTTTGCCTTGAAGATACAATTTGTGCTGGAGCGTTGGTTAAAAAGATGACGAAAATAAAATCTGATATTGAATTAACTGATGCTGCAAATGCAAGTCTTGTTCTAAACGAAAAGTATGGCTCCAATATTAAAATGATGATGCAAAATTGCCAACATGGTAAATTGCTTTTGGAAAATGGCTTTGATGACGATATTGAGTTTTGTTCAACTATAGATAATATTCCATTAATTCCATATTTCATAGGGGGCGAAATAAAACTTTTGGTAGAAGAAAGCACACCAAGTAAAGAAGCATAATTGGATATTTTCCTATGGCGGTAAAAAGAAAAACTAATTCAAAAAAAAGTATTAAAAAAGATAGTGACTTTACTGTTTCAACTGAGCGAAAGAAAAAACTAATCGGAGTTTTTTTAATAATATTTGCACTTCTTTCTTTACTTAGTATCCTCTCATATTCTCGATATGACGTTTCAAATTTATTTTTTGGGTTTACAGATTTATTTAAAATATTCTCTTCCGACCCCGAATTTGTTAACAGAGCATCAAGTGTACATAATTGGTTAGGAATATTTGGTGCATATCTTTCCGATTTCTTTATCAATTCAACTATCGGATATTTTTCTATTGTATTTCCTGTAGTCCTATTTATTTGGGGCTTAACAATTTTAAAAAATGATAGTTTTAAACTTTCCCTACACATCTCAAATTTTTTATTGGCATTTGCAGTTATTCTATCAACTTTTTTTGGAATGCTAAGAGTTGAACTTAACTTATTTCACGACTATTTAGAAATCTCTGGAAATATTGGCGATTTTTTTGGTGGCGGAATTGGAAGACTACTTGGTGGTTTGGGAAGTATTATAGTATTAATTTCAATTCTTATTGTCTCTACAATAGTTGCATTCGATATTAAACTTGAAAGCATTTTCAGTTTTATTAAGGGAAATATAAAAGGTGCACTTGAAAATGATGAGACTGAAACAAAGATTACTATTGTAAATGATAGAGATGAAAATAATCTTGAAAAATTATTAGCTCTTACGAAAAATGAAAAAAAATCTAAATCGTCTCTTTTGAAAAAGAAGAAATCTGCTTTGGATGTGTCAGAGACCATTGAAAATGAGGGGCTGGCAGAACCTGAAGAGACTAAGATTACAATTGTTCATAAGATGAAGAAAGAGGAACCAGAAAAAAATGACCCTTCACTTGAACCATTAGAACCTCAGATAAGTAAAGATACTTTAGTAAGAAAGAATGAAGTAGCTATCACAAATGTTTCAGAGGATGAAGAAAATCTTCCGGAACCTTGGGAGGAGAAAATAAAGTTCAAACCTCCGAGCCTTACACTGCTTGATTTGCCCAAAGAAGAGGAATTGAAAATTTCTGAATTTGAATTAAAGCATAATGCAGAACTACTTAAAAAGAAACTTCTATTATTTGATATAAAAATTGAAGATATCTCCGTGACACCTGGTCCAGTTGTAACACTATATGAAATTGTTCCGGCACCAGGTGTAAAGATAAGTAGAATAGTAAGTTTAGAACATGATATAGCTTTAGCCCTTGCTGCACGCGGAATTCGTATCATCGCCCCAATCCCAGGCAAGAGTGCAATTGGTGTTGAAATTCCAAATGAAAAATCAACAATAGTTAGAGCACGGTCAGTAATTTCCGGATTAAAAGATTCGAAGGCTGCTTTACCAATTGCACTTGGTAAAACAATTATTGGTGATATTTATATAGCCGATCTTGCAACTATGCCACACCTTCTTGTTGCCGGTGCTACAGGAGCAGGTAAAAGTGTTGGTATTAATATGCTTATCACCAGTTTGTTATACGCTAAACACCCCTCGGATGTTAAATTTGTAATTATTGACCCAAAGAAAATAGAGTTATCATTTTACGGAAAGTTAAATAAACACTTCCTTGCTATCTCTCCAGATTTAGATGAAGAGATTATCACGACGCCAGCAAACGCATTGTTAGTACTGAAATCTGTTGAGTTTGATATGGAAAAACGCTACGACAAGCTTGCTAAAGCTGGCGTTCGTAACATTATTGATTACAATAAAAAAGTTGAAAATCCTAAAACTCGTCCAACAGATACAGATAAAATTAAACATTACAAACTACCATACATTGTTGTAGTGATTGATGAGTTAGCCGATTTAATGATGACTTCTGGCAAAGAGGTTGAAGAACCAATAGCTCGCATAGCCCAGTTAGCACGTGCCGTTGGAATTCATATAGTGGTTGCAACCCAGCGCCCATCGGTGAATGTGATTACCGGTGTAATAAAAGCAAACTTCCCAGCAAGAATTGCATACCAAGTTGCGACAAAAGTTGATTCAAGAACAATTCTTGATATGAATGGAGCAGAGCAATTACTTGGAAGAGGAGATATGCTTTTCCTTCCGGGTGGTATGCCTAAACCTATTCGTATTCAAAATGCTTTTATCTCAACTGAAGAAGTAGAGAAAGTTACAAATGCAATTTATATTCAGGATGGTTATAAGAAGCGTTACTTCCTTCCATCATTAATGGAGAAAAAAAATGACCCCGATGCTAATTTCTTATCTGACTTAGACCCAATGTTTGAAGAAGCTGCACAGGTAATAATTAGGCATCAGCAAGGCTCTGTTTCTCTGTTGCAGCGTAAACTAAAATTGGGTTATTCACGAGCTGCAAGAATTGTTGATCAATTGGAACAAGCTGGTATTGTTGGTCCATCTGAAGGAAGTAAAGCACGCGAAGTTATTATAGAGAGTGAAGAACAATTACAAACAATATTGAGGTCACTCTAAAATGATGTTAAAATTTTTAATTCTGCTCTCTTTTCCAGTTATGTTATTTGCACAAAGTACAGATAGTATAATTGATAAAGTGCAGAAAAAATTTGATCAGATAGATAACTTAAAAGCAAAATTTAGTCAAACAATCTATTCCTCTCAGAGTGTGAAACCCCTTTGTTTTGAGGGTGAATTCTACTATAAAAAAGAGGATAGTTTTAGGATTACACTTCCAAATAGAGAAATAATATCTGATGGAAAATCTGTTTGGAATTATGACGAAAGAGAAAACAAAGTAGTTATTTCAGATGCTGAATTTGATGAAGCTTCATTTTCATTGAAAGAGATAATTTATAATTATCCTAAAAAATGTGATTTATCTTTGGTAGATGGCGGGTCAGGGAAGTATTACATCAAAGCAATTCCAAATGATTTAGAACTTAGTTTTAAGGAAGTTTACTTAACAATTAATAATAAATATCTTTTAAATAAAGTTGAAATAATTGATTTTAATAATATGAAATTTACATTTGAACTTTTTTCAATAAAATTGAATCAGGATATTGATGATAAATTATTTCAATTCTTTTCTCCAGACGAGGTAGAAGTAATTGACCTCCGTTAGTAAAAAAAATAGCAAACTAAAAAAATATTTTGGATATTCCCTCCCTCTTTTATTGATGGTTATTTTCCTCTATTTAGCTTTTAAAGGTGTCAATTTTAAACAAGTAATATCAATCCTTTCGCAGCTATCTGTTGGTTGGTTTATTCTATTTGTACTCTCCTTTTTTACATCCCATTTAATTAGAGCATTACGATGGGAGGTAATACTAAAATCAACCAAACCTGATGTATCACTATTAAACTTATTTGGTGCTACTATGATTGGGTATGGTGTTAATAGTGTAATTCCAAGACTTGGTGAACTTTATCGTGGTTTCTTTGCGGGTAAGTGGGAGAACATCTCTCGCTCTGTTGTTTTGGGAACAATTGTTGTTGAAAGAATTATTGATATTATAGTTCTTGGAATATCAGTGCTGGTAAGTGTTTTAATATATCAGGGCGATTTATATAATGAGTTACTTTGGCTTAAATCAACTGTTATTGTAGGTTTCATTGGAATCTTTTTAATTATAATAGTTTTAATATTGTTAATTAGGTTAAAAGAAAAATTCTACTTATTAATTATTAAATTTGCCGGAAAAATATCTACGAAATTTGCTGGAAAATTAGCCTATATTTTTGAGATGCTCATTGATGGTTTTTCAACAGTGAAAGGTGTTAAAAATTATTTGTTGATTGTTTTTTATTCAATTTTGGTAATGCTTAATTATGGACTCTCTGCACAGCTTGGTTTTTATGTGATAAATCTTGAAGACTCATTTGAGGTCTCATATAGCATAGCTTGGATTGTTATGACTATCAGTGCTTTTGGAATAATAATACCAACGCCTGGTGGTACGGGTACTTACCATTTTATTGCAATATCAGTTTTGGTTGGTTTGTTTTTCTATACAGAAGAAGCTGCATCTGCCTATGCTATACTTACGCATACAGTCTCAACATTAATTTTTATAATTTCAATGTTTCTATTTATGGGTTATATTAATAAGAGAAGAGAGAAAATGGGATTGCCAAAAGAGAATTTTTATAGTGTTATTAAAGGAGGAAAAACAGAATGACGAAAAAAATAATTTTAGCTTTTTTAATCTTTATTTCAATCACTTCTATACAAGCCCAAGTTGATGTTGCTGGTGGAATGGGAATAAGTTTTGTTGCCTCTCCATCACTAAATGATTATTTAAATTATAATATTTCTTCATCTAAAGACCTTGGCACATTTAACTCAACAGTTGAATTTTATGGTGAAGTTGATTACTCAATATCAGAAAAATATCAAATTGGTTTTGAATATGTTTATGCCCTCTTCGGATACTCAACTTTGTTAACAGGATTAAATTATAAGTTGGATTATGAACACCATAAACCCTCAGTGTTAGGATATTATGTAATTAGCGGCAAAGGATATAAGTTCAAATTTGGTGGTGGAGTTGGAGCTAGAATAATAAATCTCTCTGAACAAAAAACAATTGTTGATGATTACTCTACAACTGGATTTGGAATATTAGGTAGAATTCAAGGACACACAACACTCGGTGGTAATTTCTATGCTAACGTTGGTTCAACAATTAGATATGATGCACCAGGTGAACCTGCAAATGGTGAGCTAAAATTAAATGATACAATTACTAATGAAAGTGTAAATATTAATTCTTTTTCAGTAAGTGTTAATATTGGATTTTCATATTTCTTTTAAGGAGGTTTAATGACTTTTTTAGAGGCACTATTCCTCGGAATTATTCAAGGCTTAACAGAGTTTCTGCCAATTAGTAGTACCGGACATTTAACTATTGCCGGTAAACTAATGGGATTGATTTCTAACGAAAATCCGGAGCATTGGACAGCTTTTATTGCTGTAATACAACTCGGAACTTTGTTAGCAATTGTAATTTATTTTTGGAAAGATTTGTGGGGAATATTTATCGATTTCATAAGTGAAAATTTTATTAAAAGAAATAAGTTTTCTAATCAAAACGAAAATTCTAAAATGGGCTGGTTAATAATTTTAGGTTCAATTCCGGTTGCAATAATTGGGCTTGGTTTTAAAGATGTAATTGAAGGAGCTTTTACTAAAAATTTATATGTAATTGCCTCAAGCCTAATAGTGTTGGGTATTATTTTAGCTTTGGCTGAAAAAGTTGGAAAGTTTAAACGTGATTTAAAAGATATAACTTGGAAAGATACTTTGATAATTGGGCTTGCTCAATCGCTTGCATTAATTCCCGGTTCATCCCGTTCGGGAACTACAATTACTGCTGGAATATTTCTCGGATTAAAGCGGGAAACTGCAGCAAGATTCTCGTTCCTTTTAAGTGTACCTGCAATTCTCGGTAGCGGCTTGTTAAAGTTTTATAGCTCACTCGAGTATATTCAATTTGATGGTTTGGTAAATCTCGCCATAGCAACTACTGCTTCTGCAATAAGTGGTTATGTAGCAATTGCATTTTTGCTCTCATTTTTGAAAAAGAATTCAACATTGATTTTTGTTTATTACAGAATTGTAATTGGTCTAATTATTTTTGCCTTAATAGGAGCCAGTATAATAACCCCATAAAAGATTATTTAATATTAATTAAGAAGGATAAGAGAATGAAAAAAACACTAATATTAGTTATCTCCATTTTATTGTTTAGTTGTAGCAGTGGAGAAATTAAAAAAGATGTACAGGAAAAAACAATAACAAAAGAAAAGGATCCAAAAGTGACAGAATTAATGAATGTTTCAGAGAATGAAATACTTATAGCAACAGTAAAAACAAATGTTGGTACATTTGAAATAGAATTATTTGCAACCGAAGTTCCTAAAACAGTAGAGAACTTTGTGGGCTTGGCTACAGATGGTAAATATGATGGAGTTATATTCCATAGAGTTATTGCTAACTTTATGCTTCAAGGTGGCGACCCTACTGGAACCGGACGTGGCGGCGAAAGTTATTGGGGTGGAAAATTTGAAGATGAATTTCACGATTCACTTAAACATACAAAACCTGGTATGTTATCAATGGCAAATGCTGGTCCAAATACAAATGGAAGCCAGTTTTTTGTAACATTGGTACCAACTCCGTGGTTAGATGGAAAGCACGCAATATTTGGTGAAGTTGTTTCAGGGATGGATGTAGTTGAAGCTATAGGCAAAACTGAAACCGGTATGATGGATAAACCAGTAAATGATATTGTGATGGAAACAGTAACTATCGAAAAAAGAGAAAAGTAGAAAAATCTAAAGTCTGAAAGAAACCCAACTTTTAGAGTTGATAATAATTCAATAGAATTTATTGAGTTAGAGTATTTGTCGATAGATGAATAAAAATAGAAAAGTTGGGTTTCTCGACTTTGCAAATAATAAAAGAATGAAAAAAGAAGAATATTTCACTTCACGTTGGGGGCTTATTCTTGCAACACTTGGTATTGCTGTAGGTACTGGTAATATTTGGAGATTCTCACGAGTGGTTGCTGAAAATGGTGGAGGTTCTTTTTTAATACCTTGGTTGATGTTTCTTTTTATCTGGTCAATTCCACTAATTATTTCTGAATTTGCAATAGGAAAGTTTACAAGAAAAGGACCAGTAGGAGCAATTGCAAAAATTGCTGGTAAAAAATTTACATGGATGGGAGCGTTCATAGCATTTGTTTCAACAGCAATTATGTTTTATTACTCGGTTGTTACTGGTTGGACCCTTAAATATTTTGTATCGGCTGTAACGGGAGAGTTGCTTTCAAGCAGTAACCATGCGGAGTTGTGGAATTCGTTCTCTAATGGGCTTCAACCACTATTCTTTCATTTTGTTGCCATGCTTATTGGATCAGTTGTAATTTACCGCGGCATAGTTAAAGGAATTGAAAAAACAAATAAAGTTTTAGTTATAACACTTATTTCAATATTGCTTATTATTTTTGTTCGTGCAGTTACTTTACCCAATGCAGTTGAAGGGTTAAAGTTTTTCTTTACCCCTCAACTTGAATATATTTTGGACTACAAAGTTTGGTTAAATGCACTTACGCAAAATGCTTGGGATACAGGTGCAGGCTGGGGTTTAATTCTTACCTACGCTGTGTATATGAAGAAGCGTGAAGACGTTCCGCTAAATGCTGCATTAATTGGATTCGGAAATAATTCAATATCACTAATTGCCGGAATTATTATTTTCTCTACAGTATTTTCACTTAGCTCTGTTGATGCAATGTCTCAAATATCACAGTCGGGTCCTGCAAATACGGGATTAACATTCATCTATCTCCCACTTCTTTTTTCAAATTTATCATCAAGTTTTATTGTAAATACTATTTTTGCCTCTCTCTTTTTTCTTGCATTAGCTTTTGCTGCAATCTCTTCCTTAATTTCTTTAATTGAGCTAACAACCAAAACATTTATCGATTTTGGATTTGAGAGAAAAAAGGCAACTATTTTTGTTGGAAGTTTTGGGTTTCTATTCGGAATTCCATCTGCCCTAAATTTGGATGTTTTTGCAAATCAAGATTGGGTTTGGGGCGTTGCACTTATTTTAAGTGGGGCTTTTATAGCCTTTGCAATAACACGGTTCGGGGTTGATAGATTCAGAACTGATTTAGTGAATGGCAATAGTAGTGATATCAAAATAGGGAAGTGGTTTAATTTTATAATTAAATATTTAATTCCACTTCAAGCAATTGTTTTAATAGTTTGGTGGTTGGCGTCTTCTATTTCGTGGGATTCTGAATGGTGGAATCCATTTCATATTGCAAATGCAGGAACATGTTTTTTCCAATGGGGAATTGTATTACTTTTATTTATTATCTTCAATAAGAGAATTCAAAAATTATTATTTGATTAAAAATGAACTTCATTACTGTACTTACAATGGTATTGGTTGCCGGAATAGTTTGGGGCGGATTTATATTCTTTTTAACTATTGCAATTAAAAAAGAAAAAAGGAAAAGACTACTTGAATAAGAAACCACATATTGAATCGATATATAACCTCCCCAAATATTTAAAGGATGATTCCTTACTTCCAATATATTTCCTATTTGGTGAGGATAGTTTTACAATTAGTAATGCTGTAAAGGCAATTGAAAAGAAAATTGTTCCATTGGTAGAGTCTGATTTTGATTTTGAAACATTAACAATTTCTAAAGAAAGTTCCGTCTCGCAATTTGTCGATTTAGCTTACTCATTTCCATTTGGTGCTGGTAAAAAACTAATTGTTGTTAAGGGTTTGGAAGCAATTAAAGAAAAGAAAAATTTTTCAGTTTATGTGAATGACCCTGCGGAATTTACTGTAATGATTATTTCTCACTTTTCGCAGAAAGTAAACTTAAAACAGGAACCTTTTAAATCTCTTTTTGCAAAGGGATATATTTTTGAAGCAAGAGAATTAGTCGGTCAAGAACTTTTTGATTGGATGATGAAAAAGGCAAAAATCGAAAAAATAAATCTGACAAAAGAAGCTGGCGAGTTGTTGATAGAAATGGTGGGTGATAACAAAGGCATTCTTGAAATGCAGCTAAATAAAATTTCAACTTATGCAAAACCAGAAGAAGAAATAACCCCGAAAATTATTCAAAAATTAGCTGAGATTACAAAAGAATATTCAATATTTGATTTGCAAGGTGCGTTGGATAAAGGTGATAAGGCAAAGGCAATTAGTTATGCTTACAATATTTTGAGTTCTCAAGGAGATATGATTTTTATAATTGCGATGTTAACAAGATATGTTACTACGTTAGCAAGAGTTTTAGAATTAAAAAAATCTCCCGAGAGTGAAGGAAAAAAAGAGTTTGGACCCAGATATTATTACTTAAAGAAACCAACATTTCTGTTGAACGAACAACGGTTACATAATTCTGCCAAGGCACTTCTTGAAGCAGATATTCGGCTTAAATCAACTAACATTGATGACAAAACTAATTTATCTATTTTAATTGCGGAAATATTGAAATAGAAATTTAATAAATGTGGCTGAGTTCTAATGATTACAGCTTTTAATAGATAGTAATGTCGTGCCTATGGCACTTGGTTTTTATTATCATTTACTTTTACCATAGTACCGTACCTACGGTACTAAAAGCTCCATAGGAGCGATACTATGGTAAGCATCTACAATAGAACTATACTTTAAGTGCCATAGGCACGACATTATTTGCTGTAATAAATAGAACTCAGCCATAAATGTTTATTTTTGTAATATTTATTTGAAGCTAATTTTATTATTGCTGCTTCTATGCGTGAAATATCTTTATTTGAAAAGATTAATTTTAATAATTAAATTAAAGGGTAAAACATTGCCCCCTTTGGAAACATTTTTTTTTACAGTTGGTATAAATGACGTTGGATAAAAAATTAGTATCATTATCGGATGAAGAATTAATAAAAGAGTTTCAAGACAACAATACTCTTGAAGCATACGAAATTCTTGTGAAACGATTTAAAGATCCGCTAATGAATTTTGTTTATAGATTTTTAGGTGATAGAGATCTTAGTTCTGATATTGTTCAAGATACAATGATTAAGTTTTATCTGAAAAAAGATTCTTATAAGTCTATTGCAAAATTTTCAACATGGATTTACACTATAGCTGGTAATTTATCGAAGAATGAATTAAAAAGAAGAAACAGACGTACTATTTTATCAATTTCAAAGGATGACCCTGACGATTATACTTTACAGATTGAAGACAAAAAATTTGTTTCGCCAGAACGGGCTGCTGATAGTAGCATAAAAGGTGAGATAATTGAGAAGGCTTTACTTAAAGTTAAACCAATATATAGAGAAGTTGTAATTCTTAGAGATATTGAAGGAATGTCTTATGAAGAAATTTCGGAGATGACTGACCTTTCTATTGGAACTGTAAAGTCGAGAATCAATAGAGGAAGAACACACTTGCAAAAATTATTAAAACATATTTATTGAGAAATGAAAGAGATGAATGAAGAAAAATTTACTGACGATAATGAGTTTAACGAACTCAAAAAATTATTAAAAGATTTACCAAAAGTAAATGCACCCGATAATTTTGAATTTAATTTGATGACGAGAATTCAGAACAAGAACTTTGAAGTGAAGTCGGAAAAGAAAAAAAGCTGGTTCTCGTGGTCATTAACTCCGGCAATTGCATTTGCAGCTTCTGTGTTTCTCATTTTCTTCCTTTTTTCTGGTGGGGAAGATGAATCTAATGATAACCCATGGAATACATTACCGCAGCTTATGGAGGAGAATATTGCAGAGGCAGATAATCCAAAAATAGATAAAGAGGAAGTTGATAAATTATCTGCAAATAATGAAATTACAAAAACTAATACTCCTCCAAATTTGGCAGCATCAAATAATGCTAAAAAAGATTACCCTTTTGAAAAAGAATCTTCCATTAATTTTGATGAATATTTGCAATCGGATGCACAAAAGCCTGCAGAAGTAGGTGCACAGTTAGCTGGTTCGCAAGATGCTAAAACCTCACCATTTGATGGATTCTTTTTACGTAAAAGGAAAGATGTACAGAAAAGGGACAGCATTAAAAAAGATAATGATTCGTTGCAGCAGCAAGAAATAGATAAAACTTACAAATAATTTTATAAGTTGAAAATTAGATTAAGACTTTTGATATTTACTTGGTTTGGTTCAAGTTATTTTTAGGTGGATAAAATAAATTACGCATAATATTAAAATACTCTATGAGAAGAAAAAGTCCCTATCTATAACGCCTCTTACTCTCCTTTTGTTATGTCAAATTTAATTATGTTTTTAATAACTCCGTTAGGAGTTACACTTTACTAGAGAATAAAAAAAAACAAAATGAATAAGAATCCCAGAGGGATTCCATTTTTAATAACAAATTGGAATCAAAAAATAATTCAATCCCTCTGGGATTGGGAAATATTTTAATCTTAGTTTCTGCAAAAGTATAATCCCTCTGGGATTATGTGGCACTATTACTCATCAATTCTTAAATTACAAATGTAATATTTTATCCACCTAAAAATCATTTGTACCCTTGGTTTAATCCACCGCAGCAGATGGACAAAGCCTACTATAAATAAACGAGTAAAAATTTCGATAATATGTTGGATAAACACTAACTATTATTTTTATGAGGATTACTTGTTATGCAAACCACGGAATTTACATCTGCTAATAAGGCGAGCACTGAAAATTCGAAAGGTTTATTGCATTTAGATAAACAATTTAATCTTGAAAATGAAGGCATTTACAAAACTATTTTTCATAATTCCCCCCTTGGAATAATCCACTTTGATAAGACCAGTCAAGTAATTGATTGTAATGATAAATTTTCTCAAATAATTGGAGTACCTCGAGAAGTTCTATTAACAATCAATTTGATTAAAGATTTGAAAAACAAAGAAATAATTAAGCAAATTAAAGAAACATTATCTTCTGGTTCTGGGTTCTATGATGATTATTATCATTCACTTAATTCATCAAAAATTACTCCGGTTATTGTACACTTCAATGCAATCTATTCTGATAACAATGAAATAATTGGTGGAATAGGATTGGTTGAAGATAATACAAATAGGAAAGAAGCTCAGAAGAAAATTGAGGAGAGTGAACATTATTTACGAGAGGCTCAAAAATTTGCACATATTGGACATTGGAAGAGAGATTTAGTAACCAATGAATTACGAAGGTCTAAAGAACTATTTAGAATTTATAATTTGGATTGTAACACCCCAGATATTCCAAAAGAAGTTTTTTATAATTTGATTCATCCGGATGATGTTGAAAATGTAAAAGAGGCTTTTATTTATTCACTTGAAAATAAAACTGAATATAATATTACATTCAGATTAATATTTGAAGATGGAACTATAAAGTATATAAATGAAAAGGGAAGAAGTGAATATGATGATAAGGGAAAACCAATTAGCTCAATGGGCATTCTTCAAGATGTAACAAAAATAAAAAAGAGGGAACTCACACAAGCAGCACTATTCAAGATATCGGATGCGGCAAATTCTGATAAATCACTTTATGAACTTTATGGTTCAATCCATAAAATTATAAAAGGCTTAATGCCTGCAGATAACTTCTACATAGCTCTTTATAACGAAGAGAGCAAACTATTAAGTTTTCCTTATCATGTTGATGAAATAGATGAAACACCAGAACCACAGCCATTAGGTGATGGACTTACTGAGTATGTGTTGAGTCAGAAAAAAAGTTGCATTATTACAGAAGAAGTAGATATGCAGCTTCAAAAAGAAGGGAAGGTTGGCATAAGTGGTGAGTTTACAAAAATATGGATTGGAATATATCTGAAATTTGAATCAACTATTAAAGGTGTTTTGGTAGTTCAAGATTACCATGATGAAAATGCTTATAGTTCGGAAGATATTAAATTGCTCGAATTTGTCTCTAAGCAAGTAGTTAAAGCAATTGATAAAAAGTATGCTGATGAAAAAATTAGGGAGTCTGAAAAAGCACTAAAAAAATCTAATGCAGATAAGGATAAGTTCTTTTCAATAATTTCACACGATTTAAAAAGCCCATTCCAAGGTATTATGGGAATGAGCGATTTATTGAATGAAAACATTTCTGATTTGACTGAAGATGAGAAAGTTGAATTTCTTGATATACTTAATAATTCAATTAAGAAAGTTTTTTCATTAATTGAAGAACTATTAGAATGGTCAAGCGTGCAGACTGGGAGAATGGAATACAAACCAGAGAAGATAGATATCAAAAAGATATGTTTAAATGTATTTTCTCTTTTATCATTTGTAGCAGAGAAAAAAGAATTAAGTGTAAAGTACGAAGGAGAGGAAAATCTGTTTGCATTTTGTGATACGAAAATGATAGAGACTGTACTTAGAAATCTAATTACAAACGCAATAAAGTTTACAATGAATGGGGGAACTATTTCAGTTACTGCAGAAAATTTTGAAGATTATGTAAAAATTAAAGTTCAAGATTCCGGGATTGGAATGACAGAGGAAGTGCAAAGAAAACTATTTAGAATTGAAGAACATCATACAACATTAGGTACTGTAGGTGAGAAGGGTACCGGGCTTGGATTGATTTTATGCAAAGAATTAATTGAGAAAAACAAAGGGAAAATTTGGGTGGAGAGTGAAGTAAGAAGGGGAAGTACATTTTCATTTACTCTTCCAGAAAAAGGAGAACTGCAGAGTGAATAAGAAAAATAAAATAAAAGCTCGAATATTATTTCCAGTTGCAATAGCAATATATTTTTTAATTGTTGTGTTCTATATTGTTACATCACAACTGATGATAATATTAGAAGTTTCTGATGAAGTTCAATTTGTAGATAACGCAATGTTAATAATTTTTGGAATTGGTTTAGCAGTAAGTTTAATCCTTATAATTTTCATTAATTTTATTTTAGGTCGTGTTGAAAAAGATATTGTTGACTATGAAGATAGATTATTACGTGAAGGAAAACTACATGAGATTGAACAAAAAGAGCATATTGAAAAACTATTTGAAGATGAGAAAAAACTAAAACATAGTGAGAAAAAATTAAGATTAGTTTTTGAAAACTCGAAAGATGTAATTATTTGGGCAAATCCGAAAACAGGAATTATTACTAATTGTAACCTTGCAGCAGAAACATTATTAGAATATAATAGAGATGAAATAATTGGGCAGCTACAAACATTTCTACATCCAAAAGATGAAAAAGAAAAATACCAAGAACTTTTTAAGAATCATGTTGCTGCTAAGGGGGCTTTGGATGGAGAAGTTACAATTGTAACAAAGAGTGGTTTAATTAAATATGTTGATATTTCTGCAACGGTAATTTCTGTGGGAGATGAAGAGATAATTCAAGGGGTATTTCGTGACATTACAGAACAGAGGGAAATAGAGAAGTATATGTTTGAAAGTGAGGAACGCTTCCAACAAGTTGCAGAATATTCTGATTCTATTATTTGGGAAGTTAATGAAAAATTGGAAATTATATATACAAACTCCGTAGCTGAAATGGTATTGGGCTATACCCCAGAAGAATTAATAGGTAATTCTATTTTTATGATTTTCCCAAATTCAAGAGAAAACTATAGAACGCTTGCAAAACAACGAAACTTGTTAAGGCTAGAAGGTAAATATACAAACTTAGAATATAGAACTGTTGCTAAGGATGGAAAAATTGTTTGGATGCGGAGTAGTGGTGGTAATATTTTGAATGATAAAGGAGAGTTTATAGGAGTACGTGGTATTTCTACTGATATAACTGAAGAGAAAAAAACAGAAAGAGAGATATTTGAAAGTGAAGAACGTTTTAAACAAATTGCAAGTTCCACTAAATCAATAGTTTGGGAAGTGGATAATAGATTCAAATTTATCTATTTAAGTTCTTCTGTCTATAAAATTTTAGGGTATAGTGAAGCAGATGTATTAGGAAAATCTATCTTCGACCATTTTTATAATAGCGAAGAAGTTAATAGAATACGTAGAGAAATTATAAAGTCAATAAGCAAAACTGGAAAATTTTCTGATTTAGAATCTAAGTTCTTGCGAAAAGATGGAAAAGTAATTTGGACATCTACAAGTGGTTTCATTAAAAGAGATGTAGATAAAACAAAAGTAAAATATATTGGTTCCACAAAAGATATCACTGAAAAAAAAGAAGCAGAAAGAAAAATACTTGAAGGTGAAGAACGTTTTCTGCAAGTAGCAGATTATTCTAATTCTATTGTTTGGGAAATTAATAATAAAAATGAATATACATACATCAATTCGGTTGTGGAAAAAATATTAGGATATAGAACTGATGAACTAATCGGGAATAATGGCTATATCCATTTTGCTGATTGTGAAGAGAATAGTAAAGCGTTAAAAATTCAAAAAGAAATGCTCGAAGCAGAAGGCAAGTATAGCAACTTAGAATTTAAATTGGAAACAAAAGAAGGTAACCCTGTTTGGGTACGTAGTAGTGGTGGTTATTTAAAAAATGATAAAGGAGAGATTATTGGGAGACGTGGAATATCTACTGATATAACTGAAAACAAGAAAAATATTGAGCTAATAATTAAGGCAAAGATTGAAGCTGAAAAAGCAGAAAAAAAAATTAGAGCAAGTGAAGAAAAAAACAGAAGCATTTTAGAGGCAATACCCGATATTATATTTATTTTTGATAAAGATGGAGTTTTTCTCGATTATCACATACGTAGTAATGATAAATTAAATTTTCCGCCAGAAGAGTTTTTAGGAAAAAATATAGAAGCGGTGTTCCCAAAAGAGATTGCAGAACTTACTAAGAAAAACATTACCAAAACACTCTCTAATAAAGAAATTTGTGTATTCAGGTATTCGTTCCCTATTAGTGATAAAACTATTAATGAAGAAGCAAGAATGGTTCAGTACGATGATGATAAAGTTCTAACAATGATAAGAGACATTACAGATGTTATTGAAGCTGAAAAGAACTTGATAGAAGCAAAAGAGCGTGCAGAAAGAGCGGATAGTTTAAAATCAACATTCTTAGCACAAATGTCTCATGAAATACGGACACCAATAAATTCAATTGTTAGTTTATCATCACTAATAGAGGAGGTATTAACCGAGCACGCTGATGATGATACTAAAACTTGCTTTAATTTAATTTCAAAAAGTGGTGATAGAATAATTAGGACAACTGATTTGCTCCTTAATTTATCAGAGATTGAAGCTGGTACGTATGAAATGTTTAAAGAAGATTTCAATTTAGTTGATAGTGTACTTAATAAATTATACAACGAGTATCTATCAATTGCTGAAGAGGAAAACTTGAAATTGAAGTTAGATATTAATCTACGAAACCCAATAATCTCTGCCGATTCATATACAGTAGAACAAATTTTTTGCAATATAATTAATAATGCAATTAAATATACTACTAAAGGAGAAGTGGTTATTAAGGCATTTGAAAATAGTGAGAAGAAAACTACGGTTGAAATTATTGATACTGGTATTGGAATTTCAAAAGATTATTTACCAAAAATATTCACTTCGTTTTCACAAGAAATGACAGGATATACAAGAAAATATGAAGGAAATGGGGTTGGTTTAACACTTGTAAGTGAGTTTTGTAAACTGAATAATGCTACAATTGAAGTTGAAAGTATTAAAGGAGAAGGTTCTACTTTTAGAGTTGTGTTTGAATAATCAGTAGTAATAAGTAATTAGTGTTATGTTAGGCAACATTACTAATTCATTCTCTCACTAATATTTTTTCATTAATAAAATTAGATTTCATTTGTTTTTATTAGAAGAATACAATATATTTGGACAATATTTGTCAAAATCATTTATGTCCAAATGCAAACTATAGGAAAACAAATACGAAAGCTACGTGAGGATAGCGGATTACCACTTAGAAAAATAGCAGCTATACTTGATATTGATCAATCTATCCTAAGTAAAATTGAAAGAGGTGAAAGGAAAGCAACAAAAAAGCAAATCATTCAAATTGCTAAAATATTTAATGCTGATAAAAAAGAATTACTCATAAATTATTTTAGCGACAAAGTGATTTATGAATTAATAAATGAGGATATAGCCGTTGATGTATTAAAAGTAGCAGAAAAGAAGATAAAATATTTAAATCAAAATCAAAATCAAAATCAAAATGTTTGATACAAATTCAATACAACCCACTCATTATGAATTGCCTAGTTTTTTTGCTGACCGTCTTGGCGAAATATATACTGCTTCGGTAACGCAACAACACAAAAAGGAAAACGGACAGTTCTTTACTCCAGTAGAGATAGCTTTATTTATGGCATCACTTTCAGAATTTAATGGTAATTTTGTTAGAATTTTGGATCCCGGTTCTGGAACATCTATATTATCCTGTGCTCTGATTGAGAAAATAATAAATAACAATAAATATTTAAAATATATTGAATTGGTTATTTATGAAACGGATACTGAACTTATTCCAATTTTGAAAAAATCGCTAAAGTATCTGAAAAATTGGGTGGAAAATAAAAACGTTGAAATTGTAATTACATTTTACTCATCTGATTTTGTATTACATAATTCAGATGCTTTAAAAGAAACTCCTGATTTGTTTACCAAACAAATAAATTTATTTGATGTTGTTATTTCTAATCCTCCATATTTTAAACTATCAATTGAAGATGAAAGAGCAATTGCAGCAAAAATTGTAGTAAATGGACATCCGAATATTTATTCTATTTTTATGGCTCTATCAGCAAAATTGCTGAAAGAAGATGGCGAATTAATATTTATTACTCCTAGAAGTTATGCATCTGGTTCTTACTTTAGAGCTTTTAGAGAATATTTTTTTAATATTATTGACTTAGATAAAGCTCACTTATTTGTTTCTCGCAAAGAAGCATTCAACCGCGATAAAGTTCTTCAGGAAGTAGTTATAATTAAAGGAACAAAAAGAAATATTGCTGAACCATTTGTTGAGGTTTCATCTTCAAGTGGATTAAACGATTTAGCTACACCAAAAATAAAAATTTTCCCTAAAAATGATATAGTCAATGTAGAATCAAAGGAGAAAGTATTATATCTACCTACATCAAATGAGGAAGAAGTAATTCTCAATATTTTTCAATCATGGTCAGGAAATCTAAATAAATATGACATCAAGATTTCAACAGGTCCTGTCGTTTCTTTTCGTTCGTGGGATAAAATTATTGAGAATTATGAAGATGGAGCAAAACAAACTGCCCCTTTATTTTGGTTGCATAATGTTAAACAAATGATACTGGAATGGCCGATTGAAAACAAAAAAAAAGGACAGTATATTATAATAGATAGAAAATCAGAAACTATTCTAATTCCTAATAAAAACTATATTTTTTTAAGACGTTTCAGTAGCAAAGATGATAAGAACCGATTAATTGCTGCTCCATACTTCAGCAATTTTATAAGGTCGGATTTTATTGGAGTTGAAAACAAATTAAACTATATCTATCGTCAAAACGGATATTTGGAACGAAACGAAATTGTTGGTTTATGTACTTTACTAAATAGCACTCTTTTTGATGCTTTTTTTAGAATTTTTAATGGCAATGTAAATGTTAGTGCAACTGAATTACGAGATATGCCATTACCTCCATTAGAAATAATTCATGAGATTGGAAATACAATAATTTTATCAAACAATTATTCTGTAGAAAATGTAAATTTAATAGTAAATAAATATTTTGAACCGGTTAAAAATTATGAAGAAAATTGAAGATGCGAAAAAAATCTTGGAAGAATTAGGTCTTCCTAGAAAACAACAAAACGAACGTTCAGCATTAACTTTATTGGCTTTATGTAATCTTAAAAAGAATAGTAAATGGAGTAATGCAAAGGCTGTTAGCATGTCTGTAATGGGTAATAAAGAAAATGCTAAGTATGAAGGTATAATGCGTTTTATTGCTGAGCATTACAATAAACAATATGCAGAGAATTCAAGAGAGACATTTAGAAGACAAACTCTTCATCAATTTGTTCAAGCTGGTATTGTTAATCATAATCCGGAAAATCCTAACTTACCTACGAATAGCAAGGATAATCATTATCGTTTATCGCATGAAGCATTAAAAGTAATAAAAACATTTGGTTCGAAAAAATGGGAAAAGGAAATCCAACATTTTATAGAAGATGTTGGAATACTTAGAGAAAAATATAATAAGAAACGTGAACAAAGGAAAATCCCTTTAGTATTAAAAGATGGGACAAAACTTAGTTTTTCACCAGGTAAACATAATGAAGTACAGATTTCAATTATTGAAGAATTTGCTCCTCGTTTTGCACCTGGAAGCGTTTTGCTATATGTTGGAGATACAGTGAAAAAGAACCTTTATTTGGATAAAACCGGGCTTGAAAAGCTGAATGTTCCTATTAACGAACACAGTAAATTACCAGATGTTGTCTTGTTTGACAGAAAACGCAATTGGTTATTTCTTGTTGAAGCAGTTACTTCTCACGGGCCTGTTTCTCCCAAAAGAATTGTTGAAATGGAAAAGCTATTAAAAAAATGCAAATCAGGAAAAATTTATGTTACAGCTTTTCCAGACTTCAAAGAATTCAAAAAGCATACACCTGAAATTGCATGGGAAACAGAAGTATGGGTTGTGGATTTTCCTGATCACATGATACATTTTAATGGTGATAAGTTTTTAGGACCAAGGTAAAACAACGATTGCCTAATAAAAGCTATAAGCAATCCCGAAAAGCATCGGAACTGCTTATAGCAAGATTGTTAGAACATTGTGAACATGACACAATTATAAAAAAAAGACAACATATATTTTATTATTTTAATGTTTTAATATTTTAGTAAATATTCATTTTGGAATTAACAATGAAACCAATTTCCTATAACGACTTAAAATTTAATAGTAACTGGTATTACGAAAATTTGAAAACAGGATGTTTTTACAAAAGCGGAATAATTCAGGATAAAGTGTTGTACTCTGATATTGGTGGAGTAATTGAACTTTCTGATGTACAAAAAATTGATGAAATTTTAGAGCTAACCTATGCAGAAAGTAATATTCAAGATAAATCCTACATCCGTATTGTAGATTTTAGCAATCTTGATAAGATAACATTCAAAGGGCGTCAACACTATATTCATACAACAAAACGCTTAAACCTAAAATATAATAGCCAATCAATTGTAACGTATATCTGCACGGCAAATCACTGGTTAAAGGCAACATTAATATTTGCTGAAAAATTTCTAAACCAAAAGTTTATAGCTGTCTCGAATGTTGAAGAGGCTTTAGAGCATATTAATGAAAGAAAAACTCTACAAGATATTGATGAAAATGAACAACTTGAAACTGAGGAAATTATTACAATCCGTAAAGCAGAAATAGATAAAATTCTGCAATTCACAAGTTCGGTTGTTTGGGGTGCAACTGATAACCAAATGGCTGATTATTCAATTCACGACCAAAGTCCACTTAGTGAGTTGTATCAAGCTATTAAGATAATGGCTACTGATAAAGAGGAGAAACTAGAAGGAGAGAAAATTATTTCGGAAGAAAGAAATAAGAGCTTTCGTATGCAGAAAGTGTTAACAGATATCTCTTCACTATTTACAAAATTTGGAAATGTAGAACATAGCATAAATAAAGCCATTAGTTTATCTGGCGAATTTACAAATGTTAGTAGAGTTTATATTTTTGAAGATTTTAATGATGGTAAGTTTACAAAAAACACATATGAATGGTGTAATAAAAACATTAAGCCAGAGATAGATAACCTTCGGGAAGTTCAATATAAAACGATACCCTCCTATAAAAAAATATTTGATGAAAAAGGAGAATTGTACTCTGAAAATATATATGAATTACCACAAGATTTAATTGACTTGTTTGAACCACAAGAGATTAAATCCCTTCTCTGTTTTCCACTATATGTTAAAAATCAATTTTTTGGGTTCATCGGTTTTGATGAATGTAAAAGGAACAGAAAGTGGAATACAAATGAGGTAGAACTTTTAAAAACAATTGCAAATATTATTTCATCCATATTTGAACAGAGAAAAATTGAAAATGAACTTAAAAAGAGTGAAAAATTTCTTCGTAAGATGGCAGATAATTATCCTAATTCCTATATATCTATTATTGAGAAAGATTTTACAGTAAGTTTTGCTTCTGGGCAAACATTTAAAAAAATGAACATTGCTCCTGAATCATATATTGGATTATCATTAGAAGAAATTTATACAGACAAAGCAGCTTTTGTTAAAGAACAATACAAAAAAACTTTCAATGGTGAAGAAATATCTTTTGAACTCTTTATTAATAGTAAATATCAACAGCACAAAGTAATTCCATTCAATGCTGATGATGGTTCTATATCACGAATATTTGCTGTGGTTGAAAATATTACTGCAAAAAAAATGAGGGAGCAAGAAATTGAGCAATACCAAAATAACCTGGAAGAATTAGTAAATAAACGAACAAAAGAACTTATTAAATATCAGGAAAAACTTGAAGATATGGTGGAGGAGAGAACTCTCCAATTTCAGCTATCGGAAAAAAAACACCGCGAATTATTGGATAACTCCATTGATGCAATTATGCGATTTGATAGAGAATATAGACATTTATATGTATCTCCGAGTATTATAGAACAATCAGGAATAAACCCAGAAAAGTTTATTGGGAAAACACACGAGGAGATGGATTTCCCAACAGAGTTAAATGAATTATGGCACAAAGCAATTAAAGAAGTGTTCGATTCAAAAAAGAAAAATAGGATTGAATTTCAACTTCCTGATGGTAAGTGGATAGATTGGGCACTGGCACCTGAATTTAACCCAGAAGGAGAAGTTATTTCTGTTCTTACCTCTGCACGTGATATTACAGAGAATCATTTATTTAGAGCCAAATTAAGTGAAAATATGGAACGCTACCGTGCATTATTTAATAGTGGTAGTGATGCAATTTTTGTGAATCAATATATATCGGATAACAAGCTTGGTACGTTCATAGAAGTTAATGATGTTGCATGCAAAATGTTAGGATACACAAGAGAAGAACTATTAGAGATGGCGAATGAAGATATTTCTTCAATGGATTCGGGAGAATTTAATAAAATAATTAAAGAACTAAACAATCTTAAACATGTAATTTTTGAAACAATTCTTGTAAAAAAAGATGGAAGTAAAATTGATGCAGAGGTAAACTCTCACTTATTTACATTAAATAATGCACCAACAATGTTATGTATTGCCCGTAATATTACAGAGCGTAAAAAAGATGAAAAACTACTTCGTATAAAAAATAAAGAGTTGGAGATGTTCAACGAATCGATGCTTAACCGCGAAATGCGCGTAATTGAATTAAAGGAAGAAGTAAATAAGTTAGCTGAAAAATTGAAGGAAGAACCACCATATCCACCTATTTGGAATAAGGATAGAGGAACAGATGTTTAATAAAAGAACAACCAAAAAAAATAGAGTAGAAAATAGAATTTACTCTAAGTATTTAAAACTTCCTGATAAATTAATATTTTGGATTGAAGTTAGTGTTGCTTTTGTTTTTTTGTTTTTAATCTTTACTGCTACTACATTTTTTCTACAACAGAATGAAAAAGAGATAAGAAAGGATAAAGTAAAAGTTCTAAGTTCGGTGCTTAATACAACCCATAATATTGCAAAGAATTTTCAAGATAGAAATATGAATGATGCCAAACAATGGGCTGCAAATGCAAAAGTAATTGAAAGTACTGAAAATCTGTTAAAATTAGATAGCGATTATAATACTCTTATTTCTGCCCCTCCTCTTAAAGAACTTCGCAAATTCCTTAATCCGTTATTAAACCAATATAACTATTCAGGATTTTTTATTATCTCACCAAACTATATAAGTCTTGCTTCAATGCGAGATGAAAATATTGGAACTATTAATTTAATTGCAAGAGAGAAAAAAAATCGTTTAAAAAAGGTATTTAAGGGGGAGGCTCAATTTATTCCAACAATGCACTCCGATGTACCACTGCTTGACAAGACTGGGAAACTGGTAGATGAATGCCCTACTATGTTTGTGGTTGTACCTATAAAAAATAAGACTGGGGAAGTTATTGCAGCACTTAGTATTCGGCTTGATCCCTTCGAAGTATTTTCAGAAATAATGAAATCAGGAATAGTTGGCAGAACGGGGGAGACATATATTTTTAATGATGATGGTATATTACTATCTGAAAGTAGATTTGAGGAACAATTACGTGATATTAAACTTTTTAATAACATACATACAATAGAAATTCGTAACCCTCAAGTAAATTTAATTAATGGTGAAATACCACCATTACCGAGGAGTGAACAGCCTTTAACATATATGGCTCAAAATGCTATGCACAATCCCCCAGGCTATAGCACTACTGCGTATCGCGATTACCGAGGTGTACCTGTAATTGGCACATGGTTATGGAATTTTGACTTAGGTATTGGAATTTGTACTGAGATTGATGAATCGGAAGTATTAGAGGTGTTCAACGCTTCGCGAATGCTTATCTACACTCTCTTTGGAATATCTGTAGTTATTACTTTTTTCTTTTTTATTATAATGAATATAAAACACCAACGTGCTACTCGGGTACTAACACAAAACCAGCAATATTTTAGTACTATATTGAACAAAGCATCAAGTGGTATTATTACTTTGAATAACAATGGTATTATTAAAACTTTCAACTCTAAAGCAGAAGAAATTTTTGGATACTCAGGAAATGAAGTTTTTGAAAAAGATTTTTCATTTTTATTCACTAATTCTGATACAGAGGATTTTTTCCAGAATTGTTTTAATAACAATAACTCACTAATCAATAATTTAGAGAAAGAATATATTGGTTTAAAAAAAGATGGAGCAAGTTTTCCGATTAGCCTTGAAATTACTAAAACAGTATTTGATGGAAGTATAGTATTTATTGCTACTACTGATGACCTTACAGAGAGCAAACTTGTAGAGGATAAACTGAAAAAACAAGCGGATGATTTAGGAAAATATAACCAGGAACTTGAAAAATCTCGTATAGCTGCATTAAGTATTTTGCAGGATGTTAATCTGGAAAAAAGTAAAGCAGAAAAAGCTCTTTCCGATTTGGAAAAATCGACTCTGGAATTTAAAAAGCTATCACTTGCTATTGAACATGCCGAAGTAACAGTTATGATTACAAAACCTGATGGTGAAATTGAATATGTAAATCCATACTTTTATAAAAGCACTGGATATTCTTATGAAGAAGTTATAGGTAATAACCCAAGAATATTCAAATCAGGAAATATCCCAAAAGAAGTATATAGTGATATGTGGAAAACCCTTACCGCAGGTAAAATATGGAAAGGAGAGATACAGAACAAAAAGAAGAATGGTGAATTGCATTGGGAAAGCACAACAATATCACCCGTTTTGGATAGTTCTGGAGAAATATCATACTTTATTGCAGTTAGAGAAGATATTACTAAGAAGAAAGAACTAAATTCAAATCTATTAATAGCAAAGCAAGAGGCAGAAAAAGCTACGGAAGCAAAAAGCAGGTTCCTTGCCACTATGTCGCACGAAATAAGAACCCCAATGAATGCGATTATAGGACTCTCTTATTTAGCTCTTAATACTCCATTAGACCCGAAACAATTGGATTATTTAACTAAAATAGATAGTTCGGCGAGATCGCTATTAAAAATTATTAATAGTATCCTAGATTTTTCTAAAATTGAAGCCGGAGAACTCTTAATTGAAAACATTAGCTTTAATTTAGAAAGTGTATTAGACACTGTTTCAAATTTTATTTCTTTTAAGGCTTACGAAAAAGGGCTTGAATTTATTATTTCGGTTGCTGATAATGTTCCCTTAAGTCTAATTGGCGATCCGCTCAGATTAGGACAAATACTAACTAATTTTTGCAACAATGCTGTAAAATTTACTAACAAAGGGGAAATTATTCTTAAAATATCTTCTGTTTTAGAAGATGAAAAAAATGTGGAATTATTATTTGAAATAAAAGATACAGGGATTGGAATAAAAGAGGAGGAAAAGGATAACCTATTTAAAGCATTTCACCAGGGAGATATTTCAACAACAAGAAATTATGGTGGTACCGGTTTAGGATTAGTAATTACCGAAAATCTGGCAAAATTAATGAATGGGAACACATGGTTTAAAAGTGAAGAAAATAAAGGGTCAACTTTTTATTATTCAGGTAAATTTGAAAAACAAAAAAACCAAAAGAAGAAAAGTAAAGCTCCATTTAAGGAATTAGAAGGGTTGCAAGTTTTACACTGCGATAGCTCTGACCCTTCCTATGAATTGTGTAAAGAAAAATTAGGATATTTTTCTTTTAATGTAACCTCGCTTAAATCATTAAATGAAATTATTGCAGAGGTTGACAAATCAGATGAAAATAAATTTAAATTGCTGATTATTGATTGGAGAACAATAAAACTAAGTGGTATCGATACCTTCCTAAAAATCAGAGAAAAATACTTTTTAGAAACTCCAATAATTATACTTGCAACAGTAACCGATATGAAGTATATGGAATTATTTATTGGTGAATTTGAAAATGTTTCCATTCTCTTAAAACCAGTTTTACCCTCTTCGTTATATAACAAGGTAATGGATATTTTTGGAAAATTAGGAACAAGAACTATAGTTATATCAGACAAAAAAAATATATTTCAAAAACAATTAGAAAAAATTAGAGGTGCGGTGATACTTGTTGCAGAAGATAATGAGATAAATCAGCAAGTTACTATTGAAATGTTTGAAGCAATTGATATTAAAGTGGAAATAGCTGAAAATGGTTTGAAAGCAGTGGAGATGGTTAGTAATTCTGGTTTACCTTCTAAGTACTCACTAATATTGATGGATATTCAAATGCCAGAAATGGATGGTTTTGAAGCAACTCATCAGATTAAAAAATTAGAGAATTATAAATCAATTCCTATTGTTGCCATGACAGCAGATGCAATGACTGCTGTTAAAGAAAAATGTTTTGAAGTAGGTATGGTAGATTATTTAACAAAACCAATAGAACCTGAAAGAGTGTTAGAGACATTGGTTAAATGGATTAAGCCTAATAAAACTGAAACAAATTATAAAACAGAACCTAACTATAACAAGAAAAAAAATGAAGACAGAATGGAAGTAGAATTACCAGCGATTGATGGTATTAATGTGAACGATGGTTTAAGGTACGTTGGTGGAGATAAGAAACTTTTGATAAATCTTCTTGAAAAGTTTCTTAACAATAGTGATTTTGAAAAGAAAATGAACAAAGCATTGGAAGAGGGTGATAGAGAACTTGCTATTAGGTTAATTCATACATTAAAAGGAAATGCAGGTCTTCTAGGAATGAATGAATTAAAAGAGGTAACAGATAGTGCACAAAATGCATTATTAAAAGATAAGAATTTGGATGTTGGAAAATTTATAAATGGAATATTAGTTAAACTTTCACCTATCTTAAATGCTTTAAAGTTATTATTTGTTAAAGAAGAAGAGAAGTATTCTATAAAGTATATAGAAGATGTAGAAGATAAATTAAATGAGTTAAAATCTCTTTTAGAATTACACGATTCAGATGCAATTGAATTAGTTAATGATATTGGTTCTATTATTGGTTTTGAAAATGAGATGGTGGAACTGAAAAAAACTATAGAAAACTACCAATTTGAAAAGGGTTTAGAAATATTATTAAGAATAAAAAATTATTAATGAGGAATAAGTAATGGAGAGAACAGTTGAAAGGATTCTTATAGTTGATGATACTCCTGAAAATTTAGATGTACTAAGGGGTTTATTAGTAAATTATAAAAAGAGCATTGCTATAAACGGAATTGAAGCTTTGAATTTGGCACAATGTAATAATAAGCCAGATTTAATTTTATTAGATATAATGATGCCTGAAATGGATGGATATGAAACTTGTAAAAAATTAAAAGAAATTAGTTGTACAAAAGATATACCTGTAATTTTTATGACTGCCCTAAGTGAAACTGTTGATAAATTAAAAGGATTTGAAATAGGAGCTGTTGATTATATAACAAAACCTTTTGAGCCTGAAGAACTTTTAAAACGTATTGAAACACATTTGAAAATTGCAAGACTTCAAAAAGAATTAGAAAACCATAATGCTTTATTAGAACAAAAAGTAAATGAAAGAACGGCAGAACTGCAGAAAAGTAACGAGGAATTAATAATTGCAAAAGAACAGGCTGAAGCATCCGACAAATTAAAAGGAGAATTTCTCGCTCAGATTTCACACGAAGTTCGTACACCAATAAATATTATGGTTAGTTATGCTTCCCTTTTACAAAGTGATTTAACTAGTGAGGCTGATGAGGATATAGTTTTAGGACTTAATTCAATTAATAAAGCTGGTAAAAGACTTGTGCGTACTATGGATTTAATTATACATCTTTCAGAAATTCAAGCTGGTAGTTACCAACCAGATTTAATTGAATTAGATTTAAATTTAGATGTTTTATCTGAAATTTCTTTTTCTTTCAAAGAAATAGCTCAAAATAAAAATTTAGATTTTATAATGAAAATTGAGACGGATGGTTCTAAACTTATCGCAGATAAGTTTTCAGTAACTCAAATATTTACTCAGTTAGTAGAAAATGCTATTGTATATACTGAGTCTGGAAGTATCAATATAAAATTACAGAAAAATGCAGACGGAAAACTATTTGTTGAAATAATTGACACGGGAATTGGTATCTCAGAAGATTTTTTGCCAAATATTTTTGATGCTTTCTCTCAAGAAGAAACGGGATATACACGTGCGTATGATGGAAATGGAATTGGTTTAGCTTTAGTTAAGGAGTACTGCAAACTAAATAATGCAATAGTTGAAGTTGAAAGTGAGAAAGGGGTTGGCACTACTGTGCGAGTTATTTTCCAAAAGTAATTATTAGTGGCTAAATAATTATCAAGACTTTGAAATTGATAATAATGCTGCTATTTTGTCATTTATAGTCATTTATAGTCATTTATAGTCATTTATAGTCATTTATAGTCATTTATAGTCATTTATTGCTCCATTGCTAAATTGTTGATAATAACTTGTAATAACAATAGAACAATGAGACAATAGAACAATGAGACAATAGAACAATGAGACAATAGAACAATGAAACAAAAAAACAATTTACATTAGGGAAATAAATGTATAATATTCTAATAGTTGAAGATGATGCAGCAGCAAGATTTGCTACAAGAAAAGTATTAGCAAGAGAAGGTTTTAAAATTACGGTTGCCGAAAATGGGATAGATGGGTTTGAGTTAATTAAGAAAAACAATTTTGAAATAATTATCACCGATTGGTTAATGCCGTTAATGGATGGTATTGAACTGATTGGTAAAATCAGAAGTGAAATTAAAAAGCAGCCAATTATATTTTTGCTAACTGCTGTAAATTCAGCAGAAGCAAGGGAGAAAGCACTCTTTGCAGGTGCTGATGAATACTTAACTAAACCCATATCATCTAAAATACTTATTGATAGAATTGAACAATCTGTTAAGAAGGGTGCCTCGTCAATTAAAAAACAAATAATTAAAAAAGCTGCAATTACAAGAAGTAAAAACTTTTTCTCTGTCGGAATTGCTGCAAGTACTGGGGGTCCAAGCACATTAGTTAGTTTTTTTAGTACCCTTGGAATTTTAAAAAATGCTGCAATATTAATTGTATTGCATGGACCTAAATGGATGTTAGAATCGTTTGTATTCTCACTCCAAGAAGTAACAGAAATGCCAGTTCATCAAGGCTCAACAGGAATGGTGATTAAACCTGGGCATATTTATTTGGCACCTGGCAATATGCACATGGTATTAAAAAACGATTCAACTATTTTAGAACTATTAGATACTCCACCCGAGAATTTTGTGAAACCCTCTGCTGACCCTCTGTTTAGAAGCATTGCATCCTCATTTGGTAATAAAAGTATTGGAATTGTTTTTACCGGTATGGGAAAAGATGGTGCTTATGGTACTGGTTATATTAACGCTGTTGGTGGTAAGGTAATAGTGCAGGATCCCAGAACAGCTATTTTATCATCAATGCCCAAAGCTGTTATAGAAATTAATATGGCTGATGAAATTGTACCGCTTAATAATATGTCGCAAACTCTTAAGAAGTATTTAAAGTAATTGACTAAGTTCTACAAATGATTTAACAACTCACAACTCGCTAAGAACAGCGTCAGCAATTTTATTTAATGGTTCAACTTTTGTTACATTTCCAGAATTTATTGCACTACTAGGCATTCCCCAAACTGTGCTTGATGCCTGATCTTGTGCTATAATATAAGTGCCGGCTCGTTTAAGTGGAGCTAATCCTTTAGTTCCGTCACTTCCCATTCCTGTTAAAACAAGTGCTATCAACTTCCCTCTAAACGCTGTAGCTGCTGAACGAAACATAATATTTGCAGATGGTTTACATCCCTCTTCTGCTGGTTGATCTGTAATACTAATTTTTGTTTCAGTTCCAACTTTTCTTACTATCATATGCTTACCGCCTGGGGCTATGTAAGCATGTTTTGGTTTAATAGTTTCATTATCAGTTGCCTCTTTAATTGTATAACTACTTTTTGGATTAAGACTATCTGCAAGAGCTTTTGTAAAAGTGGCTGGCATATGCTGTACAATTAATATCGGAAGAGAGATTCCATTTGTAAGAGTTGGCATTAATTCTGCAAGTGCCTTTGGTCCTCCGGTAGAAATTCCAATTAAGATTGCATCATATTTACTTGAAACTTTTGACTTTACGTGAGTAGGAATAGTTGGTTTTACAGATGTAATAGGAGACTGAGTTTGAATTACAGTAGTGTTAATTTGCTTCACACCAAAAGCTTTTAGTTTTTGCCCCAATTCAGTTTTTAAATACTGAATACTTGTTGCCGGATTAGAAGTTGATGGTTTTGGAATAAAATCTATTGCTCCATATTCCAGAGATTTAATTGTAGCTTCGGCACCACTTGTTGTGTGAGAGCTAACCATAATAACTTTAACTTGTAAACTGGGATTTTTTTTGTTGAGCTTTTGGATTTCCTTCAAAGTTTCAAGACCATCCATTTCATCCATTTCAACATCAAGGGTTACAATATCTGGCGGAGTTTTCTTAATAAATTCAAGTGCCTTGTAACCATCTCTAACTGAACCTACAATTTGAAGTCCGGGAACTGTTTTGAGAGCAGTTTCTAAAATACCACGATAAATTCTTGAATCATCAACAATTAATACTTTTACATTTTTTGTCATTCATTATCCATATTTTATAACTTAAACTGATTAACTATTCCAATAAGTTTTTCAGAGATATTCTTGAACTTTTCCGCAGAGTCTTTTAATTGCAAAACTCCACCCATGTTTTCAGAGCTGGCTTCGCTTAATACAGAAATACTTTGTGCTACCTCACTTACTCCTGTTGCCGATTCGTTTGTGCTTTTAGCTAACTCATTTGTTCCTACATTAACTTCAGAAATATTTTCAACAATTTGTGTAAGACTTTCTTGTGTGCTATCTAATTTTACTACAATATCTTGCGATGCTCTTGTTTGTGTATTTACGGAAGATGCAATTTGTTCAATTGAGGCACTTATTTTTTCAATAACGCCTGAAACATCTCCAATTACAAGAACAGCTTCTTTTGTATTTTCTTGAACTCCAGAAATTCTGATGGCAATATCTTCAGCAGCTTGTGCACTTTGATTTGCAAGTTCTTTAATTTCATTAGCAACTACTGCAAAACCTTTACCCGCTTCACCTGCGGAAGCGGCTTCAATAGTAGCATTTAGAGCAAGTAAGTTTGTTTGCTCCGCAATTCTTTTAATTACTTCTGTAACCTTTCCAATTTCGTTTGCTGCAGTGCCAAGCATATTCATTGTTGAAGTACCACGTTCTGATAAATCGATTGCTTCATGTGCTATTTCATTTGCCCCTTGTGCAAATTCCATAACCTGATTCATAGAATCATTCATTTTAACAACTGCAATACCTACGTTGCTCGAATTATTTTTTACACTTTCTGTATTTGTTGTTACTACAAGAGCATTAGAACTCATTTCTTCAGCAGTTGAAGCAATAGTACTTACATTTATTGATATCTCCTCAATAGATGATGCAATTGTTGCAGTTTGCTCTTTTTCATACTCGGCATTTTGTGCCAATTGAGTTGAGAAACTTAATAGTTCCGCAGCAGAATGATTTATAGAATTACCTTCAATTTGTAAATCACTTATAGAAGTACTTAAATTATTTATGAAAGTATTTAATGCTACAACAAGTTCATCTAGTTCGCTTTCGTTTGTTTTTTCTAAACGAACTGTTAAATCGCCACCTGAAATTTTAACAATTGAGTTGACAGTTCTTTTTATTGGTTTTACAATAAGTAATTGAATTTGGAAAGCAATAAATAATGATAGAGCTGTGGCTAATCCGATAAGGATAAAGAGGAATGTAATTAAATCGGATGTTTTTTGAGATGATACAGATTCGTACATTCCAACAGCTTTGTTCATCTCCTTTAATAATGTAACATTATTAGCTTCAACATAATTAAGAGCTTTCTGTTTATCTTCAACTGTGGCATCAGAATTAGTAGCAACTATAATATTCTTATAAAATATATCCCACAAATTTCTTACATGAGTTAGTTGATTTATTGTTTTTTGATCCTCTGTTGGAGGTAATCCTAATTCTTTATTACCAACAATCAAATTGTTAAGAGAGGTATCAAATAATTTAGCAGTGCTGCTTAAACTTTTAAGATATGCTTCTTGTACTTTACCGGAAAAAAGAATTGAAGATAAAAGCTCTTTTGTCATTTTTTGTGAGAGCATTCTTTGCTTTCCTGCTATGTTTATAATTTTTCCATCGCTCTTTTGGTTATTAACAGTATTCCAAGTCATACCAACAGCAAAAAAAACAAAAAGATAAAATGAAATAATTACTAAATAGAGTTTGTTCTTAATTGATGATAGAAATTTTAGACCGAACATATTTAAACCACTTATTTAGTTTGAAAATTATTAATAATAGATGATAATTCAACAACTACATCTTTGAGGTGTACTGACGCACTCTCTACAGTTTGAGCATCTTCTCTTATTGATTCTGTTGCTGAACTTACTTCTCCAATATTTTGAGCAACATCTGTTGCAGCTTCAGCAGCCTCACTTGTAGATTTTGCCATATCTTGCGAACCTTGTGCAACCTCACCAATATTACTTGTTACTGACTGGATGTTTGTTTGTGAATTGCTAATGTTTGTTGCAATTTCGTTTGAAACAATTGCTTGTTGTTCAACTGCTTTTGATATTGAACTGACGGATTCATTTACTTCTTTTATAATGCTCGAAACCTCGTCAATTACTGTAATTGCTTCTTTAGTATTTGCTTGAACACCATCAATTTTATTTGCAATATCTTCTGCCGCCTGTGCACTTTGGTTTGCTAATTCTTTTATTTCATTTGCTACAACAGCAAAACCTTTACCAGCTTCACCTGCGGATGCTGCTTCGATGGTTGCATTTAGAGCAAGTAAATTTGTTTGTTCTGCAATTCGTTTAATTACTTCTGTTACTTTTCCAATTTCATCTGCTGCAATTCCTAAAGTATGCATGGTAGTTGTAGCTTTGGTTGACATTTCAGATGCTTTCTCTGTTACATCAGTAGCATTTCGTGCATTATTGGAAACATCTTCTACAGAGGAGCTCATCTCTTCAGCAGCACTTGCAATAGCATTTGCACTATCTGCCATTTCTTTTGCACCAACTGATACGTTAGCAGCATTTATGCTCATCTCTTCTGCCGTTGCCGCCATTGTGTTTGAATTTATTGAAACTTCTTCTGTTGCAGTAGCAACATTGTTCGAGTTTTCATTTAGTGCATCTGATTTTAAAGTTAACTGCTTCGATACATCGGATAACTGTATTGAAAACTCACCAATATCGTTTGATTGACCTTGTAAATTTTTGATTATAGCATGAATATTTTTAGAGAAAGTATTCATTGCTTGGGCAAGCACTCCAATTTCATCTTGGCTTTTACTTTCTATATGCTGTGTAAGATCACCCTCTGCCATTGCTTTGGCTAACTCTGTCAGCTCTTTTATTGGCTTAACTATTGCACGAGTAAACAAAAAAGTAAGTGAAATACCAACAGCTACACCAATGGCAAGGAGTACCCATAATAGAAAATCTAGAAAAGAAATATTTTCATTAAGGCGCTCTAAATCAGTATTAGCAAGGTTCTGCTGGTCTTTAATCATATTTGTTAATATAATTTTTATTTTATTAGCTGTTGGTGCAGCTTTGGTACCAAGCCACTGTTTTGCGAGGTTCCCATTTGTATGAGTTATAACTTCAATCTCTTTTTGAAATTTATTGAAATCTTTAAAGAGGACTTTTAATTCTGATAGCCGTTTTATATTTTCTGGGTTTGTCCAATTATTTGAAAAAGATTCCAGTTTTTCTAAAGAAGGAGTAATTAGTTTAGACCAAGCATCTTGGCGTTCGGTCTTGAATATATCATTTTCAAGTAACATGTAGCCACGTAAACCTGCAAGGGATTGGTTTACACCATTTAAGGCGGTCATACTCCCTTGTACTGTTGGTGTTCTAAGTTGCTGAATTTGATTTTCTATTATTTTTAATTCATATAATTGAACTTCTGTAATAATAACAATTGCAACTGTTATAGAAATTAGTGAACTAAAGCCAAATGCAAGCTTAACCCCCAATTTCTTATTGAAAGCAAATAAATTAGTTTTCATAATAATAATTCCTTTATGTATTGTGATATTTATTAATTAATTTTTGATAAAATAATCTTTAATTCTGTCTCTTTAATTAAGTGAAGTTCTTTAATAATTTTTCAGGATTTAATACAACAAGAAGTTGATTTTCTAACTTACTAATACCAAGTGTAAGTGCTTCAACCTTGCTCCCTAAGTCTTCCATTCCACTTTCGTTTCCTGCATGAGTATTTTTAATTTCTTTCTCAGATATTTCAACAACTTCGCCAACTTTATCTATAATTACTCCAAAAGATTCGCCAATATTTTCTGTAAATATTATAAATCGTGTATCTTCAGTTTTGCCGGAAAAGTCGTATCCTAATATTTTGTGTAAATCAAGCACTAAATAAATTTGTCCTCGTATATTTACTAATCCTTTAATTTCTTCAGCCACATGAAAAACCGGAGTATAATCAACTACAGGGCTTACTTCCCGTGCAGCGCTAATATCAACTCCAAAGAGTCTTCCCGCAATCTTAAATGTTAATAGTTGTTTCATCTTGTTGTTTTCTGCTACTACTATTTTATTTTTTGCCATTGTATATTCCTCAAAAAAATATTTTACTAATTATTTACTATCAAAATCTTCTCTAAAGGGACCTTGCTGACAAGGTTCGATTAAAAGTCGTCATTGCGAGGAGTCCAATTCTTTTCTGGACGACGTGGCAATCTTTAACAGATTGCTTCACCCAACAAAAAACGTTGGATTCGCAATGACACATTATTTTATTTCAATTATCAATTATCAATTATCAATTAGTTTCATCCATTTAACATTTCAGATATTGTAGTTAGGAAGAGTTCTCTTTCCATTTTCACTTCATATCTATCAAAACCAGCATCACTCGCTTTCATTTTATCTAAATCGCTGCCAAGTGAACTTAAAGCAAGAGCTAATGTATTTTTAGTACTTTCTTCTTTTCTAACTTCTTTTATAAATTCAATTCCATTCATTTCCGGCATCTCAATATCTGATACAATAATGTCATAGTCGTAATCAACTTCCTGTATCTTCTGCAAACCTTCAAGCCCATTCTCTACAGTATCCACTTCGTATCCTTCCGATACTAAATAACCTTTTACTAATTCTTTAAAAAATGAAGAGTCTTCGAGAAGCAGTACTCTCTTTATTTCATTATGCTCTGCTGAGCTTAACCTTCTATCTGCAAACCATTCAGGTTCAGAGAGTTCAATTAGCCTATAAATATCGATGAAAAGAGTCATTTTATCATGCGTTATTGAAGTTCCTAATAATCCATCTTCACTATAGCTTTCTGTATTTAAATCAATAGTAGAATTTTCAATATCAACTAAAGAAGTAGCAAGAATTCCGAACGGTCTATGTATATGTTTTGGAAGTAATAAAAATGCTTCTTCACTCTCTTCGGCTGGTGATACACTTAGTATATGATCGAGCCGTAGAATTTTGGTTGAAATATTATCCACCGTAATAAATTCCTTATGCCCTATCTGCTCAATATCTTTCATCCTTATTTTTTCAATTCTTCTAATTAGAGGTAAGGCTACAGCAAACTGTTCTTCAGCACCATTTTTAAATAGTAGAATTGTTTGCGATTCAACATGCTGATAGTTTTTCATTGTTAGAGCCACATCTTCTTCTTCAGCAAGTTCAGTTGTAACACCAGTATGTTTCGCAATTCCATCAGCGTCAAGTATAAGTGCAACACTTCCATCTCCCATAATAGTTGCACCAGTATAAATTGATATAGATTTGTTAATAGAGTGCATTGGTTTTACTACAATCTCTTCGGTACCAACAACTTCATCAACAATTAATCCAAATTTTAGAGTGCCTACCTTAAGCACAGCAAAACTTAGTGTTTTAGGAGAATTATTATTTTGGCTTTGTTTATAATACTTTTCAGTTATAGAGCTTCTTGTTTCAGCAGTAAATTTTTCTTTATGAAGTAGAACTTCATTTAAACGTACCATTGGAAGTAGGGTTTCTCTTAAGCGGAAAAGTTCCAAATCATTTGCTCTTTCTATTTTTTCATTTACATCATCATCATAGAGAGTAACTAATTCTTCTAAGTTTACTTGAGGTACAGCATAGCGTTGTTCTCCAATTCGTATAATTAAACTCGGAATAATTGCAAGAGTTAATGGCAAACGTAAGTTAAGTGTAGTTCCTTCTCCTTTAACAGACTCAAGTTCTATTGAACCATTCAGTCTTTCAATTCCTTCTCTTACTACATCCATACCTACTCCACGTCCGGAAATGCTGCTAACTTGTTCTGCTGTAGAGAATCCTGCTAACATTACAAGATTAGATATTTCTTTATCACTCATTGCATCAAGTTCTTCTTCAGTCTTTAAGTTTTTTTCAAATGCTTTTATTCTAATAACATCAGGGTCAATTCCTTTTCCATCATCCTTTATTTGGATATTTATTTGACCTCCTTCGTGGAATGCAGAGAGCCAGATATTACCTTGAGATGTTTTTCCGGCAGCTTCACGAACTTCAGGAGACTCGATACCATGGTCGCAGCTATTTCTAATAATATGTGTAAGGGGGTCGGCAAGTGATTCTAAAATTGTTTTATCAAGTTCTACTTCGTTTCCACTTATATGAATTTCTATTTGTTTGTTAAGGTTTTTCCCAATATCTCTTACAACTCTATGAAATTTATTAAATATATTTCCGGCTGGCTGCATTCGTGTCATCATTATTGCTTCTTGTAATTCTGTTGTAACAAGATCTAAGCGCTGAGAGTTTTTTCTTGCTGAACTACTTTGGTTCCCAGTTATCAATACTTGTTGATTTCGTATCAAAACCAATTCACCAGCTAACCGCATTAGTTTATCCAACAAGTCAACTTGAATACGTACAGAAGTTTCACCACTTAGTTTTTTAGTAGATGCTGAAACTTTAGTACTTAATTTATTATCAACTTTTACAATTTCACTTTTAGTACTTTTCTTTGGCTGTTTAACTACAGCTATCTTTTGTTCTACTTTTGCAACTTCTTGGGAAATTGGTTCGTCAACAATTTCAATAATATCTTCTTTTTCTTCTCTCGGAATTGCACCTGCAAAATTTTGATCAAGCTCAATTATCTCTTCATCATTTAATTTAAAACGCTTACTAATAGTTGTTTTCTGGAAGTTAGTAGCGTAAACTATTTCATAAAAAAGAGGACCAATTGGCAATGCCGATAAATCTTCATCCAATGTAGTAGTCTGTGCATCTGCAATTAATCCATTTTTCAATAATTTTTGAATTAGCTTAACAGGGGAATTAACTCCGTAACTTGGAATTTCATTTAGATCAAATTTCAAGAGATAAAGATATTTGTAATTTGCTAATACACTATTTAATTCAAATAAGTCAATCTTAAATCCAATAGTATTCCCTTTACTATCTTTTAAGTCAACCTCAAGTTCCATCTCTTCAAGTGATTCAGATAGCTTTCCATCACCTTCAAGAATTGTATTGAGTTTTCCAAGAATATCTGTAATGTCAAATTCGTTACTATGGTCAATATCATCAATCAGTGTGTTAATTATATCAGCACCAGTAAGTAATGTATCAATTATATCACTTGTAGGTACCATCTCACCATTTCTAATAAGTGAGAGAATATTCTCCATTGTATGAGAAAGACTTGTAATGGTTTCTAATCCGAAAAAGCCGGATGTTCCTTTTATTGTATGTATTGCACGGAATATTTTATTTACAAGTTTATCGTCCGGATTATCTTTTTGCTGCTCTAATTCTAAAAAATCATCTTCTATTGTACTCAGGTGTTCTTTCGATTCTGAGATAAATTCTTCGAGAAGCTCTTTCATTGTATCATCCATATCAAACCTTATTGATTAATCTGTGATGTTATAAAATTTATTTATTCGAGTTAGTTTAAAAAGATTCTTAATATCATTGTTAGCACTAATAACTTTAATAACAACATTTGGAAATTTTCTGTTGAACATTTTCGCAAAAGTTATAAGTAGGCTAAGAGAAATTGAATCTAAATCTTCTACTTTCTCGAAGTTAAAAACTATATTTTCATTATTTTCATCGAGTGATTCTAATAGTATTACTCTAAAATTATCAGCAACACTTGACGTTATGTTTCCGGATGGTGTAATTGTTAAAGCACCATTTTCGTTAGAAACATTAAATTTAGTTTCATTATGAAATGAAAAAATTACATTAATTTTGTTACCTTTTTCATTAAAGTCTATTTGATCTGCCAAAGTATTTATTAAAGGAATTCCACGGTTCCTATGTTGCTCAGGGTCTTCAGGCATTTTAAAATCAAGTTTAGAATAATCAAAACCGTCACCTTCATCTTCCACTTCTATATTAAAGCGTAAATTATCAACTAAGCTAATTTTACATTTTACGGTTTTAGAATTATCATTATTATTTCCATGCTCAATGCTATTTATAATTAGTTCTCTTACCACAATTTTGAAATCGTTATGTGAACCAATATCATTACTTTTTAAGAAATCAATAGAATCATCAATAATTCTATCAATATATTTTAAATCAGATGAGAATTCAAAACTGATATAATCGTTGTTTTCATCAATTTTATACAAAATAACCTCTTCCTTAATTATCTCTATTTAATTTCTATTGTAGCAAAGGTCATATCGTCCTTTGCGTTATATTTTCCAAACTCTAAAATGCTGTTCCAAGTTTTATCAACAAATGGTTCCAATTCTAACTCTCTGTTCTCACATGCCAGTTTAATTAAACCGGAATCTTTCAGTTTAATTTTCTTTCCAGTTTCACTATTTATATATCCGTGGTCTTCAATACCATCTGTGTAGAGCAGTATTCTATCTTTACTTTTAATTTTTATAGTACTTGTTTCAAACGATACTTCATCCAGAATTCCAAGTATATCTCCAAGAACAGCAATTTGATTAGGCTTGTCAGAATCTTTTCCTAAAAAAACTGTATATGGATGCCCTGCAGAAGTAATTTCAGCTTTCATCTCTTCTAAGTTTACTCTTATAAATACTGCGGTAACAAGTCTATTATTTTCACTTTCATCAATTAAACGTCTATTTAGTTTTGTAAAAAAGTCATTTCCATTTCTCATTAATTTTACATTATCTTCAAAAACACTTTTAATGAGAATTGTATGAAAAGAAGAACCCATATCGTGACCGGCTACATCTGCTAATAATATATCGCAACCAGTTTCTGTGTTTTTTATTGAAAAGAAATCACCACCTAAATCGGCTAATGGTTCTATCTTATAACTTAAATTTACATTGAGATTTTTTTTTTCAATTTTTATAATATTTTCATACGCATTTTTAGCAGAGTTCACTTGTTCTCTTAATTTTTCGCTAGAGCGTTTGTAGGAGTTAAGTTCTAGTTCAAATCTATTTCTATCATCCTCTAACTTACTTTTTTTCTTTTTCTGCTTCTCATCTTCTGCAACTATTTGGTTAATTCTATTAATGAGTTCTTCTGGAGGGAAGGGTTTATCTAAATACTCGGAACATCCCATTCTCATTAACTCAACCACAACATGCTTAGTACCATAGGCAGTCATTACTATTGTTGGAATTTCAATCTCGAGGTCAATCAGTTTTTTGTAAAGATCTAATCCTGACATTTCAGGCATTTCAATATCTGTTACCAAAAAATCAATTTGATTATCAGAATCTAAGTTCTCTTGAATTGCTTTTAATGCCAAAGCACCATTTTCAACAGAGGTAACTTTAAACCCAACTTTTTTTAATTGAAATGTAAATACAAAGCGTGCAGCTTGTTGGTCCTCGGCTATTAAAATATGTTTCATTTCTTTTCCACAGATGGTTTACTCTGTTTAATAAACTTATTTGCTAAAATATTTTTTATTCTATTTATTATAATATCATATGTCCACTATCGAACAATGTATGAGAAACTTTAGATGAAAATAGAATTATTGTTTGAAATTTTTAAGTGTAAATTTAATGCTGTAATTAAATTACTTGTATTGTTAAATTAAAAAGAACGTCGTTATTTTTTTCAAAATTCCCTCAATCTCATTAAAAAGTAATATAGGTTGTTTATGTGTCTAATTTTAAAATACTATTAAATCAAATTAATTGTCTTGATTGTGATGAATATCACGATTAGTTTTGTTTTTTTAGAACGGTGTTATTCATTTTTTCCCTCTAATCAAGATTTAATAAAAATATTTTATTTTTTAACCTTAAATAAAATCTTGACTTATTCATTTTTAATTTGTAAATATGTAACAGTATATTTTATAAAAGGTTATAATGGTTTATATAAACAAGTTTCTTAAATAAAATAGAAGGTTAAAATGAAAAAAATAATTACACTATTAACGGTAGTTTTATTAACGACCACGTTAATTCAAGCTCAGGCACTAAAAGATTCCTGGTCTCTCGGTTTTGGTGGTTCCATTCTTAATCATACATCAACAAATACTCAAGTAAAAGCTTTAAAAAGTTTTGGTGGATATTTTTCTCTACAGCGAAATTTTACTGAGCATACAGGATTAAGATTATATTTGAACTATGGTAGTATTACAGGTTCACCAAGTGTACCTGGTGGAACTTATGGTCAAATAGGTGCTGCAAGAAACATTGATATTACTACATCAACTTTTGGTGCCTATTTAGATTTAATTTATTACTTTATGCCTTGTGAATCTATCTCTCCATTTTTTACTGTTGGTATGGGACAAAACTATTATACAATTACTGAAAGCATTGCAGGGGATCCTGACTATAGACAGGAGAATCAAGATATGTTAGCCGGTGTTACTGTTGGTGTGGGTATTGGAGCAATTGCAAATTTATCTGAAAATTGGAAATTAAAAACCGAGTTAGGTTTCTTTTCACTCGATAGAAGTGACTTCGATGGAAAATTTGGTACTGAAGGATATGGAATACTTGGATCAAACTCTGATGGTTTTGGTAAACTTGATATTGGTGTTGAGTGGTACTTCTCGAAAGGTGAGCCTTCAAAAATATGCCAATTATATGATGGTATTGAACAGCAAGACCCAGTTGATTACGAAAGACTTGAAAACATAATTAAAAAGCATATACCTCGCGAAGTTGTTAAAGAAGTAGTTGTTGTTAAAGAAGTCCCTTCATCTTCTGATGGACATCACAGAATGTTACTTATGGGTGTAAATTTTAACTTTAATAGTAACAAATTGAAACCTGAAGCATATCCAATTCTTTTCCACACAGCAAAGATGATGCAGCAGAACCCAGATTTGAATGTTGAAGTTCAAGGTTATTCTGATAATGTTGGTTCTACAAAAGCTAATAAACATGTTTCCCTGAAAAGAGCAAATACTGTTAAAAGTTACTTAGTGGCTCGTGGAATTAGTGCAGATAGAATTTCTACTGTTGGTTATGGTGAAGTAAATCCTATTGGCGACAATAGAGATGCTGCAGGTAGAGCTATGAATAGAAGAATTGAATTCAAAGTTCTTGATTAAGATTTATTAAAATTAGTGATAAAAAGGATTGTTTTTGATAAGCAATCCTTTTTTATTTTAAATATTATTAATTTCCCTTTACATTCACTTCACAAAAATATAAGTTTGCACAAATAATAATTTCCTTTAATTTTATCCGAGAGATAAACAAGGTGAACAAAAACAAACATATAATAATTTATAAGGACCTCCGCAACGCAAGTTAAGGAGGATTTTTTGTATATGGACATAAAAGCGAAAGTTATTGATAGCATCGGTTTAGATAGAACCATAACAAGGTTAGCTCATGAAATAATTGAGTATAATAAAGGATCAGAAAATATTGTTCTTCTTGGTATGCGAACTCGCGGAGAATTTTTGGCAAATAGAATCCAAAAGAAAATTGCTGCTATTGAAAATAGTAAACCAAACTTGGGGATTTTAGATGCAACCCTTTACCGTGATGATTTCAGAACAAGGTTAAAACAACCTGAGGTATCTGTTACTGATATCTCGTTTGATTTGACTGAGAAGGATGTAATTTTAATTGATGATGTTTTTTACACCGGAAGAACTGTGAGAGCAGCATTAGATGCAATAATGGATCTTGGAAGACCAAATACAATCCAGTTTTGCGTATTAGTTGATAGGGGTCATAGAGAGATGCCTATAACGGCAGACTATGTTGGGAAAAATATTCCAACATCTATAAACGAAGAAGTTAAAGTGAAGATGACTGAAATTGATAATGAAGATGCAGTCTATTTAATTGATACAAAAAATGATTAAATAAAGGTTAAAATTAATGAGTAGTTTATCATCAAGACATTTATTGGGGCTTTATGAAGTCCCCAAAGAAGATGTTCAATTAATTTTGGACACAGCAAAAACATTCCGAGAAGTTTTAGAACGCCCTATTAAAAAGGTACCCACTCTGCAAGGTAAAACAATACTAAATCTTTTTTATGAAAATTCTACACGAACAAGACTATCGTTTGAACTTGCAGAAAAAAGACTCTCTGCCGATACAATGAATTTTACAAAGTCTGGAAGTAGTGCATCTAAAGGTGAATCGTTTAAGGATACTGTTCAAAATATAGAAGCAATGAAAGTTGATATGATTATTGTACGCCATGAGTCAGCAGGAATTCCTAAATATTTAACACAAATATCTGACGCTAATATTATTAATGCTGGTGATGGACGCCACGAACATCCAACCCAGGCATTATTGGATATGTACTCAATAAGAGAAAAAACCGGCAAATTGGAAGGACTTAAAGTTTGCATAGTTGGAGATATTGGTCATAGCCGTGTTGCTCTATCAAATATTTATGGATTACAAACTATGGGTGCAGAGGTTTCGGTATGCGGTCCATCCACAATGATACCGTGGCAATTAGAATCTCTCGGTGTAAAAATTTATAATAATATTGATAAAGCTATGGCAGAAAATGATGTGCTAAATGTTCTCAGAATTCAATTGGAGCGTGATGCCGGTGAACTAATTCCATCTGTGCGAGAGTATCATAATTATTTTGGAATTACAACTGAGAGAATTGCAAAGAATAATCCTGACATTCTTATAATGCATCCTGGTCCAATTAATAGGGGAGTAGAGCTCTCATCTGAAGTTGCAGATGGAACATCTCAGATAATTTTAAATCAAGTTACAAATGGCGTGGCAATTAGAATGGCTGTTTTATATTTGTTAGGCACTAAAACAGAATAAGGAGAAAAAATGCAAGTTTTATTAAAAGGACTTAGGTTATTAAATCCAGATCAAGGGTTAGATAAAAAAGCTGATATATTAATTTCAAACGGAATAATAGAAAAAATTGGAAGTATAGACACATCAGAAATTAAAGATGTTAAAGAATATAATTTTGAAGGGAAACTCTGCGTACCTGGGTTGTATGATATGCATGTGCACTTTAGAGAGCCTGGTCAGGAAGATAAGGAAACAGTAGTTAGTGGAAGCAACAGTGCTGCTGCCGGCGGTTTTACTGGTGTTGCTTGTATGCCGAACACAAATCCAGCAATCGATTCTGCCGAGGTTGTTAAATTTATTATTGATAGAGGCAGAGACCACCTTGTTGATATTGACCCTATTGGTGCTGTATCAAAAGGGAGAAAAGGAGAGGGATTAGCACCTATGTTAGAGCTTTACGATGCTGGTGCAGTTGGGTTCTCTGATGATGGTACAGCTGTTAAAACTTCTGCATTATTACGAAGGGCGTTGGAATATTCAAAAATGATTGACGCCCCAATTATTGAACATTGCGAGGATGAGTCTCTCGCTGGCGGTTCAATGAATGAAAGTATTGTTTCAACTCAACTCGGTTTGCCCTCTATACCTACTGTGGCAGAAGATTTAATTGTAATGCGCGGAATTTTACTTGCCGAATATACTGGTGGAAAAATTCATGTTGCACATATTAGCTCTAAAAGATCGGTCGAGTTAGTTAGAGATGCTAAAAAAAGAGGCATTGAAGTTACGGCTGAAGCTGCTCCTCATCATTTTACATTAACTGATGAATGCATAAAAGCGTTTGACCCAAATTATAAAATGAACCCACCGTTACGCGAACAAAAGGATGTTGATGCAATAATTGAAGGTTTGCAGGATGGCACAATAGATTGCATTGCCAGCGACCATGCCCCACATAATATTGAAGAAAAAGAGATGGAGTTTATTTATGCTCCTAACGGTATTATTGGGTTAGAGACTCAACTTGGAATAACTTTATCGGAATTGTATCACACAAAAAAACTAACAATCGAGCAGATTGTGGAGAAGCTTTCTATAAATCCCCGCAAAGTACTTAACTTGGAAGTTCCGCAAATTGCGGTTGGCGAAACTGCTAACTTAACAATAATTGATACGGAAAAAGAATGGGAAGTTGATATTAAATCATTTAAATCTCGTTCAATAAATTCTCCTTTTGGCGGAAGAAAGTTAAAAGGAAAATCTCTATCCGTAATCAACAGTTTGCAGATGTTTGTTGATGGTGAATTCCACTCAATTTAAGTTGTAAATAAATAGCTTCACTGTTGACTATTATTGTAAACAGTGAAGTTATTCTTTTTGTTTTACCTTCCTAAAATAATTCAATTTATAGCACTAATAATAAGTAGTTCTACAAAATTTTAATTTGGCATTTCTTTTGCATTGTTTTCCAAAAATGGAGGAAACAATGAAAACTTTAAAAATATTTATTCTGCTGCTCGCATCACTCTCGCTTTTCTCATGTCAGGAAAACTTCCTATTTATTGATGATACACCCCCGCCAGTTCCAACTAATATTATCACTGAAACAGGCGATGACTTTGTTATTATAAGTTGGGACCATATTTATGACACTGACTTTTCTGGATATGCTGTTTATTACAGCGATAAATATGATGGAGAGTATAAATTGATAGGTACAACAGTTGAATCTAACTACGTGGATTATGGTGCAGCAAATGGAGTTACTTACTATTATGCAGTGGCTTCGTATGATTATAGTGGAAACGAAAGTGATCTAAGTTATGATGTGGCTTATGATACTCCAAGACCGGAAGGGTACGACCAATCAGTTTATGATTTTATAAATTTCCCAAATATAGCTGGATATGATTTCAGCAAATATAGTATTGATAAATACAATTCGTTAGAGACCGATTTCTTTTTTGAAAATGATGATGGTACATTTTATTTAAATGTTTGGGAAGATACTGATATCCAAAGTATGGGGAGAACTACAGATATCTACTCTATTTCCTTTGCACCCACTGATGGCTGGGTTGAATTGAAGCCTGGAGATAATATTAAATATCTACAAGCTATTAGAGGAAATACGTATGTAATCAGGACTTGGGACAACCATTTTGCTAAAATCAGAATAAGTGAAATTTTTGCCGACCACATAGTGTTTGATTGGGCTTACCAAACTGCAGAAGGTAATGTGGAACTAAAAATTAATAGAAATAATGGTGAGAGAGTTCTTCCAGAAAAAGTTAACGTTAATAGAAACATTATTAATTAAGAAAAAGCGTAGAGACATTTTGTGGAATGTCAATTTTTGATATACAGGATTATCATTTTAGAAAAATCCTCCAAAACAATGGAGGATTTTTTCATTCAATAAAATACCATTCTCTGATTTTCATCTCCATTTTAATTATTTTAATATGCAAATTTCACTTAGAATGAAAAAATCTTTTTTAAAAATATTACCCCTTATTTTATTTTTCCTGATGGGACTTTTTGGTTCTATTGTATATGGACAAAATTCCGATAATGAACAAATTGAAAATATATTTTCACATTTTGAAAGTGGAATTAAAACTGGGGCAGTAAAGGAGTTCTCCGATTATTTATACACTGAAACATATATCAGTTTGGAAACAGGGGTAGCTGGTTACTTTAGTGCAAATCAATCGTTCTATATACTTAAAGATTTTTTGAGCCATTATAAACCAATTAATTTTAAGATAATAAAAATTAGTACTAATAATGAAAAACATTATGCTATCGGGAAATTAGTCTATAATAGGTCTGGTGTTAAAGGGGAATCACAAGTTTTTGTTTCGCTTAAGCTGGAAAGTAAAAAATGGAAAATATATCAAATCACAATTAATTAGAAGCTATTAGTGCAGAGTTTATCAAAAAAATATTTGATTCTTACATTACTTGGAGTTTTTACAATACTCCTAATTGGAGTTCTATCACCAAAGATAGTTGAATCCTATTCGTCAAACTGGAACAGCGAATTTGAGCAAATAAAAAGTAACATTACAGAGAGAGTTAGCGAAAAAATTTTTAATAAAGAGGAGACCATAACAAAACTTTCGAGTGAGATAGTAAATCAAACGAGTGAGAGAAGCAATGTAAGCAGCATAGAATTCTTAGAGATAATTACATCCAATGTTTTTAAAAAAGTTTCAATAAATATTTTTAATTCTGATAACAAACTAATTGGATGGAATAAAGATAGAGTAATTAATATCAAGAAATTAGAAGCTCTTAAAGAGGAACATTCGGGTGGCGGTGTTTTCTTCCTGAAAACACCATTAGTGATATATTTGGCGAAAATAGATTTCAGTAATAGTTATCTAATAATGAGTGCAATTCCAATCGAGAAAAGATATAGAATTTCACAGTCAGATTTTGATGAGATAAGTCTTACAAAAGAGTTGAAAAATGAATTTGATGCTAATATTACTATTAAATATGATACATTAGAGAATTTTAATAATGGTATAAAAATTCGGAATAGTGCTGGGTCTCAAATAGGCTCGCTAATAATTGCAAATATTAGCAGAGATGCAGATGTTGCAAAACTTGCAAAAAATATTGAGTTAATTCAATCTATGTTTTTAATCTTAACTCTTTTCTTTCTCCTTTTATGGATTTATCAAAAAGTTAAAAATAAAGAAGAACTTATTAAACTAAGTTTTTTAATCTTGTCAATTTTATTTTTACGATTTCTTTTTTACTGGTTAAATCTTGTCGAATTATTAAACTTTTCCAATTTGGTAAATCCCATCTATTTTTCTTCCACTTTTGGAGATGGAATAACTAAGTCGCCTCTTGAATTATTTATTACAATAATAACTGTTCTCATAATTGTTTATAAACTTTATAAATACATAAACAAACTATCAAAAAATAATTATTCGAATAGCAAAATAATTTTTGCTGCAATTTTATTCTCATCTCTTTCTGTGCTGTTGTACAACTCGTTTGCGTCAACTGTTAGAAGTGTAATATTCGATTCATCAATACTATACTTTAAGGATGCAGTTTTGTTTGGCAATTATCAAACATCGTTTATGTATCTAAATATTCTGCTTATTGGTTTGATAGCAGTGCTGTTCTCTATTTCTATTATCACATTTCTTGTTTCAGCTATTAGCAAAATTTCAAGTTATAGAAATAGTATAAACTTTATCCTGCTATTTCTATTTGTTACTATAATTTTATTGATAGATGAAATTGTGTTTTTAAAAAGTTCGGTTTTTTTGGTAATCATATATTCTATTTTGGTTTTTTCAGTTACTTATTATTGGGTTAATCTTAGAAGTGGAAAATATTCCGGCATTTTAATTCTTTTACTTTCAAGTTCAATTCTTTCAATCTCCTTTCTTAATTTTTTTAATTCAGAATTAGAAAGGAATTCGCTTAGGAGAATTGCGAATGAATTAACCCGGTCTAATGTGGAACTTTACGAATATTATGTTGAAGACGCCCTAAGAGTAATCCAAAAAGAAGCAGAATTATTTGAAATGGTATCGGCAAAAGAGACCGACTTAAATGAAGTTGCATTTTCACTCTGGACAAAAACCGAACTCCCCTTTAGAACTCAGAGTTCAGTAGTAAATATAATTGATGTAAATAAAAATCTTTTGGGAAGTTTTAATTACAAATATAACGAGGAATTCCAGTGGAGATGGGGTGATGAGCTAATTAAGAATGGGCATTTACCAAAATCTTTATATGACGTACAGAGTGCTGGGGTAAAAACTATCTCTGCAATTACGCCAATTATTAATGGTGATTCTTTGGTGGGCTATGTAGAAGTAAATGTACGTCATGATGGATTTTGGTTTGACTTTGTGGAAGATGATAAAATACTTAGCACACTAAAACCAGCAGTAGAGATTTCAGTAAACCCCGATTTATTAAAAATATTTGAATTTAAAAATGGGGAACTCGTTAACTATTTTACAAATATTTTATTAACTGATGAGGAAGAGAGTTTACTAATTAATGCTGTGCTGGCATATGAGAAGGATGCATGGCTTAACATTCAAATTAATAATGAAAATAATATTTTTTATGTTAAAAATAGTTTAGAGAATGGTGATACCAAGACACTTGCAGTAGGTTTAAGCGACCAAGATATAACTTGGAATCTTTATGATTTTTTTAAAGTCTTTTTTATTCATAGCATTATGATTTTAATTTTCATCCTATTTCTCGTATTCATAAATTTCAAAAAATGGAAAGATATCAGAATAAGTTTCAAAACTAAAATTCTATTTTCATTATTAATAGTTTCTATTATTCCAATAATTTTATTGGCTGTTTATTTTAAAGGTATCTCGGATGAAAAAAATAGTGATGCTGTAAATTATAAATTAGGCAAAAGGGCTGATAGTGTTGAAGAGTATATAAATAATTACGTAAATGCTTCTACCCTAACAGAGAAGATGATTTTTGAAAAAGCTGTGCGAGACCTTGGAATTAGGTTCTCGTTATTTGAAGGAGAGGAACTGCTATTTAGCTCGGAAGGAAATTATTACTTGGCTGGAATTTTGCCGAAAATAATTAGTCCTTTAGCGTATCTAAGTTTAAATAAGGATGGAGTTCGGGAAGTTATTATAAAAGAGAATTTTGAAAACATTTCATTTAATTCTCTTTACCATCGTGCTTTTATTGCAGGGAAAGAATACACAATAAAAATAAGTGATGTTTTTAACAAGTTCCAGCTTCCCCTTACTGGCATTGAGTTAAATGTCTTTTTGTTTGGCACATATTCGTTAGCAATTATTTTAATTATTATATTAAGTACTTTTCTTGCAAACCAAATATCGGCACCAATTGAAAAACTTACAAAAGCCACACGTTCTGTTAGCCATGGCGATATGGATATACAAATTAAAAATATTGAAAGTGGTGAGATAAAAGAATTAATTGAGGGCTTCAATTTAATGGTGCGTGAACTAAAGAAAAACCAAGTTGAGTTAGCTGAGGTTGAACGTGAATCGGCTTGGCGTGAAATGGCAAAACAAGTTGCACATGAAATTAAAAACCCGTTAACTCCAATGAAATTGGCTGTTCAGCATTTAGTAATTGCTCATAAGGATAAAAGTGAAAAGTTCGATTCCATATTTGATAAAGTTACTAAAACAATAATTACACAAATAGATACATTGAAAAATATTGCATCTGAGTTTTCGAGCTTTGCAAAAATGCCAAGTATTAAATTAGAAGAAGTAGATCTTGTAAAGATAGCGAATGAAACTATTGATTTATTCATAGAAGAGAAATGTGGAATAAAAGTGGATGCTAGTGAAAGATCAATTATTTTAATGAGCGATAAAGAACAGACTCAGCGAATGTTTGTTAACCTTATAAGAAATGCAATTCAGGCTAACGCAAAAGAAATTAATATTTTAATTAGTCTATCCAAAGAAATTATCGGAATTGAAATAAATGATAATGGAGATGGGATAGATAAAGAAATTAAACTGAAAATATTTGATGAAAATTTTACAACAAAAGAGAGTGGTATGGGCTTGGGTTTAACACTTACTAAGCGGTTTCTTAATATGATTGGTGGTAAAATATCAGTTAGAGAAACCTCATCAAACGGAACAACACTATTTATTGAAATAGAAAATAAATAAATGCCAAACTTAACTCCATATCAAAAAGAAGCACTAAATCATAGTAAGCACATTTCGCTTACGGCAAATGCTGGTTCAGGAAAAACATTTGTTCTTGCTCGCAGATTTTTATCAATTCTGTTGGAAGAAAATATTTCTTTAACCAACATAGTTGCAATTACATTTACAGAAAAAGCGGCTTCGGAATTGTATAAAAAAATTGCAGATGAATTAGAGAGTAGAATTGAAACCGTTACCAACAAAGGGGATGAATACAAATTAATAAAACTAAGGCGAGAATTAGTCTCGGCAAAGATATCAACCATCCATTCGTTTTGCACAGAAATATTAAAAGAGTTTCCTACTGAAGCAAAGATTGATGCTAACTTTATTCCCATAGATCAAAGAGTTTCAAACGATTTAATAGTTGCCTCCATTGATGAAATTATTTCTAACTCACTTCGTACTGAGGATGATTTTACAAAATATATTAAAAGCAACATTCGCCTATTTGGTTCCTCTGATACTTTTAAAAAGATTTTAAAGAGAATGATTAATGAACGAAGCACTCTGTTATACTTAAATAGTTCTCTCTATCAAAATGATGTTGGGCAAATAGCAAAAGCAATTGCTGATAAGTTTTCAAAATACTTTGAGGAAATATTTACTGAAAGAACTAACGAAGTCATTGTTGCTATATATGAAATAAATGAAAGGGTTAAGTCAATTCAGAAAGATAATGAGATTGCTGAAAAAGTGAGCATGATGTTGGCTGACTTGGACTTTGGAAAACGTCTTGTAAATTCTGTAAATGAAATGCATGAATTATTCTCGTTTCAACTGACTGCCAAGGGGGAAGTTAGGACAGTAAGATACTTAACAAAAAAAATACGAGAGGGTTTGCATGTTGAAATTGAATCTATTGAAGAATTTTATAAAGAGTTCAAAATACTTAAGTTTACTGGAGAATATAAAAAAGCTGAATTAGAATTAGCAAAATTTGGGAAAGAAATTCTTATAGTTTGGGATTTGGTTTTAAAGAGATATACGCAGAAAAAATATCAAAAAGGTTATTTAGACTTTGAAGACTTGCTATTGTATTCAGAAAAAATTATTAAGAGAGATGATGTAAAAACATATCTATCGGAGCGGTACGAATATTTTATGATAGATGAATATCAAGATACAAACGAAACTCAGTACAATATATTTATTCCAATATTAGATTACTTAAAAAGAGGCAATCTATTTATAGTGGGTGATGAGAAGCAGAGTATATATATGTTTCGTGGTGCCGACTTGCGAATCTTCAATAAAACAAAGGAGATTATTAGATCAACAAATAATGATGAAGGTTTACTGCAATTACCGCACAGCTTTCGTTTGTCGCCAAAACTTACTCTCTTTACAAATAAAGTGTTTAGAGAGTTGTTCTCAAATCCGAAACTCTTATTTAATGAGGTCGAGTATAGTGAATTAATTTGTGCTCGGGGAAATAGTGATGAAGGGGAAATTGCATTTCTTCTTGATGATGGTTTAGACGAATCGGATAGTGAAAATGAATTAGTTGTTAAAAAAATTTTAGAACTTGTAAGTAAGGGTAAAGCAGAATATAAAGACATTGCAATATTAGCTCGGAAGAAAAAATCGTTTACAGAACTGGAAACCGATCTATTAAAACTTGATATTCCCTATCGTATCTATGGTGGTAAAGGCTTTTATCAGCAACAAGAGATTTATGATATCTATAATTACTTGCTCTTTTTAATCAACCCAAATAGTGATGAATCTCTTGCAGCAATACTTCGCTCACCATTCTTTATGGTTTCTGATAGAAAGCTGTTTGAAATATCAAAAGAAAATGGAGATAGCTTTTGGGATAAATTTGTAAAACACTCGGAAAGTAAACCAGAAATTAAGGTTATAGTTGAGCAGCTACGCTCTGATATTCAAAAATCAAAAAGTTCTGAAATTTCACTTTTAATTAGAAACATTTTAACAGAGAGCGGTTATTTTGCAAAAACAAAAGCGAAAAGAAATGGGAATCAGATATTAGCAAACATCGATAAATTAATTAGTACATCAATAAGTTTTATGAATAAAGGTTCGGTAACGCTTTATGATTTTGTGATTTATCTGAAAGAATTTATTCACAAAACTGAAGATGAAAGTCAAGCTGCAATTGGGAGTGATGAAAATGTTGTAAAGCTTATGACTATCCATGCATCGAAAGGATTAGAGTTTCCCGTTGTGTTTCTAATTGATACGAACAGCATGGGGATGAAAGACCAAATAAAAGCGAAGAGTGTAAGTATTGATAAGGAATTTGGAATACTTACTAAACTGCCAATTGATAATTATTTTGAAGAATATGTTTCGGCTCCTATTGTTGGTATTTACAATTTTATATCAGAGAAAAAAAGTATTGCTGAGTCTAAAAGGTTATTATACGTGGCTGTTACAAGAGCAGAAAATTATTTGTATATATCAGCAACTGCAAAGAGAAAAGCTGATGACTCTTTGAGTGTGCAGAAAGATTCTTTTCTTAGTCTGTTTCAAAAGAGTTTACAGATGGAGGATTTTAACAATACTCAGACAATTGCAGAGAATATAACTTTTATGTTAGAGGTTAATGATGAGTTTGTAAAATCGGGGGAGCTTGTTTCGCTTACTGTTCCAGTTATAAATTGCTTGGAGGAAGAAGAAAATAGTGAGACAAATACTTCTGAAAAAATGAAGGTTGAATATGACATTCAGATAAGCAGCATTTCTGATTTACCGAAAAATGAAATTATCTCTGCAACAAAAATCTCCGTCTTTAATCAATGTCCGTTAAAATATCATTTAATTTATGACCTTGGCTATACTGCACTCTATTATGATGGAAAAGAGAAGGATGAATCGTTTGACTTTACTCGCGAAGAGAGTGAGGGGAGTAATTCTAGTATCCCTGCAAATGTTAAAGGAAATATTGTTCACCAAATACTTGAAGAAGATGTACCCCATGAGAAACTTAATGATAGGATTGAGGAATTATTAGATACTATTCATGATAAATTATCGGATGTGGATTTAGAGAATACTAAAAATATTATTTTTGACTTAATTGCTAACTATTATGCATCAGAGATTTATGGCAAACTTAAAGAGTATAAAACGTTTTATAATGAATATGAAATTTATTTAAAGCAAAATGATTTTTATCTATATGGCATAATTGATAAATTAATTATTGATGGTGATATGGCAATAATTATTGATTACAAAACAGATAGTCTTCAAAAGTATTCTCCAAGTGAAAAATTAGAGAACTATAAATATCAACTTTTATTCTATTCTTTCTTGGTTAGTAAGCTGAACCCCAAAATAAAAAGGATTAAAAGTATGTTGTTGTTTATAGAAGACCCTAATCAGGAGGCTTTTATTGATGTTACCCACGAAATGCTCCAAAAGTTTGAAACAGAAATGCTTGATGGTATAAAATTGATGAGAGTTGAAAAGTATAATAATGAAAAATCTCATTGTAAAAGTTGTTATTTTTCAGATGATAAAAATAATTGTGTCGTAAAATAAAATTTGGTAGGGTAAAATATTGTTAGGTAATATTAAGAATAAAAAATGTTTTGAGACAGAGGAAAAAACTTCTGGATTGGTAAAAAGAGAAGAGATAAATAAAAAGTATAAATGGAATTTAAAAGATGTTTATTCTTCCGATGCAGAATGGGAAAACAAATTTAGTGAAGTAGAAAAGAAATCGAATGGAATAGTAACTTTCAAAGATACATTGGGCGACTCCTCCGAAAACTTATTGAGATGTATGAAATATGATGAAGAGATTGGTGTTGTATTAGACAGGCTACATCTTTATGCTATGCTTGCCAAAGACTTAGATTTAGGTAATGAAAAGTATCAGGGGATGTATGATAGATTGATGATTCTTGCTTCAAAAATATCAGCTTCTTCCTCATTTATTAAACCAGAAATTTTGGAAATTCCAGAAGATACATTAAGTGGTTTCATTAACAAGAATGAAAATTTGCATATTTATAAACAGCTAATTGATGATTTACTAAGAACCAAAGCTCATACTCTTAATGCTGAGGAGGAAAAGATTTTAGCAAATGTTTCTCCTGCTTTGCAAGTTGCATCATCAGCTTTTGGGTTACTTACAAATGCTGATCTTAAATTTCCAAAGATATTAGATGAGAGTGGGATAGAAATTGAAATTACGCATGGCAGATATAGTTCAGCTATGTACTCGTTAGATAGAGAATATAGAAAGAGATTTTATAAAAATTATTACATTCCCTTTGTGGAACACAAAAATACTTTAGCTGCCCTATTTAGTGGCAATATTAAAGCAGATTATTTTAATGCTCTTACACGCAAGTATAGCTCTAGTAGAGCCGCTGCACTTGATGCAAACAACATTCCCCTCTCAGTTTATGATAATTTGGTAAATTCCATTAGCAGCAACTTAGAGCCTCTGCACAGATGGGCTAATATGAAGAAGAGTTATCTTAAACTAAAAACATTTCATGCTTATGATGCTTATGTTACTCTATTCCCATCTGTAAAGAAGAAATATACATACGAAGATGGAATTAAATTAGTCCTCAATTCAATTTCTCCTTTAGGGGAAGAGTATGTGAAAGATGTTAAGTACGCTTTTGAAAATAGATGGATTGATGTTTACGAAACGAAAGCTAAACGAAGTGGTGCTTATTCCTCTGGAACTACATTCGGGGTTCATCCATACGTACTCCTAAATTGGAGTAATGAATTGAATGATGTTTTTACCCTAACCCACGAGATGGGGCATAATATGCACTCATTCTATACAGGAGAAAGCCAGCCATACCCTTATGCTAACTACTCGATATTTGTTGCAGAAGTTGCTTCTACTGTAAATGAAGCACTGCTGTTGGATTATCTGATTGAAAATGCTAAAACTAAAGATGAGAAATTATTTTTAATTGAAAAGCATATCAACAATATTGTAACAACTTTTTACCGACAAACTCTATTTGCGAAGTTTGAACAGATAGTGCATGAAAAAAATCAGAATGGCGAAGCTCTAACTCCAGATGTACTATCAAAATTATATGGAGATTTACATTTGCAGTTTTGGGGTAACGGAATGACTTTAGATAAAGAGGAAACTTATACGTGGGCAAGAGTACCTCATTTTTACTACAATTTTTATGTCTATCAATATGCTACAAGTTTTGCTGCCTCCGAGTCTTTATCAAACAAAATAAAATTGGATGGTAAAAAAGCGGTTGAGAAATATATCTCTTTTTTACATTCGGGAAGCTCTGATTATCCTATCGAGGTTTTAAAAAATGCTGGAATTGACATGACAACATCAGAGCCAATTATTGCAGTTACAAAAAAAATGAATACTTTGTTGGATAAATTAGAAAAGTTAATTTGATAGAATTAATTCCATCCATCCCGCTTTGGGTTAATATCCATTGAATGATATTTGGGGTCACCTTTGGGAGCATTAACAATCTCAATTCTACTTTTCTTTTCTTCTTTTGTAGGTCTTTTATATAGCTTGCCGCTACTTGTATTGCTAGAAGAAGTTGTCTTCTTTTTCTCCTTCTGTTCGCTACCTTTAAGTTTAGAACGGGTTTTAACTTTTGGATGATGAGATCTTTTTTCTGCTGGTTTTTTATCAGGATTTGTAACTTTTATTTTCTTGTCTCTAGATGCACCTTTAATTTCTGTGCTTGGAATATTTCCCATTTTTTTTCTAACATTAAAAGTAATGTAAGAGAACACAATAACAATAACAGCTAATAACCCAACACCAATTAATGACCAATATATAATAGGAAGTAATTCCATTTAAACCTTTACTAAATAAACAAAGTGCAAATATAATTCTATTGTCATTCCAAATCAAATTGAAATACATTTTGTTTCTCTTTTGAAAAAGAACGCAAGTTCTCAAAAAACCTCTAACTTATTGTTAAATAGACGGTTATAAGAGAAACAGTTTTGAACTTAACATTGTTTTCCTTAACTTTCGTAGCTCTAATAGATTTTTCTTAATAAGTTATAAGGAATGAGTATGACCAAAGCTGATATAGTTGAAAGAGTTGCAGATGGTACCGGCTTAACAAAACTAGAGACTGAAGCCATTATTGAAGGTTTTTTGAATACTGTAATTCAATCATTGCGTGACGGAAATGGTATAGAGATTAGAGGATTTGGTAGCTATAGAGTAAAAAAGAAAAATGCACGATATGCAAGAAACCCGAGAACTGGGGAAAAAGTTTTTGTTGATGAACATTATGTTCCTACATTTAAGTTTTCGAAAGATTTTAAAAATTCTGTAAATAAAGGGATGAAACAGAAAGAGAGTGAAGGTTAAGAGAATGGGAAATAAAAATAATAATTTAGCATTGAGTACAACTAAAATAATTTATCTAATAATATTTTTATTGATTGTTGGTATGGTTATACTTGATGCAGGTGGTACTTTTGTTACTCCTAAAACTGTCTATAGTAATGGTGCAGATAAGTCTTCTGCAAATGATCATGTTCACAATAGTGCTGATATGACTACGTTAGCTGAAATTAAATCATTGGAAAATATTGTTGATAACAACCCTAATGATATAGAATCACTTTTAAGATTATCCCACTTATTAAACGATTCTGGCTTTTATCAGAAAGCAATAGATAGTTATAAAAAATACTTAGATAAAAAACCAACAGATGTTGATGTAATTATAGATATGGGAGTTTGTTACTACCAGCTTAAGAATTATGATTTGGCTATAAAAACTATGGAGAATGGAATTTCAATAAATCCGAAACACCAAATAGCTAACTTTAATTTAGGAGTTGTAAGTTTTGCAAACGGGGATCATGATAACGCAGTAAAATATTTAGAAAACGCTATAGATATTAATCCAACATCAAATATTGGGATTAATGCAAAAAAATTATTAGATAATCACTAAAGGAGAATTAGTTATGCCTAGTGGAAAGAAAAGAAAACGTCATAAAATGGCAACTCACAAAAGAAAGAAAAGATTAAGAAAAAATAGACATAAAAAGAAATAGTTTGTTGTTTTTAATTGAAAATTAAAATGGGTTCTACTTTTGTGGAACTCATTTTTTAATTTTAAAAGCCAACTTAGCTCAGTTGGTAGAGCAACTCATTCGTAATGAGTAGGTCAGTGGTTCAATTCCGCTAGTTGGCTCATTCCAACCCTTTATAAATCAGTATCTTACACTCCAAACACATTCATAATATTTACTATGCTTTCATTATCTTTTATAAACATCCTTTCTATGCCTAACACGGTAAACAGTTATTATTTTAATTTTACCTTCAACATCATAAAGAATTCTGAAATTGCCTACACGTAATCTATATGAATTGGAAGTCCCTTTAAGTTTTTTGTGTTGTGAAACTGGGAATGGGTTTGATGCCAAATTCTCGATTGCATCAAATAAGGGGGTGTGGTTTTTTAAAGGAATTTTTTTAAAATCTTTCTCAACAGATTTTGTAATTTCTATTTTATACATTATTTGAAGTTGACAAGTTTTGTTTTAAATCTTGCAAAGATATTTTTTCCTCTTTTCTTCTATCTTCAATAACAATCAAATCATTATAATCTTCAATTAATCTATTAAACTCTTTTATTGGTAAAATAACCAGAGAATCTTCTCCTTTAGGTGATTTTATATATTGAGGATGTAATGTTTCTACAGTAATCATAATCAGTTCTCTATTTTATAACTAATAATATAAGATATTTATAAAAAAAATCAAAAAAAAACAGAAGGAAGATTCAACCCCCAAGTGCGACAGATTTAAGTTCACTAATAAAAAACCCATATTTTAAAAAGACCTAAATTGAGCAATTTATAATTGCAGTAAAATTCCCGCAATCTGCTTAATTTATAATCATAGAATTACAAAATACATTGTTTTCTCAAATGCGATTGCGGGATTTTTTAAGAATAAGCTCCTTATGTTAGTGACATTACGCAGTAGCGGGATAATGAGCAGTACAAAGGTTCACCATAGTGTTATTTGGCTAAAATTACTTTCCATACAGTTTACATAGTAGTATCAGGGTATCTCATCCATCAGGTTATCATTAAAAAATTATCACCCTTACTCCTCCAAAAAAATCTTAGAGCAAGTAGAGCATTATGCATAACTAATGTAAAAACTTTATTAATCAAATAAAAAACTTAAACCAGTATAAAAATTTCGCCCCCTGCTTGGCAAATTATTTATAGCTAAATGTTCATTATAAAATTTGTCGGTTATGTTTTCAACACCAAACTTAAGTTCAAAATAATTCCACAGATTTATCTGCCCCCTAAAATTAAAAATGATAAATGCCGCAGTTCTATCCTCTGTTGTAGTGGTATTAGCAATTTTTGTTTGTTTGCTTGCAAATCTACTTTCAACAGAAAACCTAAATTTTTCCTCAATAAATTGTAAACCTATTCTCCCTTCAAGTGGTGGTATCATCGGGAGAGGCTCATTATACTCACGGTTGTATCCATAAGCATAAGCTGCGTTTGCAGAAAATTTGAGTTTGGACATTAAGCTAATACTTCCTGATATCTCTGCTCCAGTAATATAGGCAGAAGATATGTTTGTGAAAATCTTAAATTCATCAGATTGGAGCAATCCACTAATGTAATTGTTGATATTATTGTAGTAAGCATTAAATTTAAAGTAATACGATTCTGAAGAAAAAAGTGTGGAGAACTCAATCTGTCTGCTTAACTCGGGCTTTAGTGTTGGATTACCAGTATAAAAATAATCATCAGTATAGTTATATAAATAGAAACCATAGTTTTCTATATGTGTAGGTAATCTTTCACTTTGTGCTATAGCAAGTGTAAATGCTATCCCTTTTGTTAACTCATATTCTAACGCACCACTAAAACTAAATATGTTGTAAGTTTGTTCTATTTCATTAGATTTCCAAAATCCTTCGAGAAGTCTTCGAGCATCTTCATTGTGAATATCACGCATAGAATAATCGTATCTCAAATTTGAGCGGAATCTTAACTTGTTTGTAGGAACCCAATTGTAATCTAATGTTGCTGAACTATTATTTAGAACTGCATCACCAATGTTAATAAGATACATGTCAGATACATCATCGAAAACACTAATCATTGTCATATCAGCAAATGCTGCAACTCTGTAAAAATCTAAAATCATTTTAAAACTATGTCTATTTTCGATAACCAAAAACTCAACCATTGCTCCAACTGTTTTTGTATTGCCAAACATTGGCATGTACATATTTGTCATTACAGGGCGTTGTGTAACATCACGGTTGTAGTCATCCATCCAATGATCAATACGGTTATAATAGATTTTACTATTGATGTAGTTCAAGTTAGCAAATGGGTTATTCCATTTATGTTCTAATCTATAAATTTGAGATAGCGCTTTTGTTGCATCCATCAAAAGTACCGGATACCCAATGTTGTAGGCATTATCACCAATAAAGGCGAATTCAAAACTGTGATTATTGTTAAATTTATTAGTGAAGTTAAATGTATAATTATTTTTTCTATACCCAGAGTTTTCTATTTTGGTATTTTTGCCAGCGTAATAATCTGAGGAGTTTTTTATAGAAAAAGTTCCACGTGCTGCCCATTTTGTGTTCGATATATTTATTTCGCTACGCAATCTTTTTAGTTTGGATACAGATTCATATCCCATCTCAGCTTGAATTGCAAGGGGATGAGAGAAATCAGCTTTTTTAGTAATCATATTTATAGTACCACCAACACTTGCCGATTGTGTCATATCAAATGAACCTTTACTTATCTCCATTTTTTTTAGGTTTTCAACTTCTATATATGCAGTAACAGGATCCATACGGTCAATACATGCCGAGAAAATTTTCATACCATCAACCACTACTCCTATTTGACCTGCACTCATACCTCGAATTGAAGGTTCTAATGCGAAGTTTGCTCGGCGTTGTAAAGAAACACCTTCAGGTTTCTGCATAATATCATCAGTAGAATTCAACCATCCCTCAATTTTTGTAGTTTTATTTACCCCATAAACTACAACATCATCGGATAGTTTTATTGTTTCATGTTTTAGTTTAATAACTATGTTTTTGCTTTGATTATTTGCGTTCACCAATAATATCTCTGATTCATACCCAACAGCACTAATTTTAATATTATGGGTTCCTGATGGCAGTTTAATAGTGAATTCACCATTCTCATTGCAAGCAGTACCAGTACTTAGTTTCAAAACAAAAATATTGGCAAAAGAAATTCTTTCTCCGTTGGCTATATTTATAACTATTCCGGAAATTTGGTGCTGCCCCATTATTGAAGCAGCTACCAAAAAAAAGGCAATTATGTGAAAAATTCTATTCATAAAATTATTTCCTGCTTACCTTATTATAAAGTAATGTTAAAACTTGTAACTAAAAGTGAATCTGTTTTACTTAAGTAAAGGTCAATTAGCCAATCACCTGTCATAGTGAAATTAACTTTTCCTAAATAATGACCATCTGCTTGATGAACAGGGTTTACATTGTTTGGCGAACCATGTCCCATCGAGGGCATACTTGGCTCCATTGTTACATTTACATCTTCAACTGCTGGAAATAACATCATGCTCTCTTTTGTATGTATGCTTATTTCAAAATCATTCAATCCTACTTTAGGATCCATCGGATTTATTAAGGTTACAAAGTATGTTTTGTTATCTGAGCCATTAACTTTTTTAACATTACTACTTGGGGCAACTTCAAGAGGAATTGTAAACTCACCGCTGTTTTCAACTTCAATTGTTATTTCCCACATTCCCGACATAATAAAAACAGCAGCACTCGGAAATAGACTGTTGATAGCATCAGTCCCAGATATATTCTCTAAAGGAGATGAGTGTTTCATTGTACCCATATCCATAAGTGTCTTCAACTTAACAGAAGCACTTGTAATAAGTGAATTATCTGATAATTTTGTGAGCTTCACATAAAACTTGCAGTAGCCAACCTCTATAGCTGCATCGGTATAAACTTCTGCTTTAATTTCAGAAAATGAATGTTCACCAACTTTTGTTAAACCTTCTGCTGGGTCTATAGGTTCAGGTGTTACAGGATTATCTTCTTTACAAGAAATTAAGGTTACGGTTAATAATAGTGTTACTAAGATTGATTTTATATATTTCATTGGTATTTTCCTTTAATAGATATTTTAAATTATTAAGTAAGTGGAATAACCTATTAATAGCATTCCGACTTCAAATTCTTTTAATCCCAAATTTTGCATTCTAATTAATAAGTATGCCTAATTGTAATAGATGAAGTTGCTATAACTACAACATTTGGAAGAATATACTACACTTCCAAAAATGAGTTTTGCAAACCAAACTTCTATTATAGTGGGTTTAAATAGATTTAATCATATAGACGATGAATATGCTTATTGATTTTTTCTATAGGTTAAATTTGTAATTGTATATAGTTTCTATAGTACACCAACAATTTTGGTGCATATACATATAGCTATCTAATTATGCAGTTTGTTTAATTACAGAAAATACTAGTGTCGTGTCAAGTTTGTAGTGTCGTATGTCTGGAGGGGTGAGGGATTTTTGTACGATATTATATACTTAACACAACACTAGTTGTGTAACTACAAAAGCATGTTAGAATTGTTTATGTTTTTTTGAAACTAAAACAAAGAAGAATTCTGGGGAGGTTTTTCGATAGAAGATATAAACAAACTGCCCTTTGCTGGTTTAAAATTATCTAATGGTTTATTTATATTTGGAAAAGTATTCAGATATTCTGATGGGTCAACAATAAAATCGAACTTAATGGTTATGGCTTTAATTATTTGTGGTTGACCGCAAGCACCTGCTAAAAATGAAATTCCTAAATTAGTACCCGAAGAACAGCAACTACCACCACATTCGCATTCATCAACCATTTCTCCAGCACAACAGCAATATGTGCTTACATGGTTATCTTTTGCCTGAAGATATTGATAAACTCCATTTACTGTGCCGGTAAAAAACAAGCATAAAAATCCAATTATTAAATACTTGCAAAATGTGATATGTATTTGAATTAATTTCTTTATCATTCTCAGACTTTTTAGTTCTCTTAATAAAACTATAAAATTTTATGATATAATTCAATCTAAGAACTTTAATTTTTCTGCTTCATCAAAAATAAGTATAGAAAAAATGCAACTGCAAATCCTACAAACCAAGCATAATCATATAGAAATGAAATTGAAGGAATAAGGAGACCGATTAGGGCAACACCAACTCCAGCAATAAGTGCGTATATTGCTTTTAGATTAAATCCGTTTTTATAAGAATAAACACCATCATGTTTATATAAATCGGCAACAATAAGTTCTTGCTTTCTGAAGATAAAATAATCTGCAATTAAGATGCCTGCTATTGGACCCAAAAAACTTGAATAGCCAACAAGCCATCCAAAAATATATGCACTGTAATCGGAAAGAAGTTTCCATGGCATCATTACTATCCCAAGTACTGCTGTAATTAGTCCGCCTCTAACAAAAGTAATATGCTTTGGTGAAAGGTTAGCAAAATCGTTAGCTGGCGATACAACATTTGCAGCAATATTAGTTGTTAGCGTTGCAATAACAAGTGAAATTAAAGCCACAAAAACTACAACGGGATTCTCGAATTTTGAGAGGAGCACTACTGGATCCCAAATTGCTTCACCAAAAATTAATACTGTTGCCGATGTAACTGCAATTCCGATAAATGAAAATATTACCATAGATGGCGGCAATCCTATTGCTTGTCCTATTACTTGTGATCTTTGACTTTTTGCATAACGTGTGAAATCGGGGATATTTAATGAGAGAGTTGCCCAAAAGCCAACCATCCCTGTAAGTGATGGAATAAAAAACGCCCAGAATTCCCCATCAGTTTTAAATTTACTTGGTTGATCTAAAATTGGACCGAAACCACCGGCATTCAAATAAGCCCAAACTAATAAACCAAAACCAACCAACAATAAAAATGGTGCTCCGTACGCTTCCAAAAACTTTATCGAGTTCATTCCTTTAACAATAAAGTAAACATTCATTCCCCAGAAAAGCATGAAACCAACTGCTGGTCCCCACGAAAACAAAGCCCAACTTGGAAAAAGAATTATAAGTAGTGAGTTAATAGCCTGTCCACCTATCCATGTTTGAATACCGAACCAACCGCAAGCAACTATTGCTCTTAATATTGCGGGGATGTTAGAGCCGGCAGTACCGAAGGATGCTCTAGCCAACACTGGAAAGGGAATTCCATATTTTGTACCGGCATGTGCATTTAAAAACATTGGGACCAATACAATAATATTTCCTAATGCAATTGTCATTAACGCTTGCCACCAATTCATACCTCCGGCAATAAGTCCGCTAGCAAGCATATATGTAGGGATGCAGACTCCCATCCCAACCCAAAGTGCAGCAATATTATAAGTTCCCCACGACCTCTCTGAAATGTAAGTCGGTGATAAATCTTCATTAATCAATCTTCTATCTTCAATTGAAGAAATATCAGTTTCAATAAGTTCACTATCTAAAAATTTATGCATAAGATTCCTTTCAAAAAATCTTTTTCAATTTCATATGTAATCTAATCCCAAGCACTTCCATAAGGAGCTCTTTTTATGAAACTACCTTCTCCGGCAGTTCCTTTGAACTCATTATCCTGCACAATCACTTTACCTCTTGATAATACAGTATCAACATCTCCTTTAATTTTTTTTCCTTCGTACATTGAATAATCAACATTCATGTGATGTGTTTCTGCAGATAAGATGTGTTCCGCATTAGGATCCCACACAACAATATCTGCATCAGAACCGACTGAGATGCTCCCTTTTTTGGGATACATTCCAAATATTTTTGCTGGTGCAGTTGAGTTTATTTCAACCCATCTGTTTAATGAAATTCGTTTTTCATTTACTCCACCTTCAAAAGTTAAGTGTAGCCGGTTCTCTAAACTTGGTCCGCCATTAGGGATTTTAGTAAAATCATCAATTCCCATATCTTTTTGTCCCTTAAAATTAAATGGACAATGGTCTGTTGCAACTACTTGAAGTGTATTCTGTTTTAATCCTGCCCAAAGTTTTTCCTGATTCCATTTTTCTCTAAGTGGTGGTGAAAAAACTAATTTTGCACCTTCAAAATCGGGTGTGTCCATATCATCAATTGAATGAAATAAATATTGCGGACAAGTTTCGGCAAATGCCGGCAGCCCTTTTGCACGTGCATTTGCAACATGCTCAAGTGCATCGTTGCAAGTTAAGTGAACAATATAAACCGGTGCACCTGCCATTTGTGCAAGTGCAATGGCTCTGTGAGTAGCTTCACCTTCCGCAAGTGCAGGGCGGCTAATGGCATGATTAACCGGACTCAACTTTCCAGCGGCGACAGTCTCTTTTACAATATCATCTATCACCATTCCATTTTCGGCGTGCATACAAATTAAAGCCCCTATGCTTGCAGCATGTTTCATTGCCTTAAAAATTGTTGCATCGTCAACCATTAATATGTTCGGATAGGCAAGAAATAATTTGAAACTTGTAACACCCTCATCAATCATTTCGGTCATTTCGCTTATTCTCTCATCAGGCAAATCGGTAATTATCATATGAAAACCATAATCGATAACTGCTTTTCCTTCAGCTTTGGCTTTCCAAATATTTAGTCCGTCCCGAAAACTTTTACCCTTCGGTTGAATTGCAAAATCGATTAAAGATGTTGTACCACCAAAAGCGGCGGCTCGTGTTCCGGTAAAAAAATCATCGCTCGAAGTAGTACCACCAAACGGCATATCAAGGTGAGTGTGAACATCAATACCACCTGGGATAACGTATTTATTTTTTGCATCAATCACAGTATCTGCTGTTATATCAAGGCTCTCACCTATTAGTGTAATCTTTTCATTTTCAATAAAGATATCACCAATGTAGTCTTGTTCCGCTGTTACTATTCGTCCATTTTTTATTAATGTTGACATATTTTGCTCCATATTTGTTGATTTGAAGATTTTATGATTCGTTGATTTTGTAAAACACTAATTATCTAATATATTTTGTTGATTTAGTAATTGATTATTTTTTTATGCTTTTCAAATCATAAAATCTCTAAATCATAAAATCTTCAAATAATAAATCATTTATTATTCTTTGCTGTAAAATAAGATTTTGCAAATATTGCTGTTAATTCATTTGCTTCCTCTAACACAGAGTTAATTTTCTTTTCTGGCAATAATTTAGCTTCTATGATCAACTCAAGCCAAAAAACACTTTCATCAGCTTCTTCTAAAACAATATGTAATTTTGAATTAAATTCTGCTTTGCTTCTTCCTCTACATGCAGCTCTATAATTTGCTCCCACCGAAGTGCCACATTTAATTAACTGATTGCCAATAGCTCTGCCAGTAACATTATTTGGCAAAGCATCAACAACCTTAATAATTCTTAATGCAAATTGTTTCGTTCTATCTTTTAATATTTCACGAGTCATAATATTTGTTGATTTGTTGATTGTCCGAAGGACTCCTTCGGAGAATGATTTGGTGATTTTTTTTTATTACTAATTCTTTTAGATATTTTAAATCAATAAATCCTAACTCCTTTGTTCTTTTTTTGTTTAATTATTTTTCTGATAAATTATTTACTGATTTATAATTCACCAACTTTAAATCTTTTAAATCACCAAATCTTAAAATCATAAAATCTCCAAATATTAATGTATTTCAATTCCATGTTTCTTCTGAAATTCTGCTAAATTATCCCATGTTAAAGGTACACCATTATCATTAAATTCTTTTGTTAATTCATTCCAAGTTTTTGATGTAGATTTATCATCCACGCGCACCATTTCTAAACAGCCATCAACAGGGCAAACCATTGCACATAAACTACAGCCTACACATTCTTCCTCTTTTACTGTTGTCTCACTATGTCCGTTTACTTCTTTCAAATCAATTGCCTGATGTGCAGCATCCTCGCAGGATATATAGCATAGATTGCAATGGATACATGTCTCTTGGTCAATCCTGGCAACGGTTTTATGCAGTAAGTTAAAATTACCAAAGTCTGAAATTTGATTTAAAGCTTTTCCTCTAATTTCATCTAATGTAGAGTAGCCTTTTGATTCCATCCAATTTGATAATCCGTCAACCAAATCATCAATAATTCTAAATCCATAATGCATAACAGAAGTACAGACTTGAACACTACTTGAGCCAAGTAAAATAAATTCGAGTGCATCTCGCCATGTTGCAATTCCGCCAATACCTGAAATGGGTAGGTTTACCTCAGGATCAATTGCAACTTGTGAAACCATGTGCAGAGCTATTGGTTTTACTGCAGGTCCTGCAAATCCGCCATGACTACTTTTACCAGCAACGGAGGGTAAAATTTTCATTGTGTCAAGATCAATTCCCATTATACTGTTGATAGTATTAATGAGTGCAATGCCATCAGCATTTGCTCGTTTTGCTGCTCGTGCTGGAGATTGAATATTAGTAACATTAGGTGTTAGTTTAACAAGCACTGGAATAGTTGATACTTCAGTAACCCATTCGGTAATCATTTGGCAGTACTCAGGTACTTGACCAACAGCAGCACCCATGCCACGTTCACTCATACCGTGCGGGCATCCATAATTTAGTTCAATACCATCAGCACCGGTATCAATGGTTCGCTTTACTAAATCCTGCCAAACTTCTTTTTTCGATTCAACCATTAGTGATACAACAACAGCTCTATCTTGCCACAATTTTTTTGTTTCTGCAATCTCTTTTAAGTTGGTTTCAATATTGCGGTCGCTGATAAGTTCCACATTATTTATTCCAACAAGTCTCTCTCCGTTTAAGTTCAGTGAGCCATACCTGTTGCAAACATTCATAACCGGACCGCCTATTGTTTTCCAAACAGTTCCGCCCCATCCTGCTTCAAAGGCTTTGCAGTTTTGATAAGCAGAATTGGAAGGGGGTGCAGATGCAAGCCAAAAGGGGTTTGGTGATTTTATTCCACCACAATTTGTTGAGAGATCAACCATATAAAACCTCAGTAAAAATATTTATTTAAATAATGAAAATTTTAATTTAAAAATTCGATAAATATTTATCAATTCCATACGCAGCTTGTTTTCCATCATACGCTGCATTTACTACTTCTTTACCACCGTTAATACAATCGCCACCGGCAAACACTTTTGGGTTAGCGGTTTGAAATGATTCAGGGTTAACTTCTACTTTATCGTCAACTATTTTAATATCAGGGATTGATTGTAAAAACTCCGCCTTAAAATTTTGACCTAATGCAAATACTACCATATCACAACTAATATCAAATTCGGAATTCGGTACTGGTATTGGTCTTCGTCGTCCCTTACTATCATTTTTACCTAATTCCATTTTCTGGCATCTAATACCTTCCACACAAGAATCACCATAAATCTTTACAGGTGAAGTTAAAAATTGAAATACTACACCATTATTTTTAGCAAGTTCAAACTCAAAATCATTTGCAGGCATTTCCGCTCTACTCCTTCTGTAAATAATTTTTACATCTTCGGCACCAAGATGCACAGCCCCAGCAGCAGCGTCTATTGCCGTATTACCAGCACCAATAACAACTACTCGTTTTCCAATATCAACAGCACTCCAATTCTCTTTTTTTACTTCCCTTATAAATTCTATTGCATCAAATACACCCGACAAATTCTCACTCGAAATATTAAGTATCCCACTTTCACCCAAACCGATTCCAATAAAAATGGAATCGTGTTTCACTAATAAATCATCAAATGAAATTGATTCTCCAACCGTAACACCAGTGTTAATAGTAACGCCCAAGCTTTTTACAAGTTCAACTTCTTTTAAACTATCCGCTCGGTTAGTTTTATATGGAGCTATTCCCCATGTGTTTAGACCGCCAGGTATTTTATCCGATTCATAAATTTGAACATCATAACCCAAGAGTGATAATTCAGCTCCGCAAGATAATCCGGCAGGTCCAGAGCCAATAATACCAACGGATTTACCATTTGTCGGTTTTTTGTCAAAAAGGTTTTTCGTTTCTCTATTCAAAAAATCCTCTACAGCAAATCGTTGAAGTCGTCCAATCTCTATTGGCTTTTCACCCTTCTCATGCAGCACACATGCACCTTCACAGAGGTCATCAACCGGACACGCTTTTGCACAGGTTAACGCAACCCAGTTCGATTCATAAATTGTTTTAGCCGAACCAAGTATGTTACCTGTTGATATTTTTTTTATAAAAGTCGGGATATCAATATGAGTGGGACACGCTTTTGTGCATGGTGAATCATAACAATAGAGACAGCGGATAGCTTCAACCACCGCAGCGTTATTTGTGAAAGGGCTGATTAGTTCTTCAAAGTTTTTCTCATATTCAGCATCAGAAAGTTTTTGTGTAATATTCTTCATAATTATTTCAAATTTAATTTATCAGTTTCTTTATCTCTTTATCAAAATCACTTTCAAAAAGCTTGTTCTGAATTGGACGATATTTCTCAAACTCACTCTCTGCAAAGTTTTTTGCAATTTCGGCAGTTATTTCTCCGGCATCTTTTAGAATATTTGCTCTATTGAACTTCAAAAAGGCATTTAGTTTTTCCGCCCAATCGTTCATTGTCATTGGAATGCCATGCTCTGCTTGATGTTCTGCATAATCAAGATACATTGTTACTATTCTATTCAAAAATTTAATCTCTTTTTCGCTTAAATAATTTTTGGCAATTACCACGTCCGATTTAATAATTTTACCATCGGGTGCTTTTCCCCAGGTAGTTAATCCCATATATTCTTTTTTATGATCCGCTCGTTTTACAATAAGTTCTGCCGCGGTTTGACCGTGAGTTGCAAAATGAAGTTTGTTTTGAACTTTTGCAAAAAAGGTTTTTGTTGTAGGGGAGTGCAAATCATAGTCAATAGCTGATGAATAAATATCGGTGATTTGTTGGTAAAAATTTCTTTCACTCTCTCGTATATCACGAATTTCGAGAATTAAATCTTTAAAATATTGTTTGCTTAAATATGCTCCGTTTTTAAGCCTCACATCATCAAGAACATATCCCCGTATAGCAAAATCTTTTAATACTTGCGTTGCCCATCTTCTAAAATTTGTAGCTCTTTCAGAATTGATTCTGTAGCCAAGTGATATTATTACTTCTACATTATAATGTTTTGTATTGTAATTTTTCCCATCTTCGGCAGTTATTAGGTATTTCCTAATAACTGAATTTTCATCTAACTCTTTTGTGGCAAATATCCTTTTTAAGTGTTCATTTATTGTTGGTATCTTTACATTAAAAAGTTTCGCAATAAGTTTTTGAGTAAGCCATACATTTTCGTCTTCAACCCGAACTTCAATACCATCTGTATTAGCTTGCGATGTAAATATCAAAAACTCTGCTGTACTATTTCTTATTGTAAGTCTGTTTTCTTTCTTTTTCATAATTCAGTAACGGTTATTCCTGAATCGAGTTAAAGTAATTAATAATATTTTCATACATTGTTGTGCGTTCATTATGTTTCAATTTTCTTTTTTTCAACAGCCATTCTATAACATAAAATTGCTGATATAAATGTTAATGGTGTAAAAATAATCATTTCCCAAAAATTGTTGGAGAATAAATTTCCTATTGTGTTTATCGCTAGTTTTAAGTTTATTCTTTGTATCATTCTTTTATTCCATCTTACTAATTATTATTTAAAGATATAAATCATATTTCAAATATAAAAATGACCTACAACTTCTGGATATTTGAAAACAATAATTCAAATTATCAACATCGCTCCAAGCACAAATCCATAGTTTTAAGAAAATCATCAACCTCACTTTTTGAAACGGTGAGGGATGGAGAAATTCTAACAACATTTCCATATAATCCGCCTTTGCCAATAAGTACGTGCTCTTTCTTCATCTCTTCAAAAAGTTTACCAACTATTGCGGGGTCAGGTACTTTATTCTCTTTTACAAATTCACAAGCCTGCATTAAACCCATTCCGCGAACATCTCCTATTGAAGAATATTTCTTTTGCAAATTTTCTAATCCGTCTCTTAAATATTGTCCAACAGTTGCAGCGTTTTCTGCTAATTTTTCTTCTTCAATCACATCAATAGTTGCTAATGCTGCAGCCATAGATACGGGGTTTCCACCAAAAGTAGAAATTGTTAATCCGGTAAAACTATCAGCAATTTCTTGAGTAGCAATAGTTGCACCAACAGGGGCACCGTTAGCAATACCCTTTGCTGCTGTAAGTATATCGGGTTCCACTCCCCAATGCTCAATACCAAACATTTTATCACCGGTTCTGCCAAAACCTGTTTGCACTTCATCGCAGATAAATACTCCTCCATACTTTTTAATTATTGGAACGGCAACTTCAAAATACTCTTTTGGCGGAGTTATAAAACCACCCACGCCTTGTATAGGTTCAGCAATAAAACCGGCAATTTCTCCGGTTGTTGTTGTCATTATTAATTCTTCAATATCCTTTGCACATTTTATATCACACGAAGGGTATTCCATCGCAAAGGGACATCTATAACAATATGGACTCATTGCATGTTTAATGCCCGCAACTTGAGTACCACCGTGCCTCCAAGGGGAGTGGGCTGTTAAACTCATTGCCAGTAGTGAACGTCCGCTGTAGCAATGACGCAGTGCAATAATTTCTTGTTTCCCGGTATAATGCTGTGCCATAAAAATTGCAGTTTCATCCGCCTCAGTACCACTGCTGGTGAAGAAACTTTTCTTCAGTTTACCGGGAGTAATTTCAGCAAACTTTTCTGCCATCCGTACAATGTTTTCAGTTTGATAAAGCGTTGATGTATGCTGTAGTTTCTTAAGTTGCTCTGCAATTTTATCCGTTACTTTAGGATTACAATGCCCAACACTTACTGTTAAAATGCCTCCGAAAAAATCAAGGTACTTATTTCCTTCAGGATCAAACACATAAACCCCCTCGCCACGATCTATAGCAAGCTGTTTACTGTAGTAATTAACAACACTGGGGAATAAGTATTCTTTATGCTTAGCAAGAATTTCTTCTGAACTTAAATTATTTTCCATTCCTGCATTTGTATCTGTAGTATCCATTATCAATTCCTTAGGAAATTATTAAATTTGTACAATTTTATTATACGCTTCTGGACGGCGGTCTCGGTAAAACTGCCAGATATCCCTAACTTCGCGTATTTGATCAAGTTCTAAATCGGCAATTACCAATTCATCTTTATCACGGCTGGCTTGTGCAATTATTTTACCTTTTGGATTACAGAAATAACTACTCCCATAAAACTCACCAATATTCCAAGGTGCTTCCTTTCCAACTCTATTAATTGCTCCAACAAAATATCCATTAGCCACAGCATGGGCAGGCTGTTCAAGTTCCCATAAGTATTCCGATAATCCAGCCACAGTTGCTGATGGATTGAAAATTATTTCTGCTCCGTTTAATCCAAGAATACGTGCTCCTTCGGGGAAATGACGATCGTAACAAATGTAAACTCCAACATCTGCATAAGCCGTTTTAAAAACCGGGAAGCCAAGGTTCCCGGGTTTAAAATAAAACTTTTCCCAAAAGCCCGGTTCACAATGTGGGATGTGATGTTTCCTATATTTTCCGAGGTATGTGCCATCGGCATCAATAACCGCAGCGGTATTATAATATACGCCCGTTATTTCTTCTTCATAAATTGGAACAACAATTACCATGTTATGCTTCTTTGCTAACTCCTGCATTAGTTTTGTTGTTTCACCTTCAGGTATTTGTTCAACTAATTGGTACCACTTTGTTTTTTGTTCAGCACAAAAATATGGACCGTAAAATAATTCTTGCAGACATAAAACTTGAACACCTTTTGAACCTGCATCATCAATCATTGTAATATGTTTTTCAAGCATTCTCTCTTTAATTTTTTCTATTGGGTCATCACCAGAACCGGTGAGTGTTGTTTGGATTAAACCTCCGCGTACAATTTTACTCATCATTTAACCTTTCTCTATTTAGTAAAAATATAATGTTATATATAATCAAAAAATTTGAATGTTTCGTAACTAAATTTATCAATAAGTTTATTGTATTAATTTGTGTTCCAATGTTGTTGGTGTATATTTTTATTTTTTTAATAAATTATGCAGTGCAATTTCAAGTTCAGGAAACAGAAAGTTGTATTCGGCTGCCTCAATCTTATCGGATGATATTCTGCTCCCACTTAAAAGTATTTCAGACATTTTACCAAGCATTAATTTAATTATGATAGCAGGAAGATTTGGAAACCAAAAGGGCTTCTTTAATACACGTGCTAATATTTGAGTGAATTCTTTGTTAGTCTTGTGGTCTTGTGCAACTGCGTTGTATGCACCCTCCATTTCTATATCCTCTATTGCCTTAATATAAATTTTGCATAAGTCATCAATGTGTATCCAAGGTAAGTATTGATTTCCTTTCCCTATTGCTGACCCAATACCCATTCTAACAGGTATTATCATTTTTGATAATGCTCCTCCTTCACTTGTGAGGACAACGCCTGTCCTTATTTTGACTACTCTTATTCCTAATTCTTGAAATTTATTGGCTGTTTGTTCCCATCTTCTGCAAGTTTCTCCTAAAAAATCTTTGGATGGTGGGTCTGTTTCGGTAAAAATTTTATCTGATGTTTTTGTACCATAATATCCAATGGCTGATGCAGAGATATATGTTTTCAAATCTTTATTCTGTTCTTTTATTTTACTGAAAATTAGTTCTCCTGTTTTTATACGGCTGTCAATGATTAGTTGCATTCTTTTATCAGTCCATCTTTTCTCCCCGATGTTTGCACCTGCAAGGTTTATGATGCAGTCCGCTCTGTTGATAGCTTCTTTTTCAATCTCCTTTTTCTCCAAGTCCCAAATATAAGTTGGTATTGTTCCCTTTTTATTTCTTGCCCTGCTTAAAATAGCAACGTCATATCCTTTTTCCTGCAATCTCTTGCAAAGATGTTTTCCGATAAGTCCTGTTCCTCCTGCTATTAGTATTTTTACCATTTATTTATTGCTCTCATCTTCATTTTAGCACTATCTACCAAATGCACTATATTTTTTGTTGGGTGGCGTTTTTTTCAGGATTATCTATAATGTTATATTTGGCTTTTCTTTCATTCCATCTTTGGCGGGCATACTGTTGCATATCTACTATCTTATCTTTCTCATCTACAATTTCTAAACCTAATAAAGTTTCAATTACGTCTTCCATTGTTACAATTCCTTCCATTCCACCATACTCATTCACAACAATTGCAATATGCTCTTTTTTCTCAATCAAGACCTCCCAGAGACTCATAAGTGTCTGATACTTTGGGACAAATAAAATTTCTCTGCGAATATCTCGAAGTTTTAACTTCGTTTCATCTTCTGCAAGTTTTTCAAATACAGTTTGACGAAACACATATCCTGTAATATTCTCTGTGTTTTCTGAATAAATGGGAATTCGTGAAAAATGTAAAAGCTCCTTTTTTATTAGAAACTCTTTCAATGACATATTTTCGTCTCCAAGAGTAACAACTACTCGTGGAGTCATTATTTCCCCAACTTTCACATTCTTAAGTCGGATTATATTTTGAATGATTTTATTTTCCTTTTCATCAAAAATTCCTTCTTCTGTTCCAATATTTGCCATCGCAGATATTTCTTCTCTACTTGAAGACAATTCATCTTTGTTTTGGGAAAACAAATTTGTTAAATAACCTGTCATTACCACTAATGGATAGGTAATAATTACCATAATATTAATAATTATTCCGGAAACTAATGCCAGTCTTCTCCAATATCTTGCTCCTATTGTTTTAGGAATTATTTCAGAGAAGATTAATATTAAAAAAGTAAGGATAACTGTAATAATTCCAAAATAATATTCTCCAAATATCCTTGTCGCTTGTACTCCAACCCCAGCAGCTCCGATAGTATGGGCAATTGTATTTAAAGAAAGGATTGCCGATAATGGTCTTTCTATGTTGTTTTTGAGCTTTATAAATACTTTTGCCGATTTATGTCCGCTTTCATCTTTCACATTCAAAAATGATACTGGGGTTGAAAGTAAAACAGATTCCATTATAGAACATAGAAATGAAACAAACAAAGCAAGAAATAAATAAAAAAATAGTAGTATCATATTGTTAATAATTTAATCTTCATAAAAATATAGTTAGTATTAAATCTCATTTTTTAAAATGCTACATAACGGCAGTCTGACTATGAGTATATAAGGCGTTGGGCGTTTTATTGCACCTAACTTTCAATTTACTATGCCGTTTGTTTATATTCATAATCTTTTAATTTAACCATCACTCGCCCAATGCCTTATATACATTGTGTGTGCGGTTGCTCTTTTTATTCTATTTATTTTTCTAATAACCATTCAAAGACATTTTTATGAATTATGCCGGATTTGTTTTGAGTAAAAGAGTCTGTTGTCAATAAATATTTTGGATAATTATCTTTTATAGTTTCCAGTGGTGTAAATTCTCTTTTTTGAGTTTCATGATTTGAAATTTCCCAAGAAACTTGATAATATTCAATTTCACCATTTCGATTTTTAATAGTAAAATCCACTTCTGCGTTACGCAATCTGCCTGTCCATACTTTATAACCTTTCCTTAATAATTCAAGATATACAATATTTTCAAGAATATGTCCTTTGTCGGTAGTTCTTTCTCTACCAATCAACACATTTAACAAACCTACATCTACAATATAATATTTTTCCAAAGTTGCAAGTTGCTTTTTACCTTTTATGTCAAAACGATTAACTCTGTAAAACACAAAACTTTCAACAAGATATTCAATGTGTTTTTCAACGGTTAGGTGATGTACATTTTGCTTGTCAGCCTTTAATGCTTTTGATATACTGCTTGGTGAAACTTGGTTGCCAATATTATTCGCCAAAAACCTAATAAGATTACCAAATGCCCTTTTATCTTTAATTATGTGTCGTTGAGTTATATCTTTTTCGATAATAGTCGTATATAAAGCATTCAGATATTCGTATATTTTATCATATCCTCCTTCTCGCAAATCAATTCCTTTGGGCAAAGAAGTTTCATTTACATAATCATAAAATAAGGCTTCGTAGTTTAGGTATTTATTGCTTATGTTTATATTTCTACCTTGTAGATATTCGGCAAAAGAAAATGGTAAAATGGAAATCTCAATATACCTTCCGCTCAATAAAGTTGCTAACTCACTTGATAGCAAATTTGCGTTAGAACCTGTAATATAAATATCTGTATTTTCTGTGGCATAAAGTCCATCAACTAACCTTTCAAAATCAGGAATATTTTGAATCTCATCAAGAAAGATGTAATTAATTTTATCAGATTGTAATCTTGATTTTATTTCAAAATACAGCGTATCCCAAGATTTATTCAGAAAATTTTCGGGTAATTCAAAATTGTAAAATTGTACTTGTCTATCTGTTACTTCTTTTTTTGATAAATCATCTCTAAACATTTGCAAAAGTGTGGATTTGCCTGAACGACGCAAACCCGTTACAACTTTGATAATATCTTTGTCTTTATACGACAATAATTTATCAAGATATTCTTTTCTTATAATTCTTTTATTCATATTACAAATATACGCCAATTATCGAAACTTGCAAAAAATGTAAATTTTGATAACTGACAATCGTGACATTCAATTTTTGAGTGCCGTACAACATCCCCAATAAAGGCAATACGTTTATCCCGTACATTTTCGGTTATCTTGTATTGTATATATCGGGGCTATAGTTTAATTTCCTCAATAACTTTGGCTAAAGCTAATCATTTAATTCAAACATCACAAAACAGTTAGTTTTCTCAATTCCAATATAACTCAACTATTTCATCAACTCATCCAATTTACTTGTGATTCCGGATTCCATTTGGTGGTAATTTTTTTTGTTTTAGTCCAAAATTGTATTGAACTTCTACCGGTTATATCACCAACTCCGAATCTCGATTCGTTCCATCCGCCAAAAGCAAAAGGTTCACGCGGAACTGGAACGCCTATATTTACTCCAATCATTCCGGCACTTACTCTTTCGGTAACATAATTTGCAGCACCCCCGCTTTGAGTAAATACGGCAGCAGCATTTCCGTAGTTCGAGTTATTTTCAATCTCAATTGCTTCATCAACATTATCTACTCTTAGTATTGAAATAACAGGACCAAAAACTTCCTCTTTTGCTATTCTCATTTCAGGTTTAACAAAATCGATTACTGTTGGTGCAACATAAAATCCATTCTCTTTTCCAGCTACGGTAGAATTTCTTCCGTCAACCAATATCTTAGCTCCATCATTTTCAGCTTCGGTGATGTAATTTTCAATTCTTTCCTTTGCCTCTGCGGAAATTACTGACCCGAGATTTTCACCAGGCACAATTTTCCGTGCTTCATTGCAAAGCTCGTCAATTATATGATTAACATCACCAACTCCCACCATAACTGCGGCTGCCATACATCTCTGACCGGCACAACCCGACATTGAAGCTGCAACATTTGAAGCAGTCATTTTAAGGTGTGCATCGGGTAAAACAATTAGATGATTTTTTGCTCCGCCAAGAGCGAGAACTCTTTTCAGATTTGAAGCTGCACGCCTATATACAATTTTTGCAACTTTAGTAGAGCCAACAAATGAAACTGCATCGATACCCGGATTATCACAAATTGCTTCAACTGCTTCTTGCGTACCTTGAACAATATTTAGGACACCTTTGGGTAATCCGGCTTCCTCTAAAATTTTAACAATTCTCATAGCACTTAACGGTACAACTTCGGATGGTTTTAATATCATTGTGTTACCTAAAACTAAGGCATTTGGGATTGTCCAATTTGGTACCATATTAGGAAAATTAAATGGTGAAATGGAAGCAACAACACCTACAGGATATCGTTCTTCCCGGCATTCTACACCCTTACTAACTTCTAACAATTCAGTCGATAAAAGTTGTGGCATTGAACATGCAAATTCTGTTAGCTCGGCACTTTTTAATACTTCGGCTTTTGCTTCACCGTAGGTTTTCCCGTTTTCTTCAACTACAAGATTGGTTAGCTCTTCCATGTTGTTTTCTAATAATTGCTTATACTTAAAGAATATTTGAACTCGTTCTTTTATTGGCATTTCGGACCAAGCGGGGAGTGCTTCTTTTGCTGCTCGTACTGCTTTATCAACATCTTCGGCAGATGAAAGAAAAACCTTTGTAATTATTGAGCCGTCAATTGGTGATAGTACATCTAAACTACCATTACTTCCATTAATTAATTCTCCCCCTACGTAGTTAGAGACTGGTGGGTATTTCATATTGTTTCCTCAAAGATTTATTTAAAATTATGGTTGCTGATATTACTCATAGTGTAGAGAACAAAGTAAAATAGTTAGTTATCTCAACAAATAGGGTTTGAAGATAGAGATAATTAACTAAAGTTTCAAACAAAATTAGACTATACAATCTACACTTTATTAGTTTGGATTAAATGATTTTGGAAGGCAATTCATTATCAATTAAATTATTTTTGCGAATTTCCGATAAAATTCTTGTTATAAATAAAACAATTATTTAGCTTTGCACATCAAATTATGAAAAATGAAAAACAAAATATCGCAAGTAAATTCAATTCAATGAACGCATGTATGTGTTTGTGCTGCATTAATTGTTGAAGGGATTATTACTGATATTTGTTTTATAACATAGAATTTTTATTAAAAGCCCTTCATTTCTGAAGGGCTTTTTTTGTTTAAAAAATATTTATCAAGAAAGGTCGAGGAAACAGGTCCTATGACGCCTTAGCAACCGCCAAAATGGAAAGGTGCTAAATCCTGCCCTACAAGGGAAAGATAAGAGTAGAAAATTAAACCTCTCTGGTACTTTCTCCAGGGAGGTTTTTTTTATTCACTAATACTAATGGATTTTATGAAAGAGAAATTTAAAAGAAGTCTTGTAAAGACATTCTCATGGAGAATTACAGGTACTTTAGATACAATTGTTGTATCGTATTTTATAACTGGAGATATAAATACTGCCGCAGCAATTGGTGTTGTTGAGGTATTCACAAAACTGCTCCTTTATTTTCTTCATGAAAGAATTTGGAACAGAATAAAGTATGGAAAAGAACCATCAAATAATATTGAATATCATATATAGGAGAGAAAGAAATTGGAGATTGAAAAGGAAAACCAAATTATCAGCAACTTATTGGCTGAACAGATATTGGAGAGATATATAAGTTCTAACAAAGGGAAAATAGCTTTGGCTACCAGCTTTAGCATTGAAGACCAGGTTCTTACAGATTTGGTTTTAAAGATTGACCCTAACATTAAGATATTTACTTTAGATACCGGAAGACTTTATTCCGAAACACATCAATTAATTGATAGAACAAATGAACATTTCGATATTAAAGTTGATATCTATTATCCAAATAATTTTGCACTTGAAAAATTTGTTAAAGAGAAAGGAAGTAATTCCTTTTATGAAAGTTTGGAAAACAGAAAACAATGCTGCGACATAAGAAAAATTGAGCCTTTAAAAAGAGCATTAAAGGGGATTGATATTTGGATTGCAGGCTTGCGAAAAGAACAATCGTTAACAAGAACTAATCTAAAAATTATTGATAAAGATTTGTTAAATGAGAATCTAAAATTGTATCCCTTATTAAATTGGACTGAGGATGAGGTTTGGGAATATATCAAAAAAAACAATATACCCTACAATCCCCTTTATAATAAGGGCTTTTCAAGTATTGGCTGTGCACCTTGTACACGTGCTGTAACTGTGGCGGGTGATATACGGAGCGGCAGATGGTGGTGGGAAAACCCTGAAACAAAAGAGTGCGGATTACATTTACCAAAAGGAGTTTCAAATGGATAATTTAGAAAAATTAGAAGAAAAAGGAATTTATATTCTTAGAGAGGCATACAGAAATTTTGATAACCTTGCCATGCTTTGGTCAATAGGGAAGGATAGTACAGTACTTTTGTGGCTTGCTCAAAAGGCTTTTCTGGGGCATGTTCCTTTTCCGCTTGTACACATTGATACTTCATTTAAGATACCCGCAATGATTGAATATCGAAATAATTTGATAAAGAAGTATGGTCTCAATTTAATTGTTGGTCAAAATAAAAATGCAATTAAAAATAAAGAAACTTTTCCTGATGGTAATACTGATAGACTTGTGTGCTGCAAGAAGTTAAAAAGCGATGCTCTTAACAAATCACTTTCGGGCGAATGGGAAAGACACCGTTTGGATTTAACAACAGGAGAGTTTGTTGTTGATGAAAACAGGGAAGCCTATACTGGCGTTATAGTTGGCGTGCGTGCGGATGAAGAGGGAAGCCGCTCGAAGGAGAGATATTTTTCGCCGCGCGATAAAAATGCAGATTGGGATGTTGGAGATCAGCCCCCTGAATTTTGGAATCAATTTAAAACCGATTTTGAGCCAGGCACTCATGTACGAATTCATCCATTATTAGATTGGACTGAACTAAATATTTGGGAATACATTAAAAGTGAAAATATACCTGTAACCGATTTGTATTTTGATAATGGAAGTGGGGAAAGATACAGATCGCTCGGATGTTTTCCTTGTACTAATTCGGTTCAATCAACTTCAAAAAATGTGGATGAAATAATTGAAGAATTGAAATCAGGAAAGTTTGCAAATATTGCGGAGCGTTCCGGACGTGCACAAGATAGCGAAGGTGGTGGCACGCTGGAAACATTGCGCCGCGAAGGTTATATGTAAAAATTAAAAAAAATATAAGGTGTAAATATTATGAAAGAAAGAATGGATGTAGTAATTGTAGGTCATGTAGATCATGGCAAAAGTACTTTAGTTGGAAGACTTCTAACCGATACGGGTTCACTTCCTGAAGGGAAATTAGATGCGGTAAAAAAGCTTTGCATTAGAAATGCTAAGCCATTTGAATATGCATTTCTACTTGATGCGTTAAAAGATGAGCAATCTCAGGGTATTACAATTGATACTGCAAGAATATTTTTTACTTCTGCTAAGCGAGAGTATATAATAATAGATGCACCTGGTCATATCGATTTTTTGAAAAATATGATAAGTGGAGCTGCAAGAGCTGAAGCAGCAATTTTATTGATAGATGCTGATGAGGGGATTGCAGAAAATAGTAGAAGACATGCGTATATGCTCTCTTTGCTCGGTATAAAACAAATTGCTGTAGTAATAAACAAAATGGATTTGTGCGAATACAGCGAAGAAGTTTATAACAAAATTAAAACCGATTTTGGAAAATACTTAAAAGGGATTGGGATTGAATCAAAAGCCTATATTCCAGCTTCTGCCAGAAACGGAATAAATTTAATTGATATTTCAGAAAAAACAAGTTGGTACAATGGAGTCTCGCTTCTAAATGTTATGGATTCATTTACGAAAGAAAAAAGTCTGAAAGAGAAACCTCTGCGAATGTACTTGCAGGGGATATATAAATTTCAAGGAGATAAAAACAAAAGAAGAATTTATGCAGGAAGTATTAGTTCCGGCGAATTAAAAGTAAATGATGTAATCGGGTTTCTTCCATCAAATAAAAAGACAACAATTAAATCAATTGAGGTTTTTAATAGAACAGGAATTGAGACGGCTGTTTCTGGTAACGCTATTGGCTTAACGCTGGATGAAGAACTATATGTAACCGAAACAGATTTAATATATAAAGTTGATGAAGAAAAACCTTTATTGAGCGATAGGTTTCTTGCTAATATATTTTGGATGGATAGTGAACCGTTAAGAACTGCGAAGGAATACAAATTCAAAATGGGTACTCAAAATATTTCTGCTTCAATAGAAAAAATTGAGAGTGTTCTTCATACTTCTGAGCTTACCAGCAATACAGATGCAAGTCTTGTTAAAAAACATGAAGCAGCAAAATGTATAATAAAAACAAGGAGAAAAATTCCATTTGATTTAGTAAATCAGAACGTAAATACCAGTAGATTTGTGCTTGTAGATAATTGTAATATTGTTGGCGGAGGTTTAATAATTGAGAACCTTTATGAAAATAATAGAAAAAAAGAGTATTCAAATTTTGAACTTGAGTTTAACCAATTAGTAAGAAAACACTTTCCACATTGGGAAGCAAAATCACTTGAAGGAGAAATAAATGAGCAAGGTAGTTTTATATAATGTCACATTAAATGAATTGGAAGTAGCTCTATCTGAAAGAGATTTAAATAGAGATGAACTTAATAAACTTAAGAATGGAATACTTGGCGGAAATAAATTAAAGGATGAACTGGAGAATTTTGATAAAGATGATATAGATAAAACTGTTCAAATTCATATTAAATCGCACGGTATATATCTACAAACTGATCGTGATGAACTAAAGAATAAAAACAAAGTATTTACTTTTTTGGTTCGCATCCCTTTCTGGGGAGGTGGAGATATTTCGGCAGAGCAATTTTTACAAATTAGCAAACTCTCTGATAAATATTCCAAGGACGAATTTGGTAAACCATCGATGCGGCTTACTACAAGGCAGGCAATTCAATTTCATAGAGTAAAGAAAAGTGATTTATTTCCTTTGGTGAAAACATTAGCAGAGATGAAATTATTAACTCTTAATGCTTGTGGTGATAATACAAGAAATCCCATAGCAAGTCCAATAAAATCAAGCATATTTGATGCCTCGGCATTAGCGGTTCGGTTAGGGCAATATTTCCAATTACCTGTTAAGGAGCATTTAGAAACATTTGGAATAGAGAGTAGTAATCATCAGCAAAATGTTGGATACAAATATGGAAAAGAAGGATTGCCCCGAAAATTTAAGATTGGAATTGCCGGCTACTTTATTGATGAAGAAACAGGAAATGGAATTAGAGATAACAGTCCGGATATTCAAACGAATGATCTTGGCATTGCTCCAATAATTAAAAACAATAAAAAAGTTGGATACCAAATATATGTTGGGGGCGGACTTGGACAGAAGAATGGAAAGGTTACTCTTGCACTACTTGGCGTACCTTTGGGTATTGTAAATAGTGATGATGAACTAATTAAAGTTATTGAAGAGGTAGTTAATATTTGGAGTGCATTGGGCGACCGAAAAAACAGGCATTATGCACGTATCAAAAATATGATTGTGAAAAAAGGATTAGATAGAGAAAAATTAGAAATAGAAGACATTTTAAATGATAAAACGAAACTAAGTATTGTTCAAAAGAGTGGTGTAGCTTGGTTGAAAGAGAAGTTGGTAAAAAGAAATTTAAAAATAAGAGACGCTCTAAACTTAAACTTAGGCAAGCAATTACGGCATCATGGTTGGATAAAACAATTTGACGGAAATTATACTTTTGGTCTGTGGATTGAAAATGGAAGAATCAGCGATTCCAGAAACAACGTAAAATCTATGGTTGAAAAAATTGTAAATAAATTGAAACCAAATATACGTCTAACAACTTTTCAGGACTTACTGTTAACTGACATCAAAGAGGAAGATAAAAATATATTAGAAAATATATTTACCGAATATAATTATTCACTTCCGTCCTACCTTGTTAGAAACTCTTTGGCATGCGTTGGGCTGCCTACTTGCGGGTTATCTGTTGCTGATTCTGAAAGGTATTTTATGCCGTTAATGAATGAGCTGGAAAAACTTGGATTGGAGAACATACCCAAGCTAACCGTTGGTATCAGTGGCTGTGAGCGGCATTGCTCGCGGAATATACGTCATGCTGTTTCTATTGAAGGAAAAAGTTTTGGGTTTTATCAGTTAAAATTATTATTTGGTAAAACAGAAGGGGAGGTACTTGCTGAGGATATAGTTTATAACGGCAGAAAATATTTTAGGTCAGTTGCATCCTCTGATGTTCCAAAAGTAATTAAATTATTAGCAGATAATTATTTGGAGAACAAACTCCCTGACGAGATAGAAATTGGATTATTCTTTAAAAGAATTGGACACAAAGGAATTGTAAAACTAATAGAGCAAGATGAAAATCTGAACCATTTAACAGAGAAAACTTATGACCCATACATTACATAAAATAATTAGATATGAGGAAGTGATTGCTCCCCAAAGTGAACTCAATACTTTACCTATATTATTGAGGAATCCGAAGATACTACTGATTGGCGGCGGTAAGGTAGCTCTACAGAAAGCCGAAGTTTTAAAAGATAATAATATAGATTTCAAAATCATCACAATTAATATACTTCCGCAATTTAAAAAGTTAGATATAAAACCGAGTTTAAAACCAATAGAAGTTGAGGATATAAAGAGGTTCAATATTGTAATTAATGCTACAGGTAATAAGGATGTTGAATCTTTAATCGACAAATGTAAACTAACCCAATCCTTTCTTCTAAATACAGTAGATGTTCCTGAAAAGTGTGATTTCTATTTTTCAGCTTTGTTAAATTATGGAAAATTAAAAGTTGCAATTTCCAGTGATGGAGCAAGTCCAACTATTTCTAAGATAGTTCGCAATAAAATTAAAGAGGTTATTCCTTCTAATATTGAATCTTTAGTAGATACCGAATTTGAAAAAAGAAGATCAAAAATAATTGATATTAAATCGGTAAATAGGGATGCAGAGAGTCTATTTGGCTCTGTAACATTTGTTGGTGCCGGACCAGGCGACCCCGATTTACTTACTGTAAAAGGATTGAAAGAAATTAAAAAAGCCGATGTAATTCTGCACGATTATCTTGTAAGTAAAGAGATACTGAGTCTTGTTAATCGAGATACAAAAATAATTAATTGCGGAAAACCACATGGCAGTAATAATCTAACGCAAGAAGAGATAAACAATAAAATGGATTATTATGTAAGAGAAGGAAAAAGAGTTGTACGCTTGAAAGGAGGCGACCCCTTTGTTTTTGGACGATTGGTTGAGGAGACAGAATATCTGATAGCAAATAATATTAGATTTGAAATTATACCTGGCATTACCTCTTCCATTTCCGGAGCCGGAAGTGCTTTTATTCCTGTTACGGCAAGAGGTACCTCCAATGGATTTTCGGTTGTCTCGGGATGTTTGAAAGGGAATAGGTTTAATGATAATTGGATTGAACTTCTGAAAATTCCGAACCATACTACGGTAGTTTTAATGGGGTTAAAAAAAGCATCGATAATAGTTGAAAAGGCTTTACGGATTGGTGTAAAACCAAATCTTCCAGTAGCTATTATTTCCAATGCGACATTACCAAACCAAACAGAAATTTTTACAACATTGGAAAATCTTGCATCTCAGAGCATAAATGTACCTACTCCAGCAATTCTTGTGTTTGGGGATGTTGTTAATCTTAGAGATAAATTGAAATCTAATAAAAACATTCTTGAACAAAACTTGAAAAATACGTTTGAGTATTATTCGTGATATCCAGAAAAACTCTTTAAAACAATTTTTTGATTTTTACTATTCCGACAAGTATTTGTTTGTGTGAAGTGTTTGCAAAACGCAAGAGAAGATTTAAAATTATTGATTTGAGCTTAATTCTTTTGTAGTTTCAATTTATGAAACAACAGCGATACAAATTAAGTAAAAAGTTATCCAAAATGACAAAGGCTGAAATCTTCAATAAGCGAAAGACAGAGTTAACAACAATGCCGAGTGCATAACGGCGACATTGCTACCTTGCCGCCGTTTGAACGACCCCAAATTAAGCATAGCCAACCAGCTATTATAAATTTAAAAACTTACTTTCTTGAACTGCTTTTCAATTACAACAAACTTAAATATGTACCTAAATTGCGAAAAAACCGTGCATAAAGGTGGTCAATGTTGAGCAATTTGTTGGACGTGGTAGTACTTAATTTTTGTCCCTTTTTTGCCAATAATACGGCTTTTTGTGTAGATGAGATACTGCGATAATATAAATATAATCCGATTTTATTTGATATATTACTCCAAATGGAAATTTGTTTGTTAGACAACGACGTGTGTTTTTGGATAGCTTTGCAAATGCTTCGGGAAATGCAATTATCCGTTTAATAGTTGTGTAAACTTCTTCTGCGAAATTAAAACCAAGATTTTTTTCGCATCTGTTGTAATATTCAATTGCCTCATTAAGTTCGTTTTCGGCATCTTTGTGAAAGATAAATTTCATTTTAATACTGTGAACGAATTTTTCTAAAAACTTCTTCGCCATTTATGGCTTCGGCTGTCCCGTTGTTCAATTCTTCTACGCGCTTTTCGGCTTCAATTGCCCATGCTTTATCTATGCTATCTTGCAGAGGTAAATTTAAACTTTTAATTAATTCATCAACTAAAATAATTCTTTCGTTTGATGGCAGCAACATTGCTTCGGCTGCAACTTTGTTTGTTAAAGCATTCATTGTTTCTCCTATTCAATTTTAGAACAATGATAATTCTAAATTATACAAAATGCAAATACATTTTATTTTAACAGAATCATTTTTTCAAAGTTATTTGGCATTGCAAAATATTCTAAAAAGTAATTGTCTAAATTAACATCTATCATTTTCTTTCGCAAGTTGTATGTTTTGTAATGTTTTAGTAAACCAAGATATGAATTTATATTTGCTCTAAATGCTTCTTTTTCTTCTTTTGTTGATTTCCCTTTTGTGGGTTCAATTAAATCGTTCCAGTAATCTATTTTAAGAAAGAGGTTTTTCTTAATCCGTTTACCGGCGTATATTCTGTGTGGTTTTTTGAGCATTGGCTAATAAATCGATTTATTCTTTTTATTCCGTAATGCGTCCCTTTTCCTTTACGGCAACTGTAAGTATCATGAATAAATGTTTTTTCAAAAAGTGGGTTAATGTATTTAAAAACAAGATGGTGAACAATGCGGTCTCTAAAATCTGCTGCAAAAATTTCTCGTTTTATTGGCGAAAAGTTTATGAAGCAAATAGAGTTAGAAATTTTATATGTGCCATTTTTAATTTCTTCGTATAGTTCGAAAAGTTTCGATTCGTAATTAATCTCAAATGCTAATGCGTTTAGAGTATTCCGTTTGTTTTTACGTGCTTCAAAGTATGCGTTGAATATGTCTTCTAATAAAGTGTCCATTTTATAACGGCGTCTTGGCTAAGGCGTCCACCGTTGCAAACTTTACCTTAATTTATACACCTAAATGTTACCTGCCCCGCTCTCTTTGCGGGGTTAAAAAACAATTTTGCTAACTAAATTTACTTTTACAAACCTACAACTTTAAACACACATTTAAAAACCCAAAAGACCAAGCGTAACTGCGGTCGGAGTAGAGCTGTTTGTTATAAAGCGACACGCAATACATTATTGTAATTCAATAACTACATCATCAAACCATCCCGTCAACTCGTCATTGTATGAATCTTCTTTTTGTATCCATAATCGAATAGTTATAACTGAAGCATCATTTGGTATTTGGAATTCTGTTGTTAATTCACCCCAATCAGCACCTTCTGGGTGTTGAAGAACCGTAGTTATTAAATTCATACCATTTTTGTCATAGAAAATATAAGCTCCCATTGGAGTATTTTCTGATTTCATTTTTACCGAAAACTTGTAAGTTCTTCCTTCAATAAATTTAGATGCTGGTATATCTTGATTAAGGTTATAATCATTCATTGCTTCGGGTTGCTTGTTTGCTTTTAAGCTATACATACCATTATAAACAGTTGTGGAATCAAGGGTGAATATATCAACGTTGCTTGCCCAATCTTGAATTGCTTGGTTTTCTAATGGTTTTTCAAAATCTCCGTTTTGTACTATGCTTGGCTGAGGTGTTGCTTTACTCATAATATTGCTACCACCTAATTTACCAAATGCTGACAATGTGTAAACTCTATAAAAATATTCTAATCCCATCTCAAATGAATCATCAACAAAAGAGGTATCTTCATTTTCGGTACTCACAAAAATTAGTTCTCCAGTAGTTTCATCAATCCCAGCATCATCCTTTCTATAAAGTTTATATTCACGAAATTCTGTATCAAGACTCCGACTCCAACTCAACTTTAATTTGTTTTGAGCTATTTCTGTAGTGTCAATTTCATAAAGCTCTGGTGGTTCTGGCAAGCGTATTTCCCCTAAGTCCGTTAATCCTTCATTGACTGAAATGGTTGATTTAATTGAAACTAATTGACCATTTTCTTTTATTTTTGTTGATTGAAGAAAATGTTCACCTTTTGTAACATTTTTTATTTCAAAATACCCTTCTTCGTTAGTTGTAGTTTTCCAATTTAGAACATCATCAATTTGCACCTCAGCATTTGTGAGCGGTTGGTTCTGAATTTTTAGAAATCCTTTGACCGAAGAATCAGTAGAAGTCTCAGTTGGATTTTCTGATTTTGTACAGAATGTCAACAAAAGCATTAACGCACTTAAAAAGATAATTTTTCGATTCATTTTCTCTTCTCAATTTTTAGCTTTATAACTAGTCATTCTGTTACTTTTATCTGTATTACAAACTTGCGGATATTCGGAGTTTTTTGGATTGATTACCCTCATAAAATTCTACAGATATTTATTGAGCAATAAGTTAAATATATTTATATATAATAACAACTTCTTTTTATTCTGAATAATACGATAATAAATAATTTAAAAAAATCGAATCTCTTCTGAAATTTAGATTGGATTCATATTGAAAATGACGCTATACTGCATAATCCAACATAACATACCCATCAATATGTGAACTTATTATACCTAAGCAAAAACTATTAAATTGAGTCTATTCGCTTAAAATTTTACACTAACCAAAAAAAAGAAAATTAATTTTAGTTTGTTGTAAGCATCACAATGGAACAGACCTTTGGGAGGATTACAAGACTAAATGTTATAACCTAAATTGAGCGATTCTTCAAGGTGGTCAAATTCCCGCAATTCAAAATTCTAAACTTCTTAAACTATCTGCACTGTTTGGTTATTGATTATTTGTCCGTGGGACTCTGTGAGAAAATTGGAATTTATTTGATTTTTGTTGTTTGTAATTTCTGGTTTATCCATGTTAGGTATAAGTTTAACAATAGATTTATAACCGCTTAGTAATCTACTTCATTTCGTTTATTAATCCCTCTAACTTCAATATTTACTTTTATTTAACTAAAAAAAAATATAAATATTACTTGACTTTTCCCTGCTAAAAGAGTTATTTTGGTGGAGTAGTGGGGAAAAAACATTAAGTTTCCCTAATAATATTTAAAACAAACTGATAATGACATGTTTTTAGGCAGCTTTAATTACACACTTGATGCCAAAGGAAGGATTGCAATTCCTGCAAGATTAAGGAAGTTTGTCTCCCCTGATGCTAACAATACTTTTGTTTTAACACGGGGTTCAGCAAAGTGTATTAATATATATCCAATGAATTATTGGAAGGAACTTCTTGAAAGTAAATTGGATAAACTAAATAGTTTTGACCCTAAAGAGACAAAATTTATGAGACTCTTTTTGCAGGAAGCCTCCGAGGACCAGTTCGATACACAATCCAGATTATTAGTTCCAAAAAAATTAATCGATTTTGCAGAGATTGAAAAGGATATAGTTATTCTTGGAATGAATAAATATATCGAAGTATGGAACCCGAAATTATATGAGCAATATTTGAATGAGATTGAGGAGCCATACGAGACAATTGCAAAAGAAGTTATGAATATGTAAAACAATAAATTATGATTATATAGAGATATTCTGTGGAATGTCTGTTTTTAACTTAAAAACATGAATAAACATACACCTGTATTATTGAACGAAAGCATCGAGAATTTAATTTCCAATAAATCGGGAATCTATTTTGAAGGAACAATTGGCTTTGGTGGACATACCGAATTAATTTTATCGCACCTTGATGCTGACGCCAAATATATTGGAACCGATAAAGATATTGCTGCTTACGAGCATTGTAAAAATAAGTTCAAAGATGATAAAAGAGTTGAACTATACAATGCGAGTTTTACTAACATAATTGATATTTCAAAAATTGAGTTCATTGAAAAGTTTGATGGCATTTTTGCTGATCTTGGTGTTTCTTCTTTCCAATTAGATAATAAGGATTCCGGATTTACATTCCGAGAAGATGTACAGCTCGATTTGCGAATGGATAAATCGCAAGGTGAACCAGCTTCATTTTATCTAAACAAAATTAGTGAAAAAGAGTTGGCAGATATTTTTTTTAAGTATGGCGAAGAAAGAAATTCAAAAAAAATTGCACAGGCAATTTGTAATTACAGATTGAATGATAAAATTGAGACTACTGGTCAGTTGAAAGGAATAATTGAAGAGTTTACTCCGGAAAGATTTTTGAATAAAACTCTTGCAAGAATTTTTCAGGCACTAAGAATATTTGTAAATAATGAGCTTGATGAGTTAGAGGAATTTTTGGAGAAAGCGGTATCAGTACTTAATTCGAATGGAAGGTTAGCAATAATTACGTTTCATTCTTTGGAAGATAGAATTGTTAAGAATTATTTTAAGGAGAAAACGAAAACATGCGTTTGTCCTACAGAGTACCCAGTGTGCATGTGTGATACAAAACCAGAATTAAAAATAGTAACAAAAAAACCCATTGTACCAAGTGCTGAAGAGGTTAAACTAAACAGACGTTCTCGTAGTGCAAAATTAAGAGTTGCTGAAAAGTTATGAAAAAGAAGAGAGTAAATAAAAAAGCTAAGAATAAGGGATCAATAGCAAACTTGTTCATCTATTTTATTTTACCAACTGTTGCAGTTGTATTTCTCTTTTTGATTCTTCAGACAGAGATAAAATTTCTTTACAAAGAGAAAGATAAGAAAGAGATGGAACTTGGAAACTTACAGAGTATGATTGAAGTGAAATTAGTTGAAGTGCAAAAAAATTCAGCCGAAAATGTAATTATTGGATATGCACGAGACTCTCTAAGAATGGTACGAATTAATAATTCGGTTGATAATATTTATTTAAGTAATCTTAAAATAAATCAAATTAAAAGGATAGTTGATAGCAAGTATGAATAATTCCCGAGTTCTTGTTATAATCTTAATACTATTTATAGTACTTGCAGTACTTATTGGGAAATTATTCACTATTCAAATAACACAACATGAAAAATATTCAAAAATAGCAGAACGTCAGCAAAATAAAACAATAAAAATTAAAGCCGAACGCGGCTTAATTAAAGATAGAAATGGTGAACTTTTAGCATATACAAAGGATGATGTCTCCTTATTTGTTGATACGAGAATGACCAACAAAAAAGAGAAAGGAATAATTGCTAAACGATTTGCAGCACAATTTGGAAAATCAGAAAAACATTATTTAAAAAAATTGAATAGCGCTTCTAAAAATATCTGTCTCGAAAAGAAAGCTTCGCAAGGTGATGTGCTTAGTTTATCCGATTTTATTGCAAGCGGGTATTTTCAGGTTGAGGATTATTCGAGGGTATATCCCTACGGCAGCCTTGCATCGCACATACTTGGCTATGTTGATATAAATTTAGTTGGTGGTAATGGAATAGAAAAACAATTCAATAAAAATTTAACTGGTGTTGATGGATACAAATATATTGAGCGAGATGTACAGGGCAGAATTGTAACAGTTAACCAAGAATTCTCGGTTAAGCCAGCAGCAGGAAATAATGTAGAATTAACAATAGATAAAAATCTACAAAGAATTCTTGAAGAAGAATTATACCAAGGATTAAAAAAATACAAAGGTAAATCGGCTATGGGTATTATAATGAATCCTAATAGCGGAGAAGTACTTGCGTGGTCTAATCAACCAGATTACGACCCAACCCATGTTCCAGAAGATTCTGTAGTACGGCGCAACCGAGCCTTAACTGATATGTATGAACCAGGTTCAACAATAAAACCTTTAATTATGTCAATCCTTTTGGAAGAAGAACTAACCTATGAAAAAGAAGTAACAAATACTGAGAATGGTAAATACAAAGTAAAAGGTGTAACAATTCGTGATACTCATAAATATGAAAAGTTAAATTCAACAGATATTATTATCCATTCAAGCAATGTTGGTATTGCAAAACTAAGTGATAGAATTAATGATAATATTTTTTACAGATATTTAAGAGATTACGGTTTTGGAAATATAACTTCTATTAATATACCAGGCGAAATTGCCGGACAATTAAAAAAGCCAAAGTACTATTCAAAAATTTCTAAAAATTTCATTTCCTTTGGATATGAAATTGGGGTAACTCCAATTCAGCTATTAACTGCTTATTGTGCTTTGGTTAATGGGGGCAATTTACTACAACCGTATATTGTTAAATCTGTGCGTGATGCTGATGGTAATTATATCGAAGAATTTTCATCCAAAAAAATACGCAAAGTCATTTCAAAAAGAACTTCCAAAAGAGTTATTGAAATGATGAAAGGTGCAGTATCTGATGGTACTGGAAGCGAAGCGATTCTGCAAAATGTAACGGTTGCCGGAAAGACCGGAACAACGCAAAGACTTATTAATAAAAAGTATTCAAGTTCAGATTACAATGCTTCGTTCGTAGGATTTTTCCCAGCGGATAATCCTAAGTATATCTCTTTAATCATTGTTAAGTCACCGCAAATTGGAAAATATGGTGGAAGAGTTGCTGCTCCAATATTTAAAAAAATAGCAGAGCGTATTGTCGATTCAGATAAAAATATTTTTGATAACAAGAAGAATGAAAAGACGATTGATAATCCCCAATATGCTGCTGGTGATGAAGCTAATCAAGAAATATTTATTACTTCAAATTTACCAAATCAGAATATGGATAATAGGATTGAACGAAAAATTGAATACTCTGGAAATAGATCAACAATGCCAAATCTCTATAACTACACAAAGCGAGATGCAATTAAATTGATGAATGATTTAGGAATTAAATATAAAATAGTAGGAAGTGGAAATGTTATTTGGCAAAGTGCAGTGCCAGGAACAAGTCTTGAAAATATTACTGAGTGTGAAATTAAATGTCAACTATCAAATACAAATAGCAGGTTACGAATTAACTAATGAAATTAGATAAGCTCATTCAAAATATCGAAGTTGTTTCTATAATTGGTAATCCTGAAACTATGGAAATTAATAATATTACGAATAATTCCAAAGAAGTAAACAGTGGAAGTTTGTTTGTGGCTGTTAAAGGATTTTCTGTTGATGGACACAAATTTATTACGAACGCTATTAGTAACGGAGCTATTGCAGTTGTTGTTGATAATGAAGATGCGTTACCTGTGGAATTATTTATTCAAAACAATGTTGTACGTATTGTTGTTAAAGAGAGTAGAAAAACCCTTGCCGATTTATCGTGCGAGTTTTTTGGACATCCATCGAAACAACTAAAATTGGTTGGTATCACTGGCTCAAATGGAAAGACAACTACATCATTTTACGTAAAAAATTTATTTGAAACCGCAGGATATAAAACTGGCTTGCTTGGTACAATCTCAAATATTGTTGGAAAGAAGGAAGATGATTCATCTTTAACAACCCCTGAAAGTAATACTATAAATAAATATTTAAGAAATATGGTTGATGAGGGAATTACACATTGTGTGATGGAAGTCTCTTCGCACTCTTTATCCCTTGATAGAGTAAGGGGTTTAAGTTTTGATTATGCATTATTTACAAATATTACTTCTGACCATTTAGATTTTCATTCCAATTTTGAAAACTATTTGAATGCTAAGAAAATACTTTTTGATAACCTTGATACTACTGCAAAAGTAATTTATAATAATGATGATGAGAGCAGCAGTTTGCTTTTGGCTGATTGTACAAATAGCTCAGACTCTTATGGCAAAGGGACTTCCTCTGATTTTATAATTGAAAATATTTTTTTTAACATGGATGGAACTTCCTTTGAGCTTATAAATAATGAATTAGAATTAAAATTTAAGACAAGTTTAATTGGTGAGTTTAATGCTTACAATGCTGCAAGTGCTGCTATTATTGGAGTAAATGAAAATTATAGCAATGAAATAATTATTAGAGGGATTAATACAACACCACAAGTCCCCGGAAGATTTGAAGTTGTTGGTGATGGTGACAAAAAAGTTGTTGTTGATTATTCCCACACAGCAGATAGTTTAGAGAAAGCATTGCAGGCAATTCAGAGTATTGTTGATGGTGAAAAATCAATCCATACTGTATTTGGGTGTGGCGGCAATAGAGATAAAACTAAACGACCAATTATGGGTGAAATTGCAGATAAGCTAAGTGATGAAATATATGTAACATCCGATAATCCAAGATTTGAAAATCCTCGTGAAATTCTTAATGAAATCTTGATTGGAATTAAAAGAGAAAACCCCAATGTGATTGAAGATAGGGAAGAAGCAATAAAAAGTGCGATTTGTAATTCTGAAAAGAATGCTGTTATTCTCATTGCTGGTAAGGGTCATGAGGATTATCAAATAATTAATGGAGTGAAGCACCACTTCTCTGATAAGGAAATGGCAATTAAATATTTGGAGAATTGCGATTGACAATTAACTTAACTGACATATTTAATCTAAAGGATTCTGTTATATATAATCCGGATAACTTCAAATCAGTTTCTAAGGTATCAATTGATAGCCGAACTATGAAGAAGAATTCTCTATACGTAGCATTGAAAGGGAATAGATATGATGGACACAATTTTGTTGATGATGCTATTGCAAAAGGTGCTTCTTCAATTATGATTAATAGAAACAGACTTAAAAACTTCAAAGATGTTGATTGTACTATTATTACAGTACCAAACACTACTTATGCTTATGGTGAGTTAGCTTCTGCATACAGAAGAAAGTTTAAAGGTGAAGTTATTTCAATAACTGGAAGCAACGGTAAAACAACAACTAAAGAGATATTGGCTACAATTTTAAGTGAGAAATATAAAACGCAAAAGACCGAAGCCAATAATAATAACCATATTGGAATTCCTAAAACAATTTTGGCAACAAAAAGAACAACAGAAAAATTAGTGTTAGAGCATGGTACAAATCACTTTGATGAAATAAAATATACAGCAAATATTGCGAAACCAGATTATGCAATAATTACTAATGTTGGGGATTCACACCTTGAATATTTAATTGACAGAGATGGAGTCTTTAAAGAGAAAAATGCTCTCTTTGCTGAAACTCTAAAAAATGGTGGAACAATTTTCGTAAACAATGATGACCCAATAATTAAATACGAAACTCGTTCAGTAAAAAGAAAAATTACATTTGGTTTTAAAGGCAAGCCCAATATTAAAGGTAGGTTGAATGGATTTACTTCTGAAGGACGAACTAAACTTTCTGTAGAGTATTCAAGCAAAAAAATAGCTGCTGAACTTCCACTTTATGGAATTTCAAATGCTAAGAATACCCTTGCCTCTGTTGGTGTTGCAATGCACTTGGGTGTTCCATCAGGAAAAATTAAGAGTGGAATAAATAAAGTTAAACAAGTTAAAGGAAGGCTTTATGTAGAGCAGTTCACTAACCTAACTTTAATTGATGATACATATAATTCTAATCCGGCATCTATGGAAGCTGCAATTGATTTACTTAAAAGAATTAAAACTCATTCTACAAAAACATTGATAATTGGGGATATGTTTGAGCTTGGTGCAGATGCGGAGTTAATCCACGCAAAACTTTCGCAGCTAATTTTAGGCAGCAAAATACAAAATATTTTCATGCACGGAAAATTGATGGAGAATTTATCTAATGCACTTCAGAACAAAAAAGTAAATTCAAAACACTTTGCAACAAGAAGATTACTTAAAGTTTTTATAGATGAAAATAATTTTGACAACCAAATTATTTTAATTAAGGGATCGCGAGGAATGCAGATGGAAGAATTTGTAGAACAAATAAGGAGCAAAGCAAAATAATGTTTTATTACTTGTTTGATTATATAAATAGTCTGTTCGACATACCTGGATTGGGGATGTTTAAGTATTTATCTTTTCGCTCTGCTATCTCTGCCATTACTGCACTTAGCATTGCATTCTATCTCGGACCAAAGATTATTAAGAAGTTAGAAAAACTTCAAATTGGAGAGACAATCCGTGATGATGGTCCGCAAATACAAAAACAGAAAGCTGGCACACCAACAATGGGTGGAGTAATTATAATATTCTCGATAGTTATACCTGTTCTTTTGTGGAGTGATATTGGCAGCACCTATATTCTCCTTTCACTTTTCGGCTTGCTATTCTTGGGGTTTGTAGGTTTTGTTGATGATTATTTAAAAGTAGTGAAGAAGTATTCTAAAGGATTAATTGCACGATACAAATTGTTAGGACAAATATTTGTTGGTCTAATAGTTGGGTCGGCAATTTATTTTCTTCCGGAATTTGCGGAATACAATACACAAACTACTCTGCCATTTTTTAAAAATTTAAATTGGGATTTTCAATACTTATATATTCCTGTTGTGATATTTATAATTACAGCTACATCAAATGCCGTAAATCTCACTGATGGCTTGGATGGATTGGCGATGGGAACTATCACCTTTGTAATGTTAGCACTTGCAGTGATGAGTTATGTATCGGGAAATGTAATTTGGTCTGATTACCTAAACATAGTCTATTTGCCAGGTTCCGGAGAATTAACAGTATTTATTGCTGCAATTATTGGTGCTGGGCTTGGATTTTTATGGTTCAATTTTTATCCAGCCCAAGTATTTATGGGGGATACCGGCTCACTTGCACTCGGAGGTGTTTTCGGTATTATTGCAATACTTGTAAAGAAAGAATTACTACTTCCACTTCTCGGAGGAATCTTTTTCATTGAAACTCTTTCTGTAATTCTTCAAAGAGCATATTTTAAATACACAAAGAAGAGATACGGTGAGGGGAAAAGAATATTTAAAATGTCACCGATCCACCACCATTACGAGTTGTTAGGATGGGCTGAACCAAAGATTGTAATGCGTTTTTATATAATCACAATAATTTTAGTAATAATTAGTCTGGCTTCATTTAAGGTACGATGAGAAATATTAAAGATAAACATATTACCATTTTGGGTGCTGTACGTAGCGGAATTGCTGCGGCTAAGCTGGCAAAGAAGATGGGAGCAATTCCATTTGTGAGTGATTATTCTAATAAACTAAGTAACATCCAAGAATTGGATGCGAATGAAATTAAATATGAACTTGGCGGGCATACTGATAAAGTATTTGACTGTGAATTTATAGTAACCAGTCCTGGCGTGCATTCTGATGCTTCAGTAATTGTTGATGCAAAAAAACAAGACATTAAAATTATTAGTGAAATAGAATTTGCATCGTGGTTTTGCAAAGGGAGTATAATTGCAATAACAGGTAGTAATGGAAAAACAACTACTACTTCATTATGCACTCATTTACTAAACAACTCCGGAGTTAAAGCATACTCAGCTGGAAATATTGGTAATGCTTTTTCGGAAATTGCATTGGATGTTGAGGAAGATGAATTTGTTGCTCTCGAAGTTTCCAGTTTCCAATTAGATTTTATTGATTCATTCAAGCCAAAATATACAGTAATATTGAACATAACTCCTGACCATCTTGATAGGTATGAAAATGATTTTCAAAAATATACAGCTTCAAAGATGAGAATATTTGAAAATCAAACAGATAGTGATTATTTAATAATTAATGAAGATGATGAATATTTATCAAATAGAGAACATCAAAAAATTATGAAGTATGGATTTTCACTTACTCCAATGAATAATAGTGGATGCTATATTAAAGATGAGAATTTTGTTTATAGAAATGAAGAAAGTGAAGAAATAATTTGCTCTACTAATTCATTGAAAGTAAAGGGTGAGCATAATAAGTATAATGCTATGGCAACAATAAATCTTGCAAAAATAATTGGAATTGAAAATAATAAGATTGAGGAATCGTTGAAATCATTTGCTGGAGTTGAGCATAGGCTTGAGTCTGTTAGAGAAATTAATGGAATTGAATTTGTAAATGATTCCAAAGCAACAAATGTAGATTCTGTTTGGTATGCTCTCAGAAGTTTTAATAATCCGCTAAGATTAATTCTGGGCGGTAAAGATAAAGGGAATGATTACAGCAGTATTGTTGAGCAAGTTAAAAATAATGTTAAAAAAATATATGCCATTGGTTCTTCTGCTGAAAAAATTATCAGTTACTTCGTTTCAATGGTGGAAGTTGAAAAAATGGAAACTCTCGAAGGCACAGTATTAAAGGCGTATCAAGAAGCTAACGCTGGGGATGTAGTACTCCTCTCGCCTGCGTGTGCTAGTTTTGATATGTTTGATAGCTATGAGCATAGAGGAAAAATATTTAAACAATCAGTGATGAAATTAGAAGAATGAAAATCTTAGTTAGAATATTGATATCAATTGTGTTGTCACTTATGGTGCTTGGTGCGGTGCTTGTCTTTACTGCAAGTAGTACTTATAGTGAAATTCGATTTGATAATATTTATTTCTTATTCAAATCTCACATTGGAAAGATGGTGTTAGCACTACTGATTGGAATTACTTTTTCGATTATTCCTTATCAATACTACAGAAAGTATAGTAAGCAAGTTCTTATTGGAGTGATAGTAATTCTGATTCTCACTCTTATTTTTGCTCCTAAATTTAAAGGTGCAGCTCGGTGGATTGATTTAGGAATATTTCAATTTCAACCATCGGAATTAGCAAAGTTAGTTTTGTTTATGCATCTCGCTGGTATGATTGAACGGAAAGGTAAACTAATTGAAGATTTCAAAAATGGATTTAAATTTACACTGATATCGATTTTCACTGTTGCTGGCTTAGTTGTAATTCAACCAAATTTAAGTACAGCAATGATAATTGTTTTTACAAGTTTTACACTACTATATATAGGAGGAAGTAGATTTAAACATATTGCTGCTACACTTGGAATTGCAAGCATAGCTGGTGCTGGGTTGATGATGTTGTTTACACATTCACGCCAACGTATATTAGGGTATCTGGAAAGTTTTAGTGGAAATAGTGAAGCAAACATCCAAGTTCTGCAAGCCAAAATTGGACTTGGTAGTGGTGGTGTTTTTGGTATTGGCGTTGGTCAGAGTAGGCAAAGCGATTTGTTTTTACCAGAAGCGTATGGGGATTTTATCTTCTCAATTCTCGGTGAGCAATTCGGGTTGATAGGTACGTCAGTAGTACTTGCTCTATTTTTTGCACTCTTTGTTGTAGGTGTAATAATAGCAAAAAAATCAGATAATCAATATGGACAGCTTTTAGGATTTGCGATTTCATTTAACATAATATTAAGTGCATTCATTAATGCTGGTGTTGTTACTGGCTTAATGCCTACTACAGGTATCACACTTCCATTTATTAGTTTTGGAGGAACTTCAATTATTATCTTTAGTGCATCAATAGGGATATTGATAAATATTGCTAATCAGGGCAACAGGAAAAAATCATTAAGGCTTAGTGAAATTGAATAACAGTACAATTAAATATCGTTATTTATTTGCAGGTGGCGGAACTGGTGGACATTTATATCCCGCAATAGCAGTAGCACAAAGGATTAGGGAGTTGCAGCCAAATTCTGATATTCTTTTTATAGGCACAAAAAATAAAATTGAATCGAGAGTTGTTCCGAATCTTGGTTTTAGGTTTAAGTCAATAATTATAAGTGGATTTAACAGGCAACTAAATATGAAGAATATTTTGTTTCCATTTAAACTTGTAATAGGAATGATTCAATCACTTCTTATCAACATTAAATTTAAACCACTTGTTGCAATTGGAACGGGGGCTTATGTTTCTGGTCCCGCTATATGGGGTGCAACTTTTATGGGTGCAAAAGCTGTATTGTTAGAGCAGAACAGTTATCCAGGACTTACAAATAGATTATTAGAAAAGCGGGCAAGAAAAATATTTTTAAGTTTTGAAGAATCCAAAAAGTATTTTAGGAATGCTTCTAAATTGGAGGTCTCAGGGAACCCTATTAGAGTTGATATAACATTAAGCAATAAAGAAGAGGCAAAGAGAAGTTTTGGTTTAGATGCTATTAAGAAAACCCTTGTTATTATTGGTGGAAGTCTCGGTGCTAAATCTATTAATGAAGCTCTTAAAAATAATGTTGAAAACCTAACTGCACTTGGTATTGAAGTTCTCTGGCAGACTGGTGAACTCTATTATAATACATACTCTTCAATAGAAAATGAAAATATTAAAATTGTGAAATATTTCGATGACATTGCTAAAGCATATTCTGCTGCTGATTTATTAATTGCAAGAGCAGGTGCAACTACAATTGCAGAAGTTGCTCAGATTAGTATTCCTGTAATATTTGTTCCATCTCCCAATGTTGCAGCTAATCATCAATATAAAAATGCGAAAGTACTGGTGGATGCAGAAGCAGCTGAATTGATTGAGGATAGAGAGTTAAATGAAAAACTTGTAGATGTAGTTAAAGATATAATATTTGATAATACTAAATTAGATAAGTTAAAATTAAGTATAAAAAAATTTGCAAAACCAGATGCAATTAAAACTATTTCAAATGAGATTATTAAAATGGCGAGTACTATTTAAGGAATAGAAATGATTAAACATGCAATTCATAAAATACACTTTGTCGGAATTGGTGGAATTGGAATGAGCGGAATAGCAGAAATAATGCTTAATCGTGGGTTCAAAATATCAGGTTCTGATTTGAGTGCATCAGCAACAACTGAACGCTTGCTAAGTCTCGGAATCTCTGTAGCAATTGGGCATTCAGAAGATAACCTTAGTGATGTTGATGTTCTTGTCTATTCTTCTGCTGTGAGTATATCAAATTCTGAAGTTAAAGCTGCTATTGATTTGGGCATTCCAGTTATAAAACGTTCTGAAATGCTTGCTGAAACAATGAGAATGAAATATGGAATTGGTATTGCAGGAACTCATGGAAAAACTACAACTACATCGATGGTAGGACTTGTATTAACAGAGGCTGGCATAGACCCAACAATTATTGTAGGTGGTAAATTAAGCGGACTTGGCGGAACCAATGCACGGCTTGGACATAGTGATTATATAGTTGTGGAAGCTGATGAGTTTGATAGAACGTTTTTAAGTTTAACTCCGTGCATAGCTGCAATTACAACGCTTGAGACAGAACACCTTGACACCTACAAAGATTTGAATGATATAAAAGGAGCATTTATTGAGTTTGCAAATAAAGTGCCTTTCTTTGGTTTTGTTGTACTTTGCTTGGATGAGACAGCCTTGCAGGATATTCGTCCGTTAATAAAAAAGAAAGTTATATCATACGGCACAACACAGCAAGCAGATGTAAGAGCTATGGATATTGAGTATAATGAGTTTACATCATCTTATACCGTTGATTATAAAGGGGAAGAGCTTGGAAGAATTACAATAAATATTCCGGGTGAACATAATGTTAATAATTCCCTTGTAGCAGTTACAATTGCAAAAGAACTTGGAATTGAGTTTGAAGTAATCAAAAAAGCATTGGAATCTTTCAGTGGTGTTTATCGTAGATTTGAAACGAAATACAATAATGAAATATTAGTGGTTGACGATTATGCACATCATCCAACTGAAATAAATGCTACTCTTTCGGGAATAAGAAATGGCTGGAAGCGACGATTGGTAACGGTATTTCAGCCGCATCTCTATTCTCGTACGAAAGATTTTTATGCAGAGTTTGGCAGAGCATTTCTAAATTCTGATATCTTTATCTGTACTGATGTTTATCCGGCACGCGAAGAAAAAATTGAAGGAATATCCGGAGAACTAATTGCTAATGCTGCAAAGAGTTTCGGACATAAGAATGTAATATATGTTGCTGATAAAGAGGAGTTGACATCAAAACTTTTAGATTTGGTAGAGGATAATGACATAGTAGTTACACTTGGTGCAGGAGATATCTGGAAATATGGTGAAGAATTTGTTGCACAGTATAAAGAACAAAAGGAAAACTAATTGATTAAAAAAGTGAAAATAGGCAGCGTAATATTTTTCAGTGCATTACTACTATTAGTATTCTCACTCTCTTTAATTATTAATAATAATAAAAATGGAGAAATAAAATTTATTGAATTAAAGGGTGATTATCATTTATCGCAAAACGACTATTTAATTTTTGCAAAAATCGAAAATCAAGATAATTACAACCTACTAACTCCTCGAATTGTAAAAGACAGATTGGAGAAGCACCCTTATATATCTAAGGTTGATGTACTTCTGATAGAAAACAAATTGAGTGTTGAAATTGTTGAAAAAAAGTTTGAATCTCTTTTAATGTTTGGCAGAAAAGAATTTCTAATTTCTGCAGAATCAATAATAATTCCAAAACTGCCAAACTCAGAAAAAATTGATTATCCAATAATCAGTAATCCGTTTGATGGAAATAAAATAAAGGAATTTAAAAAAGCAACAGAGAATGAAGATGTAAAAATTGGATTAAAAATACTTTCAGCACTTAAAATTATCAACCCAAATCTGTATGATAATTTATCAGAAATAAATTTAAGAAATGGAAAAGATATTTTGCTTCAATTCTCAAAGTTCAATGCACCGGTGGTTTTAGGAAGAGATAATGAAATTGAAAAGATAATGTATTTAGAAAAGTTAATTCAAAAATATGATCAAGTATATATCAATAATGATTTAAGCTATATCGATTTAAGATATTCAAATTATATCTATATAGGAAAATCAAAAAAGAGTGATATTATGCAGGAAAGTAATACATGAAAAAGAATATAGTAGTTGGATTAGACCTTGGTACAACAAAGGTCTGTGCGGTTATTGCCGAAAAGACCGAAACAAGTCTTAAGGTTCTTGGCTTTGGCGTTGCTCCATCCGATAGTTTAAATAAAGGACTTGTGGCAAACATTGCTAAAACAAGTCAAGCGATATCCGATGCTCTTGATGTAGCACAAAATAGAGCTGGAATTGAAGTTAAGGAATTAAATGTTGGCGTTGCTGGAGAGCATATTACAAGTTTGCGGCATCGTAATTTTGTTACAATAAGTAGCGATGATGATGAAATAACTCAAAGTGATTTAGATAGATTAAAGGCTGATGTTCGTACAATTAAAATTCCCGTTGATAGACAGATACTACATATTATACCTGAGGAATTTTCTGTTGATCACCAAGGTGGCATTGATAACCCTATTGGAATGTGCGGTACAAGATTGGAAGCTGTAAATCATGTAGTCTTAGCTGCAATACCGGCAATACAAAATATTAGGCGATCAGTCGAGAAATCCGGTTATGTAGTAAGGGATTACATACTTCAGCCAATAGCCTCTAGTGTTTCTGTGTTGGAAGATAACGAAAAAGATTTAGGAGTTTTATTAATTGATATTGGTGGGGGTACTACTGATATTGCAATATTTCATGACAATAGTATTAAGCATACAAAAGTTTTTGGTGTTGCCGGTAATCAAGTAACAAATGATATTAGAGAGTCTTTAGGAATTGTTACAGCAGATGCGGAGGAGTTAAAAAAGGATTATGGATACGCATCGCAAGAAGCAATAATTAAGGATGAAACAATTTATATTAAAGGAGTTGGTGCAAGGGGGAATGTTAAAATTCCAGTTACGCTATTAACACAAATTATTAGTGTTAGGATGAGGGAACTATTTGCCCTTATCGATAATGAGCTTCGTCAATCAGGATTGAAAAATAAAATTAAAGCCGGTGTTGTTCTTACTGGAGGTGGCTCTTTACTACGCGGGTGTCCGGAGTTAGCAGAAAGTGTTCTTGGCTTACCTTGTAGAATTGGAGTTCCATTAGAATTTGGCGAAGGCTTATCGGATGAGATCGGGAGTCCGGAATTCGCCACTGTATCGGGGCTAATAAAGGGTGTACCCGGTTCAACCTCAAGTGATACTTGGGGAGGAACAAATGATAAAAAGAGAAGAGGGAAATTTGGTATTCACGGAATATTTAAAAAAGTAATAGAGTTTTTTGATGAACTATAACAAAACCACAACAAGGAGGAATTATGCCTAAATTTGCTACACTTGATCATGAGCCAACTTTATCTGCAAAGTTAAAAGTAATAGGTGTTGGCGGCGGCGGATGTAACGCAATTGAAAGTATGATGAAGAGAGGACTTTCAGGAGTTGAGTATGTTGCAATTAATACTGATGCACAAGTATTAGCTACCAGTAACGCTAATCACAAACTTCAAATAGGAACCAATTTAACTAAGGGACTTGGTGCTGGAGCTGACCCTAACGTTGGTAAAAAAGCTCTTGAAGAGGATAGAGAGAAAATTACAAAAATTCTTGAAGGGAGTGATATGATATTTATCACTGCTGGAATGGGTGGAGGCACTGGTACTGGTGGTGCACCAATAGTTGCTTCAATTGCCCAGAGTATTGGAGCACTTGTAATTGGAATTGTTACAAAGCCTTTTAGATGGGAAGGGAAGAAGAGGATGTTGAATGCTGAAGATGGAATCAGTGAAATGCGTCAGTACGTTGATAGCTTAATTGTAATTCCGAATGAAAGAATATTAAATATACTTGATGATTCTGCAGGTGCATTTAAAGCATTCGATAAACCAAACGAAGTACTTCATGAGGCTACACGCGGAATTGCTGATATTATAACAGTCTCTGGAAGAATAAATGTTGACTTTGCAGATGTTCGTTCTGTAATGAACCACAGTGGTGAAGCACTTATGGGATGTGGAATTGCAAGTGGCGAAAATAGAGCAGAAGAAGCTGCACAAAAAGCAATATCATCACCTCTACTTGAAGGTATTAGCATAAACGGAGCAAAAAATATTTTACTAAATGTAACTGCATCATCTAATTTAACAATGAAGGAAATTAATGATGGTAACCAAGTTATATATGATGCCGCTGGGGAAGAAGCAAATATTATTTTCGGATTAGTTCAAAAAGAAGAGATGAACGAGTATGTTTCATACACTGTTATTGCAACAGGATTTAATGCTGCTTCAGGTTTTGGAAAAACAACCAAACCAATAGTAGAAGATATTAAACCTAAGAAAGATGAAGATGTATTTACACCATTCAAGTTAGGGGATTTTCAACCAAACGAGAATGATGATTTAGAAGTTCCGACCTACAAAAGAATGGGGGGAAGTATTAATCTATTTGGTGAAGAAAATATTAATAAAAATGGTTTCAATTTTGAAAGCAGAATGTCAAAAAAAGATAGTAAAGATGAAAAACGAGACGATGATGAAAGTTCAGATTTTCTTCGCATGATGATGGATTAATATTTGATTAAATAATATTAATCTATTAAGTAGTTTTAAATTAGGCTGTATCAAATTCACCTTGTTGTGGTAACTTGGTAGAAATGCTATGAAATTGATACAGCCTTTTTTATATTTAAATTCTATAATTTAGTAAAACTAATGGTTGTCAGAAGTTATGGAAAAAAGTAAAATACCAGATACAACAATTGAGGCACTAACTCGTAATTTCTTTAAGGAATCATTGGACTATGGATTCAAGTATGAAGACTATTTAAAGTTTGTGAACTCACTTCTTGAATATGCTATTAGAAATAGAAACAATGGAACCGGAAAAGAGATAGAAACAATAAGTTCTTTAAGGAATTCTTTAACAACACCCACCCTACCAATTGAAACTAAAAATCTAATTATTAGAGCTTTCAACAAAGAGAGTGATACCAAGTTGATAGATACTTGGAGTCTTGATAAATTTGGAAGATATTTTTTGCTATCTATGACGAGTTCCTTAGATGGAAATATTGAAAAAATAATTTCTTCTAACAACCACCATTTTGGAATTATTACATTAAAAGATGAGACCCCGATAGGTGTTGTTGCATTTTTAAATTGTGATAAAACTCATCGAAAAGCAGAACTAAGAAAACTAATTGGAGTTCCAGAATATAGAGCACTTGGTTATGGAAAGGAAGCAACTCGATATTGGATTGAATATGGTTTTAAAAAATTGGAACTGAAAAAGATTTACTTAAACACCATTGATACAAATATTCATAATATTAAAATTAATGAAAAAATGGGATTTAAAGTTGAAGGCATTCTGCGTGATGAGGCAATAGTAGATGGTGTTTCACGCGATGTTTTAAGAATGGGATTAGTGCGTAAAGAATGAAAAGGATTTTTGAAAGGAACGAACCCTCCACCAAAGGTGAACATGAACTGATTACCTCTGCAATACAGCATTGACAACCAATTTTAAGAGTAACTCTACACAAAAGATCTCCCACTTGAACAAAGATTCACCAGCCTCAATTTTAAATGATTTTCTGGTATAGACTATATAATCAAAGATGAACTGAACGTATTCCCTATTCGGTTTGTTTCCACTCATTCATTATTTTATCAAAATATATAATTATCTTTGATGTTAAAAGATAATTATATATTTTTTATTTATAAAATAATCTATTAAGCGGAAGCGAGAGGTCCTATGAAAAGACATTTAATATTATTTTTAGCATTAATTCTCACCTTATTCATTTCATCTTGCGGAGGAACAAAAGAGTTCACAAAAACTGATTCTAGGGATATTCCGGAATGGTATTTAACAACTCCGACCGAAGAAAACTATCTGTATGCAGCTGCTTCTGCCACATCCCGCGATATGGACCTTGCCATTTCAAAAGCTTCTACAGAGGCTAGAGCAAAATTAGCTAGAACTCTTGAAGTAAAAGTTAATTCAATGCAAAAGAAATTTGAAGAGGAAATTGGAACGGGCGAAAATTCTGAATACTTATCTCAGTTTACACAAGCAACCAAAACTGTGGTTTCAAAAGAGATGAAAGGAAGTCAAATAAGTAAAAAAGAACTATTAAAGGATGGGAAGAATTGGCGTGCTTATGTGTTAGCAAAATATCCTACAGGCTCGGCACAGAAAGCATTTCTGAAACAAATTGAAAGTAATAAAAAATTATATACTAGATTTAGAGCTTCAGAAGCGTTTAATGAATTAGACAATGAGGTTTACAAGAACAAAGAACCAACAGCCAAAGTAAAAGAAACAAAGGTGGTTAAGTCTATACCAGAAGTAGAAGAAACTGTTATTAGTGATGACAAAAAAATGATTGTGAACTATAATAATTTCATCTTCGAACTTACTAATGTTAAATATGAAAATAGAAACATTACTATTTCGTTAATTGTTAAAAACACCTCTGAGGATGATTCTTTTTTAAAATTTTGGATTAGTGATACAAGAATATTTGATGAATCTGGAAATGAATATATAGCGAGTAATTGCAGAATCGCCAATACAGTTTCAAAAGATAGTTGGACAAGATTAGAAAAGAAATTCATTTCAGGTGTTCCAACAACTGTTGAATTTGTTTTTAAAAAAGTTTCCTCAGAAACGAAAAAAATCTCACTATTTAGTATAAGTTTTGTTAGTGATGACAATAAAGTGGAATTCAGATCAATACCAATTGACAGCAATAAATAGATATTTGTAATATTTAATAAATAGAGTAACATTTAAATAATAAAATATATCAACATTTATTGAGGATAATTATGAGTAAGAAGTTTTTATTTATTATTGGCTTTTTGATATTATCAAGTATTGCCTTGCTTGCTCAAGCAGAACCAGAGGTTGCGAAAACAGAAAGCAGTATTGATTGGTTAGAATTAATTATGATAGTTGGATACTTAGGCGGAGTTTTTGTTTTGTTCCCGTGGGTAGTTTACACAAATCTTAAAGAAAAACTCTTTACGGTTGAATTGAACTATACAGAAGATTCATTACTTAATTCAAAACTAAGTGTTGATGAAAGAAATAATAGGGCGAGAGCAATTTTAGAGGAGATTGAAAACAAGCTTTCTCCTTTTCACGATGAAGAATCTGGAGAAGAATTAAAAACAATTACAAAAGGTTCACAAGCTCGGTTTATTAAAAGGGGAGTTGAGCATATTCAACAAAATCTGAAACCAACTGATACTGAAGTAATTAATAGAATGAATGAAATTATTCAAGTATATGAAGATCGTACAAAAAGAATATTTACTGGTTCTAAATGGGTGCTTGGTGCAGCTATTGCAATCGGTGCATTGTTTATTTATCAAATGGGTATTTCTGTTTTTATTGTTATTCATATAATTGGTATTCTGTTTTATTATATGTCTAGCCGAGTCCCTGTTTATATCTTTGAAAAAAGAACTCGACTTTTTGGCAGATTAGGATTTCTTGGAACCATTTTATCAGGACTTGCAATGAGTGCTAATACTAAACACTACGCAATTTATTCCGATGGCACAAAGAAGAGAGATTATGAGTCGGAGGCGACTGGGGGAATTATTGTTTTGTTTGCTACAATTGTGATTTCGCTATTTTTAGGATTTCTTGCAGCAGCATTGGGTGTAGTGAATTTCTTAATGAACTATATGAACAACGCACTTATTCCAACAAATTTGAATAAATGGTATGATGAAAAATTTGCTTCTCCCTGATTTTTGAAATTGTTTTTAAATGAAGGTATCTAATAGATGCCTTCATTTAAAATTATCATCAATTATCTGACAAATAATATGCCCAATTAAAATATGCATCTCCTGAATTCTAGCAGTATCATCTGAGGGAACAATGATACTATAATCACTCTCACCAATAATCTTCCCACCATTTTTACCAGTTAAGGCAATAGAATTACATCCAACTAATTTCCCTTTTTGAAATGCTTTAATCACATTCTCGCTATTCCCTGATGTTGAAATACCAATCAGCAAATCCCCTTTAGTGGCAAGGGCTTCCACTTGTCTTTCAAATATTGCCCAGTATCCATAGTCGTTTGCAATAGCAGTTATTGCAGAAGTATCGGTAGTTAATGCAATTGCAGGTAAAGCACCTCGTTCAGATTTATAACGTCCTGTTAACTCGGCAGCTATGTGCTGTGCATCCCCAGCACTGCCGCCATTTCCAAAGAGAAGAATTTTATTTCCAGCTTTAAGGGTAGCAATTACTAACTCCGAAGCAGTTAAAATATCATCTTGCAACGCAGCAATTACTTTTTCAATTGTATCTTTGTGAGATTGTAATTCGTTAAGAATGGTCTCTCTCATATTATCCTCAAAGTTACATGCTTAAAAATCAGTAAGTTAAAATTACTTTAATTTATTTATAAGATAGATAAGAAGTGAATCAATGCTAACCCGTTCTTGTTCCATTGTATCTCGTTCTCTAACAGTAACGGTTTTATCTTCAAGAGTTTGGTTATCAACAGTTATGCAATATGGAGTTCCATTTTCGTCTTGGCGTCTGTACCTTCTTCCAATTGCACCTTTGGAATCGTAAAAAACTCTAAGATGCGAACTTAGATCTGCTTCAATTTCTTTTGCAATCTCAGGCATGCCATCTTTATTTACCAATGGAAATATTGCAGCTTTTATTGGAGCTAATTTTGGATGAAATTTAAGAACTACACGTTGCTCTCCGTTCACTTCCTCTTCATGATAAGCATTTACTAAAAATGCCATAAAGGAACGACTTGCACCAGCAGAGGTTTCAATAATGTATGGAATGTATTTCTCTTTTAATTCATCATCAAAATATTGTTGAGATTTTCCCGAGAACTCTTGATGACGACTCAAATCAAAATCTGTCCTGTTATGAATTCCTTCAATCTCTCCCCATCCAAAAGAAAACTTGTACTCAATATCGGTAGCATCTTTTGCATAGTGTGCTAACTTATCAGCAGGATGGTCATGGAATCGTAAATTCTCTAAATCCATTCCAAGATTTGCATACCAATTTATTCGTTGTTCCTTCCAAGCATCGTAATGCTCCTTATCTGTACTGGGGTTCACAAAATATTGCATCTCCATTTGTTCAAACTCTCTGGTTCGAAACAAGAAATTTTTTGTGTTTATTTCATTTCTAAATGCTTTCCCAATCTGTGCAATTCCAAACGGAAGTTTTTGGCGACTTGAGTTTTGAACATTTTGGAAGTTTACAAAAATTCCCTGTGCAGTTTCCGGACGTAGGAATACTACATTATCATCACTCTCTACCGGACCAATAAATGTTTTGAACATCAAATTAAAATTACGCGGTTCAGTAAATTCCCCTTTAGTTCCACATTTAGAACAGTTTGTTTCGCTAAGTATATCAACGGATAGCTCTTTGCTCTCAAGAATTGCTTCAAATCGTTCATCCAACTCTTTATGTATTTTATAGATTTCTTCCAAAGCATCTTTTTTCTCGGCTGAAAGTTTCTCCTCAAAAATAGCAATTATTTTCTTCTTCTTTTTCTCTGCAATCGAGTCTCCGAGTGTGTCAACTCTATATCTTGTTTTACATTGTTTGCAATCAATCATCGGGTCAGAAAAATTCTCAACATGTCCAGAGGCTTCCCAAACTTTAGGATGCATCAATATAGATGCGTCCAGTCCTTCCACATCATTGCGGTAGGTCATTGATTTCCACCACTCCTCCTTTATATTTTTCAGCAACTCAACACCAAGCGGACCGTAATCCCAACAGCCATTTAAGCCACCGTAAATTTCGCTTGATTGGAATACAAAGCCCTTTCTCTTTGCTAAAGAGACTATTTTTTCAACTACATTTTTTTCTTTCTGTGCTATGATAAACCTCAACTATTTTGCAATAATATTAAAAATTTAAGTGCAAATATAAACATTCAGAGGATAAAATAATTAAACTAATTTTTAATAGGTTACATTTTATTTCTCACAATGGGTAGGTCTGCCCTGAAAGTCTGCTTACAGCAAGAGAGGACTATTTCAACTGCATTAAAAAACCTCGCCAATTTGACGAGGTTTTTTCTTTTAATAGTATGAAGGAAATATTTATTTCAGCAAACTCATTTTTTTCACTAATCTAATTGCATCAGCTTTTATTTCGTAAAAATAAACACCGGATGATAGTTGTGAAGCATTGAAATTAACTGTGTAAGCTCCTGCATTTTTATATTCGTTAACCAATGTAGCAACTTTTTCTCCAACAATGTTATAAACGGTTAGTGTAACTTGTGCATTATTGCTCAACGTATATTCTATTTTTGTTGAAGGATTAAATGGGTTAGGATAATTCTGAGATAGACTGAACTCCGTTGGCAATGCTGTAGTTTCATCTTCAACAGCAGTTATTTTTGATGCTGATAATACTATTATGTTGCTTACATCTGAACTACTAAAAGTTACAATATTTAATTCAGCATTTACAGTTGCATCAACTGTTTCCCAATCTGCAGAAACTTCATCCCAATATTTTACTTTTATTCTACTTTCATCCACATCATACGTTTCAATTTGTAAATCGGAATAGTGGAAACTATAATCAATATTATTTGCAAATCTAAAATACTCATTCATCATACGGTCATCTGTCATCATATTTCTACCGTCAGAAGTAAACATATTTATTTCGTAGCTCGCAAATATATTCATTCCATCTCTGTTAGGTATATCTTCAGGAATGGTTTCAAACATTTGGCAGAACAAAGAATCTGGTAAATGATTTCCGCCCATACCGCCATGACCTCCTCTGTTGTTCCATCCTGTATGCACAGTTATATTGTCGCCTCTATCAAAAGTGGAGTGGAAAGTTCGGGAGCTATCCATATCACCAACTAACCAGCCGCCTCCAAAGTGTCTGCCAATAGAGGATGAATCTCTCCAAAGTTCTCCATTAAGTTCATAGACAATAATCATAGGTACATCCATACTTGTTGTTAGCTCACCACCAACAATATCAACTGCTGCTCCATCTTCAGGTCGCACTGCACCCGATTCTGGTTGATACCAATAAGGTCCAAAGTTTAAGAAGTAATCTGGAGTTCCATCACTATCAACATCTAAATAATAATAGTCCATATAATATGTTGTATCAATTATTGCTGTACCGCTAACGGATAGAGTTGTTAATGAATCGTGATCCCAACCAAAACCATGATTTCTTCTTCCTCTATGACGATCTCCTCTATGTTTGTTATGACGTCCCATATTATTCCAGTTAGAAACGTATGGGTCTCTCCAAAATCTACCATTTATTTCAAACACAAGAATGGTTTCTCTATCCATCCTACGATGGTCAAGCAAACCACCTAAAATAGAGATAATATCGCCATCTTCCGGACGTACTGCGTCAGAACTATCTGGTGTGTACCATCTTGGACCAAAACTTAAGTGATATTCAGCCACTCCATCACCATCTTCATCTAAATAATACTTTGCGTGTGTTGAATCGTTTTGTACAACAATTGCTGTACCAGAAACAGAGATTGTGTCTATTGCTCGGTCTCTATCGCCGTGCCTTTGTGCAAAAATAATGCTCGCTAAACTTAGCATAAAAATTACTGTTAATACTTTTTTCATAGTATTCTCCTTTTGTTGTTAATAATGTTAATTATTGTTTACAAGAGTAGTATTGATAGAGAGAAAAAAGTGACATTTATTAAATAAAAAATATTTTTATCGTATAGATTAACCAATGTAACAAAAGTTGAGCATATCATAATTGAGTTACAATTACCACCTAAGTTTTACCGAATTTATTTAATCAAAGTCATTTTCTTTGAAGAAGCAAAATCACTAGCAATTATACGGTAAATGTAAGTCCCGCTAACTAAATTACTTGCATCAAATACTACTTCGTAATATCCGGCATTCCTCTTTTCATTTACCAAAGTTGCAACTTCGGAGCCAAGTATATCAAAGATCTGAATCTTTGTAAATGCACTCTCCTTCAAAGAAAATTTAATAGCTGTTGAAGGATTAAAAGGGTTAGGGTAATTTTGACTTAGCTCAAATTTCTCTGGTGTTTCCGATTCACCATTTTTAACATCAGTTGTTGAAACAACAATAAATTGTCCCATCATTCCACGATCTTCGTGTGTAAGCATATGGCAGTGGTACATATATGGAACTTCATCATCTGCAAAATCTTCAAACTTAGTGATAAAACGAATTGTTTCCATTGGGTTTATAAGAATTACATCCTTCAATCCCTGTTCACTTGGTGGTGGTATTGTGCCATCTCTATCTAAAATGTAAAACTGAACATCGTGAATATGAAACGGATGTGCAATTGGTGATTGATTTGTGATTGACCAAATTTCTGTATTATTTAAAGGTATCGTATAGTTAATTACATCCATATCAAACGAAACATTATTTATTAAAAAATCGCCATTTAAAACATTTGCACCCATTGATACTGGGGTTAAGGTTATGTCACGAGTAATATCTGCATCGCTTTCATTAAGAGGTGTTACTGTTACTAAGTTTGTTGGAATTGTTTTAACAGGATTTACTGTTTCGCTTACAACTTTGAATTGCATCAAATTAAAGTCCGTTCCATTTATTGGGTTAGGACTATAACCATTGAGAGTTTGCATAGTATTAACTCCCGGATTAGTTGCACCATAAATTCCGTTAGGAAACTCGGAAGCATAACTCATCAAATAAACTGTTTCACCTTCGGCTGATGAAAAATCAATAAGGATTTCTCCTCTTTCACCAGGTGCAAGTTGCAGACGTGTTAACTCAAGTGGTTTACTTAAGAGACCGCCATCCGAACCAATTTGATAAAACAATTTGTTATTGTTTAATCCAACATTAAAAACTCTTTGTGACGAACCATTTAATAAACGGAGGCGTACTACTTGTGCTGGTACTTCCAACAGAGCATCAAGTGTAACATTTACCATCACTACAGAATCTGAATTTGAAGGGACAACTATTTCTTTATCGGCATCAAAAGTTTTTGTTTGAATTACAAGAGGGAAGTCATCAACTCCATATTTTCTTGGTAGTTCCAAAGCTGCTTCCACCTCATCACGCACAATAATAAAGCCGGCAATACCTTTTGAAACATGTAAGTTTGTCTTTTCATGCAAGTGCGGGTGGTACCAAAAAGTTGAAGCTTTATCTAAAACTGTAAAGCGAGGGTTCCAAGTTTCTGAAGGTGCAATAGTTGTATGCGGACCACCATCATTTGCAGCAGATACATGCATTCCGTGCCAATGTATTGTAGTTGTGTCGTCTAACTGGTTAGTAACTTTTATATCAACAAAATCACCTTTATTCATAATTAATGTGGGACCAAGTATATCGCCGTTTGTTCCCATAGTGTTAGTCTGAACTCCTGGGTAAAATTCAAAAGTTCCATATTGAAGATTTAGATTAAAAGATGTTCCGCTTAAAGTATCGGGAATTATTAAATTGTTTTGACTATATACGAAACTTGTGATTCCGAATATTAGAAATATGATAATTTGTCTCATTTTAGACTCCTAATGTATATTTATTAATTTGGTTTTTCTACTTTAGCTATATAGTGTAAGTTTTACACAAAAGAGGATATTGTGTAAAATATAATATTTGGGGTTTTTACTTGGTCATAATTTCTAAATAAAAGCTATTTTCTTAAACTCCTCATATCGCTTCTATAAATAATTCTGGATGTTGATTTTCTTACAAAATAGCTCCAAGCCCATTTAATTAAAACTAAAACTCTGTTATTAAATCCAATTAGGTAGCCAATGTGTACAACTACCCAGAGAACCCATGCAAAAAATCCGCTGATGTGAAACGTTCCAAAATCGGCTACTGCTGCATTTCGCCCAATTACTGCAAGGCTTCCTTTGTTAAAATATTTAAATTCTTTTGATGATTTCCCTTTAATATGTTTAGCTGCAAAAGTTCCTTGCTGCATTGCTACTGGTGCAGTCCCTGGTAAAGGCATTCCCTTTTCATCAGCAATATTTGCAAAATCTCCAACAACATATACATCCCTGTAATTTGGAATTGTTAAATTGTTCTCTACTAATACGCGTCCTTTTTTGTCAAATTTAATATTATTATTTGTTGATAAAATACTATTGGCAAAATTTCCTTTAACACCAGCCGCCCACAAAACAACTTTACTTTCAATAATTTCTGTAGAGCCATTAGTTTCAATTTCAACTTTGACTGCATCAATCTTAATAACCTTTGAATTTGATTTAATTGTTATTCCAAGATTTTCTAATGATTTTTTTGCAGCCAACTGTAGTTTTTTGGGGAAGCCATTTAGAATAGAGTTACCAGCTTCAATTAAATATATCTTTGCTCTTTCAGGTTTAATTTTCCTAAATTCATTCTTTAACGTATATTTACTTAATTCTGCTAAAGCACCCGAAAGCTCAATCCCAGTTGGACCTCCACCAATTACAACAAAGTTTAATGGGTTTTCATCACATGGATGAAGCATTTCCGATTCTGCACGTTCAAAAACGTTTAATATTTTTCTTCTAATTTTAAGAGCATCTTCCAAAGTTTTTAGAGGTGGTGCAACCTCCTGCCAATTAGCGTTTCCAAAGTATTCAGGAATAACTCCGACCGAAATAATTAGTTTGTCGTAATATAATTTACCGCAATCAACATTGATGAACATGTTATCCAAATCTACCGAGCTAACTTTCTCTTTCAGAACTGTGATGTTTTTGTTTTTCTCAAAAATTGCTCTTATTGGGTAAGCAATATCCTCCGGTGCCAGTTGTGCTGTAGCCACTTGGTATAACAATGGCTGAAATAAATGAAAGTTCCGCGAATCGATAATTGTTACTTTATAGTTTTTATTTCCTTTCAACAATTCCTTGGCAGAATATAGACCGCCAAAGCCAGCACCAATAATTATAATATGTTTTCTATCTTTACTCAATATTTTTTATAACAAGTCAAGTACTTTTTTTAACTTGCCTTGAATCTCAGCAGCAATATCGGCAATTTCAGGATTATCAACCGCAGCCATTGCAGTTAGCGGGTCAACAATAGCAATTTCAACACCTTCATCAAATTGTTGAACTACAACATTACAGGGTAGCATAATTCCAATCTTATCTTCCTTTAATAATACCTCGTGTGCAAATGGAGGATTGCAAGCACCTAAAATTTTGTATGGTCTGAAATCAACATCTATTTTTTTCTTTAATGTCTCTTTAACATCAATTTCAGTTAAAATTCCGAAGCCCTCAGACTTTAATGCAGCAGTTACTTTCTCTACTGCTTCATCAAAATTAATATTTAATGTTTTTGAAAAATAGTATGACATAATAGTTCTCCTTTATTTTTTAAGGCTAAGTTCTAATTAACACAGCATATTTTCATCTTTATCCCGACGAGTCGGGACTAATCAATCTGTATTACAAATTGTAACGTAGATTGATTAGTGTAGCGGTCAATCTGCGTTAATACTTAAAAATTAATAATGCTGACATTGTTAGAACTCAGCTTTTTTTAGTTAAGCATTCTAATAATTTTAAAACACTTTTTTCTTTAAGAATGCAATCAGCAAATAGGATGTTTTTACAAAAAAAAAGATTCAGTAAATATTAATACTTAGACAAAATTACTTATCTATCTTCAACATCTTTGCATTTATTGCAACAATAACAGTACTAAGAGACATTAAAGCAGCACCAGCAGCGGGAGTGAGCAATATCCCCCAACTATAAAGTGCACCCGCAGCAAGTGGTATTGCGAAAAAATTATATCCTGTAGCCCAAACAAGATTTTGAACCATCTTTTTGTAAGTTGCTTTTGCAAGTTTTATTATTGAAAGAACATCCAACGGGTTGCTTTTTACAAGCACAATATCAGCCGTTTCCACTGCAACATCAGTACCTGCACCAATGGCAATTCCAACATCGGCTTGTGCTAATGCTGGTGCATCGTTCACACCATCGCCAGTCATAGCAACAATAAACCCATCGTTTTGTATTTGCTTTATTGTTTGCGATTTTCCATCAGGTAATACTTCAGCAATATATTGGTCTAAGCCAAGTTCATCCGCTACATATTTTGCAACCTTTTTATTATCACCAGTTAGCATAATAGTTTTAATGCCAAGTTTCTTAAACTCTGCTATAGCTTCTTTCGATTCTTCCCTTATAATATCTGCGAGTGCAATTGCACCAACAAGTTTTTCATCAATAAGTAGAAATACAACAGTCTTCCCTTGTTCGGATAATTCCTCTATTCTTTCATCATTTACTGAAATATTTTTTTCGCGTAAATAGCCCGGACTGAAAACGCCAACGTTTTTACCTTCAACAACGGCTTGTGCTCCTTTACCAGGAACAGCTTTAAAATCATGTGCTTCCGAAATATTCTCTGTACTTTTGTAAATGCCTTGTGCAATTGGGTGCTCGCTATTTCTTTCAACTGAAGCTGCAAAATGTAGAATATCATCGTTAGTAAAGTTACTATCGAAAGCAATAATATCAGTTACTCCAAATTCACCTTTTGTTAAAGTGCCAGTTTTATCGAAGACAATTGCATTTAATTTTCTTGCTTGTTCAAATGCTACACGGTTTCTAATTAACAATCCTTTCTGTGCAGAGATTGCTGTTGATACTGCCACAACCAATGGTACCGCAAGTCCTAAAGCATGAGGGCACGTAATTACCATTACCGTAACAGTTCGTTCAAGTGCAAAGGATAGACTTTCGCCCATAATTGCAAGCCAAATAAACATTGTAACTGCACCACCGAGTATAGCAATTATTGTTAGCCAAAATGCGGCGCGGTTTGCAAGGTCTTGAGTTTTCGATTTACTATCTTGTGCTTCCTTCACTAAATCAATTACTTGGGATAGGAATGAATCTTTCCCTGTCTTTTCAACTTGAATAACTAACGAGCCTTCACCATTTATGCCTCCGCCAATTACTTTATCGCCAGCATTTTTAGTAACTGGTTTCGATTCTCCTGTTAGCATTGCTTCATTAACCGAACTTGCACCTTTAATAGTAACGCCATCAGCAGGAATTTTTTCACCCGGCTTTACTAAAACTTTATCACCCGTTTTTAATTGCGATAGTGGAACTTCGGTTATGCTATCATCTTCGTTTAGCAAGTGCGCATCGGAAGGCATTAGCTTTGCAAGCTCCTCTAATGCTTTGGATGCACCCATAACAGATCTCATCTCTATCCAGTGTCCTACAAGCATTATGTCAATCAACGTTGCTAATTCCCAAAAGAAGACTTTCCCTTCGAGACCAAAGACTACAGCAGAGCTATAAAAATATGCAACACTAACGGCAACTGAAATAAGAGTCATCATTCCCGGCTGTTTTTTCTTAACTTCATCCATCATTCCTTTTAAGAATGGGTATCCGCCAAAAAAGAAGACAAAAGATGAGAGTAGAAATGCGAGATATTTATCGCCAGCAAATTGTAATGCTGTACCAAATCCTAAAAATTCTTGAATAAGAGGGGAGAGGAGAAGTATTGGAACTGAAACACCAAGCGAAATCCAGAATCGCTTTCTGTAATCAGCAATCATATGTTCGTGGTGGTTTGCATGTCCTTTGTGTTCATCATGCGAAGCAGTTCCAGAATGTTCGTGGCTTTTGTTATGTTCTGCATGCTTCCCACTATGGTTCTTGTGGGTATTTGCGTCTGTATGGTTCTGGTGTTCATGAGAGTTGCTATGTTCATGTCCATCCATCTTGTCGTGATTATGTTCTTTATGATTTTCCATTATATCAGTCCTTTGATACTTATTTATAATGTGCTTTTATTCAGTGGCATTTCTAATTTCACAATTCGTTTTAAAACTTGCCAAATTTCAATGTTACTATGCCGTTAAAACCAGATACGGTATTATCGTTAATAGTCTGATAATCAGCACCGTAGGTATATCTGTAACCAACTCCCAAATCAATGCGGAAAAAATGTGTTACATTAACTTCAAGATTAATAGCTGGTTCAGCTATAAAAAAAGAATTGCCGGTTTGATGATTACTATAAAAATTGTTGGTATTACCATCTCCAAAATTATTATAAGAAACACTACCAAGCCCTAATAATGTATATAGCGAAACGTGAAATATTTCCATAGGAGAAATAATATACTCTAATTCAAAACCACCATACATAAAATGAAGATTCTCGGTATCTTCGCTAAATAGATCACCATCAATAACATCAACAGTTACGTTGGAAGCAAGCCCATACATTCCGCCTCCTAATACAATGGAATTATTAATAATCCAACCACCTCGTGCACCAATTATTAAGCTACTCTGATTATTTAATTCAGCAATTTTCATTACGGGTGCACCAAACCATCCGTTAGATGTTATACCTGATGAAACTAATGTTTTTTCTTGTGCAAAAAAATTGTAAAAAGATAAAAGTAATAAAAGTGTTGTTAATTTTTTCATTTTGTTTCCTATATTTGATTTTTTTTTTACTGTTAAATTTGAAAGTTAAATCCTCCGGAAATAGTATAATCCGAAGTAGAACTATTTAAGCCTGCTGATATAATACTTGTAAAAAAGAACCCTTTACGTATCATATAATTATATCCTAAAGCTAACTGCTTAGGTGATGCTATCCCTTGAACAATAGTAGTATATGAATCGTAAGCTAATAGAATAGAGTGTTCGCCATATCCAAATGCGTATCCAATTCCGAGACTAACTGTGAATGGATTAATTGATTCAGCCCCTTCAGGATCTCCAAGAAATAGATATCCGAACTGTCCGAAAAAAGAGAATCTATTAACAAATTTTCTAACACCTACGGCAATCTGTGAATCAAATTCTCCTGTTCCTATGCCAAGGCTGGATGTTGTAGTTGGAAATTTCACATATCCATCAATTGAAAAAGCAGGAATAGTTTTGGTTTCCTTAATTACTTGAAAGCTACCGTTTAAATATAAGTCTCCTAAACCAATAGCAATTGAATTCATACTGCTATCCATTATTTGGTTCGAAGAATTTCCCCCTCCCTTTTTTGGGATATTAGAATTATTAAGTTGAGTAAATGAATTTCCTTTAGTATAGATTATTGGCAAACTCAGGCTTAGTGAAGACTCCTGAGTTTGATACCTTACACCACTATATAAGAATAATGTATTTTGTCGAGTTCCATCTTGGAAATCAGAACCAACCACTTGTAATGAGGTATTTGCATACCACTTTCCCTGAGCAAACGACACTCCGGAAAGAATAGTAATGAATAATAATATTGCTATTATCTTTTTAATTTTCAGTATATACATATAATTATTTTGACTCTATCTTTCTATTTCTTTCAACAACTTTCAGCAAATTATCATAATTTTGCATCATGCCTTCCATGTCCTTCATCATTTCGTCCATATTTTTCATCATATTTTCATCTTTCATCATATCTTCGTTATGCATAATTGAATTCATCTGCTTTAACATTCCATCCATACTTTTAGACATATTATCCATATTTTGCATCATGCCTTCTTGGTTATTCATCATATTCTGCTCTTGATTCATTTGCATGTTTTGCTCTTGGCTCATTTGCATATTCTGTTCATGATTCATCTGTCTGTTTTGTTCTTGATTCATCTGCATATTCTGATTCATCCCTTGCATCATATCCTGCATTCGTGTATTCATTTCATTCATATGCTCAGTCATTTGCTGCATATTCTGCATATTTCTCTGCATCATATTTTCCATATTGTGCTGCATGTTTCCTTGCATATTTTGGTTCATATTACCATGCTGGGCTACAATTGTTGGCACTATTAATAGCATTGCTACTAACATTACTGCAACTAATTCCATTTTAATTCTTATGGTTTTCATTTGTTTCTCCTTTTTTTTATTAAATATATTTCAACTTATTTTTGATATACTTCTATACAAGTATTATAAATATCAAAAAAGTGACAAAAATTCAGCAATTTTAATAGCAATCTCAAAGAAGAAAATATGTTTTGCTGTTATAATTGAACCAACAGCATCCTAAGAGGGGAACCCATTCAAAATTACTTTTAATTAGAACAAAACTATTTGGTTATAATCTCCTTTCTTCTTCTAATTGAAGAAATTATTAATCCTATAGACATCACAATTACACCGAGCCATACAAAACTTATATATGGCTTAATTGATATTTCTACTGAAAGTACATCCTTCTTTAATTCTTTGGGTTCTGCAACCTTATCTAACGATTCGATACTGATTGTAACGTTACCGGCAACATCAAGTGAAATAAGGGATACCAGCAAATTTTCATCATCTATTGTTATACTGCCATATTCTTTTTCCCCATCGCTAAAAATTACTCTTGGTACTATTGAATATTCTTTTTTATTCTTTGTTAGTTGTAATTTAGCTCCAATTTCAAAATCAGCTCCCTCGGTCATTTTTTCCATTATCTCTTCAGGAAACTCGAAACCATCAAAAACAACTTCAACTCCATTAATAGTTTTACTCTCTTTTTTATTTAGGACAATTGTATTGCTATTGTTTTCTGATTTACCACTATCAAAACCAAGTGGTGAAATATAAATATCCTCATCAAAGCCAACCAGGATATCAGGGTTTCTCATTAAACTACCATTATAATCCGACCTATACATTACTGGTGTAACAATGGATTCTTTACCATCATCTTTTACTTTAACATTAAAGGCAAATTTACTACCGTTTTCAATTCCATTGTAACCAACAAAGGTGAAGTTTTTCCCAAATTGTGAAAGGCTCTCCCCTTTGTATAAATCAATTTTAGCTGATTCAGAGAAGAATCCGGTAATAAGTACACCCAATATAAATATGGCAAATCCGGCATGTGTAATATGACCACCAGTTAGTAACCAGTTTGTTTTTAGAGCATTAAATAAAAACTGGATATTTACTACTAATACGAAAAATGCTGTAAAGGCAAATATTAAAATTATAATACCAGTTGTATTAAAAATAAATGCAAATAGTATTGTAATTACTATTGAAACAACTGTAGATGGTAATATTTCTCTAATGAAATTGTTTTTGTCAGTACTCTTCCATTTAAGAAATAAAGTAATCCCAATTAATAGATTCATAATAATTACAAGAGGTAAATTCATTTTGTTATAAAAGTCGAGTTCTACAGACTGTCCGAAAATTGGAGAAGATGTACCAACAAGTACAACAATAGTAGAGGCAATCAGTGCAAATGCACCATAGAATAATCCATATTCTCTTGTAAATAAATTTTCATCGTCACTTTTATGAACCTCTATATCGTTTCTTCTAAAAAAGACTGAACCGAAACCCAATAGAATGAATGTTAAAATGTAAATAATTAAAAAGAGATAAACTATTTCGCCAGGATCAGAAAAAGAGTGGACTGATGCATCAGAAAGAATACCACTTCTGGTAAGAAAAGTACTATAAATTACAAAGACATAACTAAGAGCGGCAAGAATTAAATTTGTTTTTACAAAACGGTTTTGTTTATCCATTTGCCATGCTTGTTTTTGAATTATTAATGTATGCAGCAACGCCGCTAAAACAATCCAAGGTATTAAACTTGCATTTTCTACCGGATCCCATGCCCAGTAACCGCCCCAACCCAATACACCATAAGCCCAGTAACCGCCTATCATTATACCAAGTCCTAAAATAACCAAACTTATAATTACCCAATACTTAGCTTCGCCTACCCAATCTTTATATTCATTTCTTATGGTTGCTGATATTGCAAAAGAATAGGGGATAGTTACAAGTGCGTATCCTAAAAATAGGATAGGGGGATGAATCTGCATCCAAAAATTTTGTAGTAGAGGATTTAATCCCTTCCCTTTAATTAGGAACTCCTCAAAAAGAATTCCATTACTCTTTAATATGTATAATAACCCTTCGCTAAGCTGAACAAAATTACCGTCACTATTCTGGTTAGAAAAAATGTAATCTTTTAGTGCAGGTAAACTTAATATAGATTGACTAAAATATTTTATATCAACATAATGCTCGATACTCCAAATATACTCGAACGGACTTTTTAGTAATGGAGTTACCATAAGTAGTAAGAAAGAAACTGCAAGAGTGTAAACGCCCATAAAACTTGCTTCCTTTTTAGCAGAATAGTCTTTTCTTTCCAGAAAAAACAATCCGATGAGGGATGTGAAAAGGAGCCAAAGTAAGAAACTTCCTTCCTGCCCGGCAAAAAATGTTGACATCAACATTCCATTAGATAAATCAGCATTACTATATTCAAAAACATATTTATACTGATATTGATGAGTTGTAATCGCATACAAGAGAAAAGCAGATGCAGAGATTATAAGTATAGTCATAGCATGGTAAGCTACTCTTGCAGATTTAAGAACTTTGCCGATTTTATAACTTCTATAAAACTGTACCATTGAATACAAACCAGCTAGAAATGCTAATACAATAAGAATATTTCCTAACATTTTTTTCTCCTAGAAAAAGAATAATATTAAAGTTTTAATGTGCTATTACACCACCATACAAACCGGTAAGTGAGACCAAAATAAAAGTTAAAACTGCGAAGAGATAAATTAGTTTTTTAAATCGTTCAACATAAAGAGAAATAGACCACAAAATAAGTGATATCAATACACCGAAGCCAAGCAGCTCATGAGTTTCAACGAGAGCATAAATTGCTGTTCCCTCAAATGGCTCTTCTTGTGCCTGCCCTGTTAGCACAGTTAATATGGTTACTATTGCTGCAAAAGGTACAATTATCTTAATTGCACTAAAGTATTTATTCTCTTTATAGCCAATTATTAAAAGTAAAAGTGCAATTGCAGTAAGAGCAATGGGGAAGTGAATTAGCTTATTATGCGGGTGTTCAAAAGCAGCTTCAAAAGTAACTTCCTTTACCTCTTCTTCCATTTCACTTTGCTCACTATCTGCTTCAATAGAGCGTTTAGATTTTAGGAATTGTGCCGTGGCTATTCCATTTATTGCAATTGTATCACCTTCAACAATTGTTAATGTATCTGGTTTAGAAACTTGTTTTTCTTTATTATGATTTTCGTGGGCTAATAATGCCGAGAAAACGAAAAAAAATAAAATGACAAATATTACGTTGTATCTATTCATAACTTATCCTTTAAGTTGTTTTATTAAAATTTAATGCATGAAATTTTTACTTGGGTCTTTTGATAATAAAATTGCCTGCAATATTTCTATCTCATTACTTGTTAATTTTAATTTCTCTGTAATTATTTTAACTTTATAGCTTATGAAGCTATTTTATTGTTTATCATTCCATCTTTTAAATTTATAGTTCGTGTTGCTCTTGCTTTTACTTCTTGGTCGTGTGTTACTATTATTATGGTTCTTCCTTCTGCATTTAATTCTTCTAATAAATCAAGTATTTCTTTACCAGTCTCCGAATCTAAATTACCAGTTGGTTCATCTGCTAAAATTAAAACAGGATCGTTTATAAGTGCTCTTGCTATTGCCACTCGTTGTTGTTCACCACCACTTAGTTCTTCAATTAATCTATTTTCTTTCCCCTTTAATCCAACCTTTGCAAGTATATTTAAGGCTAACTTGTTTTGTGTACGTGTTCTTTTCTGAACTGTTATTAAAGGGAGTATAATATTCTCTTTAACTGTTAAATAGGGAAGTAACTGGAATGATTGAAATACAAAACCTATATATTCTCTTCTATAATTGGATAGACTTTTATTGTCTAAATCATAAAGTTCTATTTCATCCACTTTTATACTTCCGGCTGTTGGTTCGCACAATCCGCCCAATGCAGTAAGCAGTGTACTTTTGCCTGAACCGGATGGTCCCATAACTGCTAAAAATTCATCTTTCTTTACTGATATACTAAGTTCATTTAAAGCAAATACATTTTGACTACCTGTGTTGTAGTGCTTTGATAAATTATTTATTTCAATTATATTCATCTGTTTATAATTCCTAAAACTTGTCATTCCGTCATGCTTTTAGACAGTTTACCCCTTCGGGGGAATCTCGCTTTGTTTTTTAGATTCCAGCTAAAATATTGCCGGAATGACAGGCTTTTTTTATAATCATCCCCTTCCCGCAAAAAGAGCGGGACAGGTGTGTGTTTAAAAATCAATAATGACGGCTTCATCTGTTTATAATTTGTAGAGCGAATCTCCTGATTCGCTCTTGCTATTAGATAGAAACGAAAGGGGACTTTCGTTCTACAATTGTTTTTTATAATCATCCTCGTGTGTCCCGCCTTGCGGGATGAATGTTTCATGTCATATTCTAATTGTGTTAAAGTGATTTTAATGCAGAAATTGGGTCCAACTTTATAGCACTGTTAAGCGGAATTAAACTTGCAACTACTGCAACAGAAGCTGAAAGAATAGTTGCTAAACTTAAAAGAGACCAACTAAAATTAATTTGTAAATTTGAACTCTCAATAACAAAAGGCATAAAAATATGTGAACCGGTAAGTCCCATAAAATAGCCTATAATCCCAGCTACAACACTAATTAATAGAATCTCTGCTAATATTATTATTGATATATCAATGTTTTTATAACCAATTGATTTGAAAATACCAATTTCCCTTTTTCGCTCAATTACAGAAGAATTTACATTTGAAAATACTATCATAATACTAATAATTATTATTACAAGCGAAATGCCATACGAGAAATTATTGAAACTATTTATTGCAGCCATTTTCGATTCAATTGCTTGCTTAAGCGGTTTTATATTTGCACCAGGAAGTTTTTCAGATGCTTGCCTAACTATCTCTTCTATGGGACAGTCGTAGCATAAGGCAGAAACCTCTGCAAGACTAATTTCATTTTCCTGATTATATAATTTCTGCATAACCGCAAGGTCAATAAATACTATTTCATCATCCTGCGATCCGGTCGGATTTATAATTCCTGTAACAATAAATTTTTTCCCCTCCAGAATTATTTCATCGTTAATGTGAACATTCAATTTTGTTGAAATTATACTTCCAATCAGGGTCTCATTTTTTTGTACTGGTACATTCCCATTTATATCCCACCATGTTTTTAGTAAAATTTCCTGATTGAAATGGACGCCAGCTATCATTATTTCTGATTCATTTAATGTAGAAATATTAATCAATTTAGGCGAAACAATTTTTATATTCTCTTTGTTTTTAATTGTCCAAATCTTTAATAATTCATCTTCTTTTAATTTATGAGAATTATAGGAGACGGTTCCAAATGAAATACCTGCATAGTTAAAGTTAAGTTCTTTTTTATCCGGAGTAATAATTATATTTGCCCCAAAATCATCTAAACTCTCTTCTAAATTTTGTTCCATCTCTAAAGAGATAGATATTAAAACAATTACAGAAGCTATTGAAAAGGAAAGCCCTAATAATAGAAGAATGGCTTTCGATTTTCTTCGTTTAATGCTATTGATTGATATATCATAAATTTTCATTATATAAAATCCTTAAACTCTTCTAGTCCAACTAGTTACAGCAGATACGCTGATAATTATCTTATTACCTTTAACTCTACTTGGTATTGGGTCTGGTGGATATTTGCCGCATGATCCGCTTACGGCATCTAAGTTATCTATATGCCAAGTAGTACCACATGCATCGCATACTAAATTATCACCAACTATATGGAAACTCCTCGAATCGCATGGTTCGCACATTCTAATTGCAGTAACTAATTTTCCCTCCTGAGTAATATATGCAAGTAGTGGAACGGAACCATTTTTACCATTATAAGTAAACGATACAAATTTTTTGTTTTGCACTACATCCAACGGTAACATAATATTTCCATTTTTAACATCAACAGAAACTTCCGCTAATAGCGTTGGATAATTTGGGTAAGAAAGTGACTCTGAAATTACAGGTTGATTATTTATTGTTTTTTCTTCTTTAGTTTCTGTAGTAACAAAGTACCCCACAATTATTCCAAACAAAACTAACGCAAGCACCACATTTAATTGTTGCGATTTGGTACTCTTTTTGCCAAGAACAGCATCTCTTTTCTGATTAGAATTGTTTTCACTTGGAGCAATTTTTTCACCACAACTTCCACAAAATTTTGTCTCTTGGTTTAAATCATTTCCACAGTTTATACAAAAGTTAGCCATTTTTATTTTCCTTGAATATTAAAATTTCTTTCCACCATAAACTCTATCTACTTCTGCAATTACTTGTTCAACAGTAAGTTTATTTTTAGCAATTTGCACATCAATAAATTTCTTAACTTCTATTGCTCCATTATTATGTCCGCAAGTGCAATCGGCTAATTCTTTAATGCCACATTGCCCGCAAGGACATTCGAATGAATTGTAAATTCGATCAAGATCAGAGTATGTTGCTACAACATTATCATTCTTTTCTGCAAATTTTCTTTCAGATGCAAGAAGTTTTGCAGCAGCTTTTAGACCTTGTTCACTTTCATTTTTAAGATTGCCATATTTTGCTGTTACGGCAGCTATAATTTTTTCATCGCTCTCGGAATTCTCGACGCGATCACGAATAAATTCTCTTTGAGCAACCGCATAATTACACTTACAATGTTCTAAAGGGTCTTCATCGCAACCCCCGCAGCCGCACACAAATTTAGAAGCTATATCAAACACTTTTGCTTCTACAAGAGGATTTGTATTTCTCTGCTCAATAAATTTTGCATCATTATTTTTACTGTTTCTTGATGCATTCGAGTTAATTATCGAGATAATTAAAAATGCACCAACAACAATTGTAGCCCCAATCCATAAAGATTTAGTAGTAAACAGCTTTTTAAATATTGCTGCCTGCTCCATCTCTTTTGCTGCTGCTCTTCTACCCTTTTTCTTTTTACGTTTCTTTTGTATTCCATTAGGGTTTGAGTCTTCAAGCATGTGTCCACAATTTTCACAAAATTTCGCATTCTCTTGATTATCGTATTTACAAACTTGACATTTCATTTTTACCTCGCAATTAAAATTAGCCGCCAATTAAGGCGGCTATTTATGATAAAGATTTAGATCAGGGATTACCTAAATCCTTAAAACTATTTTACTTTAAAACCATTTTTTTCAAGATTTTTCTTCGCATCATCTATTGAAACTTCTTTCAATTTCATTCCGCAGAGAGGGCATTCGCCAGCTTCATCCGAAATTACATTCCAATCCATCATATCTTGAAAAACTTTTCCATCACCGTTTTTATCAATGGAGGCTACGTCAATAGCTCCTTCACGCACAATTGAATCTCCCATTTTTTTGTGTTCTTTTTCCATTTTATCATGACCCATTCCCATCATTTTAGAATGGTCCATTTCCTTACCATTACTTTCCATCTTGCCATGTTCTTTCATCATTTTATCGTGGTCCATTCCTTCCATCTTTGAATGGTCCATTTCTTTTCCATGCTCTTTCATCATTTTATCATGACCTTTCATATCACCATGTTCTTTCATTTTTGGGCAATCTTTTTTATCTTCCATTTTACATTCGTCATCTTTTTTACCTTCTTTATCTTTGCAGCAGTCTTTCATCCCTTCTGTTTTTTCCATTTTACATTTTTTCTCAGCTTTCTCAGCTTTTTCAGGTGCATCTTGTGCAGTTATTGAATTGCCAATAAAAAAGAGGGCAATAATTATAATTGATGCAAGTTTCACTATGTTTTTCATTTTACTTCTCCTATTATGTTTTTTATTTGCGGAAATATTTATCCCCGCTATTTTTCACTTTTCACTTTTCACTAATCTTCTAGAACCGCTGCTTCGCCCAACTCTTTTCTCATCTCTTTCTTTTTGATGATATAAAATATTGCTGGGAATAATGCTAACTCCATTATAAAGCTTGTTAAAATACCGCCAACCATAGGTGCTGCAATTCTCTTCATAACATCAGAGCCAATACCTGTACCTATAATTATAGGGAGCAAGCCAAGCATTGTTGTCATAACAGTCATCATTTTTGGTCTAATTCTTTTAACAGCTCCTTCAAATATTGCTTCTCTTAAATCAGCCAATGTTTTCATCATACCATTCTTTTTAAATCTTTCATAAGCAATATCAAGGTAAAGAAGCATTATAACGCCTGTCTCAGCACTTATACCGAGCAAGGCTATTACTCCTACCCAAACAGCTACGCTTATATTAAAATCGGCAATATACATGAACCATACTGCACCAACCATCGAGAACGGTAAGGCAAGTAAAATAATTCCAGTTTTTATCCAAGATTTCGTGTTGATATAGAGCAGCAGTATAACAATCAAAAGAGTAATTGGTATAACCATTGCTAGCCTCTTGCTCGAGCGTTCCATATACTCATACTGACCACTCCATATCAACGAATATCCTTGAGGGAGTTCAATTTGTTCATTAATAACTTCCTGTGCATTTTTAACATATGTACCAACATCAATATCTTTAAGATCGATATAAACCCAGGCATTAGGACGTGCATTTTCAGATTTTATAGCAGGCGGTCCTTTTTTAATTTGCATCTCTGCAAGTTCCGAAAGTAAAACATTTCCACCGTTCATAATTGGAACTCTAACTCTCCTAAGATCTTCAATGCTTTCACGGTAATCTCTTTGGTACCTAAGATTTACCGAGTATCTTTCCAAACCTTCTACAGTTTTTGTTATATTCATTCCACCAATAGCAGACATAATTACATCTTGAACATCACCAATAGTTAAACCATAACGTGCTATTGCTTCTCTGTCGATATCGAAGTCAACATAATTACCACCAGCCGATCTTTCAGCGTAAACAGACCTTGTACCGGGTATTGTTTTTGCTACTTGTTCAATTTCTTTACCAATATTTTGAAGTACTTGTAAATCGGGACCAGCTATTTTAATTCCCACCGGTGTTTTGATGCCGGTAGCAAGCATATCTATTCTCGTTTTAATAGGCATAGTCCAGGCATTTGTAAGACCAGGAATTTGAATTGCTGCATTCAGTTCTTCCACCAATTTATCGGGTGTCATACCTTCCCGCCATTCATCACGAGGTTTTAGCTGTATGGTGGTTTCAATCATTGATAGCGGTGCAGGGTCAGTTGCTGTTTCTGCCCGCCCAATTTTACCAAATACTGATTCAACTTCAGGAAAAGTTTTTATTATTCTATCTGTTTGCTGCAATAGCTCTTTAGCTTTGGTTACAGATATTCCGGGGAGAGTTGTTGGCATATATAATAAGTCGCCTTCATATAATGGAGGCATAAATTCTGAGCCAAGTTTTGAATATGGGATGTAAGTTATTAACATTATTACAAGTGCAATACCAAGTGTTAGCCATCTTTTTTTCAAAACAAAATCAACAACCGGATGATATATTTTTGCCAAAAATTTAGCAATAGGGTTCTCTGCCTCAGAACGCATTTTGCCTCGTACAAAGAACCCAAGTAAAATTGGAACAATTGTTACAGCAAGTATTGCAGCTGCACCCATTGAATAGGTTTTTGTATATGCAAGTGGTTTAAATAATCTTCCTTCCTGCATCTCCAATGTAAAAACCGGGAGAAAAGAGACAGTAATAACAAGAAGTGAATAGAATATAGGTGGACCAACTTCTTTAGCCGATTCTAAAATAATATCCCAGTGGGGTCTTTGCTTTTCTTTCGGTAAATGCTGGTTAATCGACATATGTGTATGAGCATTTTCAACCATTATTATTGCAGCATCCACCATTGCCCCTACAGCTATTGCTATCCCCCCAAGCGACATGATGTTAGCGTTAATACCTTGGTAATACATAACTATATAGGCAGCCAAAACAGCAGTAGGAATGGTAAAAATTGCAACCAGCGAACTACGAAAATGTAATAGAAAAATAATTATTATAAATGCTACAATTAAACTCTCTTCTAATAAGGTTACCATTAAATTGTCAATAGCCGCTTCAATTAGTTCAGACCTATCGTAAGATGTAATTATTTTAACATCTTCGGGTAATGATGATTGAAGTTCTGCCAATCTATCTTTTACACGATTAATTACATCAAGTGCATTTTCACCATAGCGCATTATAATTATGCCGCCCACTGTTTCACCTTCACCGTTCCAATCGGCAATACCGCGTCTTAACTCTGGGCCAATATCTATTGTAGCTACATTTTCTAAGTAAATTGGAGTTCCGGTTTCATGGTTGTATCCAATTGCTATTTTTTTCAAATCCTCGGTGCTTTTTATATAACCAAGCCCGCGAACCATAAATTCCATCTCGCCTATTTCAAGTAATCTTCCTCCAACATCATTATTGCTTTCTTTTATAGCCTTCTTCACTTTGCTCAGAGGTATTCCGAATGAAGCTAATTTGTTAGGATCAAGATTCACTTGATATTGTTTTACAAATCCACCGATGCTTGCAACTTCAGAAACACCTGGTAATGCAGATAACTCATATCGCAGGAACCAATCCTGAATAGACCTTAATTCCTGCAAATCTCTTTTATCAGATTCAAGGACATATTGATAAACCCAGCCTAAGCCAGTTGCATCGGGACCAAGCTGCGGTGTAACACCTTCGGGCAAATCACCCTGCATTGAACTAAGGTATTCAAGCACACGGCTTCGTGCCCAATACATATCAGTGCCGTCATCAAAAATTATATAAACCATTGAAAACCCGAAGAACGAATATCCGCGAACCACAGTTGCAAAAGGGACTGCAAGCATTTTAGTAGTCATAGGATATGTTACTTGGTCTTCAACAATTTGCGGACCCTGTCCGGCATACTCAGTATAAATAATAACCTGCACATCACTTAAATCGGGCTGTGCATCAACAGCAATATTTTTTATTGAATAGATGCCGCCTACAATCACGACTATCGTTAACAATACTACCATAAATTTATTATTGATAGACGCTTCAATCAGTTTCGAAATGAAACCTTCTTTTTGATCATCTGTTGCTATCATAATTTATTCTCCAATTAATAGAACGCTGATTTTTATATAATCAGCGTTCCATTTTCTATTTATATTCAAAACCGTTTTCTTTAAGATTGTTTTTTGCTTCATCAATTGTAACTTCTTTCAATGTCATTCCGCAAAGAATACATTTACCTGGTTCGTCCGAAATAACGTTCCAATCCATCAAATCTTGGAATACTTTTCCATCTCCATTTGCATCAATTGCATTTAAATCTATTATTCCTTCTCTTACCATAGAGGGTTGATGATCCATTCCACTATGCTCATCCATATCCATTTTAGAATCTTCCGATTTTTCCATGTTCATGTTTTGTGTTTCTTGAACTTCTGATTCCATAACCCTACCATCACTCATATCCATATTTTCATGTTCAGCTGCATCGGATGATGTGAATAGCTTTACTGCTGAACGTAAACTACTTTCAGAATCAAGCATAAATTGAGATGATGTAACAATCATATCACCTTCTTGAACACCTTTCAATATCTGATAATATCCATCAGAATAAAGCCCAAGTTTAACTTCAACAGGTTTAAATCTTCCTACACCAAGAGCAAGCATTATTAGAGTTTTCTTACCACTACGCAATACAGCAGTTTCAGGAACTGTAGGCTGCATTCCAAATCTTTTACCAAATATCTCAACATTACCGAACATTGCTGGTTTTAACTCACCACTTCTATTCTTTAAATCAATTCTAATTTGAACAGTACGTGTTTTAGGATCAACTGTAGGATAAATAAAGGAAATTTTACCTTTATAAATTTTAGACGGATTATATGAAAAAGCTGTTTCAACAGTTGAACCAAGTTCAATTTTATTTAATTCACTTTCATATATATCTGCTTTTAACCACAGATTTGTTAAATCTGCAATCTTTGTAATTTCTCTACCTGCATTTATTTTTTCCCCTTCGTTTACTTTTTTTGTTAAAACAGTTCCAGCAAAAGGGGCGTAGATAGTCATTAGTTTAGTTACGTTTTTGGTCTCAATTAATTTTTCAATATCACTTTTACTGATGTCGTAAAGTTCCAATTTCCTAATCGCATTTTTAACTAAATCACTTCCGCTGTTAAGAATTTCAGAATCGCTGCTGCCGCTAACTGCTTTTTCATAAGATACAGCCGTAAGAAGTTCTTGTTGAGCAGCTACTAATTCAGGTGAATAGATTTCAACTAATTTCTCACCTTTTTTAACTTCTTGCCCAGTATAATTAACATATAGTTTCTCTATCCAGCCGCCTACTTTTGTATTTACAACATATTCTACTCTTTCGTCTGTAAAAAGAATACCATTTGTAAATATTGTAGATGATATATCACGCAGTTTAACATGTTCAATTTTAACATTCATTGATTGCATAACAGCACCATCAACAGTTACAACACCACTCGCTGCACCTTCATCTTCATAAACAGGTACAAGGTCCATTCCCATTCTTGATTTACCAGGTTCGTCGTAAACTTCGTTCGGATTCATTGGTGCTCGGTAGTACATTATTTTCTTTTCACCTGAACTTGTTGTACTTGATGCAGTTGTATTAGATTTTATGGGTAATAGTTTCATCCCGCAAATAGGGCAGTCCCCAGGTTCTTCCTCAATAATATTAGGATGCATGCCGCATGTATATAATTTTTTTTGACCATCATGTTCGTGGGCTTCTGCAGCAGAATTATCAGAAAGGAAGTAATAACCACCTGCTCCACTAAAAGCACCTATTATAAAAACTATCAAATAGATTAAGATCTTGTTGTTCATCAAAAATACTCCTTTGTCTCGGTGTAATCCCAGTTTTATCGGGACGAAGCCGGACGTTATAATTTATTATTAATTATTTTTTCACCAGTTAAGAACTCTAATTGTGTTAAACTTGTATAAAATTTAGTACGAACTTTTATTAGTTCGGTTTTAATTTTTAGTATATCCTCTTCAGCTTGTATCACGTTTACAAAATCAATTTTTGCAACCTGATAATCTGCGAGAGCTGCTTGAAGCGATTGCTCGGCTTGTGGGAGCAGACTTTCTGTAATTAAGTTTTCCCTAATTTTTAACTCTCGTATTTTTGCTGTAATTTTTCCAAAATTTTGATTAAGTGTTTGTATGGAAGCGCTATATCTATCTCTATTTAAAATTTGGAGAAACTGTGCTTCACTAACTTTTGCCGATTTATTACCACCGTAGTTAATTGGCAGCGTAATACCAACCACTACAGAAAAAAGGTCATTAAGATTAGCTCCAGTTCTTTCTATATAATCTCTTTGAGAATATTGAAGCCCAAATTTGAAATCAGGATAAAATGCATACTCTGCATTCTCTTCCATCAACCTAGTTTTTTCTTCAGCGAACTTAATCCCTTTTAAAAATGGTCGCTTCTCTTTTGCCAAAGTAATTAGTGTTCCTGTTGTATAGTCAAATTTTTCTATTGGTGAAATTTCATCAGTAATTATAGGTGAAGTTTCTTCACGAATTAAGAGAGCGTTTAATTCAGCAATTAACGATTCTTCTTTACCGTTTAGAATTTCTATTTTATCTCGCACCCTAGTAATTTGAACTTCAACCTGAATTATGTTGTGCAGACTTGCTCGGGAGACTTCGTAGTTACTTTTTGCCACTTCTGAAATTTTATGCAGCAATATTTTACTTTCTCCAGCAAGTACAATTTCTCCTCTTGTTAAACGTAGTTCATAATAAAACTTAGAAACATCTCTCCTAATCTGATTTTTCAGATCTTCAATTTCTTCACGAATTATCAATGTATCAACAGCTTTTACATCCGAAGCAGAACTTAAAGCGCCAGGGAAAGGTATAGTTTGGCTTAGCCCAATCATCTTACCTGTCATCGGTTCCTGTGTAAACGAGAAGGAATTTGTTGGCAAGTTTAATAAACCTAATGTTAGCAAAGGATCAGGTAAATTGGTTCCAATTTCAATTCGTGAAATTGAAGCATTTAATTTAGAATAGGATACTTGGATTTGTGGGCTAACTTGGATTGCTTCATCAATAAGCTGCTGCAAATACTCATCATCATTCTGACCAGAGATACTAATAAAACTTAGCATCAGTATGACAAAAGTACATGAGAATAGTTTTTTATTCATTTTAGTTCCTATGTAATTAATAAATATAATTAAACTTAGTTTATTTATTTAAGACTTGCTGACTAATTAATCCCAAATTTTGCAGCATTTTATAAAGGTTACCTATAGCCAATTAGTGTGCCAACAAAATACTTATGTTTTAGAGAGGAATTAACGAATAAGAGTCTTCTATTTTTAAGATTCTTTAATCGTTTAAAGAATCTTAAAAATAATTTTCTGATAAATCTGTTTAAGGGAGTTCTTTTAGAAGTTTTTTCTTGGCTCATTAATTGATTAGTAAAATATGTGGTGGTTTTAATACGGATTAATTAATTATTAAACTTTAGCTATAGTTGGTAGCAAAAAAAAGGAGTGATAACTATGAAAACGATCAGATTTTTTATTTTGGGTTCCCTTGTTTCAATTTTTATCGTTAGCTGCGGAACAACAATTCCTGGAGGGTTCGAAGGTCTTCATTGGGGTGCTTACACAAGAGTAGATACAACGGTTTATGCAAATGAGTTTAAGTGGGCATGGGTTTGGAATGATGTAATTTTATATGACATTCGCTGGAAAACTGAAAGTGAAAGAGTAGATATTTTTTCATCGGATGATTTACATATGGATGTAGAGTTAGCATTACGCTTAAGACCTGCTCCTAAAGAGTTATATTATTTACATGTGGAAATAGGACAAGATTATTATCCTGAAGTTGTTCAACAACAGTTTCGTTCAATCTCAAGAGCTGTATTTTCTGATTACAAATATTCAGAAATTCCTAAAAAAAGTATTGAAATACAAACGGCAATTCTTAAGCTACTTAGAAAGAACCTTGAAGGTAAACATATTCAATTGGATGCTGTAGAACTAAAGCATGTTAACTATCCGCCAGCAGTTAAACAAGCTGCCGATTTTAAACTTGCTACCGAGCAACAACTTGAACAAAAAGAGTTTGAGCTTCAAATTGCTGAAAAAGATGCTGAAATTTTAATTATTGAAGCTAAAGGTAAAAAAACTGCACAAAGAATAATTGATAGTACTCTTACACTCTCTTATTTGCAATATCGTGCTCTTGATGTTCAAAAGGTACTTGCACAGAGTGGCAACACATCATTCTATTTTGTACCTATTGGTCAGAATGGTATTCCCATTATAGTAGATACAGGAATGAGTGGTAAAAATAATACACCGAAAGTAATGGAAAAAAAAAGTAAAGGAAGAATGAGCCATAAAGAATATGAAGCTGGGATGAATATTCGTGAATAGTACTATTAGTCGTAGGGACGTAGCTCGCTACGTCCCTACGACTAAGTTAATTAACCTGATGCAATTTTAAAGTTCTCAATTTTACTGTACAGGGTTGGTAACGAAATACCTAAATGTTTAGCGGCTAATGGTTTATTCCATTTTACAGCTTCGAGCATTAATTTAATATGGTTTTTCTCAACATCTGCTAATGAGTATTTAGTTATATCATCAAACTCCCCATGAATTTTATCCGATTTACGAAGCAATACATTTTCCTTTTCAAGAACATCACTTTTGGATAAAACAACTGCCTGCATAAGTGTATTTTCTAATTCACGAACATTACCAACCCAATAGTGATCAACAAGCATTTTCATTACATCATCAGAGACTTTAAATACATTTTTATGAAGTTCATTATTTATTTTTTTTAGAAAATGATTGACCAAAAGTGGGATATCATCCGTTCTTTCTCTAATTGGTGGTATCTCTATTGTAACTACTTTTAATCTAAAATAAAGGTCTTCCCTAAATTTACCTTCATCAACTAATTTTTGAAGATTGCGGTTTGTTGCTGTTATTATTCTGGCATTCATCGGCAATGGTTTTTCACCACCTACTTTTTCAAATTCTTTTTCCTGAAGAATTCTTAAAAGTTTTATTTGTAAATTAGGAGAAATTTCAGAAATCTCATCTAAAAAGAGTGTCCCTTCACCGGCAAGTTCAAACTTACCTTTCTTATCACGTATTGAACCTGTAAATGCTCCTTTTACATGTCCAAATAATTCACTCTCTAATAACGATTCGGTTAATGCGGTACAATTAACAGCAACAAAAGGTTCATTCTTTGTAATGCCGCTATAATGTATTGCTTTTACAACAAGTTCTTTACCAGTGCCGCTTTCACCTTGTATTAAAGTTGTTACTCGGTTATTCGAGATCTGACCAATTTTTTTATAGATTCCTTTCATCACAGAGGCTTTACCAATAAGAACATTTTTTAATTCATATTGAACTGATGACTCTTCGACTAATGCCTCAAGTGTATCACTTAGTTTTTTATTCTCAAGTGCTTTGCGTATAGTTAATCTTAACCTATCTATCTCAAGGGGTTTCTCAATATAATCGAAAGCCCCTTTCTGCATTGCCTCTACAGTGGTCTGCATATCGTCATGTGCCGTAATCATAATAAAATTTATATTCGGATTATATTCTTTTGCTTTTTCCAATATTTCCAGACCTGACATCCCTGGCATTCTAATGTCGCTAATAACTAAATCGGGGTTTATAGTTTTAATTAACTCTAAACCTTTTTCACCATTTTCAGCAGAGGCAGTTTCGTACTTTTCCCTTTTAAGAAAATTATAAAGTGTTTCTCGTATTGATTGGTCGTCATCAATCACTAATATTTTATTCATGTTTTATATCTCATCTAACTAATTTTATTTTTTTGGGGAATTGAAATTTCAAATACCGTTGATCCTGGTTCAGAATAGAGAAGTGAAATATTACCGTTGTGTTCTTCAATAATTTTTTTTGATACTGCTAAACCTAAACCAGTACCACTTGCTTTTGATGTATAAAATGGTTCAAAAATTTTGCTTCTAATCTCATCATTAATTCCATTACCATTATCTTCAAAATTTACAATTATATTATTTTCTGAAATTGTTGAAGAAATTATAATTTGTCCATTATCAGCCGCGGCTTCATAAGCGTTCTCTAAAAGATTTATAAATACTTGCTTAAGTTTATCAAAATCAGCAAAGAGCATTTTATCATTGTTTTTATTAATCATTCTAAAATTCTTTTTAGTCGCTTTAATTTTCATATTTGAAAAAACCTCTTCAACAAATGAGTAAAGATTAAACTCAGTTTTCACCACATCTATTTTTCTTGAAAACTGTAAAACATCTTTAACAAGGTGGTTTAATCTTTCAATTTCTTTTTTTATAATTTGAAATGATGTTTGGTCATCACTATTCAATTCTAACGATTCGTACAGAATATCACTATTCATCTTAATTGAAGTTAAAGGAGTTTTAATTTCATGAGCAAGAATAGCTGCCATTTTACCAAGAGCTGCCAATTTTTCCGACTCAGCCAACTTCAACTCTAAACCTTTTAGTTCAGTTATATCAACCTCAACCATCAGATAACCATCTATATCATTATCTTTATACCCAAAAGGTGTAACGGTTAAAAGAATAGTTCTGCTCTTACCATTTACGTGAATAATCATTTCGCCCTCAAACGTTTCATTCTGTTTTAGAGCATTTTGAATTTTCTCGTACTCTCTATTTAGATTGCCAGAAAATTGTACATCCTTAATTGGCGATTGAATTATTTCGTTTTTTGGTAATTCAACAATTTTTGTAAATTTATCGTTCACCTCTATAACACGATTTTTACTATCCACAATTGCTATTGCAGCATTTGAAGTCTCAAAGGCAGTTAGCAACATAGAAATTCTTTTTTCTTTTTGTTTTAATTCAATCGAATCTTTTTCTAAAGTTATAGACATATCATTAAATGTTTCAACCAATTCACCAATCTCATCATTAGAAGTTGAATCAACTTTTATACCATAATTACCTTTCTTAATTTCTAATGCTTTATCCTTTAGTTTTTTTAATGGTTCAGCAATCAGTTTTACTATCATAAAGGTCATACTTACGCTTACTATTAAACCGCCAAAAAAACTAATTATAAAATACTTTTGCCATTCTGTTGTATCTTCAAACCCAAAAAATAATCTTATAAGTGGTAGTTGAATTGTTATTACTATTATAGGTACAATTATTAAAGCTGCAAAAATTGTTTTTTTAGTTACACTAAAGGAATGGAGTTTATTTAGTGCCATAGGAAACATATTATATTTTCCTACTGCAATAGTTGTAAAAGAAATAATACCTACTAAAAAAGCGAGGGGGCTAAGTTCAACGAGGTAATAAAAACCCATCATCCAGGGTAAATAAAGCCCCACTAAAAAAGCAGTAAAGTTGGTTATAATTACACCTGTTAAAAGTAGAAGCAATTGTTTTTTAATATCCTGATTTTTAGTTGAAAAGATTTTTCTAATAAGCCACACTGCATTTAACAAAAGAAGTAGAACGTACCAGCTTAAGAAAAGAGGATAATACTTTGTGTAATGTGCTTCAAATTGCATAGCATGCAGATGTGAATCGATAATTAACTTGCCATACCAAAGCATAAATAATAGTATTAGTGAAGGTAATAAAATAAAAATTTTGAGAAATACATTCATCCTTCTTTCATGCGGAAAGTAGTAGCTGAAAAATGTTAGAGCAACCAAAATTAAAAGTAAAAAAGAATGGCATGCTTGATCCAATAATGTTAAGTCATTATCTATTACCATCATAAAATGAATTGCATGTGAAATTATATATCCGATTATTAATATTAATGTTAATACAAACAATCTCGTGATTACACGTTCAAAACCTCTGGAGTAGAGTATATATATAAGTCCTACAGATGCAAGTATAGTTACAATTATGGATATCTGGTTTATGTAGAAAGGCATAACTTGCTATTTCTCCAAGTAAATTAGTAGATAAATTTTTAAGAAGTTTAATAAAAATAAGAAATCTTAAATCAATAATTATTAAAAATTTAATTTGTAAGAGAAAATAACAACTAATATCTGGCATTAAATGTGCTTTATAACATTAAAATTTATGAGGTGAAATAGATGTTCAATAATCTTGATGTATCACTAAGGGACAAAGCCGAGTATTTAAGGGGCTTAATGATAGTATTAAAAATTGGAAATAAATTATCTAATAGAGAAAGAAGTTATTTATTGAGAGAGGCAATAATACTTGGGTACGATGAAACCTATTGCCGCAAAGCAATGGATGAACTTTTAATAAATGATTACATAAGAATGAATCCCGCAGAATTTGAAAACGAGGAGACTTGTAAATTATTTATATTCCATGGTATTGAACTTGCCTCCTTAAATGAGGATTTTTTATTAAGTAAAAACGAATGGCTTTTGAATGTTTGCCTAACTAACCAAATTAAATATGAGTGGTTTGTTTATTGCAATAATATATTTTATTCAGATAATATTCCTAAAAGTAATTATTTGTTGACTGCATAAATTGTACGTGTTTACAAAGGTTATTGAATTAAATTAAATGCACCTTTAATTACAATTTCATTATTGTTAAACTCATTTGCATTTAATATTTCGGTGTAACCATCATTTGTTTTCCCTACCTTTACTTCTCTTTGAAGAAAAGTATATTCATCATTACCAAAATATTTTTTGATTAATATGAAATTGTTTTCATCAACATTTACAATAGCATCGTTTGGTATTGCTGGCTGTTCAATCTCATTTACTAAAATTTCTGCTTCAATATACATACCAGGCATAAAATTTAATTCTTGAGTTTCATTACGTAAATGACCGTGAATATTAATTGTTCTATCATCCGAATAGACAGTTTTACCAATTAGAAAGACTTCACCCTCAAAAGCATCTATGTTATTATCAGGCAATGTAAATTTAATAGTTTGTCCCTTTTTAATTTTAGCAATATCTTTTTCAAAAATATTTAGTTCAAGGTGCATATGTTCAGTATTAACAATAGCAATGCTAACCTCGTTTGAACTTAAGTACTCTCCTTTTGTAATATTAACTTCTGTAATGTAGCCATCCATAGGTGCTTTGATAGTAGTGGAAGTAGAGATAGAATTATAATCAAGATTGTTAGTGTTAATATTCAAAAGTTGTAGTTTCTTACCAAGGGCATTAAAGTTAGAAAGAACCGTGTAATAATCTGACTCTGCTTTCAAATATTTCTTTTGTGAAGCTATATTATTTTCTAATAATTCAATCACTCTTTCATATTCTGCTTTTAAGTATTTTAATTTATTTTTCGCATTTAAATAATCTTGCTGCATTTCTACATATTCAGGATTCTCGAGTGCAAACAATGTTTCACCTTTTTTTACAATTTGCCCAACTAATAGGTGAACGTCTTTTACCATACCTCCGTAAAAGACAGTAACCGCAGCTTTATATTCTGGTGGAACGTCTATCATCCCTGTTGTCTGAATTCTCTCAGAAAAAGTTTTTCTTGTGATTTTTCCTAACTTCATTCCTGAAGAAGAGAATTGCTTTGATGTAATAACTATTTCATCATTTGCTAGAATTACTTCTATACTATTATCAGTAGTATTCTTTTCGCTTTCTGCAGTACACGCTGAAAAAAGTATGATTGAAAATATTATAAGTGCAAAAATATTTTTGTAAAAATTCATTTTAATTCCTTTATAATTCATTTAGTACTAAGTAGTTTAATGACAACACTGTTGTATTATATTTATTTAAATCATCCAAATATTTCATTTCAATTAAAATAGAGTTGTGCATAAGTAGTATATATTCAAAGTAGTCTATCTCACCATTCTGGAATGCCTTATTTGCATTTACCAACAACTCTCTTGATAAAGATTTTCCTGTACTTTGATAATAATCAACCGAACTTTTATAAGTTTTTAATTCTGAAATAAGTGATTCTATTTTTGTATTTAATTTGATTGCATAATCTTTGTAATTTTGTTTAATAACTTGCCGTTCTATTTTAGTCTGTTCAATTTTTGAGCTTTGTTCAAAAAAGAAAAGTGGAATTGAAACACCAACATCAAAGCCAAAATAGTTTTTAGAATTTGGACCATTATTACTGCCTCTAAAAAGACCAAGATTTATATCTGGTAATAAATTTTGTTTTTCTAAACTCACCTCATAATCTGCTGTGTTAAGCATTTGTTTATAATAACTCAATCCCGGATTATTTAGAGTATCAGCAAAGGTTAGTTCTATAATTGGAAGTTCTATTTCTGGAATTAAGTAATTAGAATCGGTTTGCAGCCAACCATAGAGCTGTGAATAAGCACCATTAACTTTTTCTTTTGTTTGCTCAAGAAGAACCTCAATTTCTTTCTTCTTAGCTTTTGCTGTTAAGAATTCGAGATTATTAGTTTCACCAAGCAGATAACGCATCTCTGCACCTTTTTCAAATTGAGTTAATAAGCTATCTAAGAATTGATATCTAACTTCAACATTTTTTAAATATATTATTGAATAGTATGCTTTTGATACCTCTCTTTTTAACATTAATTCACTTAATAAGTACTTCTGTTTCTGTACTTTTGCTTTCTCTTTATTTCTGTTATTTTGAGTAAAGTAAATTGTAGGAAATTTAAAGGATTGATTTACTCCCCATATATCTAAAGGAACATTGTTTTCAGCCATATTGTTTTCATCATAGCTGTAGTAAATATCTGTTTTGGGGAAGTCTAATGATGTTATGCTTTCAGCTTGTTTTACTGATAATGCTTCAGCCTTTAGACCTGCATTGTTTTCAATAGCAATTGATAATGCTTTATCAATAGTTAGAAAATTTTTATTCTCTATGTTCTGACCGTAAGTAAAAATAGGTAGTAGAAAAAGTAATAACAATGGAAGTGACTTACCGTTTACTTTCGGAATTTTTATTTTAACATTATCCAACAATGAGTATAACACAGGAAGCACTATCATTGTTAATAATGTAGCAGTTATCAAACCACCAACAACAACTGTAGCCAATGGTCTCTGTACTTCCGCTCCTGCATTGGTTGATACAGCCATAGGTAAAAATCCGAGAGCTGCTGCACCTGCTGTTAGCAACACTGGTCTTAATCTATTTTTTGTTCCTAAAATTATTCTTTCGTGAATATCTGAAATGCCTTCTTCTTTCAATTCTTTGAAATGTTCAATAAGTACAATTCCATTTAATACAGCAATACCAAAAAGTGCAATAAACCCAACACCGGCTGATATACTAAACGGAAGATCTCGGAAGTAGAGCAATAATACTCCTCCAATTGCAGAGAATGGAATTGCACTATATATAATTAACGCATCTTTGAATGAACTAAATGCGAAGTGGAGCATTATGAAAATTAGGAATAGTGCTATTGGAACAGCTATCATTAAGCGGGCTTTGGCGTTTTCAAGGTTTTCAAACTGCCCCCCATACGAAATTGAGTATCCAACAGGAAGGTGAATTTCCTTATTAATTATTTTTTGAACATCTTCCACAACAGAAGCGAGGTCGCGGTTACGAACGTTTACACCAATAACAATTCTTCTGCGTGTTTCATCACGCGAAATTTTTGCAGGGCTTTTGGTTAACTTAATTTCAGCAAATTCGCTTAATGGGAGTGATTGCCCACTTGGCAATGCAATTGATGCTTTTCGTAAATCATCGATACTTGTTCTATGTTTATCATCAAATCGGATTACTAAATCGAACTGTTTTTCTCCTTCAAAGATTGTTCCTGCAGTTAAGCCTGCAAAACCCATTGTAATTATATTGTTCAAATCTTGTACGTTCAAACCATATTTAGCAATTTTCTGACGATTATATATTACACTCATCTGCGGTAGCCCAGCGGTTTTCTCTACAATAATATCAGAAGCTCCATCCACATTTTGGATTGCTGCTTCTATCTCTTTTGCTTTCTGGTCTAATATATCTAAATCGTTTCCAAATATTTTAATTGCTAAATCGGCTCTAACACCAGTAATTAATTCATTAAATCTCATTTCAATTGGTTGTGTAAATTCGTAATCTATTCCAGGAATAATTGATAGAGCTTCTTTAAATTTATCGGCAAGTTCATCTTTACTTTTTGCGCTTACCCATTCATCTTTAGGTTTAAGTGTAATTATAACATCACTCTCCTCCATAGACATTGGGTCTGTAGGCACTTCTGCTGCTCCAATTCTGCTTACAACATCTTTTACTTCCGGAAATTGTTTAATAATCTTTTCCATTTTTGTTAAAGTCTCAATTGTTTTGCTAAGTGAAGTTCCTGTTTTAAGCACAGGTTGTATAACAAAATCACCTTCATCAAGTGTTGGCATAAACTCCGCTCCCATATTAACAAATAGGATTGATGTTCCTGTTAAAAGTAGAACGGAAATAGTTAAAACTATTTTTTTATGTGCTAATGCCCAATAGATTGAGGGTTTGTAGAGTTTCATAAGAAAAGCCATAAATCTTTTTGATATGGTTTTCTTGTTTGGGTCAATAGGGCGTAGGAAGAGAGAGGAAATTACCGGAACGTATGTAAACCCAAGTATCATAGTTCCTAATAAAGCAAAGGTAAACACCAAAGCCATTGGTTTGAACATTTTTCCTTCAACACCAGTTAAGGAAAGAATTGGAATAAATACAATGATAATTATCAACTGACCAAATAGAGCAGAACGAGTCATTTTTTTTGTACTACTATATGCAATTTTATCTAGTAAACTTTGCCTCTCTTTACCCTTTAAGTTTACTAATTTATCTCCTTGCGATGTAATTCTGAATGCAATATATTCAACAATAATTACAGCACCATCAATGATAATACCAAAATCTATAGCTCCAAGACTCATTAAGTTTGCATCCACACCAAAGATGTACATCAATGATAAAGCAAACAACAAACTAAGTGGAATTATAGATGCAACAACTAATCCGGAGCGGAAATTACCAAGCAACAACACTACCACAAAAATTACAATTAGAAAACCCAAAATTAAATTTTCAGTTATTGTATATGTTGTTTTATCAATTAATTCACTTCTATCTAAAAATCCGTTTATTACTATTCCCTTCGGAAGATTTTTTTGAATTTCTGCAATTCTCTCTTTAACTCTATCAATTGTTGCTTTAGAGTTAGCATCTTTCAGCATCATTACTTGCCCAAGAACCTTCTCGCCCTCTCCGTTGGCAGTTATTGCACCAAACCGAGTGGCATGTCCGAACCCTACTTCTGCAATATCACGAACATAAACAGGTACTCCATTTTTTGTTTTAACAACAATATTGCGAATGTCATCTAAAGATTTAGCTAAACCTTCACCTCTTATAAAGTAACTCTGATTAGTTTTTTCAATGTAGCCGCCACCAACAACGCTGTTATTGTTTTCGAGAGCAGCATATATTTCCGAAAGTGAAATTCGCATTGCTCTAATTCTTTCAGGATTAACAGCTACTTCGTATTGTTTTAAATACCCACCCCAAGTGTTTACTTCAACAACTCCTTTAATGCCAGAGAGTTGCCGCCGTACAATCCAATCTTGAATTGTTCTCAAATCGGAAATTGAATAAGTGTTTTTATGTGCATCATCTGTATCAATAATATATTGATAAATCTCACCAAGCCCAGTAGTAATAGGTCCCATATATGGAGTTCCAAAACCTTTGGGTATTTTTTCTTGAGCACTTTTAATTTTTTCTGCAATTAACTGACGCGGAAGATATGTTCCCATATCATCATCAAAAACTATAGTAACAACAGAAAGCCCAAATTTTGAAATTGAACGAATTTCAACCACTCCTGGTAAATTTGTCATTTCCAGTTCAACAGGGTAAGTTAAATACTTTTCAACATCTTCAGTTGATAAATTGCGAGATGTTGTAATTACTTGAACTTGATTGTTTGTTACATCAGGTACAGCACCAATTGGTATTTGTGTAAGTGAATACAATCCAAAAACTACTATTCCGAGTGTAAATAATAAAACTATCAGTTTATGTGTTATGCTATAATTAACTAATTTATCAATCATTTTTTATCCATTTATAAATTACATATACAAATATATTTAGCTCTACTTAGGTGTAGCTTAAAGTAATCTTAAGATATTCTTAAAAAAATATTTGGGCTTTAATGCCATTTTCGGAATGGTTTTGAAGTTTTACTTTAATCTTTAAAACTTCACTTGCTTTTTTTACTATCGAAAGCCCTAACCCACTACCTGCAATGTGCTTATGGTTTAAGGAATTAGACCGAAAGAATGGATTAAAAACTGATTCCAAATCTTCTTCTTTTATACCTACACCATAATCTGTAACTTCAATTATTACTTTTCCATTCTCTTTTAGAGTTATTATTTTAATAGCTCCATCTCGATGTGAATATTTTGCAGAATTTGAAATAATATTCTCCAATATCATATCTACGTAATAGGGGTCTGTTTCAACCTTGGCTTGGCTCTCATCTTCTATTAAAATATGAATGTTTTTCTCTTCAATTAGTTTTCTATGACGATAAATAGCATTGTCGATAAGTGATAATACTGGCATAGTCTCTTTTCGTAAAGAGATATTTGCTTTATCAAACCGAGCCAATAATAAAAGCTGATCAACCCGCTCGGACATATTATCAATTTCAGAAATACAATAATTTATTTTCTCTTTATACTCTTCTTCTTTGCGGGGTTTTCGCACTAATACTTCCAGCGTTCCTTTTATTACAGAAAGCGGGGTACGCAGTTCGTGCGAAGCATCATTTGTAAATTGTTTTTCACGTTCAAATGCGTTTTGCATTCTATCTAACAATTCATTTATGGAATTAGATAGAGTGTAAAGTTCATCTTTTGTTTCAGGAAGTTTAACTCTTTCACTTAAGTTGTTTTTAGTGATGCGGTTTGTTGTTTCTGTTATGTTTACAATTGGTTGTATATTTTTACCGGCAAGGTAGCGTGCAACAAAAAACAATAGTATAAGTACTAACGGAAATAAAATAAATAATACATTTCTCAGATTTTCTACAACCAATATAGTTCCCTCTAACGGTACCGCTGTTAAGAGATATCCTTTTATATTACCGTTAGATGTAAAGGGAATTTGAATTTGCCTTATTGCTTTATCGCTTAATCTTGAATTAAAACTTTCTCCATTCCCATATTCAGCAATGTATTGCAATTTCTGTACTTTTAAATTACTTGATCTATCTAAAACTTCTCCGAGGGTATCAACTATCTGTAAAAAGAATGGAATTACCTCCGCTTCTTTGTGTTCGCGTTCTTGATTAAGAGCATTGTTATCGAAGTAAATACTATCTTGTTTTATAATAATATCTTTAAGGTGTTTATGCGATTCGTAAACAAGAGCGGAATCCAAATTGGAATAGACAGTTGTTGAAACAATAAAATAAATGATTGCAAAAACAACTGCAATAACCGATGCGGTTGCAACTAAAAAATATGAGGCGATTCTATCTTTAAATGTCATTCTTATAAATCCTTTGCAATGTAGCCAACACCCCTAATTGTTTTAATATGCGGACCAGACTCTTTCATATCCAATTTGTTTCTTAATGCATTTATATAAACATCAATTACACCAGTGTTGTACTCAAAATGGATATCCCACACACTTTCAATTATTTGTGTTCTTCTGCATACTTTCCCTTTGTTACGAAGAAGAAATTCAAACAAAGCAAATTCTTTTTGAGTTAAAAATATTTCCTCATCATTCTTAAATATTTGATGTGTTCTCGTATTCAATTCAATATTGCCAAGGGTAAATGTTTCGTGCTCGCCTGATTTAGGTCTTAGCTGTACTCTAATTCTCTCAAGGAGTTCATCAAATGCAAAAGGTTTTTTAATATAATCGTTTGCCCCTGATTGCAATCCGAAAATTGTATCTTGTACAGTATCCTTTGCAGTTAAGAAGATAATAGGTGTATCAGTATTGACTTTTCTATATTGATGGCAAACTTCTATTCCGCTAATTCCAGGAAGCATCCAATCGAGAAGAATTAAATCGTACTCGCCAGTAAGAGCAGTCTCTATACCCATTGTACCATCGTTTGCAATATCAACAGCAAAAGATTCCTCTTCTAATCCTTGCTTTATAAAATTTGCAATTCCAGGTTCATCTTCTATAACTAATATTCTCATACTGCAAACTTATTTATTTATAATTAAAATCACCTTAACTCTTTCTTAAGATTTGCTTAAAATGGAATTCTAACTACTTCACCTTTGCTCTCTTAAGTCGTAACGAGTTACTAATAACTGAAACAGAACTAAACGACATTGCAAGTGCTCCAATCATAGGATTTAGGAAACCCAATGCTGCAAAGGGAATTCCAATAGTGTTATAAATAAAAGCCCAGAAAAGATTTTGCTTTATAGTTCTAATTGTCTTTTTGGAAAGATTAATTGCAGAGACAACGCTATTTAAATTACCAGTTATTAATGTTATATCTGATGATTCAATTGCAATGTCTGTTCCAGTTCCAATTGCAATTCCTAAATCGGCTGTTACCAATGCGGGTGAGTCGTTTATTCCATCGCCAACCATAGCAACTCTTTTACCACTTTTTTGTAATTCTTTTACCTTCTCCGCTTTCTGCTCCGGCATAACTTCAGCAAATAAATTATCTATTCCTACTCGCTTTGCAATTGCATTGGCGGTTTTTTCATTATCGCCAGTTAACATAAATATATTAAGTCCTAATTCTTTCATTTTTACTATTGCTTCAACTGATGTAGATTTAATTGGGTCTTCAATTGCAAGCATACCAGCTAATTGATTATTGAGAGCACAGAAAATAACAGTCTTACCTTCTGAACTTAGTTCATCAAAATTCTTTTGGATATCACTAATGTTTATTGAAAATTGTTCCATCAGTTTTTGGTTTCCTAAGGCTACTTTGTCACTACCTAACATTGCTGTAACCCCAAGCCCTGAGTGGCTTTGGAAAGATTTAGGTTCGCGAAAACTTACGCCCAACTTATTTCCATACTCCACAACAGCCGATGCTATTGGGTGTTCACTTTTTTTCTCTATTGATGCAGCAAGAGAAATTAGTTCCTCTTCAGTAATATCAATAGGAATAATATCGGTAACAGTTGGAGTTCCTTCAGTGATTGTTCCAGTTTTATCTAAAACTATTGTATCAATTTTGTGAGCCATTTCGAGAGACTCACCATTCTTAATTAGGATACCACTCTGAGCACCCAGACCAGTTCCTACCATTATTGCTGTTGGGGTTGCGAGACCTAAAGCACAGGGACAAGCAATAATTAAAACTGCAACAAAATTAATTAGTGCAAAATTAATATTATTTGTCTCTGCAAAAAACATCCAACCTATAAATGTAGCAAATGCAATTAAAATTACGATTGGTACAAAAACGGACGATACTCTATCAGCAAGTTGCTGTATTGGGGCTTTGGAGCCTTGTGCTTCCTCAACCAATTTAATTATTTGTCCGAGAACAGAATTATCACCAAGTGCTGTAATCTCAAAATTGAATGAGCCAGTTTTATTTATAGTTCCGCCAATTACTTTGGAAGCAATATTTTTTTCGGTGGGGATGCTTTCACCAGTGAGCATCGATTCATCTACAACCGAAGCCCCAGATTTAACAACACCATCTGCCGGAATTTTCTCACCAGGTTTAATTACAACAATATTACCAACAGCCAATAATTCCAATTGTACAAGTTTCTCTTTTCCATTCTCTATTATTGTAGCTTCTTTAGGTTTTAGCTCTAACAATTTTTTAATTGCTCCACCGGTTTTTTTCTTTGCACGAACTTCGAGAAGTTTTCCTAATGTAATTAAAACTATAATTACGGCTGCAGTTTCAAAATATACGTGTGGTAGTTTGTCGTTTATTTTTAATAAGTTGGGGAAGAGTGTTGCAACGACACTGTAACCATAAGCAGCACCAGTACCAATAGCCACAAGGGAATTCATTTCAAAAGAAAAATGTTTTAGGTTTACCCAAAATATTTTGTAAAATCTTTTTCCTGAAATAAATATTATGGGTGTTGTTAAGATTAGTAAAATTTTATTTGTAGAATCACTATTAAACATCCAAATATTTCTGAACCACTCAAAATCAATCAACATACTTATTATAAAAATTGGGAGTGTTAGAATTACAGAGAATAGTAAATCACTTTTTAATTTATTGTATTGTTCATCACTCTCATCTTCAATGGCAGTACCACTATCTTCGGTTCTAACTTTTTCAGTATATAATTTGTAACCATATTTTTCAACTGCTTCTTTTGCAATATCGAGGCTTACGTTTTCGTCAACTTCAAACGAAACTTTTTCGCTTGCGTAATTAACAGTTACGTTTTCAATCCCTTCTATTTTATTAAGTGATTTCTCTACACGAGCCACGCAGCTTGCACAAGTCATCCCTTCTACTGGTAAATTATATTTCATAGTTATACTACCTTAAACCCAGCTTCTTCTATGGCAGTAGCAATTTTTGATTCATCTTCAGGTGTTTCGTATTCAACTTTAGCTGAACCAACTTCTACTTCAAAATTATTAAAATTTGCGTCACTTAATTCTGTTTTAACAGCCATCACACAATGGTTGCACGACATACCTGCAATACTAAAAGTCTTTTCCATTTTTTTACTCTCCTTAAATTATTTGATAAATAAAAATAGAGTGTTAAAAGTTATTAGCGTTATACAATTACTAAAAAATGTTATAAGATTTTATGGTTGGAATAATGCAACAAAACTATTTGCATTTGATGAAACATTCATCCCGCAGAGGAGAACACAAGGGAATGTCTGTGAGACTCCTGTTTGTATTTTTATTCTACGTTCCAAAATTGAATTAAATTTGTATAGTGTCATCCCTCTGGGACTTTCTTTTAATTACTTTTATGGGTTGTTACCATAATGTCGCTCCTATGGAGCTAATATTTCTTTTAGTGCCAGAGGCACGAAATTATGGTAAATATCAAAGAATAGTAGAAGAGATAAGTGCCATCTACTGTAAGCATCCCTTTGGGAGGCACGGCACAATGTACTTAAAAATTATTAAAATAAGGTTTGTCCGAAGGACTCACTTAGAGAAGTTTTTATAAAAGTGGGGTGAAATAAAAAAATGAATAATGCTGATTTATTACACCCCACCTTGAAGGTTAGATGAAAAATTATTCCGCTAAGAGATGCGGAACTGGTAAACAGGTGAAATATTAATAATCCCCAATAGAATCAATGGATTTACGAAGATTACTTTGATTGTTTTTGAATTGACTTGCAGTCATACCTGTAGTGTTTTTGAATTGGCGAGATAAATGCTGAACAGAACTATACCCTAAACGATAAGAAATTTCACTAAGTGTTTGGTCTCCATATTTTAAAAACTCTTTTGCCTTCTCAATTTTTTGAAGAATAATATAATGCTCAATTGTTATTCCCTCAATTTTAGAAAACAAAGAACTCAAATAATTATAATCTTTTCCAACCTTTTTACTTAATAGCTTAGAGAAGTTTATGGTCTCTAAATCAATCTCTTCATACTGTTGAATTGAGGAGATAACTTCATTTTTAACACTTTCAATTATTTTAGATTTTGCATCCTCTATTAATTCAAAACCATTTGCTTTTAGAACTTGTGAAATCTGCTGCAACGGCAATTCCTCTCTTGGTCTCGCTGTTTCCACTTCGCCTAAATTGATGGACAAAATCTTTACTCCAAGTTTTTCCAATTCCTCTTTCACTACTTTAATGCAGCGAGGACAAACCATGTTTTTGATATAAAGTCTATTTTTGCTTTGCATAATCATTCATTAAATTATTTGAAAAATAAAATAATATATTAGATAGGGAATTACAATTGATGTAATAATTGCTATTTCGACTATTATTTTTATACTTTATTGAGTGTGGTTCTATTTACTTTTCAAACTTTTTAAATACTCATTAGGAGTCATTACAGGTATAGCAGATTTTTTGAAATCTTTTACGTTTCTAGTAATCAAAAGATTACAATCCATTTCTAAAGCACTATGGTATTGTAATGCATCTTCAAAGTCTGAAAATTTTGATGAAAGTCCTTTAACTATTATTTTGTCTGTCAAGTCAGAAGTCTCAGAAATCACCTTGAACTTGCGAAGCTTTTCTTTAACAACTTCATTATCCTCAAATTTAGAGAGTAAATAAAATAGAGTCGAATATGAAAGGGCTGAGACAATCAACTTAACTTTCCCCTTATCGGCAATTGTTGCTATTTTTGCAGCAGAATCATAAAAGGGTTCTCTTTCACCAAGCAAGTCCAACATTACGTTGGTATCAATGAATAACTTATCTTTCATTTGTATTTTTCCGATAAATAATCACTATATGCTTTTTTATAATCTAGATCTATCGGTATCTTTACTCCTGTTGCCATACTTTTAATAAAAGGGGATATCTCTATATCATCTTTTGAGCCTGAAGAGTCCTTATCAATTAAGGATTTAAGATAGGATTCAATCATTCGTGAAAGACTCCTTTTGTGTGAAGAAGCATATTCTTTTGCCCTATCAATCACAGATTCATCAAGTTTTAGTGTTAGCTTTTTATCCATAATTTAATTCCATTAATGTACGTACAAATATAATAATAGAATCCGTGCTTATCAAGTTTTAGAAGGCTTTGTCCAAAGCTCCGTAGAGTCCCTTTAGGAGACTCTCACAGACAACTCCCCAGCTAAGCCGTGGCAAGTCATTTTAGATACTGTTTATTCACCTGCTTGCCCCGAATTTGTAGCGGGGTCTTGCCTGTCCCGTGTTCTTTGTAGGAATGATTCCGTTCTATCCATTTTTTTCGCTAAGGCGGACTATTGCCTAATCTAGCATAAACATGATTGCACTTATATACACAACACAAATTGGTTTTCGGAAGGAAAACCAATTTTGTTGTTATATACCGACAACTTTTCACTTTAAAAATCCGAAAACCTCTGTAAGAGTCTCACAGACATTTCCTTGTCGGTATATTTTCAAATAGTAATTACAAAATATAATGTGTATGTTTGTCATTATTATACACATGGAACAATAAGGTTAATATTATGAGAACTAATATTGTAATTGATGACAAGTTAATGGAGTTAGCGTTAAAGATATCTGAAGAAACAACAAAAAGAAAAGTAGTTGAAGAAGCTTTGAAATTATTTGTCCAAACTAAAAAGCAAACTCGTCTTAAAAAATTTAAAGGCTTGCTTAAATGGGAAGGCGATATTGATGAAATGAGAACTGATAAAATGAGAACTGATAAATGATATTTTTAGATTCAACAGTATTTATTAATAGATTATTATTAATGGTATTGATACTTTGCAAGTGAATTATATTTTAAGAACTACTAAGTATTATGTATCTTCACATTTCAAAAATATTAAAGGATTTTGAATGAATAAATGGACTAAATTAAGTATTGAATATGCAAATCAAAGATCATATCTTGATGACTTATTTCAAGTATATCCAACTATTCCAGAAGGAATTAGGGAGATAGATGAAAATATTTGGAAAGAAGTAGAGAAAGAGTTTAAAAAGAAAAATAATATCTCTCTGGTAGAGGAATTGCTGAAACTTGATTTATTCCCAATTAAAGATAGTTATATTGCTTATCTAAAAAGAGACAAAACATCAATTGAAAGAAACCCTAAAACTATTAACCGAATTAGCGGAAGATTGTATGAAATGGGATTGAATAAAATATTTGAGTGTTGTAGCGAACCAAAAGAAACAAATCGACAGATTGGACCAATGTTTAAAGATTGGTTGAATAAGAAAACTTTGGGTATTCAACCTGTTTCAATAGATGAGTTTACTTCAAATGATAAAGATGCTATTTTGGACGCAAGTGATAGAGTGATGATGGACTTTGCAAAAGAACATTTGAATTATAATCATAATAAAGGACTTGATTTTGTAGCTAGATTTAATGGGAAGTATGTAATAGGAGAAGCAAAATTCTTAACTGATTTTGGTGGACATCAAAATGCTCAATTCAATGATGCAATAAGCACAATCGAAACTAGAAAAGTAAAAGCAATCAAGATTGCTATTCTTGATGGTGTGCTTTACATCAAAGGAAAAAATAAAATGCACAAATCAATAACAAAGTTGTATAGAGATTACAATATTATGAGTGCATTGGTATTGCGTGAATTCTTATATCAACTTTAAATAGAGATAATTATGGAAAATATACTAATTAAAGGAGATAATATAAAAGCCCTTGACTTTCTTTTAAATGAAAAGGAATTAAAAGGGGAAATTGATTTAATATATATTGACCCACCTTTTGCAACAAATGGAAACTTCACAATAACTGACGGCAGGGCAACAACTATTAGTAATTCTAAAAATGGGAAAATTGCCTATTCAGATAAACTGGTTGGAAGTGAATTTATTGAATATTTAAAAGAACGTTTGATTTTATTAAGAAATTTACTCTCTAACAATGGTTCAATTTATTTACACATAGATTATAAAATTGGTCATTATGTAAAAATAATGATGGATGAAGTATTTGGAATTGAGAATTTTAGAAACGACATTACTCGAATAAAATGTAATCCAAAAAATTTTCAACGAACTGGATACGGAAATATAAAAGACTTAATTCTTTTCTATTCAAAATCAGAGAAACCTATTTGGAACGAACCAAAAAATCCATATAGCGAAGAAGATATAATAAAACTATTTGCAAAAAAAGAAAAGAACGGAAGACGTTATACGACTGTTCCAATTCACGCCCCAGGAGAGACACAAAATGGAAATTCATCAAAACATTTTAAAGGAATATTACCGCCCAAAGGGAGACATTGGAGAACAGATGTTGAAACATTAGAAAAGTGGGATAAAGAAGGACTAATAGAATGGTCATCCACTGGCAATCCAAGAAAAAAAATATATGTTGATGAACAAGAAGGTAAAAGAGTTCAAGACATTTGGGAATTTAAAGACCCACAATATCCAACTTATCCAACCGAAAAAAATCAAGGACTATTAGATTTAATAATTAAAACATCGTCAAATCAAGACAGCATTGTTTTAGATTGTTTTTGTGGTTCTGGAACGACCTTGAAATCTGCACATTCTTTAAACAGAAAATGGATAGGAATTGATAAATCTGATTTAGCAATTGAAGCAACAAAGAATAAATTAGAAACTATTTCGGAAGATTTATTTATTAAAAAACCTAAATATGAATATATCGAAATGAACGAAGTCAATCCCATAACAAAGGATATACCCAATAAGGGTTTCAGTGATAAACTGAAAGATTATGCAAGCAATGAATATCAGTAATTAATTGAAACTGGGATACTTCGAAGTCCATTACTGGAAATAGCCAAAATTGTCAATGTACTAGAATGCTTGGTATGCCATTTAAAAAAACAACTGGCTACTTTAAACTCTCTCTAACTTTCTTAGTTAACCCAGCAACCACAAGGTTATACGAATCATCAATCAGCTCTTCAATCATTGAATCTTTCAAACGGAAGTTCCGAGTAAATTCTGAATAAAAACCCGCGAACCCCAATTGTGGCAACGGAATTAGCTAAATAGACGCAAAAATGTGTGGCTAAGAATATAATAGTCATCTCTCTTTATTAACTTGATATT
>JAKIUC010000070.1 GCA_021647785.1 Melioribacteraceae bacterium
AAAATATTTCTTTTTAATAATAATATATTTAGATGAAAAAAATATTAATCTCAGCAGTATCACAAAATAATATTATTGGTAGAAACAACAAAATACCTTGGAATAATAAGGAAGAACTAAAGTACTTTAAAGAAACAACCCTTAACCACGCTGTGTTGATGGGAAGAAAAACTTATGATTCAATTGGCAAACCACTTCCCAAAAGAATTAATCTAATTATTTCGAGAGATATAAAAACAAATGATAAGTTGAATAATTTGTTTTATTTTGAATCAATAAATGAAGCACTTAAGTATGCAGAAAATTTAGAAGTAGAAAAAACTTTTATTATTGGTGGAAGTGAAATTTATTCTCAATCAATTTGTAAAGTTGATGAATTGTTGATAAGTAGGATGCCCTTTGAAATAGCGGGTGATAAGTACTTTCCGGATATTAAAAGTGAAATATGGAAACTAAGAGACGTGCAAGAGTTTAATTCTTTTAAAGTTGAGAGCTACTTTCGGAGAATAGTGAAAGATTAAGAAAGTGAAAGAAATAAAAAAAATGACTGATGCGATAAATATAATAAAAATACTACCCGAAAATATTTCAAACAAAATTGCTGCTGGCGAAGTTGTGCAAAGACCAGCATCTGTTCTCAAGGAATTACTCGAAAATTCTATTGATGCAGAGGCAAAGAACATTGATGTATTTATTAAAGGTGCTGGCAAAACATTAATCCAGATTGTTGATGATGGAATTGGAATGTCTGAGCATGATGCTGTTGCCAGTATTGAACGTCATGCTACAAGTAAAATTTCATCAATTGATGATTTGGATTCCATCAGTACATTTGGTTTTCGGGGCGAAGCTCTCAGCTCAATTAAATCAGTAGCAAAAGTTGAGATTAAAACATCCCCAAAAAATGATGATTTAGGCACATCCTTAATAATTGATGAAAATGAAGTGCAAATTGAAAAGGGTAATTTTCCGTGCGGCACATCAATTAGTGTTAAAAATCTTTTTTATAATACTCCAGGCAGAAGAAAATTCTTAAAAACAAATTCCACCGAGCTAAAACATATTACTGATACATTCAAAAGAATTGCTTTAAGTTATCCCTCCATCTCTTTTAAATTGTGGAATAATGATGAACTAACATTTGATTTTACTTCATCTGAATTAAGTGAAAGAATAAAAGAAGTAATTGCAGATAATATATTTGAAGGTATAATTGAAGTTGAAGAAAAAACTGAATATTTAAATATCAGAGGATATGTAGCAAAACCAACGTTTCTGAAGAAAAGCAAAGGTGAACAATACCTTTTTGTAAATAATAGATTTGTTATTAGCAAAACAATAAATCATGCTGTTTTTAGTGCTTATAATCATCTGCTAGAAAAAGGGGAGTATCCTTTTTTTGTTTTGTTTTTGGAGTTAGACCCTAAAAATATTGATGTAAATGTGCATCCTGCAAAGATGGAAATTAAGTTTGATGATGAAAAAAATGTCTATAATTTTGTTAAGGTTGTTATTAAAAAATCAATTGGTCAGTATGATTTGGTTCCAAATATTGGATTTGATAATAGCGAAAAAACTTCAGCAGAATTAAAGCAGGAGAATGAGGAGTATATTTCTAAAGGTGATTTTAGCGATAGACCCAAACCAAAAATGAATTATAATAGGAATGAAAGCAGAGGCATTTATAAAGAAGATGATATAGATTTATTGTTCAGTAAAATAAACCCAAATATGAAAAAGGAAATAACAAATAATAATTCTTATCATCCATTTGAAGATAATGTTTATCAGCATTCATCAAATATTACTGATGCGAGTAGCCCACACGATACTTCTTCGTTTCTTATTTCGCTCCATAACAAATACATACTCTCGCCAATAAAAAGTGGGTTGATGGTTATTGACCAGCATGTTGCTCACGAAAGAATACTTTATGACAAAGCAATAAATTCTTTTGATGCTGATATGCCGTTTTCGCAGCAACTTCTTTTTGCAGAAGAAATAAAACTGGATCCAGCTGATTATGATTTATTGAAATCGATAAATTCATATTTAAACAAACTTGGATTTGAAATAAAATTCAAAAAGAAAAATATAGTTGTTATCAATGGTGTTCCTTCAGATGTAAAAAGTGGTTTAGAAGTTGACACACTTCATGAAATAATTAAAGAATACAGAATTAATGAAGAAGAAAAACATCTTGAAGAGAGGGATAATCTTGCGAAATCATTCTCGTGCAAAACTGCAATTAAAGCTGGCGATAAACTTACAGAACAGGAAATGCGTGTACTTGTTGATCAACTCTTTGCTACCACTATGCCGTATGTTTGTCCACACGGCAGACCAATAATTATAAAAATTCCACTGGGCGAGTTTGATAAAAGATTTGGAAGAACTTGAAATTAAAAGTTGATGAAGTAATTAATGAAACAAAGTGATAAATATTTAAAAATTGTTGAATGGTCAGATTCGTATATACTACATTGTTCTAATGTCTCTGGGCATTCTGCTCTTAAGCCTACATATCTCATATAAACATTTACTTCTTCTGTTTGATGGTTGATTTTTACCGCTTCTACCTTCCAATCTTTACCAAAATTTAATAGTAAATCAAAAAATTGTTCCGAAAACATTTTTACCTTTTTATTACAAAGGTAACTATTCCAAAACTTTAGTGGTAGAACCAACTATATAAAGATTTGGCAATAAGAAACGCAAGTATTTTGTTGTTTGATTTCGCAAATTATCATATTTTGAAAAACTAATTGTAGAAATATTAAAGACATAGTAATTTCGTAAGACCCGCAACTTGTAACTTGTATCAGTTATTAAGCATTATTAACAATACCAGCAAACGATTCTGCTTTTAAGCATGCACCACCAACCAATGCTCCATCAATATCTAATTGACCAATTAGCTCCGCTGCATTTTCTGGTTTTACACTTCCTCCATATTGTATAACAGTTTTATTAGCTAAATCTTCTGAGTACAATTCTTTTAATAAATTTCTAATAAATGCATGAACTTCTTGTGCTTGCTCCGGAGTTGCAACTTTCCCTGTTCCAATTGCCCAAGCTGGTTCGTATGCTAAAATTGCATTAGATAAATCATGCTCCGAAATTCCCTCTAAACCTTCGCGAACTTGCTTTTCAATCACATTTTTCATTTCGCCACTTTCTCTCTCTTCAAGTGTTTCGCCAATGCAAAATATTGGAATTAAATTAGATACAATTGCTTTTTTTATTTTTTTATTTATTAAACTATTATCTTCTCCAAAAAGAGTTCTTCTTTCTGAATGACCAAGAATTACATATTCACATCCAACGCTTTTTAGCATTGAAGCGGAGACTGCTCCCGTAAATGCTCCCGAATCTTCGTAGCACATATTTTGAGCACTAAGTGATATGTTTGAATTCGATATTAGTTGACTTGCTCTATCCAAAGATGTAAATGGTGGAGCAATAATAACTTTTACGTTATCTCTATCAACTAACTTCTCTTTAATTTCATTAATCAATAAAACAGACTCATTTAAGTCGTTATTCATTTTCCAATTTCCTGCAATAACCTTTTGTCGCATTAATTTCCTCATTATTTTTATTCTACAGCTTCAACTCTTTTAATTTCCGGAATATCTCTCATAAGTGCTCGTTCAATACCAGCTCGGAGAGTCATTTGAGACATTGGACAGCCAACACATGCTCCCGTTAATCTTACTTCAACAATTCCATCATCATTTATTCCAACAAGTTCAACATCCCCTCCGTCTGCAACCAAATATGGGCGAACACTCTCTAAAGCATTTTCTACTTTTTCTTTCGAGATTTTAGACATGTTAAACCTCCTAATTATTTATCAATTGTTAATTTATATCTAAACTATTTTTTTTCTAAACCTTGAAGGTTATCTGTTTAATAGTTTTCAGATTATCAATTTAAATCATAATATTTCACTTTGATTAGAGCTTTTAAACCTTCAAGGTTAAAGCCATACTAATCTGAGTTACAGAAATCTATAATTGAATTTCAACATCATTCATTTTTTCATTAGCATTTTTGATACTAATTTGAGCAGCAAGATTTCTCGCAATTTCAATTATTACTTTAGCATTTTCAGAATCTGGTAATTCTGCAACAATAGGTTTCCCTGTGTCACCACCTTCTCTAATTCTTGAATCAATAGGGATTGAGCCAAGTAATTTAGAGTTTAATTCAGTTGCCAACTTCTCTCCGCCACCCGAACCAAAGATGTCATATTTTTTGCCAGTATCAGGAGCAATAAAATAACTCATATTCTCAATTATACCAAACACCGGAACATTTACACGTTCAAACATTTTCAACCCTTTTTTCGCATCAATCAATGATACTTCTTGAGGGGTTGTAACAATAACTGCACCTGTAAGTGGAATGGTTTGAACTAATGTTAGTTGAATATCACCAGTTCCTGGAGGTAAATCGTAAATAAGGTAATCAAGCTCACCCCAACTTACATCGGTCATAAATTGTTTTAATGCTCCACTTGCCATTGGACCTCGCCAAATAACCGGATTATCATCATCAATCATAAATCCTATTGAAATTAGTTTTATTCCGTAGCTTTCTAATGGGGCAAGTTTTTTTGTTACTGGGTCTTGACGTAATCCGGTTTTGTTACTTAATCCGAGCATTAAAGGAATTGATGGACCGTAAATATCTGCATCAATTATTCCAACTCTTGCACCATCTTTAGCAAGTGAAATTGCTAAATTAACAGCAACAGTACTTTTACCAACACCCCCTTTACCACTTGCTACAGCTATTGTATTTTTAACACCGGGCATAATTGCATCTTTCGATTTACCACTAACATTTGCGGTTAAATCTATAATTACTTCAGTAGCTTCAGGAATATCTCTTTTTATTGCAGTTATACAATCATTTTTTATTACATCTTTTAAAGGGCAGGCGGGTGTAGTTAGTTCAACTTGAGCATTTATTTTAGTGCCATCAACAACAATCTCTTTTACCATATTTAGTGATACCAAATCACGCTTTAAGTCGGGATCATCTACAGTGGAGAGGGCTTTAATAACATCTTCTTTTGTAATTTGTGACATTTATATTTTTCCTTTCATTTTTAAAATTTAGAATTATAAAATTACAAAATATAAATAAACATTTGTTAACAAAATATTTAAAATCTTTTAAACTTTTAGTTACTACTTTGTGAAAACCCGTTTTTGGAGTGGATTCAAGAATAAGGACTTATTGCCGACTACGGCACGGGTTTATTCCACCCCCTTAGTTAGATGATTTACATGTTCCGACAAAAAAACTATTTTACTTTCTTTAGCTTTTTCTTTTTCTTTTCGCTACTCGAGGCATAATTCATTAACCACTCTTGTAAGTTTACATCATCCTGCAAATATACTTTGTGGTTATTAACATATTTACCAGTTGGAAGAAGAATTCTGGCTTTTTGATTATCCTTTAATGAAATATTAAGTAGAGTCTCTTTTACTGATTTTTTAATATTTTCATCTTCAATAGGAAATATTGTTTCAACTCTTCTATCAAGATTTCTCTGCATAAGATCGGCACTGCCCATATATATTTCATCATCGCCATTGTTGTAGAAATAGTAAACACGCGTATGTTCTAAAAATCTTCCAACAATACTTCGGACAGTTATATTTTCGCTTAAACCAGGTACTTGAGGCACTAAACAGCAAATTCCACGAACTACTAAATCAATTTTCACACCTTGCTTAGATGCTTCATAGAGTGCTGCAATAACAGTTGGGTCCACTAACGAGTTAAGTTTGAAAGAGATGTAGCCGCTATCTCCTGCTTTACTATTTTCTATTTCACGATTAATTAGCTTAAGAAATTCCTTCCGGATATTAAATGGAGCAACCCAAAGTTTTCTAAATTCTTTTTGCTCAGAGTAACCTGTCAAAAAGTTAAAAACATCAGCAACATCTTCGCACAAATCTTTATCATTTGTAAGAAGCCCGTAGTCGGTATATAACTTAGCAGTTGAAGCATTATAATTTCCAGTTCCCAAGTGTATATATCTTTGAACACCATCACTCTCTTTCCGAACAATAAGAGTCATTTTTGAATGTGTTTTAAGTCCTACCAAACCATAAACTACATGAACCCCAACTTTTTCCAATGCTTTTGCCCAGTAGATATTATTTTCTTCATCAAAGCGGGCTTTTAGTTCAACCAATACTGCAACTTGTTTATGCGATTCGGCTGCTTCAATTAAATATTTAATTATTGGTGAGTCTGCTCCCACTCTGTATAAAGTTTGTTTAATTGCTAATACATTTGGGTCTCTCGCTGCTTCTTTAATCATATCAATAACAGGAGCAAAGCTATCGTATGGATGATGTAAAAGAATATCCTTCCTTTTTATTAAACTAAATATTGATTCTTTCTCGTCTTCATCAAATATGGGTGGTATTACTGGATGAAAGGGTTTCTCCTTTAAATGCTGCAATGGAAGGTCGTAAAGAATCATTGCATTGCTTAATCCCATTGGACCATCAACTATTTGTATTGCATCGTTAGATACTTCAAGATTTTCTGTTAATATATTTATCATAAAATCTGGCATATCTCGCTCAACAGAAAGCCTTACAACAGACCCAAACTTCCTCTGTTTTATATTCTTTTCAATTTGAGAAAGTAGGTCATCTGCTTCATCCTCTTGAATATTAATATCAGCATTACGAGTGATTCTAAATTTATGAGCACTAATTACTTGTAATCCGGGAAAGAGGGAATTAACATTATTTTTTATTAAATCATCAAGCCACATTAATTTTGTGGAGAGACCTCCTTTTTCGAATGAATCTTTATTGTAGAGTATTTTATCTAAACTAATTATTCGCGGAAGAATAGATGGAATTTTGATTCTTGCAAAGTGTAAAACTCCATTAGGTTTCATTATCTGAATGGCGAGGCTTAAACTTAAGTTGGATATATACGGAAATGGGCGTCCGGGGTCGAATGCTAAAGGGGTTAGTACAGGATAAATTTCTTGATTAAAATAGACTGATAACTTCTCTTTTTCATCATCCGATAAACTATTATAGGTAATAAATTTAACATTGTTTTCTTCCAATTCCGGAACTATTGTGTTGCTCCAATATTTTAACAATAGCTGCACTTTGGGAGCAACATTCTCTTCAACATACTTTAATTCTTCAAAAGGGGTAAAGCCGTCAATCCCTGGTTCTAATACATTAGCTCTAATTTGCTCTTTAATTCCAGATACTCTAATCATATAAAATTCATCAAGGTTTGTAAAAAATATTGATATGAATTTTACTCGTTCTAAAAGAGGTATGTTCGGATTTATAGCCTCTTCAAGAACACGCCCGTTAAATTCAACCCAATTTACATCGCGCGAAAAGAAGTTTTCTGGCTTAAAGTATTCTTTTAAATTCTCTTTATTTAGTTTCATTTTTTATAATTGTTGGTTTTAGTGTTTTTAACAATCCCACCTTGTGGGACTTAGTTATTCGAGTTTCAATATTGTCCATTGGATTCTTGTACCGTAGGCATCCTCCGTAGAAGTCTCACAGACTTACATGACAGAGCATAACATTTATAATTACTATATGTTGTAAGTATCCTACCAAGTACTACTTATTTTCTTCTTCAAAATCTATTTTCTTGGCAGAGGAGTAATCATCAAGATTATACTGTATATATCCATCTGGTATTTGGAGTTTCTTAATAGTAACATTTGCCTTCCCTAAGAAATCTATTGCAAGTGTATTGTGATAATCGGAAAAAACTACTATCCCTTTAACTCCGGCTGCAATTAGTGCTTTTGAGCAAGTTGTACAGGGCATATTGGTAACATAAGCTGTAGAGCCAGAAGTGTTAACCCCATGAGTAGCACATTGGGTGATAGCATTTATCTCTGCATGATTAGTCCGAACACAATGATTATCAACAATTATACATCCATCATCTTCGCAATGTGCATCCCCAGGTATCGAACCATTATAACCAGTTGCCAATATTTGTTTATCTTTTACAAGAACGCAACCAACATGCATTCTTGGGCAAGTAGCTCGTTCAGATACTAACATTGCAACTTTTAAAAAGTACTCATCCCAAGTAGGTCTATTGTTTTTTTGTTTCATTAAAATTCCAAGATATTGTAGAAAGATAACAATTAATATACATAATTTTAATAAATATAACTTGGATACTGACTCTAATGAGGGTGCTTTAAAAAAGGGAAGGCTGACAAGGTAGAGGGCACAACCTTATCAGCCTGGTTTGTATAATAAAAAGTTTAACCTTTTTATTATAAACTTACAACATACCCTTTAAAATAGGGAAGGCTACCAAGGTAGAGGGCACAACCTTAGTAGCCTGATGTGTTATAACAAAAAGACAAGTCTTTCTGTTATAAACTTTAGAACACAATTTATATTAAAATATTGAAAAAGGGAAGGCTACCAAGGTAGAGGGCACAACCTTAGTAGCCTGATGTGTTATAACAAAAAGATAAATCTTTCTGTTATAAACTTGAACAATATTTATATGAACAAAAACTTATGATTCAAATATAAAGAAATTGTGCAAAAGAATGCAAGTAAAAAAATAAAAAAAAGTAAATATTTTAATAATTATTCTATAGATAGTTGTTTAATACTATAAACATACTATCTATTAAAGGGAATAATCTTTCAAATATAGCCTATAAATGCAATATTATTGAAGTATTTCAAAGAGTTATAACATCAATAATTAAAAAGTATTTTTTAAAATATTTTAATTATTATTAAAAAAATAGTTGCAGAAATGGCTATCTCTTACATTCTGTTGCTCTGGAATTTAATATTATGAATTGAAACTCAATTTTGAAACTCGGATGATAGAATAGATTAAGATAATTGTTCCAATCCACTGAAGCCAATCAAGCAAATTATCGTGTAGAAAATATTCTAAAAGAATTGCTGTAAGGGGGAAGGAGAGTTCGGCAATTGTTGCAACAGATGCAGAGATTCTTTTGAGTCCGTAGTAATATAAGAAAATTGCAAAACCTCCAGAAGTGAATGCAATTATTCCAAAAATAATCCATTGAAATTCGGTTACCTCTGTTACTGCGGAAAAATCGCCCACTAATAAAACAACAAGAAACATAATAATAGAAGTAGCAACAAATCTTAAATATGTCCCAATTTCATACGTAATGTTTTTTAATGCTCGTTTGCTAAGAACTGTTGAGAACCCAAAACTGAAAGCAGCCAAAAGTGCAAATAACGCAGCAGCAACTGTATGGTCACCGGTATCTAAGTTTGGAATATTTAATCCGAAAGTCATTAAAATAGCACCGATAATTGAAAGAGATCCCCACTTAAAAAAGTCCTTCGGTAGTCTCTCCTTCAACAATAAAGTAGCCAGTATTATTGCAAATACTGGTTGTAGTTTCTGCATTAAAACAACAACAGAAAGGTTAACATAATCAACATAAAACAGAGCTTTGGTAATTGCCATTGTACCAATTGCTCCGCCAAAAAGTGCAACTCCAAAAAATGCAAAAAGATCCTTAGTTTTCAGATTTCTTAAATCGCTATACTTTTTAAAAAGAATTGGAGTTAATAGAGTGGCTACAATAATACTTTCAATAAAGACTACAAGTGGTACCGGGAGAGTATATAAATGGGGACGTAGTAAAATTGAATCGATACCCCAAAAAGATGCTGCAATAATTACAAATAAAGGTGCGAACCTATTCATTAAAATAAACTACTTTCTATATAAATTATAAAATTGAATGCAAATATACGAAATATTGTTATTCAAAATAATCTCCGAATAGCATAAAATCTTTTTGCAAAAATCATTATCTTTAAAGTTGTTTAGAATTTTTTGGAAAAATAAATAGATGCGATTAACTCGGGCTGAAATAAAGCTCTCAAATTTAAAGTTTAACTACTTAAATATTAGAAAAAAAGTATCCAATAGTCTAATAATGGCAGTAGTAAAAGCAGATGCGTATGGTCATGGAATGATCCAAACTGTTTCTGTACTTGAAAAACTAAACAATAAAAAACCAGCATACTATGGAGTGGCTTTTTTAGAAGAGGGAATTGAACTAAGGAAATCTAAGGTTACAAAATCACCAATTCTAATTTTTTCTCCTTTCAAAAAAGAGGAGGTAAGTGATTCTATAAAGTTTAAGTTAATGCCAACAGTAACAAGCGAACAAGAAATTAAAGAATTAAGTAAATTAGAACTCAATAAAAAACTAAAGGTGCATATAAATATTGATACCGGGATGGGACGAGTTGGTCTCCCATTTGAAAAAGCTTTTAGTTTGGTTGAACAATTATCAAAAGTTAATAATATAATTATTGATGGCATCTACACACACTTTGCAACTTCTGATGAACGAAATAAAAAGTTTTCGGAATTGCAACTTAAACGATTTATTGATGTAATTGATAAATTAAATAGAGCAAAGATTGAGGTTGGTTCTATTCATGCAGCAAATAGTGGAGCAATTCTTGATTTACCAAATACTTTTCTTGATATGGTTAGAGTTGGTATTTCACTTTATGGATATTATCCATCCACAGAAACCTCTGAGTCGGTTAAGTTAAAACCAGTTATGGCATTGCTTGCTGATGTTGCTTCTGTAACTGAAGTTAAAAAGGGTACATCAATTAGTTATGGTAGAAAGTATAAAACGAAGAATGATACAAAGATTGTTTCGGTTTCAATTGGTTATGCCGATGGTATAAATCGGAGTTTAACCAATAAGATGTTTTGCATTATTAAGAATAGAAAATACCCACAAGTTGGCACTATAACTATGGATAGAATAATGTTTGATGTTGGTGATGCCAAAATAAAAGTTGATGATAAAGTGATACTTTTAGGGAAATCAAAAAACGAAGTTATATCTGTTAGTGATTGGTGTAGAACGTTAAATACAATACCGTATGAAATAACATGTGGAATTAGTAAAAGAGTTCCGCGGAAATATATTTAATGGATTTCAAAAAACAATATATAATTCAGGCTATTTCAGTAGCATCAAACAATCTAAGATTAAGTTCTGATAAAATTGAAACGGTTGCAATTCTAAGAGAGTATTGCGAAAAATGTAATAACTTTGAGGATGAAATTAAAAAGATGAAGAGCAAGACTGAACTTTCAAAGTTTGCAATTAAACTTTGGGAATCGTATCAGTTTATTTCTTCTTTCCATATAGACTTTTTAAAAATAACAGATATCTTTAAGGAGCATTCTCATAGTCTCGTAATGGAATTGAGTAATTTATTAGATGTTATTTCTCCAAAAAAACTTCGCGAAGTATTAGCATCTATGGATGATAGCAGTGAAATTTCTGTTACTTTAGAGAGTGGGCATATCAAAACTGAAATACCTATTAGAGCCGATATAAGAAAAATTGTAGTTGTTGAAGATGATATATCGAAAGAGAGTGTTGAGCGAGATGAGCTTAAGGAAGAATTGATACTTGGTGAGTTAAAGAGTGCAAATAGTTTTGACTTCGATGATTTTGAAGAAGAAATTTTAAAACCAATTGGAAAGCTTGAACTGTTGCTGAAAAATATGTTAACCGATGCTTCTATTGGAATTAATTTTAGTTCATACATTCAATTGATGAAAAAGAATGCTGATATATCTTCAGAAATTGGATTTACAATTTTGGCTGAAATGCACACTATTTTTCATACCGCATTTAGTCTAATTGAGAGCAGGCAGCTTGAAGTTGATAAAAATTTGATTGAATCACTTAGGGCGTGTTTAATTGTAATTGTTGCAGTAGTTAGGGGCAAAGATGTTGATATTACTAATTATTTGAATAAGGCAGAAAATTTAGGAAAATTTTTAAAATTAAATTGAGGAAAGAAATGGAATTAGTTGCAGTAATTATGGCAGGTGGAGTTGGAGCAAGATTTTGGCCAAAAAGTAGAGCAGAAGAACCAAAGCAACTTTTAAATCTTTTTAGTGAAAGATCTATGATCCAAAATACAGTTGACCGAATGGAAGGATTAGTTAAGAATAGTAACATTTATATTATTACAAACAAAATGCAAAAATCTCAAATTCTGGAACAACTTAGTGAAATTCCGGCAGAGAATGTAATTGAAGAACCATTTGGTAAAAATACCGCTGCTGCTATTGGATTAGCTACTCTAATTGTTGAAAGCAAACATACCAATGCTGTAACAATTATATTGCCTGCGGATCACCTTATTAATGACCAAGATGAATTCCAAAAGGTTATTAGAGAAGCTTCTGAATATGCAAATAATAGTGATGCCTTGGTTACAATTGGTATTAATCCTACAAGACCAGATGTGGGTTATGGTTATATACAAATTGACGATAATGGTGATGGTAATTCTTTACACAAAGTAATAAGGTTTGCTGAAAAACCAAATCTTGAAACTGCAAAAAGATTTTTAAAATCTGGTGATTTCTTCTGGAATTCAGGAATGTTTATTTGGAGAACTGATGTAATTTTAAGTGAAATTAAAAATTATATGCTCGATCTTAATGATGGTCTCGAAACAATTAAAGCTGCTATCGGAAAAGATAATTATGAAGAAGTTCTAACTAAGGTATATGGAATATTACGAAGCATTTCAATCGATTATGGAATAATGGAAAATTCAAAAGTTGTGAAACTTATAAAAGGAAAATTTGATTGGAGTGACGTAGGTAGTTGGGATGCTGTTTATCATCTTCTTGAAAAAGATAAAAATGATAATGTTGGAAAAGGAGATACCTATTTTGGAAATACAGAAGGCACTTATGTTAATTCTACCAATAAGTTTACTGCGGTTATTGGAGTAAAAGATTTATTGGTTATAAACACTGATGATGCTACACTTGTTTGTCATAGAGATTATGCACAAGATGTTAAACTTGTTGTTGATTACCTTAGAATGAATAAGAAGGATGAGTTACTTTAAGAGGTAAAAGGTGAGAGGTTTAACCCCGTTGGGTAGGTATTGTAAGTAATACAAGATGTTTAAATTATTGGAAAAACTTTAATGGATGGATTAGAATTAGAATGATAGAAAAAGATGGAATAGTTGAATCAGTTGAGGAACTCCAAACCGATATATTTATTCTTAAAGTTAAAGCTCCGCAAATTGCTGTTCTGGCAAAGCCTGGAGAGTTCTGCAATATAAAAGTGAGTGATTCGATATTCCCTTTTTTACGCCGTCCTTTTTCAATTTGTGATGTTGAGGATGATGTTATTACTTTTCAATTTAATCTTGTTGGTGAGGGTACAAAATTACTTTCGCAGAAAAAGAAAGGTGATACTATTAACATAATTGGTACACTCGGTGTTGGGTTTAATTTATTGGGGAATTATGAAAATGCACTAATTGTTGCCGGAGGAATTGGTGCAGCTCCTTTTCCATTTCTAATCAAAAATATTTCAGAGAAAAAAAATATTATTTCGTTTGTTGGTGGTAGGTCTAAAAAGGATATCATTAAATATAAACTAAAAAATATTATTGCTTCAACTGATGATGGTTCGGAAGGATTTCACGGAAATGTTGTAGAGCTTTTAGATTCTGAAATTCACAAATATGATAGTGCTAATACTAAAATATTTGCGTGTGGTCCAAACCCAATGCTGCGTGCTTTAAGTAAATACAGTATTGAAAGGGGATTTGCTTGTGAAATATCAACTGAGAGTGTGATGGCTTGCGGGTTTGGTATTTGTCAGGGCTGTAATATTGAGGGGAAAGATTTCGATAGATTTTTATTGGTGTGTAAAGATGGTCCGGTCTTTAAAGCAGAGGATGTAATATTATGAACAATGTAGATTTAAGTGTAAAAATTGGAAGTCTTGTTTTACAAAATCCAGTGATGTTAGCATCGGGAACTGTTGGTTACGGAAATGAGATATCTGATTTCACAGATTTATCTAAGATTGGCGGAATAGTAACAAAGTCAGTCTCTCTTAATCCGCGTAAAGGCAACCCGCCAAATAGAATTACGGAAACAGCATCCGGAATGCTAAACGCAATTGGTCTTGCTAATGTTGGACTTGAGGCATTCATCAAAGATAAAATTCCATTTCTCTCAGATATTGGTTCTACATTAATTTGTAATATTGCAGCAAGTTCAATTGAAGAATATGTTGAATGCACTAAAACTCTCGATGCAGAGGATAGTGTAAAAGCATTCGAAATAAATGTATCGTGCCCTAATGTTAAAGAGGGTGGTTTAATTTTTGGGAACGATGTAAACAATGTTCGTGTAATTACAGAGAAAGTTCGTGCCGTTACAAACAAGCCAATTATTATTAAACTATCTCCGAACACCGCATCAATAAAGGAGTTTGCACAAGCTGCAAAGGATGAAGGTGCCGATGCTGTATCCGCAATTAATACTTTAATTGGAACCTCATTCGATATCTATTCAAAAAAACCTAAAATTAAAAATATTACTGGTGGTCTTTCGGGACCAGCAATTAAACCAGTTGCTCTATCAAAAGTTTTGGAAATAAGTAGGAATGTTGATATTCCAATAATTGGCATTGGCGGAATAATGAATTGGAAAGATGCCGTAGAGTTTATGATTTGCGGTGCATCGGCAATTCAATTAGGGACAGTCAACTTTATAAATCCATCAGCTTCCGAGGAGATAATAAAAGGATTAAATGACTATTGCATTGAAACCGGACTTTCAAAAATTAGTGATTTAACTGCATCCTACTTACTTTAATTTAATATGAATTATCAAGAATCTTTAGATAAACTCTTTTCGCTTCATCAATTTGGAATAAAACTTGGATTAGATAATATTACCAAACTGCTTGCTCATATTGGTAATCCGCATACAAAATTAAAAACCATTCACATTGCTGGTTCAAACGGAAAGGGGAGTACGGCATCATTTATTTCAAGCATTTTGCAAGAGTGCGGATACAAAGTTGGGCTTTACACTTCGCCCCATTTTATTAATTTCAATGAGCGAATAAGAGTTGAAGGAGTTATGATTTCCAACACTTATGTTGTTCAATTTATGAATAAAAATATCGATTATATCAATTCTGAATCTCCAACATTTTTTGAATTAACAACAGCAATGGCATTCCAATATTTTGTTGATGCAGGTGTTGACTATGCTGTGATTGAGACTGGACTTGGAGGAAGGTTAGATGCAACAAATGTTTTGAATTCACTTGCATCTGTAATAACTTCAATCAGTTTTGAGCATACAAATATTTTAGGAAATAACTTGGCTACCATAGCAAAGGAAAAAGCTGGAATCATAAAAAAAAATCAAAAAGTATTTATTGGGAAAATAGATGAGATTGCAAAAGAAGTTCTAATAGCTATTAGTATTGAAAGGAAATCTTCTCTATTTGAATTAGAAAAATATTTACATTTGGAAGATGGAGCAGCTAAGTTGAGCTTTAATGGGAAACAATTATTAATAGAGAATCTTCCACTTGCTGGCAAATATCAACTCTATAACGCCTCGCTTGCAGCACTTGTTGTGCAAGAATTATTCCCAAGTATTGAAGTAGAAAAACTAAACTTGGGTTTGCAGAATGTAGTTAATAATTCAGGGATAGAAGGTAGATATGAAAGATATTCCCATAACCCAAGTGTTATTTTTGATGCAGCACATAACACTGAAGGTATTGAAGCATTTATAAATGAATATAAAAAAGAGTGTGGTAAATATTCACACAGAAATTTGATTTATGGAGCAATGAAGGATAAAAATGTTGAAGAAATATTACTTAAATTAAATCAATATTTTGATACCATTTTTGTAACGGAAATAGATTATGAGAGAGCGTTAACACTTGCTGAATTTTCAAAACTTGGAAAGAAAATAGGAGTAGTTATTAAACCGTTACAAATACCGAGTAAATTTATAAGAGAATTTATTTCTAAAAAAAACAATGATTCATTAGTAGTTTTAGGCTCAATATATATCTTAGGGGAGATAAAAAAAGACTTGTTATTACTTAATACTTAGTGATGCGGGGTCAAATTTAAAGTCATAAAAAATAATGATTTATACAAAAGTTGAAAAATATTTTTCGGTTTGTTTGGAAATATAAAAACCAGTAAACGGGTTGTTTTTTTATTCTACTTCCATTAACCAACGACTTTCCCATAGGGATGGCTTTGCCAAAGTTGTTGGTTAACAACAGTTTAGCATGTTTCACAATCCCGCAAAGCGGGATTTATTTTGCTTTAATTGCAACAATAAACTTGACCCCGAATTGCTGGAATCACTGTTAATACTTGACATTACAAAGGAAATAGAGTAAGTTTTCATTATGCCTCTTGTTCCTTTCGTCAAAATCAATATTTAGTAAGAAACTTGGATCAACAATTCCCAAAAATTATTTAATTAATTGTCATTTCAAACACATTTCAAGGTAAAAAACACCAATGGATATTTCCGCATTAAAAAAGAAAAAAATAGTAGATCTTCATGAGATTGCACAAAACTTAGACTTAGAAAATTACAACGATTTAAGAAAACAAGAATTAATTTTCCTAATTCTTGAAGCACAAACAAAAAAAGATGGTAACCAATTTTCAAAAGGAACTTTAGAAGTGCTTCTTGATGGATATGGATTTTTAAGATCAGCTTCTTACAACTACTTACCATCACCAGATGATATTTATGTATCGCCTTCTCAAATTAAAAGATTTCACATGCGAACAGGTGATTTTGTAAGTGGACAAGTAAGACCTCCGAAAGACCAAGAGAGATTTTTTGCGTTATTACGTGTTGAAGCTATTAATGGAAAAGACCCTGATGAAGTAAGAGGTAGAACTCTGTTCGATAACTTAACACCACTTTACCCTTCAAATAGAATGGATTTAGAATCGGCTCCTGGTGAGTATTCAATGCGAGTTATGAATCTATTAGCCCCCATTGGTAAAGGGCAAAGAGGATTAATTGTATCTCCCCCTAAAACTGGAAAGACTGTATTACTTCAAAAAATGGCAAATTCAATTTCGCGTAATAATCCAGAAGTTCAATTAATTATGCTCCTGATTGACGAACGTCCTGAGGAAGTTACAGATATGCAGCGCTCTGTTAAAGCAGAAGTAATTAGTTCTACATTCGACGAAGCTCCTGAGCGACACGTACAAGTAGCAAATATGGTTATTGAAAAAGCTAAAAGGTCAGTTGAAAGTGGTGATGATGTTGTAATTCTCTTAGATAGTATTACTCGTTTAGCAAGAGCTCACAACACAGTTGCCCCTCATAGTGGTAGAATTCTTTCAGGAGGTGTTGATGCTAATGCTTTACAAAAACCAAAAAGATTTTTTGGTGCTGCAAGAAATATTGAAGAGGGTGGTAGTTTAACAATTATTGCCACAGCTTTAATTGAAACGGGCAGCAGAATGGATGATGTTATTTTTGAAGAGTTCAAAGGAACTGGTAATATGGAATTAGTTCTTGATAGAGCGTTATCGGATAGAAGAGTCTTCCCAGCAATTAATGTTAATAGATCCGGTACAAGAAAAGAAGAATTACTGATGAACGAAGAGGAGCTTAGTAAAGTATGGGTATTAAGAAAATTCCTAAGTGAATATGATTCAATTGAAGCTATGAACTTCCTATTAGATAAAATGCGCGGCACAAAAAACAATAAAGAATTTATGATGAGTATGCACAGTTAGGTACGATATTATTTTTGATATGTGATGAGCTTACCATAAACCTGTTCCGTTTCTTTTGCGGAATCCTTTTGCGGAATGGTACTTTTTTGTGATGGTCATTGGGGGTTTACCATAATATCGTACCTACCTGTTCCGCTTTTTTTGCGGAATGGCACTTTTTGCTTTCTTTTCGGTGATGGGGATGTTACCATAATTTCGTCCCTACGGGACTTTTTGTTTCCTTCGAGATTGAGAAGTTACCATAGTTTCGCGCCTACCTGTTCCGCATCTTTTTGCGGAACGGCACTTTTTATTTCTGTTTGGTGATGGCGATATTACCATATTATGGTAATAAAGTTCTCTGTGAATCGTGAAATAGTAAAAGCATTTTTATACTTACGATTTACGGCTTTCGATTCTCGTACGGTTTACAGCTTGCAATTGCTTAGTTTTTCCTGAGTTTTACACTTCGTACCCGTAAGTCATTGTAGAATAAAGGACAAGTTGAAAAAAGCTGCGAAAATTGTCACTACAATTTTGAGATATTTTATTAAAGCTATTTGAGTATATAGAGTT
>JAKIUC010000071.1 GCA_021647785.1 Melioribacteraceae bacterium
ACTCCATTTGTCCAATTGAACCACTACCAACAGGGGCTGAAATTACCTTATTACCTGATGCACCGGAATAAGATGCAATAACAAGCGGCTCTGAAAAAACGCCATCTTCTGCTTCAAATTCAATAGTAATATCAGGACGCCAATCAAGATCATTGGTAATTTTTATCTGATCGAATACAGATACGCCAGCTTTAATACGCCATAAAAAATTATGTTCTCCAGGGGGCAGGTTTAGTTCATAAGGAGTAGCTACATCTGCAGTGGCACATAAATACCATTTCCACTCCATAATATTGCCAGCTTCTATATCAGGGGTCATATTAATATAGGTCTGTCCTTGAAAAGGCATTGCCGGACCACCTCTCGCAATTATTGAATCTGGCATGCTCCAGTTAAAATAGTGCTTACTAACAGTTGTATTCCAATGGTTGTTCCAAGGTCGAGCTTTTAACCAAACATAATAAATAGTATCTGTTGCATTTGTAGTAGTAAAATCGTAACCGGCATATTCTTTAGTTCTACCTGATCCACCTATTTGAAGATGTTTTCCGCCAGAGGCACTTGTATCATCTACAATTTGATAATTAGGTTCTACCATACCTGCATTGGTAGGGTCTATAAATGTATAATCTTCTGCTTCAAATATAAATGTATCTTGAGCACTTAGCTTAAAAGTTAGCCCTATTATTATTAGAATAAATAGATTAATTAAGTATTTCTGTTTCATTTTTTTACTCCTTGTTTATTGATAAATAGGGTTAAGTTCTACTTATTACAGCAAATTTTAATCCGCCGTGGCGGATTAAAAGCCCAAATTATACTTTAGACGTGATAAGAAAACTCTGTAACATAGTATAGAATTGTAAAAACTAATTTGGTTATTTGATATATAGAACAGATTGATTAGCTAAGCGGTAAATCTGTTTATCCTGGATTATGCAATAGAGATAAAAAGCACAAATAGAAAATTGATAATGAGTAATATATAAAAGGACTTTAGGTTCAGAAAAACGTAGATTGCTCGCTGCACTATGCAATCTAGGATACAAGAAATTCCCTATAATTTGTTTGGGTTTATTTATAATATTTTTAAAAAACCCGATAGTTGTGAAACTATCGGGTATGATAAAGAAAATTGATACACAAATTATTTCATGAGAATCATTTTCATGTTACTTACCTTATCGCCATATTTTACACTATAGAAATAAATTCCGCTACTTACTCCGCCACTGGAGGAACTTGCATTCCAAGTTACTTCGTGTACTCCGGCAGATTGATGTGCTTTCACTAATGTTGTTATTTTTTCTCCAATTATACTATAAACATTTACCTCAACATCGCCTGCTTCTGGTAATGCATAAGTAATTGTAGTACTTGGGTTAAAAGGGTTTGGATAATTTTGAGATACTAAAAATGATTTTGGCAATAATTCATTTGTACCACCTTCAACATTAGTTACAGGATTATAGTTGATATTATTAGTCAGTAGTATTTTATCAATTTTAGTTCCTTCTTCCTGCTGCTTAATGCGTAAAACCTCACCATTATGCCAGGCACCTGGAGTGAAAGAAAAAACTTTAGCAGCACCGTCAACTTCAACACGCCTCCATTCTAAATTGCTGGTTACTGCACCTTCCCAACTTGGCGGCATTATTTGTTCATCACCTTTACCTATCCAGTAGGAATTTGAAGATTCTGATGGAAAATCAACCAACAGCCATAGATAATAATCTCCTTCTGCCTGTGCCATGCGTGCAGCTATATCATTATTACCTCTCGTTAACTCCATTTTTCCAATTGAACCACTACCAACAGGGGCTGAGACTACCTGATTACCTGATGCACCTGAATAAGATGCAATAACAAGCGGCTCTGAAAAAACGCCATCTTCTGCTTCAAATTCCATATTTATATCGGGACGCCAATCAAGATCATTGGTGATTTTAATTTGGTCATATACAAATATACCAGCTCTAATACGCCATAAAAAATTATGATCGCCTGGTGGCAAATTTAGTTCAAAAGGTACAGCTACATCTGCCGAGGCACATAAGTACCATTTCCACTCCATAGTATTGTCAGCATCTATCTCAGCTGTCATATTATTATATGTCATGCCTTGAAATGGAAATGCAGATCCACCTCTTTCAATTATTGAATCGGGTATGCTCCAGTTAAAAAAGTGTTTAGCAACATGTACCACACCATGTTTATTCCACGGTCGGGTTTTTACCCAAACATAATAAACAGTGTCAACCGCATTTGTAGTTGTAAACTCGTAACCGGCATATTCTTTAGTTTTATCAGCTCCAGCTATTTGAAGATGTTTTCCATTAGATGCAGTTTCATCATCTACAATTTGATAATTTGGTTCTGCCATACCTGCATTGGCTGGGTCAATAATAGTATAATCTTCTGCTTCAAATATAAATGTATCTTGAGCAGTTAGATTATAGGTTAGCCCAATTATTATTAGTATAAATAGACTCATTAAGTATTTCTGTTTCATTTTTTACTCCTTGGTTATTGATAAATAAGTGTGATTATTAAAATAATTAAAATTTGTTAATCCAAAATTATCCCGTCATGAAAACTTTGCGATATAATATGGATTAATAAGTTACTATAAATTTGTAAAAACTAATTTGGTTATTTGATATGTAGAACAGATTGATTAGCGAAGCAGTCAATCTATTTATAAAAACGCAGATTGCCCGTTTCACTAAGCAATCTACGATACAAGAAATTCTCTAATGAATTGTTTTTCAGTTAATTCAATTGTGGCTATAGAATGTTTTTAATTTTGTTTCCATTTTCATATTTTGCATACTGCTTCGCTAGGTAAGTTACATTGTGAAAACCTATTAATGATTGTTTTCTATTAAATTCAGGAAATGAAGTATTATAAAACTGAATAACTTAAGCAGTTTTACTTAATACCGATTTGTACTATTTTCTATTACAAAACGGATTAAACGAAACTCTGAAAACAACCCGATATTTACTTATTAAGAGACTACATCTTTATCAAAACATTTTATTTTAATCTAAGCAACAACTACTTATTTGAAATTTATGTTATATGATACTATTTCATTAATATTCCAAAGGGACTAACTACTTGTAATTGTAGTTGTTTGAGTAGCAGCCCCGAGAAGGCGGGACTCTCCTTAAATAAGTATCCCGCAATCCCGCAAAAAGAGCGGGACAGGAAAACGCGGGACAGGAAAACACGGGACTTTATTTAAGCAGCAGCATTTTTTTGTTACTAATTTTATCTCCATATTTTACACTATAGAAATAAATTCCGCTGCTTAAGTTACCCGCATTCCATACTACATTTTTTACACCAGCTGATTGATGTGCTTTTACTAATGTTGTTATTTTTTCTCCAATTATACTATAAACATTTACTTCAACATCGCCTGCTTCTGGTAATGCATAAGTAATTGTAGTACTTGGATTGAAAGGATTTGGATAATTTTGTAATACTGTAAATGATTTAGGTAATAATTCATTTGTACCACCTTCAACATTAGTTACAGGATTATAATTGATATTATTAGTCAGTAGTATTTTATCAATTTTAGTTCCTTCTTCCTGCTGCTTAATGCGTAAAATTTCACCATTATGCCAGGCACCTGGAGTGAAAGAAAAAACTTTAGCAGCACCGTCAACTTCAACAAGCCTCCATTCTAAATTGCTGGTTACTGCACCTTCCCAACTTGGCGGCATTAGTTGTTCATCACCTTTACCAATCCAGTAAGAATTTGAAGATTCTGACGGAAAGTCAACTAATAACCATAGATAATAATCACCGGAAGCTTGAGTTAGCAATACTGTTAAATCATTATTACCTTTCGTCAGCTCATTTTGTGCAACAGTACCACTGCCTGATTCTGCAGCTACAACACTATCGGTTGAAGCGCCGGAATAATACTCTGTTATAAATGGACTTGTAAGAGAACCATATTCTGCTTCCATTTCAAAAGTAATATCAGGACGCCAGTTTAAGTCATTAGTAATTTTTATTTGATCATAAACTGCTACACCTGCTCGAAAACGCCAAAAGAAATTCTGAGTGCCCGGCTGTAAGTGTAATTCAACAGGTTCAGCTGTAGCTGCATCGGTTATCATATACCATCTCCACTCTAAAGTATCACCGGCAGCAATTTGGCTAAACATAGCATTATAAGTCATTCCTTGAAATGGGAATGCCCCGCCGCCATTATCAATTATTGATTGCGGCACACTCCAATTAATATACACCTTATTAACATTTGAATTCCAAAGATTATTCCATGGTCTGGTTTTTACCCAACAATAATAAACAGTATCTGTAGAACTTGTAGCAGTAAATTCATAACCTGCATATACCGGAACTTTAGTAGTACTTGCAAGTATTCTAAGATATTTCCCGTTAGAAGCAAATTCATCATCAAAAACAATGTATGATGAGTCAACATCTGCAGGATCAACAATTGTAAAATCCTCTGCTTCAAGTGTAAATGTATCTTGAGCATTTAGTGTAAATGTTAGTCCAATCATCAGAAAAAAGAACAAAAGGGTTGAATATTGTAGTTTGTTTTTCCCCATAATAACACCTCTATTTAACTAAAACCAGTTTTGAAGAACTTTTAAATATCTGAATACCACTCAATGCTTCCAATTTTATCTTATAAATGTAAACTCCACTTGTTACTCTAGCTCCGTTATCATTTGTTCCATCCCAATATATTTCATTTTTACCAGCAGATTGAGAGCTAATAGAAAAAGTTTTTATTTCTTTTCCCCTAATGTCATAAATTATTAATTCTACTGATGATTCTTTTGGAAGTGAATACTTTATTGTTGTTGAGGGGTTAAATGGATTCGGATAATTTCCTAATAGTTTATATTCGGTCGGAAGATTAGAATTAGTTAATTCCGGTTCAACTGAAATCTTTGAAAAACCAAGTGTACCTCCGGGTTTAACAAAAATATCGGCTCCTGTATATTTTGTTAAAGAACCCTGAATATAAAGTGCTGCTCCATTTTCAATAATTATTTTATTAAAATCGCCAATAAATAAAAAACCATGACTTATTACTGTTACACCAGACTTAATATAAGTATTGCCATTAACCCACTTAATTCCACTCCAGGAAGTACTTGATGTAATGTTGCCGTTAAGATAGTTGCTTGGGTGTGATGGATCAAAAGGGCGTGCATTAAAAAACCCTCTGTTCTCAAAACCTTTCCCTAAGGAACTCAAATGTGCTTCACCATAAAGATAAAGATCTGCCAACATTATATAGTATATATGGTCCGGTACAATTGTAGAATTGTTTGCATAACTGAATGATTTAAGTAAAAGTTTTGTTGTAACATTCCTTCCCATATCACCAAAGTTTTCTATGTCCATTAAAGTAGATGCCCATAAACCATAATAGTCATCCGCAAACCAACTGTCGGGATATGTATAAGAAGTCCCCAAAGATCTTCCAGACCAATGCTCACCGTTTCCATCCCAAGGAAAAACTTTATTAGGTTGAAAAGATGATAAAGTTCTTCTGTAACTTACAGCCATATAATCTGCTGAACCTTCACTTATAAGTAATTCATCACCTAAAATACCAGTACCAATCATTAAAGCATCATGTAATGCATGTGCATATTCATGTATAATAACATCTTGATCTTCGGCATCATCAATACTACTGCCTGAACCAAAATTAATGTATTGTAAATAAGTGTCATACGAAGAATTATTAGCTGTAGAACCATGTGCATCAAAGCGGATATAATCATATCCGTTCCATTTAGGTGAAAAACCGAGTGAGCCAACAAATTCTCTTAAAGTAGTGAGAAAATAATATGCATTGGTTTCTTCAAAGCCTGTTTGACTCCTATTATACAAAAAGGAAGATGTCGAACTTGTAACTGTGGCTATTGGATACATAATATCTTCAGACCTTGCATAAGTACCTTGTAAACGGTACAAACCATCAATCGGTGGATTTAAGTAAGGAAGAGATAAAGTAACGTATGCATCTTGTATCGCAGAATAATCAGCATCATTCTGATCAGCAAGAGAAATGTCTTGTAAAGCAGTAATTGGATCAGGTCTAAAGACTTTTCCCTGCCCGGTTGAGAACAATCGAACATCTTTGCTATCTAATATTTCACCTGTATGTGCATCAACAAGTATCTGCCAGGAACCACTTGGTTCACTTGCTGTCATGTTTACTTTCCAAACCAAATGCATCTTATAGAGTGAATCGACAAAAAAATAAAGTTTACCTTGTGCTTTTGATACTAATGTTTTATCATTTAATTTAATTTTTAGCTTAGCATTTTTTATAGCGTTCTCTTTTGTAATACTAGGAGAAGTGCTTTTTAAAGTATTGTTTGGTAAACAACCATTTGTAATTGTCTCAATCTGATATTTGTTATTTATACTTACAACAGTTTCAGAACCTAAAATGGGAATATCTTTATAGGTTTGAATAAACCCAATATGCTTACCTCCGGGATTTTCAATTATTTCAACAAGTTTAAGATTTGAAATATTATCAATACCAAAAATAGTTTTATTTTCATTTAGAAATTGTCTTGCAACTTTTTCCGGTTTTCCCTTGTACACTGTTTTTTCTGTACTATACATTACCTCCGCAATGTTTGTTTTTACATTAATTCTAAGGTTATCTCTGAACTCATAAGTATCTGTTTTATACCTTTGAGCCAAATTAGTATTATTTAACAATAAAAAAATAATTAAAGGTAAAATTAAAACTGCATCGAATAATTTGATCTTCATTTTGTCCTCCGACTGCTTTTTTATTTCAATATCTTTACAAGAAAAACAGCCTGTCTCGCAACTACGGGAAGGGTTTAACTTGCAATAATATAATCTCGATTTAATAAAAAAAGTTCCTAAAAAAAATCCGGCAGTTATAAAACTGCCAGTTAAGATTAATAAAATCGATTGACTCTATTTAATTAATATCCCCGAAGGGACTGTCCTAAAATAAACGAACACTACGTGTTCTTTATTTAAGTAGTAGCATCTTCATGTTAGTAACTTTATCTCCATATTTAACACTATAGAAATAAATTCCGCTGCTTAAATTACCGGCATCCCAAATTGCTTTTTTTATACCAGCTGATTGATGACCTTTTACTAATGTTGCTACTTTTTGTCCAATAATATTATATACACTTACTTCTACATTACCAGCTTTTGGCAATGCGTATGTAATTGTTGTACTTGGGTTAAAAGGATTTGGATAGTTTTGACTAACATCAAACTTATGAGGAATTATTGATTTACCTCTGTTCTCAATTGATGTTGTTGGTCCAAAATCAACAATTTTTATTGACTTAAATTTTTGCCCAACAATACCGTAACCATAGGTTTTACCTGCACCAATAAATACATATCTGAGCGAATCAAAATCTGCATAAAATTTTGATACAGTTCCACCAGTACCTGAATAAGTAATTGTTCCATCTCGCCATTCTATACGAGTAGTGTGTAAAGTTGAATCATCAACCACCCAATCGTCAGTGCTACCTATATTCTTTTCCCAAACTTCTCCAGCATTTTGAACTAAAATTGGTTGATAAAAAGCTTTAATTCTTGAAAAGTCATAAGCTTCATTGCCAGAGCGGAGATAAACTTTATCACCATAACTCTCTTGGGATAAAGAGCTACTCTCGTAAGCTCCAAAATAATTTGATTTCTGACCACCAGCAAAAGGGTCTTGATCTATAGTGAAAGTAGCTTCTATATATCCATTTACAATATTGTATCCGCAATCATATACAATTCTTTGGTCTGAACTATCTGTTACTTCCCAACCATTATTCCAAGTACCTCCTGTTACTTCGCCACTGCCAGCAGTACCTTGTGTAAGATCAACTTCAATAATAACAGTACCTTTAGAGTATGTTGATATTCCTTTATTTGGTCGTACAACATAATGGCTACTTTCAACTCCATCTCCATCAACTGCTGTAACATAATAATAGTAAATAGAATTACTAACTATACTTGCATCATTATAACTTGTTTCAGAACTGCCAACACTACCTAAACTATCATAAAGTAGTCTATTAAAATTACCTTCGCCGCGATAAATATTGTATGATACAGCTCCGCTAACTGATGCCCATTCAATATTAACTGATTCTGATTCGGATGTGATATTTATCCAAGCTGGAGGTACAAGATTCATTTTTGGTATTTTCATATCATTTGCAAATATCTCTCTTGCTTTTTGATAATTTCCTACCATATCGTTTACACCGGCTGTACGAAGTATATTATTTTTCCAAGCAATATCCTCATCAGACCAGCCTGCTGCATAAGCATTAGTATCACGCTTCGAACCCCATATTGCCCCTAAAGTATCTGCATAATTTGCTTCTATTCCACCAGCAACATGTGCCATCCAAATATTAATTGTATCACCAACTTCACTTTCGAATGGTCCAAAATAATAATGCATCTTTGCATCATAATAGCCATTAGCTAAAAATGTTTTTTCTGTATCTCCATCAGGATTTCTATAATGCGGATTTCCAAAGCCGCCTTCAGGTTGAAACAGTCCGGGCTCTACACCATATTTATATCTTGCTTGTAGAAACGCCTTGAATGATACTAAATCGTTACTACTTAATGAGTGTGGGTAGGTCTCAATGCCCCACCAATGTAATGGAGTAGTTATTTTTTCATTATCCATCAAACGTCCTTCGGCAGAAAGTAATCCATTCCCAAAATAATAGGGGAAATAAAAACTTTGATCTTCCTCGTGCCATTCCCCTTCATCCTCCAATGGTGTTTCTTTATTATCCGGATTCCATTGGTACATTAAAATTTCTGATGTATCTGTAATCCCATCTGTAACTCCATTGCCCCAAAAGTTCCAATTAGTCTCCTGTACCCCACCCGGAAATGCTTCTGAATGATATCCAGGGACATACCTTCTCTGCATTTTAATCCATATTGCTTTATAGTGATTGGGCGAAAGTGTATCTTCCTGCACCGGATCAAACCACTGATACCAATATCCTTCATTTATTATTTGCTGATGGTTAATTACAATATCTTGATATTCAGGATGACTCCATGTATAGGTTGTTGTGTACATGGTTAATCCAAGCAATGACCTTGCTCTGTTTGTTCCTTTCATTTCACAATCGAGAGCAGGATCAACTATAAAGGATGGGTCTTGATAACGCCCCGCATCAACTCCATCTACAGTAATTACAGGATAAGCATAGCGCATATATTTTATCTGTCCATTAACTGTATCAGCACCTCCGAAAGTACCATTTGCTACTCCGCTAACAAAAGGCATCCATGGATGCTCATTATCGTCATCGGTTAAAAAAGCATTATGAACACCGTGCATATTATTCAAGTAGCCAGGGTCCTCCCTATAATCTCCAGGATAAATAGCGTTGGTAGTAGGTGCTGTCCAAGCTTTGGTTTGGTTTTTGGGTTCAATCCTCCACATAAACCTACCTGCATCCATAGTAACACCAAATTCTTGTGCTATAATGTTGCTCCTTGATTGAAAAAATAGAAAAAGAATAAATCCGATTAGAAGTATAAAATTTTTCATATTTGTTGTCTCCTTGAAATAGTTAGACAGTTTTATCACTGCCGAAAATATATTAAACTCACCCCCATGTGTTATTTTTATCGTACTTATAGCCATGCATATAGAGAAAGCGGGATTACTATTTGAGCAGCAGCCCCGTAAATGGCACGGGACTGTCTTGAAATAAATATCCCGCAATCCAGCAAAAGGAGCGGGACAGGGCGGGACTTTATTTTAGCAGCAGCCCCGCGAAAAGATGCGGGACTGTTCAAAAATAAATATCCCCTACGGGGACTTTATTTTAGCAGCAGCATTTTTTTAGTTTGCATAAAACTGGATGCTGAGTTTGTTTGTGAATGGATACCCATAGCAGACGCATTTATTCTATAAAAATAAACACCGCTTGTTACTGAATTACCACTTCTATCTTTTCCATTCCAAGTTACACTATGGCTTCCTGCTGATACATTACCTTCAAACAATATTTTTACTAATTCACCAACTGTATTATAAATTGATATTTTAACATTAACGTTCTTTGGTGTCTGATATTTAATTGTGGTAGCAGGGTTAAAGGGATTTGGATAATTCCCGATTAAAGCAAACTCACTTATAGTACTTTCTTGTAAACCTTCCTCAACACTTGTAACATAGTCCACAACATCTGTATTAGCTGAATTTCCCTTATTATTTATTGCCTTAACTCTATAACTATATGTGATAATAGAATTTGTTACTGTTGAATCTATATACTCTGCAATATTAACTTCAGCAAAATCCAAATGGTCAAATTCTCCTCCATTAACTGCTCGCATTATATGAAAGCCGTATTCGTTGTCTGAATTATCATTCCATCTTAGTTTTACTTTGGTTCCTGCAATTAATTCAAGCGTAAGATTATCTGGTGCATCGGGAGTTGCTGGAGGTACAAAGGCGACTCCCGGTTTAAATTCAAATGCACCAATATCTGCTCCGTTACCATAAGGAATTGGAGTTCCTAACATATCAACTTCACCATATCTATCCGAACTATCTGCATTATCTATTCCCCAAGATGAATCGGATAAAGTAAAATCACCAGAGGCTGGGTCAAGAAAATATGGATTTCTTACTACACTATTACTATCCTGCTTAAATGTATTCCTCCAAGTAGCAAGGCTATAAAAGTTTCCCCCATGTACAAAGTCCGGCCATTTACCAAAATACATATTGTAATCAAATTTATATCTTGTTGGTTCAAGTTTTACATTGTCAGTAACTGTTATCCTGCCGTAAAATTCATCTGAGGTTGCAAGTATATTATTCTTAAAAGTAAGTGAATCAGTATCCCATTGAATCATTATGCCGTCACTATATTGTCCCTCCCAAACAAAGGTATTATGCGTTATTTCAACATTACTTGTATTTATAGTCATCATTGGTGTTGGATGAATTCCAAACACAAGGTTACCCTTAAAAGTTACATCACCTTCACCGCCTATAATCATCCTGCTGGAACCACCCTCTCCAGCGTATGCAATATGATTTGTTATTGTTACATCCCTGACAGAATGTCCAACATTCATTGAGCCATTTTTATTCGACTTAGTTATGTTATGGTCATAAACAAGATTTGTTCCAGAGGTAATATCAAATCCTTCCTCGGCACCATATTCGGCATAATTATTTCTAAATGTGAAATTGCTGTCTTGCTCAACTAAATCACCATTGCTATCATAACCTTTATGAATAACATAACAGTCATTTGCAAAAATATGCGATACATAACAATTTTCTACCCTTATATTGCTGCTAGCGGGAGTCCAGCCATTACTTTGGATACCATTATTTGTACCCCACATTACTATTGTGCTATCCACAAAAAAATTTGTGCTGCCAGCGTTCATAGATAGTGAAACATTTCCTGATCTATAAATTTCAATTTTATTTACATACCAGTGATGTGAGTTTTTAAAAAAGACACCATTTGCATGGTTTGGAGGGTTTCCATTTGAATTTTTGAAAACCATATTCTCAAGAATTCCATAACTCGCATTATTGGAAACCAGCATTGTTTCTTTCGGTTTAAATTGCATATCAAATGTTGGTTTTCTTCCTTCGCCATAAGCACCGTAATAGATTGGGTTACCTTCTGTTCCACTGGAATTTATCCAAAACGTTGAGTGCCAAGTTGAACCTCGGCTAAACAAAACTGAATCACCCGGGCTAAAAGTAAATCCATTTACCTTTTCAATATTTTCCCATGCTTGCTCTGGTGTAAGCCCGCTGTTTGAATCGTTACCGCTATTTTTATTTATGTAATATGTTTCCGCATTTATAACATTAAAAAATAACGCAAAATAAAATAGTACTACAAAACCAAGTTTGTTCATAACTTTTCTCCTGAATATACCCGACAGTTTTACTACTGTAGGGCGTTGTAATTGTTTTGATAAACAATTTATTTTATGTTAATATCATCTGATACTATTTAGCCAACAACACTAAGTGAGCTACTATTTGAGTAGCAGCCCCACATAAAGAGAAGTGGAATTATTACTGTTGTGTTAATTGTGTTTTGACGTTTAATAAAGGAACTCACCCCTCCAAAGGAGTCCTTCGGACAACCCCTCTCTTAAAAAAAGAGGGGCTTTTACCCCCTCTCCCTTTGGGAGAGGGTTGGGGTGAGGGGTAAGTTGTCCGACACAATATACTTAACTTAACACTGTTTGAGCAGCAGCCCCGCGATCCCGCAAAAAACGCGGGACGCAAAAAGCGCGAAAGGCGGGACTGTCTTGAAATAAATATCCCACAAAAAGCGTGGGACTTTATTTCAATAGCAGCATTTTTTTTGTATTAATAAAACTCTGTGCAGAACCTGTCTCCGAATGGATGCCTCTGGCAGAAGCACTAATCCTATAAAAATAAACACCGCTTGTAACTGAATTACCACTTCTATCTTCTGCATTCCAGTTTACACTATGGCTACCAGCTGACACATTTCCTTCAAATATTGTTTTTACTAATTCACCAACTACATTGTAAATCGTTATCTTAACATTCGCATTCGTTGGTGTCTGATATTCGATTGTGGTTGAAGGGTTGAACGGATTTGGATAATTTGCTAACAAAACAAATTCAGTTACAATACTTTCAGATAAATTTTCTTCAATATCGGTTGCAATAAATTCAACAATATTTGTATATGCTGAATTGCCTCTATTATTTATTGCTTTTATTCTATATCTATATTCTACAGTTGCAATTGTAGCGGTGGAATCTATATATTCTATTGCGTTAGCTTCTGTGAAATCTAAATGTATAAATCCCTCTGCATCAATAAATTCAATAAATTGTTCAGGGTTTGTAACATCTGCGGTACGCCATATATGAAATCCGAATTCATTATCTGAATTATCATTCCAGGTTAGTTTTACTTTACCATCTTCCAGCATTTCAATAGTAAGGTTATCCGGTGCGGGGGGTGTTGCCGGCGGTGTATAAACCACACCTGGTTTAAATTCAAACGCACCGATATCTGCCCCATTGCCATAAGGGATAGGTGTTCCTAACATATCAACTTCGCCAAATCTGCTGGAGCTATCCGCATTATCTATTGCCCAGGATGAATCGGATAAAGTAAAATTGCCCAAATATTTATCAACAAAATATGGGTTTCTTACTACACTATTACTCTCTTGGTTAAACGCATTCTGCCAAGTAGCGAGAGTATAAAAACTACTCCCATAAATAAAATCCTCCCACTTGCCAAAGTAGATATTGTAATCAAAATGAAAATTATCTGATTTAAAATCAAGCTGCCCATTTATTGCCAATCTGCCATAATATTCATCTGCTGTCGAAAGTATATTATTCTTAAAAACAACTGAATCTGCACCACCATTAACCATAATACCATCGCTATACTGATCCTCCCACACAAAAGTATTATGCGATATATTAATATTACTTGTCATCACAAGCAGCATTGGTGATTGATGTCCAAAAATAAGGTTGCCCTTCAAAGTTATATCACCCAAACCACTTAGAATCATCCTGCCAGAACCACCAACATTTTTATCAGCATAGCTTATGTGGTTTGTTATTGTTACATTTCTTGCAGAGTGAGCTATATTAATAGCACCATTTTTATTTGCAATAGTAATATTATTATCGAGAAGTATCTTTGTTCCTGCTGTAATATCAAATCCTTCTTCTGATAAAGATTTCTCAGCATAATTATTTCTAAATATAAAATTTTCACCTAACAAGTGTTCCTGATTATCCCCCTGATGTATAACAAAATTATCATTCCAACGAATATTAGATACATAACTATTTTCTATCGTCAAGTTATTAGCATGAATAATATCATTTCCACGACCATAAATACCATTATTTTGACCATTCATAACTATTACACTATCTACCAAAAAGTTTGAACTCCCGTCCCTTATAGTTAGTGATACATTACCTGCTCCATATACTTCTATGTTTCTAATTATAAAATTGTGGGAATTCGTAAAGTGAATACCATCTGCATGGTTTGGGGGATCCCCATTTGAATTTTTGAAAACTATATTTTCAATAATTCCATATTTTTGTTCCTTAGCAAAAAACCCTGCCCTACCTGGATAAAAAAGCATATCAAATGTTGGTTTTCTTCCCTCGCCATAAGCTCCATAATAGATTGGGTTACCTTCTGTTCCACTGGAATTTATACAAAACGTTGAGTGCCAAGTTGAACCTCGGCTAAACAAAACTGAATCGCCCGGGCTAAAAGTAAATCCATTTACCTTTTCAATATTTTCCCATGCTTCAGTTGGTGATAACCCGCTGTTAGAATCATTACCAGTTTTTTTGTTGATGAAATATGTCTCTCCATTTACAGTATTTAATAATATTACAAAACAAAGTAAAACGATAAATCTTGATTCACTCATAAAAAATTTCCTTTAAAAGATCCGGCAGCCATTGTACTGCCGGATATGACTAGCAAAATATACCGACAATGAAATGTCTGTGAGACTCTTACAGAGGTTTTCGGAAATTCAAAAGTAGATATTGTACTTCAACAAGTTCAGCAACCATCGGTATATAACAATCCCGCTATGCGGGATGTTGTGTATAGATTCACCAACTATTTCATCAATATTCACAAAAGATCTGTAAGACCCCCTTCGGAGGAGGATTATTACTTGAGTAGCAGACCCGAGAAGGCGGGACTGTCCTAAAATAAACGAACACTACGTGTTCTTTATTTTAGCAACAGCATCTTCATGTTTGTTATTTTATCTCCAAATCTTACACTATAGAAATAAATTCCACTACTTAAATTAGTAGCATTCCAGGTTACAGTTTGTATGCCAGCAGATTGATTTTCATTAACCAATGTTGCTATTTTTTCTCCTATTATACTATACACACTTACCTCTACATCACCAGCTTTTGGTAAAGCATAAGTAATTGTAGTACTTGGATTGAATGGATTAGGATAATTTTGTGATACTGTAAATGATTTCGGTAGTAATTCACTTATTTCATCTACACTTGTAATAGGATTAAAATTGATATTATTTGTAACTAAAATTTTATCAATCTTAGTACCTTCTTCCTGCTGCTTAACACGTAAAATTTCACCACCATGCCATGAACCCGGTGTAAATGAAAATACTTTCGCTGAACCACCATCTTCAACTCGCTGCCATTCTAAGCCATTAGTTACAGCACCTTCCCAGCTTGGAGGCAATATTTGTTCAACACCTTTTCCTATCCAGTAGGAGTTAGATGATTCTGATGGTAAGTCAACGAGAAGCCATACATAATAATCACCTGCAGCCTGTGTTAGGGTTACATTTATATCATCATTTCCTCTTGTCAATTCCATTTGACCAATTGTTCCACTACCTGCTGGTGCTGATACAACACTATCCATTGATGCTCCACTATACGCTTCAACTACAAGCGGTTCAAGAATAGCACCACTTTCTGCTTCAACTTCTAAAGAGAGATTGGGACGCCAATCAAGATCGTTTGTAATTTTTATTTGATCAATAATGGCAATACCGCCTCGTGAACGCCAGAAGAAATTCTGTGGTCCTGGTTGAATACCTACCACTGTTGGCTCGCCTGATACAGCATCTGCAAGTAAAAACCACTTAAAAGTTGTGGAATCGCCTGAGGCAATTTCATTTGAGTGGACAATATAAGTCTGTGCTTGAAATGGAAACGCAGGTCCGCCTCTTGCAAGTATTGAATCGGGTATGCTCCAGTTTACATAGTGTTTAGTTGTACCTGAATTCCAATACCCGTTCCATGTACGAGTTTTTACCCAAACATGATAGTTTGTATCGGATGAAGTAGCTTCAAAGCTATAACCTGCATATCTTTTACCCTTAGTAACCTTTGCCGATATTATAAGAGCTTTGCCGCCAGAGGCTTCGGCAACGTCTATTACATCATAAGTTGTATCAACATCGGCTGGATCAGTAATAGTGTAATCTTCTGCTTCAAATAAAAATTCGGTAACTTGGGCACTTATATTGAAAGTGAGTCCAATCATAAAAATAATAAATAGACTAATTAAGTATTTCTGTTTCATTCTGAACTCCATTTTTGTTCATAAATAGTTATTTGTACGGTTAATAAAATATTTATTCTTTACTCTATTCCGTCGTCGAGGACTATTTCATAATTCAGTATAAAACTTGATTATTCAAAATAATACTTCGTTAAAGAACCCAGCAGTAAAATTACTACTGCCGGGCACATTAACTGATACACACACCAACTATTTCATTAGTATCCCCAAAGGGACTGTTATAAAATAAACGAACACTGCGTGTTCTTTATTTTATCAGTAGCATTTTCTTATTTTTAACTTTATCTCCATATTTTACACTATAGAAATAAATTCCACTACTTAAGTTACTTGCATTCCATTCTACTTTTTTATTTCCTGCAGATTGATGTGCTTTAACTAAGGTAGTTACTTTTTGTCCTATAATATTGTAAATAATTATCTCTACATCACCTGCTTTTGGTAATGCATAAGAAATTATTGTACTTGGATTAAAAGGATTAGGATAGTTTTGAGCTACCTCAAATGTTTTTGGTAATAACTCATTTCCATTTCCTGCAACACTTACAACTGTATCTGGTACAAAATCGATATTATTTGTTACTAATATTTTATCGATAGTAGTACCTTCTTCCTGCTGCTTAATGCGGATTATTTCTCCATTATGCCATGCACCTGGTGTAAAGGAGAATACTTTTGGTACATCACTATATTCAACTCTTCGCCATTCTAAGTTGGTTGTTGTATTACCTTCCCAACTTGGTGGCATTATTTGCTCATCATCTTTTCCTATCCAGTAAGAGTTTGAAGTTGGCGATGGTAAATCAACTAACAACCACACATAGTAATCATCCGGTGCTTGTGTTAATTTTACATTAATATCATTATTACCTTTTAGTAAATCTGATTGAGCTACTGTACCACTACCTATTGGAGCTACTACTGCACTATCCATAGATGCATTTTGATAGAAATCAATAACGAAAGGAGCTGTGATTGAACCACTCTCGGCTTCTACTTCAACCATCATATTTGTTGGTCGCCAGTCTAAATCATTTGTGATTTTTATCGAGTCAAAAATGCCCATACCAGAGCGTGTTCGCCAGAAGTAATTCTGCGGTCCTGGTTGGAGGCTTATTACAGTTGGCTCTGCTGTTGATGCATCAGAAAGTAGAAACCACTGGAATGTTGTGGTATCACCTGAAGCTATTGCATTTGATTGTGCAATGTAAGTCATTGCTTGGAACGGAAAGGCTGGTCCGCCTCTTGCTATTATTGAGTCGGGAATACTATAGTTTACATAGTGTTTTGTTACACTAGAGTTCCAAGATCCATTCCATGGACGTGATTTTACCCATACATGATAGTTAGTATCGGAGGATGTGGCTTCAAAGCTATAACCTGCATAGCGTTTTCCCTTATTTACCTTGGC
>JAKIUC010000072.1 GCA_021647785.1 Melioribacteraceae bacterium
AACCAACTTTAAAAGAAGTTAAATTTTGGAAGAAATGTGAGCCTTGCGATGGTTCAACATCAAAGTCTTTAAAGTTGCTCTCTACAATTGCTTTAGCTCCTGATATCTCTTCCCAATTTATTGGAATGCCTAACCATGGGTCGAGCGTTCCCCATCTCCCAAGCCCAACAAGTAAATATTTTCTATTTTTCTTAATTAGTTTTCCGTTAAAGTAGGCAATCTCTTTTGCTGCATCCCTACTCTTTGCACGGTCAAACTTGTTTATATCAACAAAAACAATATCTGTAATTTTATTGTTAATGCCATTACCTAATACATTATTAGAGCTGCAAATTAGTTCATTCTTTTTATGCATATTAATATCAAGATCTTCAACATCCGATTCTATTACCAATGGACGCATTTGCACAACTGCAAACTCTTTTGGTTTTTTATAAGAGGTTGAAAGATTTACAGCAAACTCAATTTCAACAGGCGAACTCATTCCCCAGCTTCCCATCTTCAGTAGAGTATCCAGAATATCTGGGAGGGGAAAAGTTTTGTACTTCAGTATTGGTGCGAGTGTAAAGAGCTTTAATCCATCACGAGAAGTTCCATCATAAATAGCATTGTTATGTGCAGAATATGTAGAGCCTACTTGGGATAGAGTGCCATCTTTATCTGCATCATGTACATCGTGCTGAATAATTACATCATCCTCAGTTAACACAACTCCATCTCTTTGCTTCATATCAATTGCAAAATATTTTTTCTGACCGTACTCCAAAACATCTTCAATAACAGAATGCTGTAATATATGTTTAGGATGTTTAGGGCTAAAGCTCACTGAACTTCCACCCTCAACAATTGTTTTGCCAAGTCCAAACGCAACCGAAACACTTCCATCATCCGATTTAAGTGGTTTAACTGGATAAAAATTATACGACTTAGCCATACCGGAAAACTCAGGATAGAATTTCTCGTTATGCACAGCCCCAACCATTTTTTGAATTATTACAGCCATCTTCTCTTCTTCGAGATGATATGATGTAACTTTAATATATTGTTTTGCTCTTTGATAATAGATTGAAGCGTAAACTTGTTTAATTGCATTTACCAATCTCTGTAAGCGTATCTCCGGATTCTCATGATTGTTCGGCAACATTAAAGTATTGTAAACCCCAGCAAAGGGCTGCCCTTGCGAGTCTTCCAGCAGACTGGATGAACGTATTGCGAGTGGTTCGTTTATAATAATTAAAAATCTGATTAAGTTTTTAATTGCCTTATACGGAAATTTTGGTGCATCAATAAAAGCGTTTCTAATCTCTTCATCACTTTCACAATTTAATGCAAAGTTTGTTAAATTATTATCTTCCATGAACTGATCAAAAATATCTGTAGCGAGCACAAGAGTTGTGGGTACAAATATTTCAACATCTGTTACTCTACTATTAATATTAAAGTTACTTAACAAACTGCTGAAAAAACCAAGCCCTCGTGCTTTACCACCAATAGAACCACCGCCTATCCTTGCAAAGAAGCTTAACTTGTTAAAAGTTTTATAATCAAAATCTGAAATAATTCCTTGCTGCCTCTCTCTATTATAGCTTTGAATAGCATCAATTATATCTTTTCGTAGTGCATCAATGGAATTATATTGATCAAGTTTTCGTGGACGAAGCTTATAAGCCAACCAAAAATCTGTACGCGATTTTAACCAACTTGAAAAATGGTTTCGCGATGTATGATATGCAATGCTCTCTTCCGGAGCTTCTGCAAGTCTTTCTGCTAATTCTGTTAAATTTGAAGCACGTGCTACTTCATCTCCATTAGGCAGTCTAAAAACAAAATCTCCAAATGAGAACTGTTCGTTCATAAATTTTCGTAGTTCATCAAACATAGTTGATGAGTTTTTATATATGAACGAAACTCCTAATTCATCGGCACATTTCTCATTCTCTTTTATATTTGATTGAAGTAAAATTGGCAAATCGGGATGGATTTTTTTTACCCGCTTTGTAAATAGCAATCCGGCTCTTTTATTTAATACACCATTCTTTTTGAAATCTATATCAGAAATTATTCCGAGAACATAATCTTCATACTTCCTATAATACTTCCATGCGTCTTCATAGTTAGAACATAAAAGAATTTTTGGACGTGCACGCATTTTTAAATATTTGTGAGAAAGGTTTATCCCCTCTGATACAAGGCGTTGAGCTTGCTTTACAACTTCCGAATAAATGAGAGGCAAATAAGATGAGTAGAACCGAACACTATCCTCAATTAAAATTATTACTTGAACACCAACACGATTAACGTCCGGCTTAACATTCATCTTATCTTCAAAATATTTTATAATTCCAAAAATAATTCTGAAATCGCCCAGCCACATAAATACTTTATCGAATGCTTCCGCTTCTTTGCTCTTAATTAATTCTCTAATTTCACTATTGTTATACCCAAGCAACGCAACAGGAATATTAAGGTTTAAAGATTTTATCCTTTTAGCCAGTCGGCTTGCAGTCATATCTTCAACATTAAGAGTAGTAATTATAAGATTAAATCTATTTTCATTTTTGGCTAATTTAATTGCCTCTTCACCACTTGATACATGCACTAATTCTGGACTATGACTTAAATTAAGCCCCTGATATTCTTTCCTAATTAATTCGTAAAGTCTTCCATCTTCTTCAAAGAGGTAAAAATCGTACATACTTGAAACAAGAATAATGTCATGAATACGGTACGACATAAGATTATGAAAATCTTGAAATTTTTCTTCCTTGCTTTGCTGAAGTAGTTCTTTATCAAATTTTAATGATTTAAGGGGCATCTTTAATTATAAAGTATTTTGAAAAGTGAAATTACGTTCTAATTATAAATGGAAAGATAATGCTAAATTAAATCTTAATCAAAAACGTAGTAATGATTTGGGGTGTTTTGGAATCAACCTATTTCAGGATGCTTAAGTAATAATTGAAGATAAAGGCTGAGGCGAAGGCTTAGTATACCGACAATGAAATGTCTGTGAGACTCTTACAGAGGTTTTCGGATTTTTAAAGTTGAAAGTTGTACTTCAACAAGTTCAGCAACCATCGGTATATAACAATCCCGCTATGCGGGATGTTGTGTATACAAGATTCTCATCCAATACAACTTTTTACTATTCTCTTCTTTTCCTTCGCCTTTACTTAGCCTTAGCCTTAGCCTTCGCCTTTTCTTTTATCTTAGCCTTCGCCTTTACCTAAGCCTGTACTTTTTGCCTTCGCCTATTTTTCTAAACTACTCCTTGATCTAACATTGAATCTGCAACCTTAATGAAACCACCAATGTTAGCACCCAATACATAGTTACCTTGTGCACCGAATTTATCAGCTGTGGAGACACAAGTTGTATGAATATCTTTCATAATCATTTTTAATCTTGTATCAACTTCTTCACGAGTCCAGCTATATCTCATACTGTTCTGAGCCATTTCTAATCCCGATACAGCAACACCACCAGCATTGGCAGCTTTACCAGGACCATAAAGAATTTTATTATCAACAAAAAGATTAGCGCCTTCAATTACGGTTGGCATGTTTGCACCTTCACTAACAACAAACACACCATTATTCAATAGGTTTTGTGCATCTTTACCATTTATTTCGTTTTGGGTAGCACTTGGGAATGCACAATCTGCTTTATGATTCCATAATGGATTGTGGTCAGCAGTTGCATCAATTGGAGTAAAAACAGCATTTGTATATTTATCTGCATACTCTTTAATTCTTCCACGTTTAACATTTTTTAATTCCATAACAAATGCTAGTTTTTCAGTATCAATACCCTCTTCATCGTATATGTAACCAGATGAATCTGAAACAGTCAGCACTTTTCCACCAAGCTCAAGAACTTTTTCAATTGTATATTGAGCAACATTACCACTACCAGAAACTAAACATACTTTCCCTTCTAAAGAATCATTTCTTGTAGATAGCATCTCTGCTGCAAAGTAAACAGTACCATAACCAGTAGCTTCGGGTCTAATAAGAGAGCCACCCCAGTTTAAGCCTTTGCCAGTAAGGATTCCGGCAAATTCGTTTTTCAATTTTTTGTACTGTCCAAACATAAAACCAATTTCTCTTCCGCCAACACCAATATCACCGGCTGGAACATCTGTGTTTGGTCCTATGTGTCTAAAAAGTTCACTCATAAAACTCTGAGTAAATCTCATTACTTCAACATCGCTTTTACCTTTAGGATCAAAATCGGAACCACCTTTACCACCACCCATTGGAAGTGTAGTTAAACTATTTTTAAAGACTTGCTCGAAAGCTAAAAATTTTAATATACCAAGATTTACAGATGGGTGAAATCTTAATCCCCCTTTATAAGGTCCAATAGCAGAGTTCATTTCAATTCTAAAACCTCTATTAACCTGTACTTCACCTTCGTCATCAATCCAAGGAACTCTGAATAGTATTACTCTTTCAGGTTCAATAATTCTTTCTAATACTTTTGCCGCACGATACTCCGGATGTCTCTCCATTACTACATCAAGTGATTCAATAACCTCTTCAACTGCTTGGTGAAATTCTGGTTGACTTGGATTTTTAGCCTTAACATCATCCATTAGATTTTTTACATACTCTGACATAATTTCTCCATAATTTTAATTTGTTTAATAAAATATTAGTTAATTTTAATAGAATAAGAATTAATTGCCATTATTCTACATTCATTTATAAAATTGATTTTTATCTTTTGATAGTGTGAAGGAGGGTTGTTTAACTTCAACTCTACTAATTGTATTAAACTATAAACTTTCTTATTCAGTTTCATTCTCAACAAAGTTTAAATACTAAATTAATTTCAATAACTACATCAAACTTATTGCCTTAATAAAATTAAAGCAAGAGAAATAATTATAATATTTTGATAGATAGATGATTTTGTGGATTAAATAGAACCATTTGTAATGACTGCAGAGCAGTCAAATGTTTGAAGAAAATATTTATTATGCGAAAATGACCACCACGTAGTGGTTGAATAGAAAATATAATTTTCATGCGTCAGAACATCGTTGACACACTAAAGGAACAAAATGTAAAATTAAACTACTCTTTTTACATTCCGATTAATTTTAATAAGTTTTAAACCTGGACTTTTTGGTAGGTCGTTATTGCTAACATTAGTATCATACCATCCCTCTCCATTAATACGAAGTGAATATTCATCTTCTATTCTTTTTCGTGAAGTGCTTTTTTCAAACACAAAATTAATTTCAGTTTCATAAGAATTATCTATTGGGAATGGATTAGTAAAGAATACTGCATCGGCATTATTAGCAGCAAGAACTACAGGAACAGTGTAAACTAAAATTTTCATATCATACTTAAATGATTTCAAATCTTCATAAATTTTTTCGAGAGCAAGTAAATTTTTAGCACCTTCATCCCTATTACAAAATATTTGCCATAGCCCAGTAATACCGGGTTTAGAATTAAAACTATCCCTTAACTTGTAATACTCCCAATTGTTTTTCTTTAATAATTTTAAATCGGAAATCATGAAAGGGCGAGGACCAACAAAACTCATATTGCCCTTTAGTACATTGAATATTTGAGGTAGTTCATCAAGCCCTGTTCTCCTTAACCAACTTCCAAAGTTTGAAATATTTTTTTTGTGATGTGATTTGAAGAAAATACTCTTTTGACTATTTTCCGTTTTACATCCTTTGTCTTTTTCTCGAATAGTACGCAGTTTAATTATTCGGAACCTATATTTTGAGAGAGTAATGCCTCGCTCTTGTGAAAAAAATGGATTTTGCCAATCTATTGAAAAGAGAATTATTGCAAAAAGAAGGGTAAGCGGCAATATCAAAGGCAGTAAAATTAAAGTTAATAATATGTCAAAGATTCTTTTGTTCAAAACTAATTATAGAATTATTATAAATATTAAAGTTTAAGGTAAAAAAAATAAAAAATAATGTCAAAAAACTAACGACCAAAGTATATAATCAAAAATTAAAATTAGTGCTGCTGAAAGAACAAACGAACGAATTGTGGAGAGACCCACACCTTCTGCCCCGCCAACTGTTCTAAAACCAATATGACAACCAAGCAAAGAAGTAATTCCACCAAAGACAACACCTTTTACCATTCCAAAAAGAAAATCACTTATCAAAAAATATCTTTTCACCGAATCAAAAAATACTGTATATGAGACATCCATAAAATAGTTGGAAATAAAATAAGCTCCACCCACTGCTATCACATTTGCAAAAATTATTAATATCGGCATCATAAAAATTGATGCATAAAACCGCGGCATAGCAAGATAACGTACCGGACTAATTCCCATTGTTTCAAGTGCATCAATCTGCTCAGTTACTTTCATTGAGCCAAGTTCCGCAGCAATAGAAGCTCCCACACGTCCTGCAATTATAATAGCTGTTAATACTGGACCTAACTCTGTAATGATTGCCCTACTGGTAGCTGTTCCTAAAAATGATATTGGTGCAATTCCCTTTAACTGATAAGCAGCCTGCCATGCAGATACAGCTCCGGTAAAAATGGCAATAATTATTACAAGAGGAAGTGAGTTAACTCCAATATGCTCCATTTGAAATAGAAGTAGTTTTCTATTCTTAATAAGTTTTGGAGTGAATTTTAAAATTGAAAAAAATAGCTGACTAATCTCTCCAACTTCTGCAAAAAAGTTAATTGTCTTTTCACCAATTTTTTCTATCAATTTTGAAATCATAATGCAAATCTAATAAAAAATGTGAAAGGAGTTTATTATACTACCTTTAACAAAAATTATTTTCTCTCTCTAATTTGGATTTTACAAAAATAAACCAGATGTTTTGATATTAAAAAATTCATATTTAAGTTGTAATTTTTGAGATATCTGTTCTTGAAAATTTAATAATAAAGGTAAAATAATGAGTAAAATTATTTTTGATTTAAATGACACAGAAGGAAAAATTAAAATTCCTGATGAACTAATTTTTGGAAGAACATTTACTACACATCTGCTTGAAATGGATTACATTGCATCGGAAGGCGGCTGGCAGGATGCAGTAATAAAAAAGCACTCGGCACTAAATTTAAGTCCGGCAGCTTTGGTAATCCATTATGGGCAGTCTATCTTTGAAGGAATGAAGGCATACAAACTTACCAATGGTGAAACATCTCTGTTCCGCCCAAGGAAAAATTTTGAGCGGCTTAATAAATCTGCAGAGAGAATGTGTATTCCTAAAATTGACATTGATTTTGTAATGAATGGATTAATGGAATTAATAAAACTTGAAAAAGATTGGGTGCCAGATAAACCAAACCATTCGTTATATATCAGACCATTTTTATTTGCTACTGATCCCTTTATAGGTGTGAAGCCCGGCGATAATTATAAATTTATAATTCTGTTAAGTCCTGTTGGTCCCTACTATCCGGAAGGTTTTAAACCAGTTCCAATAATTGTAACCGATAAATATGTTAGAGCTGTTCGCGGTGGTGTTGGCGAGTGCAAAACTGCAGGCAATTACGCTGCCTCACTTTATGCACAAAAAGAAGCAATAAAAGAAGGATATACGCAAGTACTCTACCTTGATGCACTTGAGCAAAAATATATTGAAGAAGTTGGAACAATGAATATGTTTGTTCAATTTAAAGATGAAGTTGCTACACCGAAATTATCCGGAACTATACTTCCTGGTATAACTAGAATGTCAGTTCTCGAAATTCTTAGAGATTGGAATTACAATGTAACTGAACGAGATATTTCAATTCATGAAATATGTGAGAGTTACGATAAAGGAAATATAGTTGAACTTTTTGGAACAGGTACCGCAGCAGTTATTTCTTCAATAAGTAAGCTAAAGTATAATGAAAAAATACTAACTTTTAGCAGCGAACACGCTGGCGAACTTGGAATAAAATTATACAATGAACTTACCGATATTCAATACGGTAGAAAAGAAGATAAATTTAATTGGATGACTTTAGTTAAATAATTCTATCCTTGTCTTCATATTTTTGATATGGAAGTCATGCTTGTTTCAAGTTGCAATAAATTAAGCGAAACGAGTTCCATCTATATATCCAGGCTCCAAGTAGCCCAGTTTCTCTTTATTTGAGTCACCATATAGTTTTATTTGTAGCTTGTTTCTTTCTTCTTCAGAAAGTAATGGTGCTTTAGCCACATTTACACAAGATTCTAACGTGGCAAATCCATCTATACCTACATTTGCTACTGCAACGCCAGGTAAACTTAATGAATAGTGAACTAAATCTTTACCACTAACCTTACCTATTAAAGCGTTTTGTCCTGTTACTTTCATCGCAACAATACCGATATCTCGCTTTAGTGCAAATGGCAGAAGGTATTTCTCGTTTCCGTTCCCAAATCTTTTCCCCTCTTTTAATGCGTTCAAAGCAGCCATAATCACGTCAGGATCAAATTCTTCAATAGCTTTTCTGATACCTTCATTCCAATCAGCGTGGTATGAAAATCCAATATTTTTAATTACTCCTTCACTCTTTAGTTTTACAAATGCTTTAAAACCACCATCAATAGCTGAAAGTTTTTCTACATCGTCCATATCCTTAAGTGCATGTATATGATACAGGTCAAGATAATCTGTCTTTAGATTTTTTAATGATGCTTCGATATCATTCATAACACCATCATAAGTACGGCTACCTGTTTTAGAAATTAGAAATATTTTATCTCTGTAGTTGGGAGTTAGGTATTTACCAAATCTAACTTCACTCTTCTGGTTTTTACCATATCCTCTTGCTGTATCAAAATAGTTGATACCTAATTGAATAGCATAATTAAGAATCTTCTCAGCATCTTTTTCTTTTTGTATCATTTTAAAAAAAGCAGAGCCGCCGCCAAATCCGATTCGTGAAACCATCCATCCAGTGCGTCCAAGTCTGCTTTTGGGTAACTTTTTTGAATGTGATTCCAAATCTATATCTTCGTTTTTATATGAACCAGTTAGGCTAACTGCACCAATAGTTAAGCCTGCCTTAGTTAAAAACCGTCGTCGTGTTATATCTTTTTTAATAACCAACCTCCATTTTATTATAAATTTTTAGGTTATGTATTGTCTTCTAATATTCAATTATTCAACGTCATTTTGTTGTGTATACTACTATTCAAATTATTTTCTAATTTTAATTGGGTTTCAATTTCGTTCAAAAATAATTTATATATTCCTGGGTGTTCCTTAATAACATCTTTCTCTTCATTCGGGTCATCGTAGATATTAAACAATTCATCTTTCGCATCCTCTAATGTTGGGGCATTGTGTACCAATTTCCATCTCCCTTTACGGTATGCTATCTGTCTATTGGTTTTGATGTATAATCCTCTCTCTTCTAATTTTGCACCATTTGAAATTACATCCCAAATGTTTTCACCATCCAAATTTAAATCAGTAGAAATATCAATGCCTGCCAAAGAAGCAATTGTAGGGTATATGTCTGTAACATTAACAACTTCATCTGTTTTACGTGGTTCAAGTTTTTGCGACCAATTAACAAACGCCGGTACACGTATGCCGCCCTCATACACTGTTTTTTTTGACCCTCTTAGAGGTGTGTTGTCTCCCATCTTCGCATAAGGACCATGTCGCATTTCATATTCATCTGTTGGCGACCAACGCAACTCTCCCCCATTATCACTAAAGAATATGATAAGTGTATTCTCGATAAGCCCTTCATCCTCAAGGGTTTTCACTAACTGACCAATAGCATAATCCATGTGGGTTACGGATGCTGCAAATACCTGACGAGATTCTTCCTTAATTTTTCCTTTATATGGTTCTATCCATTTATCCTCTTCCTGCAACGGATAATGAGGAACGCTATAAGGAACATAGATAAAAAATGGTTTCTCCTTATCACGAATATGAGTAATGTACTTGATTGCTTCTTTTGTTATTAAATCAGTTGCATGCCCTTCCTCGCTAATGAACTTGTCATTTCTGTGCCAGCTAATAGCACCCGTTTTATATTTGTGTGTGTATTGATCTATCTGACCATGCAGAAAACCGTAACTGTAATCAAAACCATATTGCAGCGGACCGCTTTCCTGGCTTAATCCTAAATGCCATTTTCCTGTTATTGCAGTAGCATACCCATTGCTTTGCAGAATTTTGGGAAGTGTAATTACATCTGCCGGCAGTACTTGCTTACTCTCTCTTGCTATAGGTCCCCCAATTCCATATCTACTAGCATATCTACCAGAAATAAGAGAAGCACGCGTTGGCGAACAAGTTGGATAGGTATAAAAACTATTTAATTCAACTCCACTTTCACAGAGCTTATCAATATTCGGGGTTGAAATTTCCGAACCATGATAACCAACATCATTCCACCCCGCATCATCAGCAACAATAATAACAATATTTGGTTTAGAGCGATCCTTACTCTCCTCTGGTGTACAGCCAACTATGAAGAGAACTGAAAATAGAATTAAAAATAGTAATAAGATAGAATACAACTTTGTACGAATGTTATTAAAATAATTTTTCATCATAAGATTTCCAGTAAATAATAATAATTTAAATTTAGTGTTGCGTTAATCATAAAATGACTAATATATAAAAATTCGCGAATAAACCAACCTTCAAGGTTATCAGAGAAGTTGAGTTTTAGTTATATTAAGCCAACTTTAATCTTTAGTGAATTCTGTGCTTGGCTAACCTTGAAGGTTTTTAATACGATATTACATACTTAACGCAACATTAGTATATAATAGATTCTTTATTTACACCAGACCTAACTTTTATATATTTATTAAAATTTTTATAATCATAATTTTTTAAAACAATATTACTCGTTTTTTTTCCAGCAATATCTAAGAATATATTCTCACCTTTTTCAAAAGCCACATTGTTAATTTCAATATTTTTACTATTTAATAATGAAATAGCCGGACCAATTTCAGTTATGATTTTCATATCCTTCATCGTAATATTATCCATATCAATTCCGATAAATCCCATTTTTGCTGATATCGATATATTTTCCATCACAATTTGTTTGATGTTCATTTCGGGTAAACCTTGCAGGAAAATTGCACGGTTAGCTTTTTTGCATATAAGGTTTTTTATAAATATTTTTCTGAAACTTGGGGTTCCCTCAGTTACTTCAGGAATAATTTCATTTTCAACATCTACTGCTTCGTCACTGGTCATCGGAGCTTTATTATCGTAAAACATATTAAAGCGTATTGCATCAACAATAATATTCTCCATTAATATGCCATCAATAAAAATATTTTCAACAACTCCACCACGTCCCCTGGTACTCTTAAAACGCAAACCAACATCAGTGCCAAGGAATACGGAATTCTTCAATGAAATATTTCTTACACTCCCTGACATTTCGCTGCCAATAGTGAAAGCACCGTGGCTGTGGTAAACTATACATCCTTCTATTGCAATATTTTCAGATGCAACTCCTCTGTTGCGCCCATATTCGTTCCGTCCAGATTTTATGCATATTGCATCGTCACCAACATCAAATGTGGAGTTATAAACGAGAACATTCTTGCATGATTCCAAATCCAACCCATCACCATTTGAGGAGTACCACGGATTTCTTACAGATATGTTTCGGATAACAATCTCTTCACTTAGCAGCAAATGTATATTCCATGCGGGTGAATTCTGAAATGTTGGACCATCCAGCAAAACTCTTTTGCACCCAATTAGGCTAACAAGTACAGGTCTTAAGTATTTATGTGCTGCTGCATATTCTTCCAACAGTGCATCCCCTTTATTATCAAGGGCTTTAACAAGTTCTTTGCCATCAGCAGCAGCATCCGAGGGCCACCAAACATCAGTCTCTACCCCTTCTCGTATAACACCGCCTCTTTTAATTAAATCATTCCATTCCAATTCGGACATTTTATATTTATACACAGGTCGCCAGTCATCCCCCGAACCATCAATAATCCCTTCACCTGTAATAGCAATATTTTCAAGATTCCGTCCAGATAAGGGTGCCGTAGCTCTAACAATTGGGCTACCTTCCCAACTCGTTTCAATTATTGGGTAATCCTCAAATTCACTGCTGAATAGTAACACCGCCCCCTTCTCAAGGTGAAGATTAACATTGCTTTGTAATGCAACTGGTCCGGTAAACCAGATACCTTCCGGAATTACTACTTTTCCACCTCCACTTTTTGAACAATCGAAAATAGCATTATTTATCGATTTGGTATTAAGTGTGAAACCATCTCCTACCGCACCGTAACTTCTAATATCAATAGTATAATCGGGAAATTCTGGTACTCTTATCTCTCCCATTTCAAATGGAAGATTATCTAAATATTTATTAATCTCATTTTTAGGATTATCTGTTGCATAGTTCAAGTTTACCGAGCATAATAATATTACTAAACAGAGATGAAATTTTAATTTATTGAAAAAATTAATCATTTTAATTCCTATAAAATTACTTGATTTTATGAGTTTCAGGGTTGTTGATAATCAATGCCTTTTTACCTTTTTAAGTCCGGTAGATTACAATATTACAAAGTATCATGAACAATATTATCCTATGTTCCATCTGCATCTGCAAAATTTTAATCAATCGTCATAAACTCTGCTGGTGTTAAAGCTTTATGAGTTACTCTAATTTTTTTTATTCCACCTTTAAACCAACTCACTTTATTCATTCGTGTACCAATTGAAGTTTTACCATCGATAATTGGAAGATATTCAACCTCTCCGGAAAATTCTTCAATTCCATTTACATAATGCTTCGCTGTTCCATTTTCATAAACAAGTGCTGCATGGTACCATTCGCCAACTGGATGAAGATTTTTTGCATCCACCAAAGTAAAATCAGAGTTCTCCGATTTAATAAATGTATCGAGATACCATAAATTATTTTCGGCTAATCTTAGCTCTATTAACACTCGTCTATCTCCATCCTTCGGGTTTTGAATATGTAAAAAACGCTGCTCAATATTATTCGGATAAGATGCATCTGGTCTGAACACAACTTCAAGAGTAAAAACTGAACTTACCCCTTCAAGCAGATTTGATTCTACCAACAATCCATCATCCAAACCATCAAATTGTACTGCTTTGCTCCCACGTGTTTCAATAACTTCAGGCATACTTAATTTTGATATTTCAAATCCACCAATGCTTTTAACATTATTAATTTGCCATAATTTTGAATTATTACTTTGTGCATTAGTATTTGTATTTAATGAGAACATAAAAAAAGTCAAGATTCCATATATTGTATTTTGAGTATTTATAGTGACCATCTATTTCCATTCATAAGTTCTGTTTAGTAGAATTAGTAATCAGTTATATTTTAATAAATATGACTTACAAAACCAGCCTATTATATGTCAAACTTTTTTCCTTTTATTCTAATTCTTAATTACTTCAAAATTTAATTAAATAATTTAATACATATATAGTAACTAGAATTTAACGGTTGAATAGTGTAGCTAACGGTTTTTATATCAACAATGAAACTTTTACCATAATACCGTACCTATGGTACTAAAAGCTCCAGAGGAGCGGTATTATGGTAATATTGAGAATATACAATCCACACAAAGTGCCATTCCGCAAAAAGACACGGAACAGGTAGGTACGGTATTAATACTGTAATTAGAAATGAAAACTATCCCTTTTTAGAATAGAGCCAAACATACAACTGCTAAAACGAACCAAACAAATAATACTTTTCGGTAGAACAAAAAGTATCTACAAATATTCGCAAATCTGAATTGCTTGTACGGAGTATTCCCTCCAAGTGTAAAATGGGCTGCCCCTCAGTTATTTGCAAAAGTTTAGAAGTATGTTTATCTGCTCCGACCGCCCTAATATTTTGTTCACCCTCCCTAACTTCAATATTATAATCCTTTTTGAGTGTACTAAATAGAGAACGTTTTTCATATTTTTTTTGACAAAACCGAGGTAGCTCAATATTCACTATATAAATAATTTCTATTAAGGTAGGAGAATTATCAACCAAACGTAATCTATCCATACTTATACAACCATGAGATTTTTCTTTCTCAGTTAAGTCATACTTAAAACAATCAGGCCAAGGTTCAACTGTTGGCTTTTTAAGAATTCTTGTTGATAAACTCCCTTGAGTTCCTAATACTTCAGTTACACCCTTTAACGATAAGATGCCTAACCGATGATGAATTTTTTGAACAACACTTCCTTTACCCTGATAACGCTTTATGTAGCCATCGTTTTCAATATGGTTTAATGCCTGCCTAATAGTTGGTCTCGTAACATTAAAGAGCGAACACATTTCATTTTCGCTGGGCAAGAGACTTCCTTCCTGATAAATATTTTCCTCTATATTGCTTCGTATAGTCTCATATACAACTTTATGTCTGGCAATTCTTTTATTCATAATAATATCTTACTTGAATATACAAGTATCCTATTAGTTAATTTAAGTTAAATTCTATTTTAATATTTCAAAAAATCAAAAGTAGAAAAATTTATCTTAAATAAAGTACTAATTTTAATGGGTTACGTATTCTATTTAAAACACATTTTTTCAAAATTTACTGGCAAATATACAAAAACAAATAACAAATCATTTATTAACTTGCAGTGATTTTTATAGATACCAAAATATTTTAACAACACAAATAGCAATTTTAGTTTTTGTTTAAATATTCTTTGGAATTGTTATTAAATTTAATATTTTAATAAATAGCATAACTTGTAAATACAATTTTCTTCTCGTTCATAAATCAGTAAGAATATTATTGTTTAAGGAATTATAAATATGAAAATTTTATTATTATTAATTAGTATATTTTTTGCAATAACGCTTTCAAATGCTCAACGTATAGTTGTTGCTATTGGTGACGCAAACGGAGCGGTTGAACTTGGTTGGGTTGAGCAATTAGAGCCATTACGAAAACAAAACCTTATCCTGAATTATTCTATTCAGGATAACACAATTGGGTTTGATAACAAAGGTGATGAAAAGCTGAACACTCTTAAAAAGATATCCTTTTATCTTGATGATGCGATAAAAAGATCTAACACTGGAAATATTGATGATATAGTGATATTGTTGGGAGCCAATGATTGTAAAAAAGTATTTGCCGATAGAAATAATGAAGTCTCTCAAAATCTTGAAAAACTAATTTTATTAATCAAAAAACAGACGAGTACTGTGGGCTTAACACCTAATATTTATATAGTTTCGCCACCACCTTTGGGTGCAGATTCAATGCTTCCTAATGAATACAAAGGTGGAGATGAACGCATTAAAAATATATTACCTAAGTTTATGGAAATTGCATTAAAACATAATTGCAATTTTATAGATATTTATAGTACGCTGAAACCAAATTTTTATAAACTTACTAATGATGGCATTCACTTAAATTCTAAAGGTAATAAAATTGTTGCTGAATCAATTTCACGTTTTCTAAATGCGAACAAAAAGGTTGAAGAATGGTCAGAAGCATTTCAGGTAGTGGATATAAAATCTCCGTTGGATGGTGAAATTCAAAAAGCATATTTTTATATTTCTAAAAGTGAAGAACCACAGCCGCTTATTGTTAGTCTCCATACCTGGAGCAATAACTATACCCAACATGATCCATTGGCTAAGCAAATACTTGAAAAGGATTGGAATTATATTCATCCCGATTTTAGAGGAGTGAACAATACGCCCAAAGCTCTCGGCAGTAAATATGTAATAAGTGATATTGACGAAGCCATTGGTTATGCTATTAAACATGGTAATGTTGATCTGAAAAACATACATGTAATTGGTAAAAGCGGTGGCGGACTTGCTACGCTTCTATCATATATGACCTCAAAACATTCCATAACTTCTTTTTCCTCGTGGGTTCCCATCTCCGATTTACAGGAATGGTACTTCCAATCTTTGGGAAGAAAAAATAAATATGCCGGACATATATTTGTGGCAACTAGTAATGGTGATTCAATTCTTAATATTGATGAAGCAAGAAATAGATCACCATTCTATATGGAAACACCCAAAGAAAATAGAGCAGATAGCCGTTTGGTAATTTATGCAGGCATTCATGATGGATACACAGGTTCAGTTCCTGTATCTCAATCAATTAAATTTTACAATAAAATTATCGGTGATTATGGAGCAGATAGTAGCCAGTTTGTTTCAGATAAAGAAATTTTAGACTTAGTAAGTATGCGAACTTTTCCTATTAATCCAAATAAAATGATTGGAAGCAGAAAAATAATATATGAGCGAAGTTTTAAAAATGTATCGTTAGTCCTTTTTGAAGGAGGACATGAAATGGTTGAAGAAGCAGCACTTAAATTACTGAAAATAGAATGAAATTAGTTTTCAGCAAAAGTAGATTTGATTTTTTTTTACGAGATTCATTTTTATTTTGCCACATGTCTCTCCTGTAAGGATGCTTACATGACAGACTTCCTCTTGTGTGCTAAAGCTTTAGCATGTTCGCTTCATAACGTTATGTTCCATAGGGGAAATTTTAAGGTTGTGTTTTTTCAATTGTTCATGCTTAATACCACATTGCGAAACTCTAAAGTTTTCAGTAACAGGCACAGAACTGTTTTTTGATTGAAATGTATAACCCTACCAAAATTAATACACCAAGTTGAATTATCATGATTGTGCTAAATATTTTTTATTCTGCTTAATAAAAAAGTTCTACTTTTATTAGAAATATTTTTAAACAATTATTCTAAACCATACTTGTCTTAACAAATATGCAAATAAAAAGTGATATTATAATGTTAATATTATTTAGTCTAATTAAATAATTGGACGATTATAACAAGCTATATTGAAAATATTAAAAAAACAAATAGTTATACTTTCTAATAAATTTGAAAATAACTATTTTTAACTTATCTTTACAAGTTAATTATTTAAAGTATCTGGAATTAAAAAATAAATTTTCTATGTAGTAAAAATTGATAAAATGTTAAATAGAAATAGAAAATAGATGCATGAGCCGATTCAAACATACTGCCGTGTTGGTTTTGTCTCTTTTATGCTTTGGCTGAACTAGCAAAAGGAGAAGGCAATATCCGGAAAATCAATGCCCTATTGAATGATCCGTTTTTTGATGTAATTGAAATGACTTGCATAAATGATGTTAATGAAAGAAAGAAACAAGACCAATTTTAAGTTTTGAGGTTTGCTGTTACAAAGAGTGGACACCAGAAAAAATAATCGAGCAATCGAAAGATATATTAACAAGAGCCTGGCAACAGGTTAAAATAGTAGCATAGTAATGAAAGGAATAGAATTATGAAAAAAAGAATATTTATTACTGGTCCAATTGCAAATGAGGCATTGGAGATACTTGAAGCGGAAGTTCCGCTATAAAAGCAAGCATAAACTCCTCTCATCCCCTATGGATATTGGGAATGAGAGGAATTAGCCTCATAATTTTTCTTAGCTCAGTTTTATCTTAAGTTGTTCAACTATTTGTTGTT
>JAKIUC010000073.1 GCA_021647785.1 Melioribacteraceae bacterium
AGGTATTTCGCCTGTTAGTTGATTATTATAAAGATACAATTTTTCCAGAGATGTAAGTTGCCAAATTGCTGAGGGAATATTACCTGTTAATAAATTACCATCTAAACTTAAACTCCAAACGGATTTAAGATTTCCAATTTCTGAAGGTATTTCGCCTGTTAATTGGTTATTGCTCAATGCTAATTGTCGTAATGATATCATAGTACCTATTTCTGTAGGGATACTCCCAGTTAGTTGATTAGAATATAGGAATAACTGCTCTAATGAAGTAAGATTTTCAATTTCTGGGGGAATACTCCCAGTTAATTGGTTTGAATAAAGCAACAGCCGAGTTAATGATGTGAGATTTCCTATTTCAGGTGGTATAGAACCAGTTAGTTGATTCTTACGGAGATACAAGCCAAGTAAATTTGTCAGGTTTCCTATTTCAGAAGGTATAGTACCAGTTAATTGATTATCACCAAGACTCAGTTGAGTTAATGATGTCAGGTTTCCTATTTCGGATGGTATAGTTCCAGTTAGATTATTTTCAGAAAGACCTATTTCTGTTATATTCTCATCAATAACAGTAACGCCGTACCATTCACTCAATGGTTCTTCACTGTTCCAATTTGTATTGTTTGTCCAATTTGCTCCGTTTGTACTGTTGTAAAGGGCTATAAGTGCATTGCGTTCTATGTCAACTTCTTTATTAATAGAAAATATTGCTCCAGTACTATTCAGCCCTGACTGCGATTGAGAATGCCTAATAATTGGCACCTCGTCACCGGCGATACTGGTGATACTAGAATTATCGTTTCCTCCACTTTGTAGCGCCCAACTATTTAATGGACTCCCTGCACTACGCATTATTATTCGCACATCTGCAACCGAGCTATATCCGGTAAAACCACTACACATTAAACTGATAAAAAAGATATTTGATGAGTTTAAAGTTGTTGTAGATGTTATTTTCCAATACATATCAGCTATATCTTCAATTAAGACACCATTACCGTCAAAAGGTAAACCATTCGTCCCTTCAGGCTTTTCGTCAACATGAGAAATAATAATAGTTGTTGAAGTAATTAATGTACTGAATACGAAACTAACCGGACGGTATTCTGTTAATGAACCAACAGGGAATTGTAAATATTCACCAGTATTATCTGGAGTTATAGCAATACCAACTTCGCCAGCAATGTGACCTGCCTGAAGATTAGGTCTGGTAAAGCCGTTAGTAGGAGGAATATTTATTCTATTATTATTAGTGTGAATAATCCCATTTTCAAAATTGAGAGTAGAATTAACAGTTATGTTGCCATCGGATATGAAAACATTTGAAGAATCCATATTGATTGTTAAATAATCAATAGATATGTTTCCATCAGGTAAACTTACATTAATGTTTGAATAACCAGAAAAAACTATCTCTCCATTAATTACCAATGGAGATGCGTCAGAGTCAATGCTAATACTCTTATTGATCTCAATTAAGTTCTCAATGTATGTAATTTGTGTGTTTGCTACAGACACAATATCACCATCTGTTGCAACATCTATTGCATTATTGATACGCCCTTTTGGTCCGGTGATACTATCGTCTGGAACTGGTATAGTAGGAGAAAGTCCATTACGCCAGTCACTACCAATTTGGTTATTTACATAATATGTTGTTTGTGCCAAAGTGAAGCTTGCAAAAAAGAAAAACATTGGCAAAAACTTTTTTAAGATATCTTTATTCATCATCATGGTCTCCCCTGAGGTGTAGAACCAATCGTTTTATTTTCTTAATAATTTTGTATTGTCAATAGTTAGCAACTTCATCTGTTCAATTGCAATTTGATTTAGTTTTTTTAGTCTATTAGCTTGAGATAATTTTTCCTTAATAAGTAAAGCATTAATGTTTTCTAAATTGGTTAAACAAACTAATTGAGTTACATTTGCATAATCTCTAATATTTCCACTTTTGTTCGGATTTTCATCTCTCCACTCTTTGGCTGTTTTCCCAAATAAAGAAACATTTAGAACATCGGCTTCTGAGGCATAAATAATATTTATTTGTTTTTTACTTAAGCTTTTGGGAATTAAATTTTCCTTAATTGCATCGGTATGAATACGATAATTTATTTTTGTAAGGCTTCGTTTTATTGTCCAATCTAACTCTTTAGTCTCTTGTTCCTTTAACCTTTGGAATTCTTTAATTAGATAAAACTTGAATTCAACCGAAACCCATGATGCAAATTCCAGAGCGATATCGATATGAGCAAATGTTCCACCGTATCTGCCAGATTTAGATTTTACACCAATAGCATTTGTTGAAGCAATCCATTTTTGTGGTGATAAAACAAAATGGTTATAACCTGCTTCATTTCTAAACTGGTCGAATTCGACCAGTTTAAATTTAGGATTATTAATTTTCTCCCATAAACCTAGTAGTTCAATTGTATTCTTATTTCTTAACCAATTTTTTATAATATCTGCAGGAGCTTCGCTGTTTTTATATTTTGCAATATCTGTTATACTTATAAAGTCTTTTTCATTTGTTTTAATAAATGCAACTTCAACACCTTTAACTTCTATTTTTATCTTTCTTTTATTCATTCAAAAAATCCTTTTACAAACTTGATAAATTATTAATTACTCATGGTCTCCCCGGTGGCGTTGAACCAATTGGGCTATCAGTGGTAGTTTCTGGAGAACCAAGTAATATTGCAACAGCAGCAGCTCCTCCAGCCACCAATGCACCACCAACCCAGTAATACCAAGTAGAGCTACTTTTATCTATATCTAATTTTATCTCTTTTACTGTTGTTTCTCCTTGTATAATTATTATTGTTTCACTTTTAGTTTCGTAGTCATCCATCTCACACTTTAGGGTGTAGCTGCCAACTTCAATGTCTTTTAATAGTTTACTTCCTTTCCATTTCTCAATTGTTTCTCCATCTTTAAGCAATTCAACCTCAGCATTAAATGGGAAAGAAGAAAACCTAAGTCTGCCAGTTTGTGGTACAAGTTTGTATGTTTTTATTAACTCCTTGCCAAACTCAATATTTATATTTTCACTTATTGTTTCATAGTTTGGTTTGCTTATTTTAATTCTGTACATATTAGGCACAAGTTCAACTATACTTTGGTTTGAGTAATCTTCACGGTTAATAAATACTGTAGCATCTAATGGAGTAATGTTAAGTTTTAGTGTTCCACTATTTTTAACCAATTTAAATGTGAATTCTCTTTTTGAGTTTGTGGTTATGTTAATTTTTTCTTCATAATCTGAATAACCACTTTTCATCAATTTAATAGTGTGCTCACCTTCAATAGTCCAAAGTGATTTGTCTGTCTCGCCTCTATCAACATCATCAAGAATAATTTTTGCCCCAATTGGAATTGAGCGTATCATAATGCTTGCTTCATCAAGTTGCAGCAAATTATAATTAAAATATGTATTGGATAGACTTACATTAATTGTATCAATCTTTGTGTGGTACCCAATTTTTTCGATACGTATAATATGTTTCCCTTCCTGTAATTGATAAGTGGTTCTGTTGGGTTTAAGTTCGTCATCAATATAGACCTTAATATTACTTTGGTTAACTAATAGTGTAATTGGTATTAACTCGAGTTTCTTATCACCAGTAATTTTTATTTGCCATGTTGTACCACTTTTAAGTTTAATACCATAATCGTTCAAGATAATTTTTAGCGGCTCATAACCAGATTTAAATATTTCCACCACTCTTTCGGTGGGGGATACAAATATAAAATGTCTGCCCGGCTTTGAGTTGGTTTTTACAATTCCATTATATGATTGAAATGATAGACCTTGCAGATCAGATACCACCACAACGCCAGCACAGACTTCTCCATTTGCGTCACGGATATCTTTGCTAATTAACTCACCCTCCAAAAACTGAGCTGAGTTTTTTACAACATACATTTTTGATGTGGTTTGTCCGTAGGTCTCCATTCGGAGGGCAGTTAATGCACACGCTAAAAGTATAAGTATAATTGTTATTTGTTTTTTCATTTTTTGTCTTTTATAGTTCTCCATTATCTAACAGTTTTTTTATCTCTTTATCGAAATCACTTTCGAAGAGACTATCTTGCACAATACGGTATTTTTCAAATTCTGTTTCTGCTTTCTCTTTTGCTATTTGCGTTGCCCATTGCCTAAACTGTGTAGCACGTAAAGAGTTTACACGGTATCCAACTGAAATAATTGCATCAAGATTATAGAAGTTTGTATTGTAGTTTTTACCATCCGAAGCAGTTATTCGAAATTTTCGAACAACTGAATTTTCATCTACCTCATCATTTTTGAAAATTTCTTTTAAGTGGTAGTTTATTGTATTAGTTCCAACTTGAAATAGTTCGCCCATTAGTTTTTGAGTAAGCCAAATGGTTTCATCTTCGTATCTTGCTTCAATACTGTTTTTGCCATCTTGCGAGGTAAAGATTAAAAACTCGGCTGTACTGTTGCGTATTGTTAATTTTGTTTTTTTTGTCATAATTTTAATCAAATTATATATTTAATTTATCTTTGATTGCACCATGCTTGGTGGGTAGTTCCTAAATGGAAGTTCCCATTATGTGTAAAATTACCTTTTTACTTATTTATCCTAAAGTTAGATAACCCAAGTAGAGATTTTGCATCCCACTCTTGCGGCTGCCATGAACGGACATAAATTTGCGGATTATCTCTGTTGAAATCTATTAGTAAAAAGAGATAGCCTTCATCACTATATCCTGTGGATTCATACCCCTGTCTAAGACTAACTCCATATATTCCAGTTGTATCATTCTTGCGATGTATTCCAAACTTTGAGAAGCCTAAAAATATATCTTCTCTACTTTTAAATATTCGTCTTTGTTTTATCAAGTATTCAGTTTTAGTATATTTAATTTGTTCAAAATCGGGCTGCTCTTCATTAAGTTTCACATAACTTACAGCATCGTTATTCTTATTTGTTTTTAATACTCTTCCAATAATGATTAGAGCATCTTCAGCAAATATTTTATCTAATACCTCTATATCTCTCGCCAAATAAGCAGTTCTATATTTTTCTATGAACTTGATGATTATTTCTCTGTTTCCCCAATCATTGCCAAACTTTGCTCTTTCAACAAACTCATCGTATAGACTTTCCGTAATACCAAAGTTAACATCATAAATCTTTCCATTTTCATCAAAGTCTAATATTAGATACTCTGTAGTTTGTTTATTTAATGAGTTGTATTTGTTTAGCACCTTTACTTTTCTAATTTCAAAACCAGATGCTGTTTTGTTCAGATTTGCATAAATAGTCTCATCCATTATTTTTACTCTATTGTACTTCATTAAATCATTACTTTTCTTTATCAAGTACGTATCTCCAACGAGAAACTCTTTTAATTTATTTTTATCTTCTCTCTCTAATAGTTCAAGATAAGTAATTGCTTCTTTGCCAATCTCTTCAACAATTTCACAAGAAGCTTTGTTGTTCAGGTTAAGTGTGAATCGACTACTTTTAATAACTTCATTCAAAGTTTTGGAAGTCTTATCTTCAACATCAAATTGCCGAGTTTTTTTATCAACAGAAACTATATCTTTCTTTTTTATTTTAATTTGAAAATCATTATCAAACTTTGGTCTTACTACCAAGTCCCATAACTCGGATACTTCCTTTATCTCTCTACGATTTGAATAGTAAGCGTATTCTATTCTTACATCTAATTTATCAAAGTTAACGCTCCCACCTAATAAATCAATATTTGCAGCTCCATCTTTAGCTTCAACATCAATAAAATTATTTCCTTCCCAAAAACTAAATTGAAGATTTGAGGTTGGCTTACCGTTAACACTAATAGCATATGTTACAACTCTCTCTTTGGCTGAAACTTTTTTGCTTGTAATTAAACTAAATTTAATATTATGTAAAATGCTGTTTATCCTTTTAGGGACTTCCGATTTTAGGTTTGTTTTATTAAAGACTACATTCTGTTCCGGAATAGAGTTCATTAAAATCACTGAATAGTAATAATACTTTAAGGCATCGCCATGATTGGAATTTCCTTCAAACTCTATAGCATTTTGAAATAACTCGTAAGCCAACTCTTTTCTTTTTTCAAATATCTTTGAGACCACCGATTTCTTTATAAATCGGATTACAAATGATTTGCCTTTATAAAAGTCTTTTTTTGAATCTACATTCCTGAGCGAAGCTGTTGAATATGTCTTTAATATTTTTGATACTGATTCACTCAGTTTTTTATCTGTCTCACTAATATTATGCTCGAAGGAAGAGGAAACATGAACTGCAATTTGATTAAGGAGCTGACCAAGTGCATTGTTCTCGGCTATTCTCATGTTTTCTTCTGAAGATGCCATACCATAATAATACGCATCAGAATTTTTTATCTCTGAACAAAACGCTTTAAAGCCCACTGATTGTGCAGTAATTGATATTGAAAATAGGGATAAGAGTAGTGGTAAAAATAATTTCTGAATTATGGAATATGAAAACATCTGATTCCTTTTAATCTTGAAATATTTAATTCTTGAATATACATAAGTGCTTTTTAAAATACTACGTTAAACAAACTCCGCAAATAACATGTATGATAAATTATTACTTGTGAATATAAGCAATGGTATAGGAGGATTGAGGAGATTAGTAATTGATATATTTTCCCCTTTTGGTTTAGCTTCTCTTAGTTAGAAGCCTTTGCCCATATTCTAAATTGAGTTGCTCTGCTTGAATTTACTCTGTAACCAACTGCTATTATTGCATCAAGGTTGTAGAATTCGATATCTCGTGCTACCTCACGTTTACCTTTATTCTGAACTATTTCCAAAATAGAAAGAGTTGCCCCTTTCTGTAATTCACCACTTTCAAAAATATTATTCAGGTATTTAGATATAGCAGGAATATTTACTTTAAAGATTTCACAGTTAACTCAGTATATTTTTTATACCTCTCTGCCGATGCTTTAATGTTTTCAATTTCATCCTTTGTTAAATCTCTTATAACTTTGGCAGGAACACCAGCAACAAGTTTACCCGATGGAACAATAAAACCTTGCTTTACAACTGCACCAGCAGCAACCATCGAGTCAGATTTAACAATTGCACCGTCAAGAATAGTAGCTCCCATTCCAATAAAAGTTCTATCTTTTAAAACACAACCATGCAGCGTAACACTATGCCCAATTGTAACTTCATCACCAATAATTAATGGAAATGTTTTTACTGTTACATGTAGCATCGATAAATCTTGAACGTTTGTTCTCTTCCCTATTGTAATATAATTTACATCGCCACGTACAACGGTGTTGTACCAAATTGATGAGTCTGCTCCTATTTTTACATCGCCAACAATTTTAACGCCAGCAGCTAAAAAAACTGACTCATCTATTTTTGGAATTAGATTTAAATATTTAATTATTTTATCTTCGTTATTCATTTTATATCTACCTTGTTAGTTTTTAACTCATTCTCAAAAAGCTGGACGGCAGTTTGGAATTGCTTGTCGTTTTCTAACATCACAGAATACCAACCCTCGTTCCCCCACAGTTCCCTTGCAACATACGCTTTAAGTCTTCTAAAAATATATTCCTCATCTGTTTTGAAATCATCTTTATTGAACTTTGCATTATTATCAGATGCAAATTTTATGAACTCATTTTTTTTATTGAGCAAATTATAATTTGTATTGAACTCTTTTAATGTGTTATACTTACTTGTTAATCTATCTTTATTATTATCTAAATAATGACGAATAAATTGATAGTAAATATTATTTCGTGTTAGTTCTACTGAATAATTTGTGATGCTAACATAAGGGACTAATGTATCTGGAGTAATACCACCGCCGCCAAACACCATACGTCCACCTTTAGTTTCAAATTTTAATTTTGTTGAATCAGTTTTAACTGAATCTGGTTCTGAATAAACTGTTAAATAATATTCGTTTTTTCCGTTTGAATAATCACGCTGAATTGCACGTCCAACTGGTGTATAATATTTTGAAACTGTTATTCTTACTGCAGAACCATCAGAAAGCAAGAATGGTCTTTGAACAAGTCCTTTACCAAAAGTAGTTTCACCAACCAATAATCCCCTATCCCAATCCTGTACTGCACCAGCTACAATTTCACTTGCAGAAGCACTTCCTCTATTAACCAAAATAATTAATGGATAGCTTTCATATCCATCAATATTATCAGCAAAATACTCGGTATCAAACTCTGGAATCCTTCCAGTTGTATAGACAATAAGTTTGCTGTCATCCAAAAATAGATCAGTTATTGATACAGCTTCATTTAAATATCCACCAGGATTATTTCTTAAATCAAATATAATTTTTTTCATTCCATCAAGTTTAAGTTTTGCCAAAGCTCTTGATACTTCAATTGTGGTAGTTTCAGAAAATCGTGATAAATTCACATAGCCAATATCATCATTGTAGAGCAGCGAAACATCAACTGCGTATATTGGAATTTTATCCCTTATTATTGAATACTCATATTCTCTATTGTTTGCGGAGCGATAGATAGTAAAATTAACTTCCGAACCACGTTCACCTCTAAGGCTTTTAATAACATCTTTATTTGAAAACCCTATTGCCGTTACGCCTTCAATTTTTACTATTTTATCTCCAGACTGAATGCCAGCTTTTTGACTTGGACCACCAGAGATAGGTGAAACAACTGTAATTGTATCTTTTATAATTTGAAACTCAACTCCAATGCCGTCAAATTCTCCACGGAATGTTTCTTCCGATATTTTTTCATCCTCTATTGGCAAGTATGTTGTATGTGGGTCAAGCTGTGCAAACATTCCATTTATTGCAGATTCAACCAACTTTGTTGTGTCAACATCCTCGAAATAATATGCTGTAGTTAACTCAAATATTTGATTTATTTTAGATTCATTTTTATCAGGGAAGCGTTCATTTAAATATATTTGCAATTTAATTCCAATAATAACTCCAACTACTAATGCCATGATTATTATAGGATATTTTTTGATAAAATTCATAGACATATTTATATCCTAATTGATAATATTAAATTTGCAATAATTTGATTTAATTTAGTTCTATTTTCTTTTGTTATTTTTATAATATCCGTTTTGAAAGTAAATAGATAATTTTTGAATGGTTCATACTTTGCAGTAAAAGTAAAATGGTCGGTTCTTTCTTTAATTCCATCAAGAAAAACAACATCATCAGAATCGAATGAACGATGCCCAACTAATATATCTCCACCATAATTAACTATCACATTACCGGTAGAGTCCACATCATTTGCACCATGATTTATAAATTGATATGATAATTCTAACTCAATTCTATAATGTGGTTTATACTTGATATTAAAATAATGTGCCCCGCTATTTGGTTGTATGTTTGGTCCAACTCCAATATCCATGCTTGTGTAATTATTATCTTCAAATCTGTGGGCATAAGCGTAAGGGTCAATTCTTAAATATTGTACTCCAATTGTAAGAGGAAATGATTCTGGAAATGGTTCGTAAATAATTCCAAAATCATAAACAAATTTATTGCCATACCAATCTGTTCCGAATTTTGAAAAATCGATATCATCAATCATTATTGTTCCGAAAATGGTAAGACCCTTAAATGAATTATTTTTAAAATCAACAAACAACATAGAATTATCGCGGTCTTGGTTTGCATGTTCTGCACTCTTATAGAAATTAAACGGATTTAAATATGACAAATCGATATTTCGATTTGCATAAATAATTGTTTCACCAATACCTATTTGTAAATGCTTTGAAAAGTTAAGTCCAAGTCTGTGGTAAACAAAATATTTATCATTTATCACTCTTTGTCCGCCACTAATCGAGTTGTAATTTATTGAAGTTTTCCCAAATAATTTCCCGTGCAAAAAAGAGTAATTTAAAATAGAATAATTAAACTGCATTGATAAATAATCCATTGGTGGAAAATAATTATCCATTATTATTTTAGAAAACCCATATCCTATATTTACTCTATCACGACCAATTTTGAATTTTATATAATCAAATTCAGCAGATAAATACCCCACTGTTTCATCAAAGAATTTGGATGAATCATAATCAGACTTAAATTTGTAGTTGTATCTTAAATTACTCTTGAACGAAGCAAGTTCTGTATCACCATACTGCAAGCCATTTGTAGCTCTTGCGTAGAAGCCAAAATTATTAGAAATAGTTCCCCTAATTTCACCTCCAAAAGTAAAAAGAGAAGCATTACTGTTGGTTGAATTTACTTTATTATTTGAATAAAGATACTCGCCACTTCCAACAAAATTAATGAAAGTATTAAACTTAGATGAATCAGAGTAGTAGTAAAGAAATTTTTCCTTTTGATTAAATAAAGGAGTATTTGTAGTATCCTCAAAAAGAGAATAATAATTTTCTGTTGAATAAGATAAATCAAAATCATATTCTACTAAAAAATCAGAAAGTGTTTCTGCATCAATCCTATTTAGCCTATCCTTATTACCTAAAATTTCTCGGAGACGGTTACTGATTTCTTTCCGTGTTTTAGGTATTTCAAATGAGTTGTAATCCTCAATAATATGTAACGATTGCATTCTTTCAAGATAATTATAGATTGGATTGCTTACTTCAACATAGCCAATTTGGGCTGATAGAATGGATGTTGAAATGATTGTTAATAGTAATATTACTTTTTTCATATTTGATTTCTGTTTTTTATTTTAATTTGATTAATCGTGGTTTTTGCTAAAGAAGCTAGCGTACTTCCTCCCATTCTTTAGATGTAGATTTATTTTTAATAATAACTGAAACAGCATTTAATAACCACGCGAAAAATATTTTTGTATGTCCATATTTTCTATATCGGCGTGGGGATTCGTAAATGATTAGACTTTTATCAAAAAGTATTTTTCCTTTTTTTCTAATTCGTTTGAACAGATCGAAATCCTCACCAGCAACAAGGGAATTGTTATAACCACCAATAGTTTCAAACAAATCCTTTGGAACTATTTGGCACTCTCCTCTTCCCATTCCTACACCAATATTATTAAGTATTCTGAAATACCAATTGTAAAAATTAAGAAATATCTTATCAGAAAATATTCTTTCATCTGGATGAATATTAATATAACACGTCATTGCTAAGTACTCATTGCTATTAAATATACTTTCTACTTTTTTCATAAATTTATTTAAGTTATCAAAAATTATATCACCATCAATAAAAATCAGAATATTTCCTGATGCAATACTTGCACCATTATTTCTTCCTTCTGCTATTGTTTGTCTGTTGGCACCAGAGTGTTGAATAATTTTATCTGTATATTTTTTTGCAATTTCTATTGTACTATCAAAGCTGCACCCATCTGAAATAACTATTTCGCAATTATATTTTTCAATAACACCACTTATTTTAATTTGTTCTAATAAAATTGGAAGAAGTTTTTCTTCGTTAAGTGTCGGTATAATAAAACTGTATTTCATTAGTAAGCAATCAACAAAAACTGAACGCCATCGTTCGAGAATTTTAAGCCTGGCATTGGAAAGTGAATATAGTTCAAAGTGTTTTTAATAAAACTCCAGAACTCACCATACAGAGGAATTTCTTCGGCATCAATATCAAAAGCTAAATAATAGCTTTGTTGTAGCCCAGCGTCAGTAGCATTATCCCCAATTCCAGTAACACCATATCCGGCTGAAAGCATCAAAAAGGAGGGCCAGTACTTAGCCAAATCAGTTGGCAACAAATTTTTCATTCTAAAAGCTAACCACAGTTTCTGTCCATCATAATCATCTGAAATGTTGTTATCAGGTTTCTCTCCTTTTCTCATAGCTTCGGATGGGTAGTAACTAACACGCAACTGAAAATTATTTAAGTAGGGATAATAATATCTACCAACAAAATAAGTGGCTCCAAGAACATTTGAGATTGCATCACCAGGGCTAAATCCCCATCTTGGTTTTCCAGTATCTATATCTTTTGGTGCAAAGCCATCTTGAATTTCAACATATAGCTGCATACTTAAACCACCGAGAGCACCGAGCCATATTGACAATTCGTGATTTACATTAGCAGCTTGGAGTCCTGATGAGAAAAAATGGGAGATTACTGCAGTTCCATAAGCATGTCCTAATTTGTCTAATCCAAGTGCATATGAGTTATCAGTAACAACATGAAATGAACCATCATAATAATAATTAGAATCTTCCTTCCACCAAGTATTTTGGTAATAGTCGTTTATCTGATAGATAATGTATGCATATCCTAAACTAACTCCTCCCAATATTGAGTAATTTATTTCTTTATGTAATGGATTGAAATCACTTATCTGTTGAGTATATTGGAGTTCGCGTAAATGGTTGAGTGATTTATACTTTGGAGAACTAATTAGTGAATCTGATTGTGCAAAAATATTGCTGCCGCTAAAAATTATTAAAACTAATAATATTATAATTTTATTTAATATAGTTTTATTCATAAATCATCTACATTATAACAGACCTACCAACTACTTCTCTTTTCTCATTTGCGGAAAAAGAATTACATCTCTAATTGTTGGTTGATTTGTAAGTAGCATAACAAGTCTATCAATTCCAATTCCGAGACCTGCTGTTGGAGGCATACCAAATTCCATTGCACGGATGTAATCATCATCAATAGGCGTGGCTTCATCATCACCAGCTTCCTTCATTGCTACTTGAGAAAGGAATCTCTCCTTTTGGTCAATCGGATCGTTCAACTCGCTAAAGGCATTGCATATTTCACGTCCAAGCACGTAGCCTTCAAAACGTTCAACAAGTCCTTCTTTAGTACGATGCTTTTTAGCAAGTGGTGAAATCTCAATTGGATAATCAATAACAAATGTTGGCTGCACAATTGAAGGCTCTACAGCAGCACCAAATAGCTCGTCAATCATTTTCCCATTATTTGCACTATCTTCTAATTCAATGTTATATTTTTTTAGTGCTGCTTTTAATTCATCCAATGTTGTATTAGTAATATCAACCCCAGTAGATTCCTTAATAGAATCAACCATCGATAGACGAATCCATGGACCTTTGAAGTCAATCATAGTTCCATCAATTTCAAATTTTGTAGTGCCAAAAACCTTAGTTGCAACATCTTCAATCATTTGCTCTGTAAATTTCATCATCCAATTATAATCTTTGAATGCTACATAAAGCTCCAGCATTGTAAATTCCGGATTGTGTGTTTTATCAATCCCTTCATTTCTGAAATCTTTTGCAATTTCGTAAACTCTATCAAAGCCGCCAACTATAAGGCGTTTAAGATATAGCTCATCAGCAATGCGTAGGTACAAATCCATATCAAGAGTATTATGGTGAGTAACAAATGGACGAGCAGCAGCACCGCCATAAACTGGCTGTAGTACTGGTGTTTCAACTTCCACAAATTCATTTGCATCTAAGAAACTGCGGATAGTAGTAACAATTGAAGAGCGTTTTTTGAATACTTCTTTCACATCCGGGTTTACAATTAAATCGACATAACGTTGACGATAGCGTAATTCTTTATCAGCAAACTGGTCGTGAATTACTTTGTTCCCATCTTCATCAACTGTTTCTTTAGCAATAGGAATTGGACGCATAGATTTTGATAGTATGGTCATACTCCTTACGTGTACAGATGTTTCGCCAGTTCTTGTTTTAAATACATATCCCTCAACCCCAACAATATCACCAATATCCATCAATTTAAATGCATCATATTCTTCCCCAATTTCATCCTTACGCAAATATATCTGGATGCGACCTTCTTTATCCTGGATATGTGTAAATGATGCTTTTCCCATTCTGCGAATAGCCATAATTCTTCCAGCTATTTTTACATCTTTCTGTTCAAGTTCTTCAAAGTTATTTTTTATAGTTTCAGAATAATTATCTACATCGTAACTATATGCAAATGGTTCAAATCCTTTTTCGTATAGTTCATCAAGTTCCTCGAACCTTCTTTTAATTAATTCATTCGTATCAGTATTTTGGGTTTCCACATTTTCCTCTAACTATTATCCATTAATTTTTTAATTTCTTTATATGTAAAAATACGATATTCTCCTTCTCTTAAACCCTTTACGGTTACTCCACCAAAGCTTTCTCGTCCAAGTTCATTAACTCTGTAGCCGAGAGATGAAAACATGTTTTTTACAAAATGGTTTCTACCTTCAACAGTAGTAGCCTTAACAATTTTATAATTGTTCTCTTTCACAAAAGAGATTTCAGTAAATTTACCCTTTCTCTTTTTAGTTTGAACACCACTTAAAAACTTTCCTTTATCTTTTTCAATATAAACTCCACTTAAAAGCTTTTCTTTATCCTTTTCAGTTAAGTCCTTATCAATAGTAGCAATGTAAACTCTTTTAAATTTATTTTTTGGTTGCGTTAATTTATTCGAGAACTCACCATCGTTAGTTAATAATAAAACACCAGTTGTATTGTAATCCAATCTACCAACCGGAAATATTTTCTCACTCGTTCTAATTAAATCAACCACTGTCCTTCTATTTTTTTCATCGGCAGTTGAAGTAATAACACCTTTAGGCTTATTCAACAAAAAATAAATTTTCTCTTTCAGTTTAAGTTTAATATCATCAACATAAACTACATCAGTAAAAGGGTCAACTTTGGTGGAAAGGTTTTTAACAACTTTTCCATTTAACAAAACCCTTCCCTGCACAATGTATTCTTCCGCTTTTCGGCGTGAAGCAAATCCGCTTTCGGCTATATATTTATTCAGTCGTACTTCCATCATTATCTCCACTTTCTACTTCATTTTCAATTACTTCTTCAATCTGGTTCATCATAATTTTTCGTTTCTCTTCAATAAAATCTTCATCTTTCATTATTTCATCAACTTCACGTGGTTTCGGAAGATCTGTTATTTTGTGCAATCCAAAGTACTTTAGAAATTCATCAGTTGTAACATACAATAGTGGGCGTCCAATTGTTTCCGCACGTCCTTTAATAGTAATTAAATTCTTCTCAAGAAGTGTATTCATCATGTAATCAGAATTTACACCACGCAGATTTTCAATCTCTGGTTTTGTTATAGGCTGCTTATAGGCAATGATAGAGAGGGTTTCGAGAGCTGCTTGACTTAAACGCCGTTTACTTTTAACGGATGAAAGGAACCCAACATACTTAGCATATTCTTGCTTAGTTCCAAAAGCAAAGCCATTTGCAATACGTTTAATAATAAATGATTTTTCATCATCTTCATATCTTTCATTTAGATAATCAACAGATACTTCAACATCTTTCGGAGTTATTTCAATATCACTTCCATCAATCTCTTTTATAGCTTTAATTATTTCTGATGTTGGAAGTGGATCATCTGATGAAAATATTAATGCTTCAATTATTGAATTATATATACTATCCATTTTGAGTTCCATAAATAATAAAATTGTTGAACTCAGGAGATTCTTTCAAACCAATTTTTCCCATTTTAATAAGTTCTAACAAAGCAATAAAAGTAACAACAATTCTAAGTTTTTCAACCATCCCTTTTATAAGTTCAACAAAAGAGACTTCTTTTCCAAAATCTGTTTTATTTAAAACATCTGCCATCTGCTCTTCAATTGTAACATTAAATCTTTCAATATTATGAACCTGTTCTGGTGGTGGTTTTTCCATTGCAGATTTAAATGCTTTTATTAAATCATAAACAGAAATATTTTTGAGCAAAGTATCCAACTCATCAGGGTCTCTCTTTTCATCCCCAATAAAATTTCCTCGATATTTTATTCTTCGCTCCTGCGATTCTTGAATCGACAATTCTTCCGACATCTCTTTATAGCGTTTATACTCAAGGAGAGCATTAACCAAATCCATTCTTGGGTCAATCTCCTCGCCTCTTTCATCCTTCTCTTTTGGAAGAAGCATTTTAGCCTTAATCTGCATTAGGGTTGAAGCCATTAATATAAAATCACCAGCAATTTCGAGATCTAATTTTTCCAGCAATTCAAGATAGACCATAAATTCAGCAGTAATATTGGAAATTGGAATATCATAAATATCCAACTCATCTCTCTTTATAAAGAAGAGTAGTAAATCTAAAGGACCTTCAAAGTTATTTAAATTAATATTGTACATATACTTGATACTTGATGCTGGATGTTAGAATCCAGTATCAAGTATTGGTTTATCCAAATTTCATTACATTGTGAACTTCATCCATAGTTGCAACTGCAACAGTTTTTGCACGTCTCTCTCCATCTGCAAGTATGTCTTTAACTTCATCTAAATTATTTTCAAAGTAATTTCTTTTTTCAATTATTGGTTCTAAAAACTCACTTATTTTTGCTGAACATTTTGCTTTACAATCAGCACAACCTAACTCGCCAGATTTACAGCCAGCCTCAATATCTGCAACCTCTTGCGGATTAAACTTTTTCTGATACGTAAATACTAAACATACTTCTGGTCTGCCTGGGTCGTTACGTCTTACTTTTTGAGTATCGGTTTTCGCTTTTCTCAATTTCTTTTGAACTTCATCCGGAGAGTCTGAAAGTAAAATTGTGTTGTTCAGTGATTTACTCATTTTTGCATTACCATCCAATCCTGAAAGACGAGCAAATTTTGTAAGTAATGCTTTAGATTCTGGAAAGACTACACCATAAACATTATTAAATTTTCGAGCTATTTCTCTTGTAATTTCAACATGAGGGACTTGATCTTCACCAACTGGAACAGCTTCCCCTTTGTAAAGTAATATATCAGCCGATTGCAATACAGGATAACCAAGATGCCCATAAGTAACATTGTCGATATTCAAATCTCTAACTTGCTCTTTTACTGTGGGGTTTCTTTCTAAACGTGCAGCGGTTACAAGCATTGAAAATATTAGATGTAACTCTGTGTGTTCTTTAATTTGCGATTGTCTAAATATTGGTGACTTTACTGGGTCTAAGCCAGAAGCTAACCAATCAATAACCATCTCAATTGTATTTTCGTAAATATCATCATTTTTTAATGCTGTTGTTAGAACATGGTAATCTGCAATAAGATGGAAATTTTCATACTCATCCTGCAACTTCACCCAATTTTCTAACGCTCCAACATAATGTCCAATATGGAGCTTCCCTGTTGGTCGCATTCCACTTAATATTCTTTTTTTTGCCATTTAATTTCCGTTGTGAATAACTGGTTTAAAACAATAAGTAAGATACTAAAAAAAAAGATTTTTTGAATGTTAGATTTTTTATGGCAACGATTCGGAAGTCAAAATCTTTGTAGAACAGATTATTAACCAGACGGTAATAGAATAAGATTATTGTTAAGCTGCATATTTTATTTCCTCATGGTTAAAGTATTTTTTGACTCTACTGCTATCGTTCTGTAGCATAGTCATATGTTCATTGACAATAT
>JAKIUC010000017.1 GCA_021647785.1 Melioribacteraceae bacterium
AAGTGACAGATAAAACATGTCAAAATTTAATTAAAAAAGTATTCGTGAGAGAGGATGATTTCTGGAAAGAGGATGCAGAAATAATACCATAAATCAGTATGGTGTCAAATGAAATGCACTATAATAGTTTTTCTATTTCTTGCAATATTCCAACCTTTTGGGCTAGATAGAATTGAAAACAACACGTTTCTCTATTTTGCCGGATATGGGTTAATAACCACTCTAATAATACTTGTTAATGTTTTTATTGTTATGAATTTGTTTAAGAACTTTTTTTCAGTAGAAAACTGGACAGTAGGAAAGAGCTTTTTTCATAGTTCAATTATAACAATATTTATAGCATTTTTTAATTGGCTCTATTTTATTACATTTGATAAAACGTCTAATTTAGATTTTTCCTTTCTTTATTTTATTTTGTTAACAATTGCTGTAGGAATTTTTCCCAGTATGTTTTCTATCTTCTTTTTATACCGACAATGAAGTGGTTTTCGGAACTTCATTGTCGTAAGTTGTCAGTATATAACAACTAAATTGGTTTCTAAAACCGAAAACCAATTTGGGTTGTGTATAGAACACCGGTTGCGAAATAGAAACTTGAAGCTCTCTGAAAAAGTAAATAACCAACTTAAATCGAGTTCTTTCACCGCATCACAAATTGAGGAACTTAGTTTTGATTCGGCAAATTCTAATATCGTAATAAAATCTGAGAACCTATTATGTGTAAAATCGATGGGTAATTATGTTACACTTTTCTTTTTGGAGGAGAGTCAATTAAAGAAGAAAATTATACGATCAACCATGAAAGGAATTGAAAAAAACATTTCTGAAAGCCACAAAATAATTCGCTGTCATAAATCCTATTTTGTAAACATAAATAAAGTGATAACAACTTCCGGTAATGCAAGGGCATTATATCTTCATATTAATCAACTCAATTTTCAAATTCCAGTTTCAAGAAATTTTTCAAAAAAGATAATTTTAGGGACGTTGTAACTTTCCTATTTGTCTCTCCCATTCGTCACAAACAATTGTAAATTCCCTTTTCGTCACAAATTAGTGTCCATTTGTCAAATTAACCTTTACATTAAACTTAAGCAATGTATGTTTGTAAAACATTTTTAGAAAATATTTTTTTGGGGAGAAAAAGTGAATTTAAAAATAATCTTACTAACATTACTCTTTACAACTTCTGCTTTTGCACAAACGGGTTTATTAACAGGTAAGATAATTGATGCATCAACTAAGGAAGCTCTTATTGGTGCAAATATTTTAATAATGGAATTAGAAAATATTGGTGGTGCAACAGATGTTGATGGAAATTTTAGAATCACAATTCCAGTTGGCTCATACTCAATTAAAGCATCGCTAATTGGTTTTGAGCCTGTTATAAAAACAGATATTGTTATAAAAGCCGGAAGTGAAATATATTTTGAAATTCAACTCTCTGGCACATCATTGCAAATAGATGAAGTAACAGTAACAGCCGATTATTTTGACAAAGCTGTAATTGAAAATAACTTAAGTACAATTGCCCTCGGTGTTGAAGAAGTACGGCGTTCGCCAGGTTCTATGGGAGATTTTCAACGGATTTTACAAGGAATGGCTGGGGTCTCTTTTTCTAACGACCAATCAAACGAGCTTCTTGTACGTGGTGGTTCGCCAAACGAGAACTTAACAATTTTTGATAATATGGAACTCCATTCTTTAAATCATTATCCCAATGAATTTAATTCTGGCGGACCAATAAATATGATAAACCTTGAGTTGGTGCAAGATATTCAATTCTCTACTGGCGGATTTATATCAAAGTTTGGCGATAAAATGTCATCTACAATGAGTATAAAAACTCGGGATGGAATTACATCGAGAGCTATTGCCGGCGAAGCAAATATCTCGATGGCTGGTGCTGGCTTAACACTTGAAGGAGCTATCAATGGTGGCAAGGGGTCGTATCTTATCTCTGCCCGTATGAGTTATATCGATTTAATTGCAAGCTCTTTCGGTCTTACAGCCATCCCTATTTATCACGATGCTCAGTTTAAGTTTATGTATAATTTATCAAACAAGCATAAACTCTCGTGGTCTGGTATTTATGGTAACGATAAAATAAATTTTGAAGGTTTGCCAGATAATATTTATGCTGAGAAGGCAAACCAAATTGATTCTACAGACACACAAATTATTGATGTAAAACAGAAACAGTGGGCAAGTGGAATTACGCTAAATAGCGTTTGGTCAAAAAACCTTTACTCTGCAATTACAGTTTATGCAAATAATTATAACAACAAAGTCGATTTTGGATATAGCTACACAGAACGTAAGTTTGATGGAAGTGGAAAAATCTATGATTCAAAAGTTCTCAATTCTCGTTATATTTTTTCAAATGTTAGTGATAATTTTGAAACTGCTATAAAAGCACAGTTTGGCTGGACAATTTCAAAAACCAATAGAGTAGAGTTTGGTGGTCAGTTAAAATTTGGCGGCTACGACCAAACAATGTTTTTTGATGCTGATACAGTACGCTACGATACTAACAACGATGGAATAAATGAAACTGTAATTGTTAAACCATCCGCAAACCTAACAACAAATCTTGAACTCTTTAATAATAACAGATCCTATCTTTTTATAAATGATAGACTCAAACTTTTCTCCGATAAATTGATTTTGAATATAGGTGCACGCTACGATGTTTTTACATACAGCAATGCGGCAAATATTAGTCCACGTTTATCTGCTTCCTATTATTTAATTCCACTCATTACAAGTATCAATTTTGCTTATGGCGAGTATTATCAATCGCACGCCTATCCTATTTATGGCGATAGATATGGTACAAACGTAAATCAATTTTTGAAAAATAGCCATTCGCGACATTTTGTTTTGGGTATTGATCATATTTTAGATGAAGGATTAAAATTAACCGTTGAGGGATATTACAAAAAATATTCCGATATGCCAGTTGATGAGAGCTTCGTTTATCAAAATGACCCAACTTTCCGTTCAGAAAAAAGAACAAACATAGGGAAACAAAATATTTATGGAATTGATTTAATGCTTCAGCAAAAATTAGTGAAAGATATTTATGGCACACTAAGTTTTTCACGCACCTGGACTGAAGTTGAAGATCCAAGAATTGGAATGGAGGGTAGCACCTATAGTATTACAACCTAAATCCTCCCCGAAAAAAAACTCGGGACAGGTGTTTTTTATGTTAAGAAATTTCAAATGATAAAAAACAAATAACAAATAAACGACAAAAATCAAATTTCAAAATTTAATTTCTTGGTTCTCAATTTGTTATTTATAATTTGGTTTTTGTCGTTTGCGGCTTTGCCGCCATATGTATTTAACATTATTGTTGGAAAGCGTTTTAGAGATGCACGCAAAATTTTGGATAAACTTCCAGCAATAATAAAATATGCTTCATACATTCTCCCTATTTCGGACGATATGGAATTGAGTGTTAAATGGCGTTATGCAAGTGGAAAGCCTTACACAGAAATGATTTACACAACTCGTGAACAACACAGAGCTGGAGGCGTTACCTGGACAGAGGGTGCGTGGGTTGAATCGGCAAATAAAAATGGAGTGCGTTACCCAGATTATCACAGACTTGATTTTGGATTTAACAGTAGGTTTAACTTTGAAACTTGGAACTTAGTTGTAAATCTATCATTCCAAAATGTTTATAACCGAGCTAATATTGCTAACTATCAATACAACTCCGATGGAACAATTGATAATGTTTACCAATTTTCTGTGATGCCAATTCTTGGTTTGGATATTGAGTTTTAGGGCTAAGTTCTAATTATGAGAAGGCTTTGCATAACCTAAAATCTATTGTCATTCCGGCAATTTTTTAGCCGGAATCTCCCTCAAGAGCATAGATTCCGTGTAAAAGCATCACGGAATGACAGTCTTCGTGGGTTATGCAAAGCCTTCTATGAGACTCTTACAGAGGATTCCTACGGAGCTTCGGAGGAAATTCAAAAGTAGATGTTGTACTTCAACATTTCGACGTACTCAATGCAACGCAAGTTCAGCAACCATCGGTATATAACAATCCCGCTATGCGGGATGTTGTGTATACTTGTAAATTATTCATTTTTTCTCTTATCAAAAGTAATAACTAAAACCACCAAGTAACCCAATAGTTTGCACTGTTTTATCAATACCTTTTTTCTCTTCATTAACATCAGCTTCAACTAATCTTATATTATTCATAATACTCCACTTTGCAGAGATATCAAAAAATATTTTTTTAGTAAGTCTAAATTGCATTCCACCACCAATTCCGAGCATTGTGCTGTTGCTTTGCTCAGTATATTCTTGAATATCAATAGTAGGTCCATTAACAACTTCAACATTACCTTTTGTAGTTAATTCGTAGAAGAAAAGTCCCCCTTCAAAGCATAAATATGGTTTAAATTTTTTGCTTCCAAAGAGATATTTAATATTAAGAACTAAAGGAATAATATTTAGAGGTGCTTCAACATTAATAATAGCATCAATATTCATCTGCCCCAATAAATCCTCTAAATCTTCCATAAGACTCTGATGCAGTGCATCTTTATCAGCACTATAACGAGAATATCCAGTAGTAAATCCAAACTCAAAGTTAGGATTTGTTACAAATACAAAAGTAAGTTCTCCACCAACACCAGTTGTGTAACGGTCAGCAAATTCACCATATGGTATATAAGCACCGCCTTTCACATTAATTCCGTATTGAGCATTTACTGTAACAGCAAAAAATGCTGCAATAATAAAAACATAGTATTTAAGATTTTTCATTTTATTCTCCCCAACTTAATTAATTGTTTTTTTTTGATAAAAATTTGCCAACCAACAATGCTACAAGAATTGTTAAATATAACTGTCCTGAAAGAGATACAAACATTGTTAATGATTTTGTAAATGGAATCGCTGGGGTAACATCACCATAACCCACAGTTGTTAATGTAATAAAACTAAAATAGATATAATCATAGAATGTTGGATTACTTGTATATCCAAAATTGATTGTTCCATTTGTGATATCAAATACTAATTTGTATCCAATATCAGAAAGAATATATAGGAAGGAGCCTATAATTCCAAGAAGGAGATAACTGTTAATAGCATTTAATAGTAGAACGGAGGAAATTTCCTTATTCCTTGCTACATAGCTTATCATCGAATATGTAATGTATATTGTGAAAAAAACTAAGACAATAAATGAAAGAAGATTTGTTACCAAAGAGCCAACAAAATGATTAATCCAAATTAATGTGAATGTGAATAGCCCAAAATATGAGAGTTGTATAAATTTTTCTTTTCTAAATTTAAGAGAGGTTATGCAAGAAATGATAAGCATTGATAGAAGGATATCAAAAGCCCAATTATCTATTTCAAGCATTTTTATTAGAGGATGGATAAAAATTATAAGAGCAAGTGAAAAGAGGAGAATAAAATTATCCCGCTTCAAAGTTTCTTCATTTAAGAAACTCTCATTTTCTACTAATGATTGTAGTTTGTTTCTGATGATTTTCATAGTTAAGATAAATATTGTTTTTAAATCTACATTAAAAAGATGATAAATGGAACTATTCCGATTTTTTTGATTAAAATAGAACAATTATCCCCTCCACAAACCACTGCCCCCTTATTTTATTAGTCATATCGCTTGCTTTCTATTACTTTTTTATATACTTTCGCACTGCTTACTTATTTAATTAGGTAGTGTTTGGTGTTTGCATAATATATTTAGGAATGGAGAGTGTAATGAAAAAAATTGAATCAATAATTAGACCACATAAACTGGAGGAGCTTCAAACCTCTTTACAAGAAGCGGGCTTCAATGGGTTAACAGTTTCGGAAGTACGAGGATATGGAAGACAGAAAGGACATAAGGAAATATACCGCGGCTCAGAATATAATTTACAATTTGTACCAAAAGTAAAAGTTGAAGTTGTTTGTGCATCAGATTCGTGTGAAATGGCAATAGATATAATTTTGAAAGTTTGCAAAACCGGAGAAATTGGAGATGGCAAAATATTTATTTATCAAATAGATGATGCAATAAGAATTAGAACTGGCGAATCTGGAAAGGATGCACTTTAGAAACTATTAGATATCAAAAAAAAAAAAATCCTTTGGGCAAAAGGTCTCGTAGATAATTTTACACCATATGTAATTAAAAACTAAAAAAATTATAAGTTCATAAAATTAGGTATTCACAATGGAAAATCAAGTTACTTTAGATATAACAAACAACTTATTTACAATAAACAATCTTTGGATGATGCTTGCCACAGCTCTTGTATTTATTATGCATCTCGGTTTTGCAACTTTAGAAGCAGGTTTAACACAATCCAAAAATACGATAAACATATTATTTAAAAATTCTGTAATTCCGGCAATTGGATTATTAACATATACAATTGTAGGATTTAACTTAATGTACCCTGGCGAAAGTTTTGCAGGTGCATTCTTTGGCTTTGCAGGATTTGGCGTTTCAGCAACTCCGGATGATGTAACAAACGCCTACAATATTGGTTACACATATTGGACAGATTTCCTATTCCAAGGGATGTTTGCTGCTACAGCTGCAACAATTGTATCGGGTGCTGTTGCTGAACGAATTAAACTACCAAGCTTTCTAATTTTTGCAACAATTTTTGTTGGCTTAGTTTACCCTATTGTTGGAATGTGGAAATGGGGCGGCGGATTTTTAGATACCTTAGGGTTTTATGACTTTGCCGGATCTTCATTAGTACACTCTGTTGGTGGATGGGGAGCTCTTGTTGGTGTAATATTTTTAGGACCAAGATTGGGCAAATATGCAAAAGGTAAAATTACTCCTATTCCTGGGCATAACATTCCCCTTGCTGTTATTGGTGTGTTCTTGCTATGGCTTGGATGGTTTGGCTTTAACGGTGGTTCAGTTCTTTCAGCCGACCCTGCATTAGTTTCACTTGTGTTTGTTACAACCTCTCTTGCCGCAAGCGCCGGTGCAATTGGTGCAATGACGGCTTCGTGGGGCTTTCTTAAAAAACCAGATTTAACAATGACACTTAACGGAATACTTGCCGGCTTGGTGGGAATTACTGCCGGTGCCGATTTAATGTCGCCAACAGAATCGATTATTATTGGATTTATTGCAGGAGTAATTGTTGTATTTGCCGTAGTTCTTTTTGATAAAATTAAAGTGGATGATCCTGTTGGTGCCATATCAGTCCATTTAGTCTGCGGAATATTTGGAACTTTAGCCGTTGGTATTTGGGGTGATAAAGCAGGACTTGGACAACTATGGAATCAACTAATTGGTGTTGTTTCAATAGGGCTTTTTGTTGTTGCAGCTACTTCAGCCATTTGGTTTGGTTTAAAGAAAACTATGGGAATTAGAGTATCGGAAGAGGAAGAATACGAAGGGCTTGATATTGGCGAACATGCTATGGAATCATATCCCGATTTTGAAAAAGTATCGTAACTTTCTATTGCTCAAATTAGTTTTAAAAGTATAACAAATTTTAAAACTAATTTGAGTTTCATTTATATCAAACAAAAATTATTTATATTAAACAATAAAAGGAAAAACTATGAAAAAGAAAATTTTAAATCTCCTGATAACTGTACTATTAATCTTAATTAGTTCTACCAATCTCTTTGCCCAAGCAGAAGTTAGTGTTGGTGCTGATCTTGTTAGTAGGTACATTTGGCGTGGATTGGATTTTGGCAGTTCACCAAGCATACAGCCAACAGTAGCTTTAACTACAGGTAGTTTTGAAGTTGGTGTATGGGGAGCATATCAATTAGGAAGAGATGGTGCTACAATGCCCACAGACGAAATAGATTTATATCTTGGATATACATTTAATATTGGGAACAGTAGTCTTGGCTTAGTTGTTACCGATTATTACTACCCACAAGGGAAATTTAAAATTGGAGATATTGATGGTGATGGAAATGGAGCACACACAATTGAAGTAGGAGCAATTTACTCTGGGCCCGAATCGTTCCCAATCTATCTATCAGGATATGTTAATGTTCATAACGATCCTGATTATAGTGCATACTTTGAAGTTGGATATTCCACAGCAGTTCAAAATGTAAGTCTTGATTTCTTTATTGGTGCTACGCCAGGTGGGGTTAATGCTTACTACAATACCGATAGTTTTAGCGTAACAAACATTGGAATTAAAGCAGCAAAAGAGATTAAAATCAATAATGATTTCTCACTCCCTATTTTTGGCTCATTGATACTAAACCCAAATCAAGATATTGCATATTTAGTTTTTGGAATTAGTATTTAATTTTTCTGTTGCAAACTTTTAGTAGCAATTGTATTTTTTTCGTAGTAGTCGCATAAAATGCGACTACTACTGAGTATTTAGGAATGGCTACAATAAAAGTGTCATCTTTTTAGTTTTACTAAAATGTGTTACTGAGCCAGCAGAAGTACCTGCTTGTAATCTGTAAAAATAAATCCCTGAAGCTAATCCTCCATTGGCAAAAAACTGAACTTCATAAACTCCAGCAATTTGTTCTTTATTAACCAATGTTGTAATCTCCTCTCCAAGTGAGTTATATACTTTTAAAGTAACTACACTTCTCTCTCCAATCTCATATCTAATTACAGTACTCGGATTAAAAGGATTTGGATAGTTGTTCTCTAAACTAAATGTGAAAATATTTTCCACGCCTTTAATTGAAGTGGGAACACTATTTCCATTTCCCGGATTTGTAACCAGAGCTGCATCACCTGGGTTGTTGCTTCCTTCACGCCATTCACCATTTGGGTCTTGAAGTTCTTCGCCGTTAGTGAAACCATCGCCATCCGAATCGAGTGCTGCAAATTCAGCAGTCCAAAAACTTTCGGATCCATTTGGAGTAACCTTTGTTCCTACATCCAACCCAAAAGCATTTAGAGATGAACCACCACCGTTAGTATGGCAAGTATTACAAGAAAATTTGCTTCCGTGTGGTACTTTGGAAACCCGAAAAGATCTTCCAATTAAAAAAACAAGTGAACCAAGCAAAAAGAAAATTATAATAGTTGAAAATGTTTTGTTATTCGCCATGTTGAATTATTCCTCCAATGTTTGTTGCTAAAAATTTAAAATGCGGTAAACCGCACGTGAATCGAAAGTCATAAATCGAAAGTATGAAAATCACTTTTTCTATTTTACAATTTACGAAAAATATATAATTTTAATATTTCAAAAATCTTGACATAAAAAACAACTTATCCTGCCACTGTGAGAAAAATTTCACTTTAAATACTATATAAAGCACTTTAAAATCTCAAAAAGACTTTCTCCTTTTTTGTACCTAAGCTATTTTTTAAGAAAATTAGAGATAACATTTCCAACATCACTATTATCAATATACTCACCTCTAACTTTATCATTCCCTTTAATATAATTCCTAAAGATTTCACTTCCTACGCCTTTTGCATAAAAGGGAACTAATACATTTGTATGACCTTTTGTAAACCACTCAACCGTTGGCAGTTTACCCTTTCCATTATTTATAATGGGTTTCCAAATCTCTGAAATTGTTTCTGCACCTTCTCTGTTAGAGCCTGGTCCAACAAGGTAGCCAGTTTCGTGATCTGCCGTAATAACTATAAGTGTTTCATCCCAACTACTATTGGTTTCAACCCAATTGCACACTGCTTCAATTGTTTTATTAAACTCAATCTGTTCCTCAATTGTTCTATGCAGAAGGTTTGAATGTGCTGCCCAATCTATTGCACCCCCTTCACTTACAAGAACAAATCCGTTAGGGTTATCATCAATAATATTTATTGCTGCTAATGTCATTTCATCCAAAGTTGGAATGTTCTCATTTAATGGGGCTGAAAATGGTTCTCCATTATCAAGCGAATCTTCTCGTTCAATCTGTGATGCTTGTCTGCTCTCGAAAACTCCAATTACTCTTCTCGGTGTTTCACCACTTATATATTTTTTAAACATGTCTCTTTTTTGAATTAACTTCCAGGGGTCGTCAATTCCATCATCGTCAGCATCACCTCCGGCTTTACCTTCAATAAGTAAGTTCCAAACCTCCTTACCACCAACGTATTTGAATGTTTCCTCAATATCAGTAATTATTGAAGTATCACCATCAACAATATCATAGCTCTCTTTTGCACCAATAGTTCTTTCAGATTTGATGGATGTACCATCATGGTTAAACAACGGATTACCACCACCCATAATAACATCAACTTTACTCTCCAATATCATCTCTTCAGCAATTTCTCTGTAATTATATCTGCTTTCATTATGTGCAACAAATACAGCAGGTGTTGCATTGCTAAAAGGAACTGTGGAAACAACTCCAGTCGATTTTCCAATCATCTTAGCTCTTTCTAATATGGTGAGTAATTTTGTTTTTGATGAATCGACAGAAATAGCTGTGTAATACGTTTTTGTTCCCGTAGCTAATGCTGTTCCTGAAGCAGCAGAATCAGTTGGTCTTTTCTTTACATAGTTGAAATTTGTCCAAGCAGAATCTGGGTTATAAACTACTCCGCCAATCATATGCGAACTCATTCCAAGTTTTACCGGAAACTTCTCATAAACTTGTTTTCCTGTTTCACCAAATTGATAATAGCTTGCAATATCAATATGGTTGTATCCCATTCCATCGCCCAAAAATATTATAATATTTTTTGGTGTTATATTATCTTTACTAAAAGAACTCGAAACTAAAAAGAGAATTAATCCCCAAAAGAAAACCTTAAATACTTTCATAAATTCCTTATCATTTTTTATCTGTTGTTTTATCTTTTTCAAAGCACGTTGCTAAAAAAACTGGATACTAATTTAATATTACTATGTTAATGTTGCAAAAGAAATCAAGGCACATTTTATTTTGACGTGCATAATAGGAAATAATATATTTTACAAACATTAGTATATTTGAAATTAAAATTAGAGAACGTATGACTATAAAAGAGATTCAAGAAATAATTGTAAAAGAATTTGATGAAATATCGGAATGGGATGAAAAATATCTTCTCTTAATTAAGTTTGGACGCGAGTTAAAAGAATTTCCTGAAGAATTTAGAACCGATAAAAATAAAATTGAGGGATGCCAGTCGCAAGTATGGTTAAACGCATCTTTCAAAGATGGAAAAATTTATCTCGATGCTGATAGCGATTCTTCCATTGTTAAAGGTTTAGCTGCACTTTTGTTAAAAGTTTATTCCGAGCATACACCCGCCGAAGTTCTTTCATCACCTCCGGATTTCCTCCATAAAATTGGAATTGACAATCACCTTTCTCCAACAAGAAAAAATGGACTTGGAGCAATGCTAAAGCAAATTCAGCTCTATGCCGTTGCATTTAATGCCTTAAATAAAGGGCAATAATGAAAGCATTTCAAATACCAGATAAATATCGCAGTTCAGTAATTTCAAAAATTAAGACCGACCGCAAAACGGAAGACCCGCACGGAAAGGATTATAGCCCATCAGTACTGGACTTTGGGCGAGTACGTTTTCATATTGCACGGCATTTCGGATTCTGTTTTGGAGTTGAGAATGCAATTGAGATTGCTTACAAAGCTATTAATGAAAACCCCAAGAAACGTATTTTTCTTTTAAGCGAGATGATTCACAACCCTACTGTAAATAGAGAGCTTTCATTACACGGTGTAAAATTCATACAAGATACTGATGGTAATAATTTAATTGACTGGGCAGAACTTACATCGGATGATGTAGTAATTATACCAGCATTTGGAACAACAATAGAAATTGAAAACCTATTAAATGGAGTAGGAATAAACCCATACCATTACAATACTACCTGCCCGTTTGTTGAAAAAGTTTGGAATAAATCTGAAGAGCTTGGCAACAATGGGTTTACGGTTATTATTCATGGCAAAGTTAATCACGAAGAGACTCGTGCAACTTTTTCACATAGCACATCCAACGCAGCATCTATGGTTATTAGAGATTTGAATGAAGCTAAGATGTTGTCGCAAATAATTTTGGGTGAAGTTCCAACCGCAGATTTTTACACACTCTTTGAGGGTAAATACTCGAATGGATTTATTGTTGAAAAGGACTTGCAAAAAATTGGAGTGGTTAACCAAACAACAATGTTAGCAAGTGAAACAGAAGATATTTCAGCACTTCTAAAAAAGACAATTTTACAAAAACATGGTGGGGATAATTTAACCAATCACTTTGCTAATACACGCGATACCCTTTGCTACGCTACAAATAATAACCAAAGTGCTGCATTAAAACTGATGAATATCAAAGCCGATTTAGCAATTGTAGTTGGCGGATATAACAGTTCAAACACTTCCCATATTGTTGAATTGCTCGAAGATAAATTCCAAACATATTTCATTTCTGATGAAACAAAACTTATTTCTAATGAGAGTATCTCACACTTTAATTTATCGAAAAATAGAGAAGACCTAACAGAAAATTACTTGCCAATTAAAGACGTAATTGATATTGCAATTACAAGTGGTGCTTCATGCCCCGACTCTACTGTTGATAACGTGATTAAAAAAATGGTTTCATTTTTTTGAATAATAGTTTTATTTAATTAGAAACATCACGGCTTTATTATTAGATATTATTAGAGTTGAATTAACATTTAAATTATATTTTTGCAAATTATAAAGATTTATTAATTCCACTCTTCCATTAATTATTTCAGAGTATTCTCTAACATCAATCTCAACATCATTATCACCAGCATTTATAACATTCAGTATTATTTCATTATCCAAGATTTTGAAATAAACATAAACATCGTTGTAGGGTGGAAAGTGAATTAACTTACCCATAGATAATGCAGGATATTCTTTCCGAAGCATTAACATTTTTTTGAAGTAATTAAAAATATCATTTTCATACTCTGTTCTACCATCAGGGCTAAAAGCATTACGGGCATCATTCGGAAATCCGCCAGGAAAGTTTTTGCGTAGTGTGCCGTGGTCTTCATTCTCCTTCATGCCAATTTCAGTTCCGTAAAATATTTGGGGAATGCCGCGTGTAGTAAATAAAAGATGAAAAGCAATTTTAAGTTTCTCCACATCTGAGTCTGCATAGAACATTGCACGACCAACATCGTGGTTATCAACAAACGTAACAAGCTGGTTTACATCTGCATAGAGGAAATCGGATGCCAGCGTTGTATAGATGTTGTAAAGAGATTTATTACCCCGAAGATAATCAGCAAGAGCATCTCGCAATCCAAAATCTGTGATTGCAGGAAGATTGGAATCAACTTCGCGAAATTTATTTCCAGCTTGATATGTTGAAAGAAATGCTGGATTACCAGTCCAGACCTCACCAACAATGTTAAATGTTGGATACTCATTCATAATTACTTCAGCCCACTTTGCCATAAATAGTTGGTCGCAGTATGGATAGGTATCTTCCCTGATTCCATCAACGCCGGTCGATTCAATCCACCAAAGGGTGTTTTGTATTATATAGTTTGCCAGAAATTTGTTTTTATGATTTAAGTCTGGCATGTAATCAACAAACCATCCCTCTTGAACATGCTTAATGGTTGCAGAATCTGAGTGGGGATCTGCAAAAACCATTTTATGGTGATTTGCATTAAGATGATTTTGAACAGTTCCGTTTATCCAATCTGCTGTTGGAAGACTTTTAATCCATGGATGATCTATTGCAATATGATTTGCAACATGATCCATAATTATTTTAATACCTTTATCATGTGCTTTGTTAACAAGGGTTTTATAGGTATCATGAGTTCCCAATCGGGGGTCAACTTTATATAAATCAGTAGCAGAGTAACCATGATAACTTCTGAATGTATTATTTTCAACAATTGGAGTTAGCCAAATTGTAGAGATTCCTAAATCTTTTAGATAATCTAATTTACTTATAACTCCAGCAATATCACCGCCATGTCTTGCTTGAGTGTATTGGTTTTGAAAAGTATCTACATATCCTTCTACAAAATCATTCGTTTCATCACCATTTGCAAATCTATCGGGCATTAGCAAATAAATTACATCTTCATTACTAAACCCTTGATGAATACTGGATGAAAGAACTCTCTCGTAAATTGGATAATTAATAGTAACATCAGCAGTACCCTTTGTAAAAGTGATTTCATAATCACCAGTTTCTGCCTCGCTTAAATCAACATCCACAAATAAATAATTGTTGTTCTCCAACTCATGAATTTTGGTAATATTCAATTCTCCACTTTTGATTTTAACACTATCTAATCCTTCGCCATAAACCATAAGTTGAATATTATTATGCTTCATCCCTTCCCACCAGTTGGGTGGTTCTATTTTATCAACTCTTAAATCTTGAGAAAAAAGTGTTGTTATAATTAGAGTTGAAATAAATATTGTTTTTTTAATAATCATTGGATTCCAAATTTTATTTTATTAATTGCATCTTCTTGCTAAGTGTTTTTCCATTTACAGAAATTGAATAGATATAAACTCCGCTTGTCAATCCGTCAGTGGCGGAAAATTGTACTTCGTAAGTGCCAGCATATTTTGTTTTATCAACCAACAATTCTATTCTTTGCCCAAGTGTATCTGTAATTTCTATTTTTACTTTCGATTCTTTGTTAACACTATATTTTATTACTGTAGCAGGATTGAAAGGATTTGGGTAGTTTTGGTATAACTCAAATTCTTTTGGAAGAGTTACTTCTTTTTTGGTTGATGTAAAACCATACGGAAATATTGCCTCCAAAATTAAATCGATATTTGCTCTCCATTGCCCCCAACTGTGCCCTTCAGGATATTCTGCCCAATCAAAGCTATATCCTTTTGCAGTTATTGCAGTCCTAAAATTGTTCATGTTTTCATCAAGTCCTTCGTATGTTCCCCAGCTCCCAGCAAATTTAATATCCTTCTTTTCTCCATCAACAATCATGTTATAAACCTCATAATCGTTTGACCAAAACGCCGATGAATGAAGCCCGCAATTACCAAAGACCTCAGGGTATCTGTAGCTAATAAGCCCGCTAATATTACCCCCAAACGAAGCTCCCAAAACAAGTCTATCCGATGCTGCGTTTGATGTTCTGTAATTTACATCAATATGTGCTACTAATTCCGTTGCAAAAAATTCCGCATATTGGTCTCGTTTTTCAAATCCATATTCTTCCCCTCTATTATTTGGAGTTACAAACACAGCTATAACTTCCATTATTTTGCTGCTATCTATTAAGTTATCAATTACATTTATTGATGACCCAAGTGTTATATACTCCCCACCATCTTGGAAATAGACTGTTGGATACTTTCTATTTGGTTCAGCGTTATAGGAAGGCGGCAAATAAACAGAAACTCCATACGACCTATTAATTACACTACTTGTAACTGTAATATTTCTTCTCTCGCCATGCTCAATTAAGGGGTTGTAATTTATCTCCCACGGTTGGATGTACTCTGGCATTGCCAATTCTGAGTTCGGACCAAATCCTCCGCTAACTCTATTGGGGTTTTCCGGGTCAAGAATCCAGTTGGAAGAATTAATTACAAATTTATAATCCAGGCGTGCATTAAACTCAAAGGTTTCTGTTCTGAAGAAGAAATTTGTTCCGCTCATATTAGTCATTGTTGAATTACTTGGGTTCCATCCATTAAAATCCCCAGCAATAGCAACACTATTAGCACTTCTGTTATAAACAAAGTTTGCTTTATCTCCTTCTATAAATGGGATACCAACCGTTCTGGCATAAGTCATAAAACTATCAATTGCTGCCTCTTTCTCCTCAACTGTTGGAAGTTGATAGAGGTGTTGAATAAACTCTTGAAACTCTGATTGAGCAAAAAGTTTACCAACAACAATGAATGATAAAAAGAGAATGATTTTTAATAGCTTCAATATTAACTCCGAAAGAATAGTAACGAAATATAGTAATTAAATTATTTGTGTTTTTTTAGTTTGTGGAATTAAATTTTGTAACTTTACTTTAAAGAACTTAGTTCTGATTAACACAGCATATTTCATCCTGACGAGTCGAGACTATTCAATCCATGCTACAACAGTAGTGTAGATTTATTAGCGTAACGCTCAATCTGCGTGTTTTCCCTACAATTAATAATGCTGTATTCAATAGTACTCAACTATTAAAGCAACTCTATCACAACTTCACACATATATATATTAGAAGCAACAATTCTCTTATCTCCAATCTTAAAATCATCCCCATTAAAATTGGAAATTTTTACACCAGCCTCTTTTGCAATTAGAAGACCAGCATACATATCTTCCAGTTCACTTTCAAAACTTATTAAAGCATCAATACCACCAAATGCTAATAAAGCCCAATCAAGTGCTGGTGCCCATGTGTTTATTACTCTTCGAAAGTTATTAGATAGCTTACGATTAATTTCAAATGATTCTTGTGCCAGCATTTCTGATGTTGACACATCATGCCCTTGAATAAATGAGCAAACGGATTTTTTCAATTCAGAATTTTTAGATGGATGAATTCTAACTCCATTAAGAGATGCTCCACCATCCTTAACAGCTTCAAACAGTTGGTTTGAAATCGGATTGTAAACAACACCAACAATAATTTCATTTTCAAATAGAAGTGCAATAGAGATAGAGAAGTATGGAATTCCGGCAAAGTAATTATTTGTACCATCCAACGGGTCTATGAACCAAGTGAACTTACTTTGGTTTTTTACTTCACCAAATTCTTCCGAATAGTAATTGTGTTCCGGATACTTTTCTTTTATAATATTTAAAATTATCAATTCGCTCTCACTATCCACAGCCAAACCAATATCATGTTCCGACTTAAACTGAGCAACGTGCTTCTTTCCAAAATTCTCTGTAAGATATTTACCCGCAGTGAGTGCGGCAGTTTTAGCAGCTTCTAAATATTTTTTATTACAATTATCCATTATACTACAATAACTTTATATACCTGATCGCGGGATCTTACAAGTTCATTCAAGAAAAAAGTAACCTCATCTCCTTTCGCGGCAGAATCAATTTGCTTCTCATCCTGCATTAAAGATTGGATTGTGGTTTCAACCGAACCAGTAGTATTTCCCTGAATATATATTGTATCATTTAATTCAAGAGAACCAGCTTCCAATTTGATATGTGCAATTTTAGATTTTTTGAAGTAGTTTACAACTTTTCCCACATAAGTTTTTTTTGTTGTAGCCATATTTCCGTAACGCTCTGTGTAATCGGCACTGCTCGGTATGCCGTGATAATGACCAGCAGAGAACCCTCTATTATAAACTTTACTCAGTTCATCAAACATCTCTTTTTTAACTTCGGCATTTAGTTCTCCTTCAAAGTAAAGGTCAATAGCTTTTCTGTAGGTGGCAACAGTTTTTGCAATATATTCCGGACTTCTTTTTCTCCCTTCAATTTTAAATGAATCAATTCCGGCTTCAATTAGTTCATCCAAAAACTCAATAGTATTCATATCTTTTGGAGACATTACATAATCTGTTCCAATAATAAAACTTGTTTCACCGCTTGTATCATGAATTTCATATTCCCTTCGGCAATTCTGCAAACACTCACCAGTGTTAGCACTTTGTCCAAAAGCATGATGACTCATAAAGCAACGCCCACTAACAGCAACACACATTGCACCATGCACAAAGGTTTCAATTTCAATATCCACTTTGCTTTTAATCTCTTTAATCTGTTCCAATGTACACTCGCGAGCAAGAACAATTCTTTTTGCTCCAAGTCTTTTATACATTTTTGCAGCACCAGAATTACTTACCGATGCTTGCGTACTTATGCAAAGTGGTAATTCATATTCCAAACATTTATCAATTATTGCCAAATCCCAAGCTATTACAAAATCGACCTTACATTGTTTTGCAGCTTCTAATACTTTATCTATTTTATCCGATTGCTCATCATACACAACGGCATTAAGTGTTAAGTGTGCATCAACATTGTTTCCGTGTAAATAATCTACAACCTCTTTTAATTCATCCAAATTAAAGTTAGATGCCTTTGCTCTAAGGTTTAGTTCATCAACTCCAAAATAGATTGCATCTGCCCCATATTTTACAGCAGTTCGGAGCATTTTCCAATCGCCAGCACCGGCAAGTAATTCTGGTTTCTTTATATTCATTTAATACCGTAACTCTTTTTTTTTGAATTACAAAAATAGTGAATGATTTTGAACTGATGTGAATTAATATAAATTATTGATTAAATTGTACGAAGCAATTATTTCAACATTATTTTTAACTTGGTTATGGATATTGATTTTTCAGGTTTACTCAAATTATTTAAAGAATTAAATGGTAGTTCTTTAACATATATTTTGAAAGCCGACAATCCCGATTTAATTATTGCAGTAAGTGATGAAATATCAAAAAAACAAAATGTCTTTATCCAAAAATTTAATTCGGAAATAAGTGAAGCAGCTTTTGAGCTTTCAAAGTTATCCACTTTAGACTCGCAAAACTTACTAAAAGATTATTTTCCGGATAGCTTTATTAACCCTTTCCTATTGTGTAAAATTGAGGGTAACAACTACTACTTAATAGATATTTCTAATCATAATAAAATAGACTTAGATGAAGAACCACATTTAAAAACTCTTTTAGAGACAGTATCCACACAGTTAAAACTTAGTTTTGATTTGCACGAAAAGTTGAATTTAACTTTTTCAAAAATTAATGCTGTTGTTTATTCGTACAATCTTAAAACGAAGAAATATGATTTTATTTCAAGTTCTATCGAAAAAGTTCTTGGCTTAACTGAGGAAGATTTAAAAAAGAAAAAGATGAGTCTGATTAGAAGAATTCCGAAGGAGTTTCGTTTAGATTACAAAAATTTTCTTAGAAAAGTTACACATGGTGAGAGTTCTTCTATTGATTTTCAATATTTTAATAACTTTGGACACCGTCAATTTTTGCATCATGCAGCAGAGCCAATACTTAATAGTAATGGACGAATTGAAAAAATTGTTGGTGTAATAAATGATGTAAGTAGAGAGAAAGAGATACTCCACAAACTAAGTAAATCGGAAAAGCGATTTGGGTTGTTAATAAATACGGCTATCGATTTTATATATTCGTTAAATGGGTTTGGCTATCTACTGCAAGTAAATGAAAATGGTGCAAACTCTCTTGGTTATAAATCGGAAGAGATGCTCGGAATGCACTTCCTCGATTTTGCTGCCGAAGACCAAAAGAATCAAATTTCAAAGTCATTTCAAAAAATGCTTTCCAGTAAACAAACAGTTCATTTTGAAATTGACTTGCAGCATAAATTGAATAAAACCATTAAGTATGAGTTTCTTGCAACGCCGCTTATTGAAGGTGATACTATAACAGGCATGCTTGGTATAGGGCGTGATGTTTCGCGGCGCAGAAAAAATGAAGAGGAGATTGCTAATTTAAATCAGAAGCTTAAAGAATCGCAAAGACTTGTAGAGATTGAAAGAGATAGAGCAAAACAGCAAATCACAATTTTAGAAGAGATTAACATTTTAAAGAATGAATTTATTGCAAATGTATCGCATGAGCTAAGAACTCCGTTAGCCTCAATTGTTGGGTTTGCTGAAACACTTGCTTCTGATGAAGATCTGCCCAAAGATTTAGTTTCAGAGTTCAGTGAAATTATTTTTACTGAAGGAAAAAGATTAGCCCGTTTTATTGAGGATATTCTTGATTTCTCTGAGCTTGAAAGTGGCGGAGCTAATTTGCACAAAGAGAATTTAAATATAATTGAACTAATGAAAACTATTTCGGAAAAAGTAAAAGAGGGTTTTGAAACTGCAAATATTTCATTTACATCTTTAATACCTGAGGCAGAAATCACTATCTTTGCAGATAGAGAAAAATTAGTTAAAGCATTTACTACTATTTTTGAAAACACTTTAAGGTTTACAAAGAATGGAGATCAGGTTTCAGTAGTAATTCAAGATTTTCTTAAAGAAGTTGAAATTACTATTAGCGACAATGGAAGTGGAATTTCAGAAAACGAACTGGAGTTATTGTTCGACAAATTCCATTCATCTGGTTCAACAAGCTCTGCTACGCCTACTGCTGGTATTGCACTCTCTTTGGTTAAACAAATCTTTGACCATCATAAAGGATTATTACAAGTAAAAAGCAACCTTGGAGAAGGAACCACTTTTATAATACGATTACCAAAAATATTTGATTAAGGAAAAACTTTGGAAAAACTAATATTTATTGTTGACGATGAACCATCAATAAGAAAACTATTAACACACTGGGTTCAAACCCAATGGGGATATAGTGTTGTACTATTTGAAAACGGATTAGATATGCTAAAAGAGTTATCCCAAAATCCTACTCTAATCTTGTTAGATATTATGCTCCCAGATTCAAACGGTGTAGAATTAATTCCTAAAATAAAAAGTCACGATTCTAATCTTCCAATAATTATGTTATCGGCACAGGGTAGTATTGAAGTTGCACTTGAATCGATTAGAAGAGGAGCATTCGATTATTTTCCGAAACCAATTGATAGCAACAGACTTGAACCCGCAATTAAAAATGCAATAAGTAATTATGAACTGCACAAACGTATTGAAGAACTTGAAGATAATTTGCAGAATGAATATAGTTTTGACAATATTATCTCGAACGATCCTCGTATGAATACTGTTTTTAAGTTAGTTACAAAAATTTTAAATAATGATATTACTATTTTAATAACTGGTGAAAGTGGAACTGGAAAGGAGCTTGTAGCAAATGCAATCCATTTTAATGGAAAGCGAAAAGAGAAGCCATTTATAATTGTTAATTGTGCTTCAATACCAAGAGAGCTTTTAGAAAGTGAATTGTTCGGACACGAAAAAGGTTCCTTTACCGGTGCACATCAAAGAAAACTTGGCAAATTTGAAGTAGCCGATGGAGGCACTCTTTTCTTAGATGAAATTGGGGAGATGGAGATGTCTCTTCAAGCAAAAATATTGAGGGTAATTCAGCAAAAGGAATTTGAAAGAGTTGGCGGAAACGAAACTTTAAAAGTTGATGTGAGAATACTATCGGCAACCAATAGAGATTTAAAAGAGATGGTTGAAAAAAATGAATTTAGGGAGGACCTATATTACCGACTCAGTTCTTTCCCAATACTGGTACCATCTTTACGAGATAGACGTGGAGATATTGTTGTTCTCGTTAACCATTTTATTGAGAAGTTTAATAGCAAAATTGGAACAACCATTAAAGGAGTTACAAAAAAAGCTCTTAAATGTATTTACGATTACAATTGGCCAGGCAATATTAGAGAATTAGAAAATACTATTGAACGCTGTATTATCCTTACAGACACTAACGAAATAGATATTGATGTTTTACCGGAAGCAATTGTATCGCAAGATATTTCTCATCATATAGAAAAAAATGGAGCAATGTTTACAGAACATTCTCCTATAATTCCATTTGAAAAACTGAAGGAAGAAGCTATTAAACATGCCCTTGAAAAAACTGATGGAAATATAGTGGAAGCTGCAAAAAAATTAAACATTGGACGTGCAACTATGTATAGGCTAATGGAAAAATATAACCTTGACGTGGATAGAAAATAAATGCCAATAATTTCAGAAAATATAAATGATGTATCAATTATTTTAGCCGATATTAAACGAGCCACTGTAATTAATGCAGAAGATTTTAAGAACATAGTTCAATTTGAACTAAACGATGGGAACACAAAATTCATATTTGATTTGAAAACTTGTGAATTTATTGATTCTACATTTCTCGCAGCTATAGTTACTTCCTATAAAAGGATTGTAGAAAATAAAGGTCAATTAAAAATTGTAGGTTTTAAACCAGCAGTACGCTCAATGTTTGAATTAACTAGTCTATCAAAAATATTTGATATTTATGATAATGAACAGAAAGCACTTATGAGTTTTAAGTAAAATTATGGAAGAAGAAAAGTATAAAATATTATTAGTTGAAGATGACAAAAACATTGCGCGCCTAATTCGGTATAATTTAGAGAAGGGCGGTTTTGAAGTTCAGCATGGAATAAATGGTGCTGAAGGATTTGAGCTTGTTAAATCGTTTATACCTGATATAATTATTAGCGACATTATGATGCCAATAGTTGATGGTTATGCATTTCGGAAAATGCTTTTAAAGGAGAAAAACTACTCCTCAATTCCTTTTGTTTTCCTTACGGCTAAAGGAGAGGAGGATGATATTCTTCAGGGTTATGATTTAGAAATTCAAGAGTACATCATTAAAACTTCAAGCCCAAAAATTATTTTGGCTAAAATTAATTCTCTCTTAAAATCGAGTGCAGTACAAAAAGCTAAAGGTGAAACTGAAATAAAAAAAGCTGCTGCAACAATGGGTGCAAAAGTTGTTCCCGAAAAAGTTCCGGAATTTGAGGGGTTCGAGATTTCTCAATTTCATAAACCCTTTAACGATATACCCGGTGGCGACTTTATTGATTATGTAAAAGTAAACGAAGATACTATGGTTGTTGTGGTTGGTGATATAATGGGTAAAAAGTGGGGTGCTTGGTATTTTGCAGTTGCCTATGCTGGCTATGTACGAAGTGCAATCAGATTTGCTTTAAATGAAACAAAAGATATTATTGCCAGTGAAATAATGCAGCGAGTTAATGAATCGGTTTATGAAGATGAGAGAATTTCTGAGATTTTTGTAACACTTTCAATTGTAGTTCTAAATAGAAATAAGAATGTAATTAACTACTGTGGTGCTGGTGATATTCCACTTTTCCATCTGTCCGAGGGAGAGGTAAGTCTAATTAAATCTGACGGAACACTTTTAGGGTTTCAAAAAGATGGTAAGTATAAAGACATTAATGTTACCCTACTGCCAAACGATGAAATTTTTATTCTTACAGATGGCATAATAGAATCGAGAGATGTTAGAGGAGAGTTTATTGATAACGAACGATTGATGAATATTATTAAAGGAAAAGGAAATATTAACTCGATAAAATTTATTGAGGAGAGTGTAAAAGAACTAACAAATAATGTATTTGAAGATGATACAACTATTATTAGTTTAAGGAAACTTTAGAGGGAGAAGAATGTGTCTTCCGCACGGTGGGTTTGGTTTTAATATCTATTAACATATCGCTGCCGATGCAGCTATTTTACGGTTCGTGCCATTATTCCGCCGTGATGCATTATCCGCCGCTGCGGATAATGAACACTATGGTGACAAATCGCAAAAAATGAAACTTCTCCGAAGGAGACACTTATTTCATATATATACTAAAAATTTTCATTGCTTTTAACATCTCCACAGTTTATATTAAAAAGTATAAACTTACTAAAGGAAAAAACTATGTATTCTACTGCAAAGGAACTCAGATTTCATACAAAGGAACTTCTTGAATCTGTTTCGAGAGGTGAAGAAGTTATTATTACATTCCGCGGAAAACCTACCGCTAAATTAGTTCCTATAAAAAAAACAGAAAAAAATTTGCAAGAGACTAAAGAACTATTTGGTATTTGGAAAGACCGAACTGATTTAGAAGATGTAAGCTCTTATGTTCGCCAAATTAGGAAGGAAAGATTCTTATGATTATGATAGATTCGGATCTCCTTATTTGGTATATGCGTGGGAACTCCAAAGCTTATAAAGTTATTGAAAGCCAAAGCGGTTTCTTTATTTCGGTTGTAACATATATGGAACTAGTACAAGGCATGAGAAACAAACGAGAACTTACTTTGCTAAGATCTGCTTTAAGAAAGTGGAATGCTAAAATTTTATTTATTAACGAAGACATTTCGGCTAAAGCAATGTTTTTAGTTGAACAACACTATTTAAGTAATTCTCTTGTTTTAGCAGATGCTTTGATTGCTTCAACGGCTATTTCAAATGGAGTGAAATTATTAACTGGTAATATAAAACATTATAAAGTAATTAAGAATATCGAGTTAGCAAGCTTTAAACCATAATACGGCAAAACCGCAAACTGCAAAAACAAAATTATAAAAAACAAATCTTGTTCCGATGCTTTTTCTCGGAATAAAGCCCAAATATTAACCATCAAACCCCAAACTTTGTTATTTGATATTTCAATTTCTTGACAAAAAAAACAAGAACTTTACAGTCAATACTATAATGCGGTAAAAACACACGTGAAATGCTATTTGCAGTATTTCGCGGAAATTTTTTCAATGGTAGTTTCGTCCACACTTGTTTGTTTAAATATATCTATTATATTTTCTTTCGTAATTTTTTCAAAATCTTCCTTTCGCGGTGTTATCAGTAGTCCACCAAAATCTACTGCTGCGGGGCTTAGTAATATTTTATCTTCACCCTCTGCAAAAAACTGTTTTGGTCTATGTGCTTTTCTTGGAAATATATAGATTCTCCACCTATCAGAATAAGCTGCAATTATGTTCATTAAAGGTTCTTCGTCAGAAGAAGTTATTTCTTTTATAGAATTATATAATTTTTGAAATTCTTCATTAGCTAAGGTTTTATCATCCGTTTCAATTATAAAAAAATTGCGAAGATAGTTTATAACCGCTGCCACTCTAACTTTTTCATCATTTAAAAGCTCGATGGAATGCTCATAAATATAATTGAGTTCATTCTCTACGGGCATTATGTTTTTTAATGACGCCTGAAAATGCATATGATCCGGAGCAGATGCCCCACACTTAGGTCCATTGTAGAATGCTGTATATCTCTCACCCAACTCTTTAGAGGTGTTTAACATATCTATGAAATTACTATAAATTTCTTGCGGCTTATGCTCTAATTGCGGAATTGTAAAATGCTCCTCAAATATGGGGAATGGATTTAAGAGAATAAGATAATTGTTGTTGCAGAGTATTCCCTTCTGCTCAGCGGGTAAATTATTTGTGCAAAGAAAACATGGTCTCTCTTCTATCGATTTAATATCAACCTTTGCAGAAGAAGAAACTATTCTGCCCTGATTAAATTGAACAATAATTTTAAAACCATTAAATTCAAAAACTTTTTTTTTAATTGAATTTAAGTCTAAATAGTTTTGCTTGGCTAACTCCCAATTATTTATTTGATGCAGAAAGAGAGCCTTTGTTTTATTGGTAACCGAGTTTACTTCCAAATAATTACTTAATTCTTCATCAGAAACTATTCTGGAATTCCTCATTTATTTTTCCATCCTTTGTCTTGCTAATAATTCAAAAGTTCTTATTCTATCTTTATAAATATTGTGAATATTTGCTTTTTCAACATTTAAAGATGCATCCGAGTTTCCTTCCCATCTGCGGCAAAGATATATCGATTCGTAAATTCTACCAATTTGATAATTACGTGAAACTTCGAGACCAACAGCGTAGTCTTCGCCATAACTAACATTGGGTACTTTTATTTCCCTTAATAATGGTGTATAAAATGCACGGGGTGCACCTAATCCATTTATTCTAAGAGCGTTGTTTCTTCCATTTTCAGGAGTCCACTCTTTGTGGTCAATAAGCCCGGGTGGAATTTCTTTAAGGTCAAAGTTAGTTATTCTATACGAACCAATAACCATAGCACATTTTTCACTTTGGAATGTTTCCACAATTTTTTGAACTGTAGTTTCGTCTGCATAAATATCATCGCTATCAAGTTGAAGTGAGAACCTACCGCACCTCTCATCTTCAACGGCAACGTTCCAGCATCCGCCAATTCCTAAGTCTTTTCGTTCGGGAATTATGTGTACAACATTATCATATTTTTCCACATACTCTTTTAATTTCTCTGTTGTTCCATCTGTTGAATGATTATCAACAACAATAAGATTGAATTTAAAATCTGTTTTCTGCTTCATCACAGAATCAACAGCATCCCCAATTGTATTTGCACGGTTAAATACCGGAATTACAACAGAGGCTTCATTCTTAAAACCACCATTTTTAATATCTATCTCTTTAAAGTTTGGCAGTAGGTATGCATTAATCTCTTTAAGATGTTCGGTAACAGCCTCTTCCATTTCAACTTGAACTTTTCTGTTCTTAGGGTTAACATAATCGAAATGTTTTGTGCCAGATTTTCGAGCATCCAATTCTGTTGTAGTATATAAAAACTCTGGAATTCTAACAAACGAGTGCTGCTGCGAAACTTTTAATCTTAAATTATAAAATCCGGCATATTCATAATTTTGTTTGCTTTTATTAACAGCATCTTTAATAGCCGAGTTATTATAAAAGAGGATATATCCAAAATTAAAATCGTCTCTTAAACTACCAAATTGATAATCTATAACTGGGTGCTGATTTCTATCACCATTTTTTATTTCGTAATAGTTTGAATAAACTAATCCGGCACCGCAGTTTTCGGCAACATTGCAAAATCGCTCCAAAGCACTTTGCCCTAATTCTAACAAACTATCTTGGGTAAGAATTAAGGAGTATTTCCCTTCCCCCTTCTCTGCAATTTTTTCTATAGTTTGTGAAGAAGCAAAATGGTTTGTAAAAATCAATTCACAATTATCAATTGGCTTAAGGCTGGTATCAGTTGCAATTAGAAAAACTTTCTTTACCAATTCATCTTTTAATATGTTGTTAACACTTGTTTCAGTCTGTTTATCGCCGTTAAATGGGATAAATACGTCAATAATACTTTTCATTATATACCTAAAAATCTAATTTACTAAGTTATTAAAATAATTCTAATAACCATACTAACAATGTATAAAAAAGTTGATTAAAATTTAAAGTATTTTTAGAATATATAATTTAGCCCAACAAAAAATTCTCTGCCTGCTTCAGGAAGACCAAACTGTGTATAATATATCCTATCAAAAATATTATTTACCCTTGCAAATAACTCAATTTTATTATTCTGAAATGGGTGATAAGTATAGGCAAATCTAAAATTAATTATTAAGTATGATGGAATTTTTTGAAAATATGGATTTCCATCTTGCAGCCCATACTCATTTGCAATTGATGTTGCCTCTAAGAGTAGATTAATATTTTGCGTTAAATTACTATTTAAATATAAATTTGATATTACCCCAGGACGGTACTCAAGCGTATCAGAATATTTGCCAAAATCGTTTTTCCCAAATGAGTTTAAATATGAAAAACTAAATCCAAAATTGAGATGTTTACCTAAATCATAATTACCCTCTATCTCTGCCCCATAAGTTCTAATCTGATCCTCATTAATTCTCATAAATCTATTGCCATCATTGGTTGGAACAACTGTTCGGACAATTCCATCATATAAATATGTAAGTAAAAAATTAACAAACAATCTTCCTTCTGGTAATAAATATTCAAATCCAAGTTCTACATCGTCGGCAGTCTCAGCTTTTAAATCCGGATTAATAACAAAGCGACCTAAACCATCTGAGTACGATTCGCGTAGAGATGGAAACCTTGATTTGCGACCTAAGTTAATTTGCCCATTAAAGTAATTTGTAAAATTATATTTTAATGTTGTATTAACACCGAGAGCAGATAGCGGATTTCCAGTCTTGAAATTACCAGCTTCCACAACAGAAGTACCATCGTAACTAACTCCACCAATAAATATGAAACCATTTCCAAGCAGCTCATATTCTGCACCTGCACTATAAACAAATTGCTGATAATCAGTTTTGGCAAACTGTGTACATAAAAATTTCTCTGTATGTGTAGTTGAATAACCACTGCTTGATAATCTTAAGATTGAATTTTGGTTAAAAAGGAGTGTGTAAATTACTCGTCCATAGATAACAAAATCATCATTCTTTTCAATATCATCAATTGTGGAATATGCTGCATCCGTGTATTGGTTAATCTCCATTTTAAATTTATATATGTTAAAATTATAATCGAGAAATGCCGTGCTATTAAAATTAAAGTTATGAGTTCCCGAAATATTAGCACCTATTTTATTCCAGACTGGATATTTCCAGTAACGAGTTTTATTTACATTAATCTCAGGTGGTACATCTTTTTTAGAATCTAAATATTGCAGTGATATTTCAACATTTGAAAAATCTTGATAATCATATCTCCCCTTAGTGTAAATTCCATAAGTCCGTTGATAACTATTAAGCCTTAGTTTATCTGGGTTTTCATCAGAACTAAATTCGGACGGAAGGGAGAATCCATCCCGCTTAAAATGTGATGCTGAAATCAGAAATGAAAAGTCATTAATTTTTTGATACATCGATAAATTAAATTTTCGGAAATTATTCTCTCCAAAAAGTGAATTAAATTTTCCGGATAACTTGTCGTTTTTAATTAACTTTGATTTTCCTACAACAACGCCAGCAATATTATTAGCTCCATAAATAGAGGAAGGAATACCTTTAATAATTTGTAACTCTTCATAATCGTTAGTAGGCAAAAGGGAAAGATCAATTCTGTTATCCCAAGGAATATTTAGGAGAGCACCATCAAAAAAGAGACCCAACTGACGCTCGTTAGAACCGCGAAGATAAAATAGTGATTCGCCACGCGAATTTGTTTGTGGTTTTAATGAAGGTATGAACCTGGCAATTTCAAATAAAGAAACTCCATCATATTTAGTTAAAACTTGCGAACCAATTCTTGTTGTTGGTTTCGGCTCAATTATGCTGCCACCTTTAACAGTTATTTCATTAAGATCATAAACCTTAACTGAATCGTCTGTTTGTGCAAAAATGTTTGATGAAAAAATAGCAACAATTATTATTAAAAGGTGTAATTTCATTCTTTTTTATGTTCGTGATTGTTTAAAAATAACTTGCAAAGTTAATAAAATTGATGATTAAACCCCATTTATGTTTGGAGAATAAATGGGTTAATGAGTATGAGAAAGGTGGAGTTAAATCTAAAATAAATAAGGGTCCGTTAGACAGATAGAAAGGTACAGATGTTATTGGAAACTTTTTTATCTAACAAACCAATTCGATAAAACACCCATTTTATAGATCTTTGATGATAGTGATTACAAAAGCAACAATACTGTTGACCCTAACCAGTTGTTTTTATTTGACTTATAACGGGACAGTAGTGAGAAAAAACATAAAAACTTGATATTGAAACTGTGCCAACAGAGAACATTTAATCCAAAGAGGTTGTAAATAATATTTTGAGTAAACAGCTATCAAAATACGAACTGCAAAGAGAATTACAATTCGGAAATATTCATATTTATCTATCTTTCTGATTAGTAATATGTGTAAATTTACTCTCGTAATAATTTCAAAAAAGGTTTATAAAGTTGACACAAAAAAAAGCTAAAAATAGAATAACAAGATTTTTGTTAATTATTGGAGGCTCTCTTGCTTTATTTCTTGGAGTTCTCGGAGTTTTTCTGCCCCTATTACCTACAACGCCTTTTCTACTTCTATCAGCGTACTGTTTCGGAAGAAGCTCGGATAGAATTCATACTTGGTTAATTAATAACAAATGGTTTGGCGAGTATATCAAAAATTATCAAGCTGGTAAAGGTATTCCTACCCACTCAAAGGTAACAGCTATACTATCAATGTGGATACTTTTAATTGCATCAGCAATTTGGGGAACTGAGCTTTTAATTGTCAGAATTGTTTTACTTTTAATTGGAACCGGAGTAACAATACATCTCTTAAGAATGCCAACTTTTAGAGGGACAAAAAAATACAGAATAGACTTAAACGAAAAGGGCTGAGTTCTACTTATTACAACATTTACAAAAGCCCAACTTTTATTTTGTTTGATAACCTTATAGTTTTATTTCAACTTTTGTATTACTGTAAATTACTATATACTGCAAAAGTTGGGCTTTTTTTTAGCAGATTGCTGTTTTAATTAGAACTCAGCCACGAAAAGTAACTTATTCCAAGCAACCCTCTCTCTCTTTAGGTACAGTGAAGAAGAACTCTGAACCTTTCCCTATTTCACTTACAACCCAAATTTCACCACCATTTTTTTTTGCAAATTCTTTACATAGTTTTAATCCAAGCCCAGAGCCTCTTTCATTTTTGGTGCCATGAGAAGTAATAACATCAAAATCTGAGAATATTTTTTTCTGAGTTTCATTAGAGATACCAATTCCATTATCTTTTACAGAGATAGTTATAGTGCTGCCATTCATTACATGCGAAATAACTATACGTCCTTTGTCATTAGTAAACTTAATAGCATTCGCTAATAAATTTCTAATAATAGTCTCTAATAAATTTTTATCGCTGAAAGAATGTAATCCATTATTAATTCTATTTTCAACTGTTATACTTTTCTCTTCAATGCTTTTTTGTAAAAGATTAATCGAGTCAGAAATTGATTTTGAAAGTTTAATATTGTCTGGTGCTATCTCTATTGCCCCGCGTTCACTTCTTGCCCAGAGGAGTAAATTATTTAGGAGATGAAATGAATTTCCAATTGATGCATTTATTGCCTCTAACAAGTATATTTTCTCCTCATTAGAAGTTTCGTTATCAAGCATATATTTTATCATCTGTTTTGAGCTGCCCACTGGTCCTCTTAAATCATGTGAAATTACCGAGAAGAGATTATTTCTATCCCTATTTAACAGTTCTAAACTCTTCTTCTGCTTTAGCAGCTCTTCTTCCTTTAGTTTGTTTTCCTTAATGGAATCATCCATTGATGAAATGAATAAATTCATCGTAAATGTTGAGACTAATATCATAATTGTTATAAAGGGAGTAATTTCAATAAGTTCATCAATTTGCGAAGCAATTATTATCATAGGAAATACAACTGCTATAATTATTCCGACAATAAACATTTGCTTCTTACTTACTATAAATCCAACAGAAAAAATTAAGAGTGGAAGCAGAATTAAATTTTGGATTAAAAGATGAGTTATTATTGAACTGGTTAGTATGTTATATGAAAACGCCGAAAATAATCCGAGAAGAGTTGAATATATTATTAATAAATAGCTACTGCTAATTTCAATTTTCTTCATTAAGCCAAGTGTAAAGAAGAACAAGACTAATAGAATAACCGAAAGATTGATAACAACGATAGACATTTTACTGATAAACAAAACTGTATCAAGTAAGTACCCTAATAGAATAATAGAGGATGTAAATATATATAATGCTTTTATATTTTTAGAAAAGTATTGTTTAAAACTATTTTCGGCTATAGATTTCATTTAAATTTAAATAAGTTGTTTTTGTTGAATAAATAATACCTAATTTATTCTCTAATAAGAAAGACGCATATCACAAACATTACAAATTGTGATATAAATCATTGTTCAATAAATAATGGAACTAATAATAAATGAAAAAAATTATAACAGTTTTTGGAAGTGCACATCCCAAGCCTGGTGAGGAAGAATATGAAACGGCATATAAATTAGGAGCTATGCTTGGGAAGAATGGCTTTTCAGTTTGCAGTGGTGGATTTCAGGGAATAATGGATGGAGTATCGAAAGGAGCTACAGAAAAAGGTGGTGAAGCAATTGGTGTTACGGTTAATATCTTTTCTGCCGAACCAAGCAAGTACTTAACAAAAGAGATAAAATGCAATTCCCTTTTTGACAGAATAGAAAAAATGGTTGAGCTTGGTGACGCTTACATTATTTTGCGTGGAGGCACTGGAACTTTAGTAGAACTATCAATTGTTTGGGAATATGTAAATAAAAATTTGATGCAGGCTAAACCAATTTTTGCCAATGGAGAGATGTGGAAGCCAATTATTGAAACAATAGATAGAAGAATGGAATATGAAAACCGCCAAACTGGAATTGTAAATTATATTGAAAATATTGAGGATTGTGAGAGAGTTCTATTAGAACTTCTGCAATAAAAAAGCCTCTAAACAATAATGCTTTAGAGGCTTCAATAAATCTGTAAGATTTTCAAATTTAATTATTTGAACTATCCGCTAAATTTTCAGAATCAGCTAATGCTTTGTATCTCGCTATCATTCCTTTAACATTTTGGTCATCAGGAATTTCTCTTTCAAGTCGCGAAAATAAATCGACTAATTTATTGTATTCTCCTCTATTCTCATAAATATCTCTTAAAATTACATAAGGGTTATACTGCCGTTGGAAATCCCTTGGGTTTGCTTCCAACTGAGCAAGCATAATTGGCTCTAACTCTTTAACCATTACTGCATATTGTTCCAATCCGCCAGCAGAATAGTAGAGATTAGAGACATCGTACAATAACTCATGTCTTAATCCAATATTTGAACGTGGAAGTTTTTTCTCCATTTCGTCAAGAGTTTCAACCGTCTTCTCCTTCTCACCTTTATCTAAATAGTAAATAGCTAATCGTAAAAACGAGTTCCTATAATTTTGTGAAAGTCGTAAATGGTTTTCATCCAAGAATATTGTAGAATCACTTAACCCTCTAAATTTAAACCCTGGTTTATAAGAGCGGCTATAACTATCTGGTTCATTAAAGAGCTGCTCTCTCATTATTTTTTCATTAATATAATATGCTCTACTCTCTCGTTTTTTGGGAACAAGTCTGAAAGCCATTCCTTCCATTTGCAGATAATCTTCAAGCCCTAAGCGACTATTTTCAGAACAGGTAACTGCAAAATAAACAGGTCTTTCCCAATCTGCTGCTTGTATAAGATTTAAAACTATTAAATCTTGAATACGAACAACTTTGATATTTCCGTATGCTGTAGTATTTTTCATATTCCAACTAATGCTTCCTCTATTAGTAATTGCGGTATCGGTAACACCAGCTTCAGCAAATACAGATTGCGGAACTGGAAGATGCATTGTTCTTGGGTCCCATCGGGATGGACCAATCCTATCAACTTCTTTATCACTTAGCGACATTGCTACTTTTTTACTTCCGTAAGGTGCAGTGTTTTTAAGCTGTTTAATATACCAAGGTGTATTTAACAAACTTAAGTTTGCAACGCGTACATCCTGCCTTACCCCTTCAACATCTTGTAAATACCAGAGTGGAAAAGTATCGTTATCACCATTAGTAAATAGAACTGCATCAGGTGCAACTGATTGTAATAAGTTGTAAGCATAATCCCAAGGAATATAGTTGCGCGATCTATCGTGTGTAAAATAGTTTGTTGCAAACATTGTTACCGGAACTGCTGCAAATATAAGTGCCAATACAAACAAGTAAACAGGTTTAAGTAAAGGAGACTTTTTAAACTGAGTTACAACTAAGTCCAAAATTCCTCTTGTGCCAAGTGCAATCCAAATTGAGAAAACAAAAAAGGCTCCAACATAAAAGTAATCACGTTCTCTCGGCTGGGGCTGCTGTTGGTTCTGGTAAAACACAGTTAAATATCCGAGGAATATAAACATTGCCATCAGCACAGAACCCATTTTCCAATCTCGCCGGAATTGATAATAGATACCGAAGAGACCAATCAAAAATGGAATTGCAAATAGTTGACCCCAATAAACACCAGCTCCTTGTTCGGTCCCTTTAATTTTTCCTGTATCGGCATCTTCATAAAAACGTCCAATATAGTTCCAACCAAGATATCTATTAAACATGTGATCCATCTGATACGTCCAGAAGAAATCTAAATCACTACTGTAGTTTTTATAAATTCCTGTTTGGTGTCCCTCTTGTGAAAAACGTCTTTTGAATGTTGGAAAATCACCATATTGTTCCCTATTCATATACGAGTGAAACTCCGACATCGTTTTAGGATCATTCAAATTTATTGGAGTATCTTGGTTGGCTCGTATCATAATCATAGCATAAGTTGAGTACCCAAGCAAAATAAATAGTGCACTTTGTGCAATTAAATTTGTAGTTGCTTTATTCTTTTTATGAGACCAATAAATTAAGTACCCAATTCCTGCAAAAATAGTGATGAAAACCCCTACATTCATTACAAAATCATCACCACTTAAATTGTAAATAAGTTTAGGTATATATTTTACAAACCCTGGATAAACAGAAATAAGTACCACACCCCCAATTATAATTGGAAGGTAAAACGAGTTTTTCTGAAATATTTTTTTCCACATTGCTCCCATATAAACAACCCAAAACAAACCAACTAAAGTAACAAATCGTAAATCGAATGCTTTGTATTCATCAGGATTTGGTGCTGATGAGCTAGTTGCCGTTGCCCAAATAATAACAGCTATAACAATAGTTACACCTGCCTGAATTAAAAACAAAATGGAAGTTTTTTTAAGTACCGCCTCATCACTTAAATATTTACGAAACATTATAATCATAACTATAGGAAGCAATGCCAGTACAGACATTAAATGTACACCAATTGAAAGCCCAATTAAATAGGCAATCATAATTATGTACTTCTCGTTATCCGGTTCGTCAGCTTTTTCATTCCATATTAGAATTAACCAAGTTACAAAAGCAATGAAGAAAGTTGAGAAAGCATAAACTTCTGCTTCAGTTGCATTAAACCAAAACGTATCGGCAAATGCTAAAGATAAAGCTCCGATAGCTGCTGAAATATACGTCCCTATTGGTCCAAGTAGTGAATCATACTTCTTTTTGTTGTAATTTTCAATTAACTTAACTGCCGATAAATAGAGAAAAAGAATTACAAATGCACTTGAAAAGATAGAAATAGCATTTACCCTAAAAGCAATATTCTCGGCAAAAGGAATCATCGATAACAATCTGCCAATAAGTATAAAAAATGGAGTTCCCGGTGGGTGGGGTACTTGAAGTGCATACGCTGATGCAATAAATTCACCACAATCCCAAAAAGAGAGTGATGGTTGGGCAGTAATAAAATATGTAACTGCTGCAATTAGAAATACAATAAATGCTATAATTCTGTGAATGTTTTTTTGATTCATCCTTTCCTCATTTCCTCAAATTACAATTTAATTTTTCTTAAATAAATCATCTAAGTTCGGTTTCGTTCTATTAACATAATATTTAGTGTAAAGTTCCTTAAGTTTTCCAAAAGAGATTGAATCTAAATCTTCATCATCTTTATTACGCTTTACTGTAATACTAAAGAAGCTACGTTCCTTCTCATCCATTTTGTTTTCATATCTTTTAAGTGCTTCAATGAAATTCTTTTGGTCTATATAGCTACTCATACTTTTAACTACTTAAATATTAATTGAATGCTAAATATATAAAAATATTATCTGTTTAAGGGGTTATGCGAAATATAATTCAGCCAGCTATTGTTATTTCAATATTTAAATTTGCCCCCGGATTACTGATATAATTAAAGTCAACATTATTTTTTGTAACTTTGCAGTTAAGGGAATTATGAGGCTAATATAGACAATGAAGAAAAAAACAGAACAAACCAAAGTATTATTATCGTTTGTTGGCAGCAACGATGCTGGAACACTATTAGAAAACAACAAGGGAGAGGGAGCCATTATAACAGCTCTGATGAATGAATCTTTTGATGAAGTAGTTTTGCTATGGAATGAAAATAATTACTTTACACCCACTTATGCTGAAATTGTTAAGCATCTAAAAAACAAGATTAATAAATTAAGTTTAGTAAAGAAAATTTCAACCCATAAAATGAATATTTCTGATGTTACAAATCACAATCAAATATTCAAGCAGTTGAAAAATTTCACAGACACTCTTACGAAAAGTGAAAATATTTATTACACAGCTTCAACAACATCGGGAACTCCTGCAATGCAGGTCTGCTGGATTTTACTTGGTGAATCTGGAGAATTTTCAGAAAGATATCCTCTGCGTTTAATTCAAGTAAAAGACCCAAGATTTGGCAAATCAAAAAATGTAGAAGTAGCTTTAGATACAACACTTCCTAAAATTATTAGTTTAAAAAAAGAAGTTGAAATCTTAAAGAAAGATTTAGTTCCATCAGTTACAATAGATGTAATCAAAGGTAAAATATCTATTGGCGATATAAAAATTAAGCTTTCTCCTATTGAGTTTTGTTACTACAGATATTTTGCAGAGAGAGTAATTGATGGATTAGGAGATGAGAAATTTTCTGGCATTTCAGTTTCGTTAAAATTTATGAGGCAAATATTCAAGTATCATGAAGAAAGTTTTGAATTTCTTGATACAAACCGAATTGACTTAGAAAAAATGATTAAAAAGAAATTAGAACTTGGGATTCAAACTTTTAGAGGAAATGTTTCAAAAGCTAATAAGAAGATTAAAATAGCATTACACAATGAATCACTTTCAAATCTATTTGAGATCTCTTCGGAGGGTGGTCGCGGAGCAAGGTTTTATGGAATTAAAGCAAATCCGGAAAAATTAAGAATTATTAAATAGTGAGTGAAACTATGACTAAAAAGAATACTGTTTTACAAACCAACTATTCTACATTAATTGGTGATGTTTCTCAACTACTCGAAACTGCACGAAAAGAGTCTGCACGTAAAGTAAATTCGTTACTAACAGCTACATATTGGATAATTGGATACAGGATTGTTGAGTTTGAAATTCAGCATAGAGAAAGAGAAGATTATTATGGGGAAAAGTTACTTAAACAAGTATCGCTTAAATTAACAACAAAATTTGGAAAAGGGTTTTCACGACAAAATTTACAACAGATGGTAAATTTTTATAATATTTATCCATTGAAAAAGATATGCCAGACACTGTCTGGCATATCTTTTTCGGAAGAAAATATCCAGACAGTTTCTGGTAAATCGAATAAAAACAAAATGATTTCTACAAAAATATCTTTAGGAACAAAGCAAAAGGTTCCACACACACCCTCTGTAAAATCTTTATTAACTGAAATTGCAAATAATCTTCAATTACCTTGGTCTGCCTATGTTAAGTTACTATCTATTAAAGATAACAAAGCGAGAGAGTTTTATGAAACTGAAACTCTCCGTAACGGCTGGTCTGTGAGACAATTAGATAGACAAATATCTTCCCAATTTTATGAAAGAACCCTCCTTTCCAAAAATAAATCACGGATGTTAAAACAAGGTGAGACCCAAAAACCAGAAGATATTGTAACTGCCGAAGAAGAAATTAAAGACCCATTTATTTTAGAGTTTCTTGGGCTAAAAGATGAATATTCTGAAAATGAACTTGAAGAAGCTCTTATACTACATCTTGAAAAATTCCTACTGGAATTAGGAAGCAACTTTGCTTTTTTAGGACGACAAAAACGATTGCGAATTGGTAACGAATGGTTCCGTATTGATCTTCTCTTTTTTCACAGGAAGCTAAGATGCCTTGTGGTTATTGATTTAAAGGTTGGTAAGTTTACACATGCCGATGCCGGACAAATGCACATGTATTTAAATTACGCAAAAGAGCATTGGATAAACGAAAACGAAAATCCTCCTATTGGTTTAATACTTTGCACCGAAAAAGATAAAGCTGTTGCAAAATATTCACTTGACGGTTTGCCAAATAAAGTGCTTGCAACTGAGTTTAAACTTCATTTACCGGATGAAAAGTTATTGGCTGATGAGTTGATGAAAACACAAAGAATTATTGCTAAAAGAAATTTAAGTTGACGTGATATTATGAGCAAACAGAAACCTAAAAGAGTATATGGTAAAAGGATTTATTATGGATGATGAACGTCTTAAAAATCCTGATGGCAGACCAGATTATTTTGATGAACTAAAAGAACTTGAAGATAGAATAAAAGAACAAGAGAAATAAATTATTAAAAAGGAATTTGTACGACTGAAGTCTTACTATTGCCGCAACATTGCTAAAATCTTAAAACTCATTTTGGGTTGTATATTTGAATTAACAAATTAAAGAACAAATAAAAAACAACAAAAAGAAAATGTTTTTATTAGAAAACTGATTTTGAAAGTGAAAATTGAGATAGACTAATTTTAATTATACCGACAATGAAATGGTTTTCGGATTTTTAAAGTTGAAAGTTGTCGGTATATAACAACACAAATTGTCCCGCAGAGCGGGACAATTTGTGTTGTGTATATATTAGATCAACTTAATTTAGGATACCACTCTTTTACTTTTTTAATAAAATGCTCAGCAGATTTTTGCCACGAAAATTTTAACGACCAAGATTTTGCATTGCTTGAAAATTCTTCCATCTTCTCTTTATTATCAAACAACTCAGAGATTCTATCAACCAATTCTATCTCATTTCCAATTTCAACTAAATATCCGGTTTTGTTGTGTTTAATTGAATCTCTAAGCCCTGGAACATTAGAGCCAACAACAGGAGTACTCATTGCATTTGCCTCAATAACAGTAATTCCCCAACCTTCTTTCATTGCCATTGTAACAAATACCCAAGCTCTGCCTAGCAATTCTGCTTTTTCATCTTCTGATAAGAAACCTAAAAACTTAACAGTATCTGTTAGCCCTTTGTCTCTAGCATATTTTTGAAGTTCCTCCGAGTGGTCTCCAGTTCCGCCAATGTGCAATTCAATATTAGGATATTTCTCTTTTAACTTTGGAATTGCATCTATCACTAATTCAATTTGTTTATATTTTTTAATTCTTCCAACATAAACGAGAAGTGGAGTTTCAGATTTTTTTACTTCAGTTCTTTCAAATAGCTCTTGGTCAATTGCATTGTAGAGAAAATCAATTTTGCTTTCTGGCTGTCCCATTTCAATTAGTTCATTTTTAGTACTTGGAGATACAGTAAATATGGGGGTTTTACTATAATATTTTGGAATTAATTTTTCGCAACGAGATATATAATATGCCATATATGCTGGTATTTCTTTATACAATGTATTGCCATGTATGTGATGTACAATTGCAACAATAGGTTTGTTTATATATTGCGGTGTATTCATCGGAATTTTAGAAATATCATCAACAATTAAATCGTAATTATTTTTACTTAAATGTTTTTTGTAAAACCATTTAAAAGCATATTTAAAAATAAACTTGCTGCCTACTCTATATATTTTTATTCCATCAATTGTTTCTTCTGGTTTAGCATTAGGGAATGAATGTACAACAAGAGTAACCTCGTGTCCCATCTTAACAATTAATTTAAAGATTTCGTGAAAGTGAATCTCTGCACCACCCATTTCCGGGTTTTTTATACAACGCCAATTTGCTGCTAATATTTTCATGTGTTTACCTGTCCCGCTTATTTTGCGGGATAATTTCCTAAAAAAACTTATGAGACACGAATTACACTAATTTACACGAATAATTTAGAACCAAGAGCTTAAAAGCAGGTTGCAAGACCATAACGGCATACTTTTTTTAGCCTTATCTCTGGTTTTATAATCATCTACTTGTGTCCCGCAAAGAGGCGGGATGAATGTTTCATCTGTTATACTAGTGAATATTATTTTTCAAATAATTATTATTTTTGTTCACTAAATTGTTTGTTCAGTATTAAATTAATTCAACTCAAAATATATGAAAAACCATATTGATTAGGTTTCTTTTTTAGGGGTTGTAAACTTCTCCAAAAGAGTCTTGTGGAGAAGAATGAAAACATTTGGCAAGGAGAATTTCATAAAATGGTAACGGAAAAGAGAAGCGAACCTTTAGTCACAATAATTTTGCCAACTTATAATCGTGAAAAATATTTAAAACGGTCAATAGATTCCGTTCAAAACCAAGCATACAAAAATTGGGAATTATTAATTATTGATGACGGAAGTAGTGATGCAACATTATCACTTGTAAAAAATTATCTAAATCAGTTTTCCAACATCCGATATTTCTTTCACGAAAACAGAGGTGCAGCTTATTCAATGAATATTGGAATGCAAAAGAGCAAAGGGGAATTTATTACTTTTATTGGAAGTGATGATGAATATATGGAGAACCATTTGAAATTACGGATAGACTATTTTAGGAATAAAACAAATGTTGACTTACTCCTCAGCCCAGCGAGAATAATTGGTGACAAATATGTTAAGGATAAAAATGACAAAACCAAGAAAATCCATTTGGATGATTGTACACTTGGAGGAACTCTGTTTGGCAAAGCAGAAGTATTCAAAAAGTTGAATGGGTTTAAGGAATTAAACTATAGTCCAGAATCAGAGTTTATAGAACGAGTAGAAAAAATTTACAGAATAGAAAAATTTAACTCGCGAACATATATTTATTACCGAGATACTCCTGATGCAATTTGTAATAATATTTGATAAAAGAGAAAAACTGGAAATTAATAGCCGTAGAGACGTAGCTCGCTACGGCTTTCAAATTAAAACGCCTCTTCTAACGAAAAATAAATACCACTCGTATTCTTTCCAAAGCCAAGGTCCATCCGCACATTTAATCTTTCTTTTTCATCAAACACATATCGTAACCCTACTCCATAAGAGTATTTGAATTGCGATAAATTAAACTGGCTAATTCTTTTGGCAACATCGCCCATCCCAAAAAATGCTACAGCACCAATACGATTCCAAATTATTTTTCTGTATTCTATCTGCCAAGTTAAATATAATTCATCCCTATATCTGCCCAAAAAATATCCTCTCATTCTTTTAAAACCACCGAGAGCGGGCAACTTAAAAAATGGCACATCTCCTGAAGTAGATTCAAAGTAAACTTGTCCGGCAACAATATTCGACTTTCCCAAATTGTAATATTTTCTAAAATCGAATACTAATCTATTGTAGGTAAAATCACTTCCAAAGCTTCTCTCCATAAAAATCATACGTACCTTATAATATCCATTCTTAGTTGGGTAGAAAACATTATCTCTTTGATCAACTATTAGTAACAAACCAAAGCCGGAAGTATTGCCACCATTGGAACCAACTACTTCATTATTAATCAACTCAGTATTTTCAAGTTTATCTATTATGGTATTAATTGTATATTCATAAACAAATCCAATATGCAGTTTCTTAATTAAACTTGTTTCATAACCCAACTCTGTGTAAAATCTAAAAAGACCAATTTCGTAATCAGGATTATCAATTTTCGGAGTATTGTTTCCAATACCATAAAATTTTAAAAGCTCTTTACTATATATAAATTTTGATTCACTAATTACTTTTGCAGTTCCTCCAAAATAGAGTGTGGGTTCAATAGCAAAATAATATTGATTATTTGTAGTGTAATAGCTTGAGAGTTGAACTTTGGAGGGCTGCAAATCTTTTTCAATACCTAATCTTGAGTATAACATTCCACCAGCACCAAAAGCAAAATGGGTTTCCGGAGTATAAAAAATCATAGGATAGTATGCATAATCAATCTTCCCAACTTTGCTGGAATCTAAATTTTCTTGGGCAAACAATTGGGATACTGCAAAAAATAGTCCAAGTATAATAGTGTTTTTTTTCAATGGAAGTTCTACTTAAAGTAATAAACCAAAAATAAAGAAATATCTTGCTAAAACTAAAGCGAATAATTATCAATAATTTCTTGCGGAATTCTTGTGGGTCTTAAGTTGCTAATATTTAGCAAAGTAAAATTGCCATAACCATCTGCAATTAGTTTTTGGGTGATTTTATTATATATCCAAAAATTCACTTTTACTTGTGCACCATTAAATGAATCGAGCTGAGTCTTTACAACAGCAACATCACCCAATAATAACGCTCTCTTATAATTAATGCTCATCTTAGAGGCAACCCAATTAAAACCCATTTCTATGAACTTTTCCATTGAAAGGTTGTAACATCTTCCCATTTGGTCGTATCGTGCAGCAAGAAAATAATCGAGATATTTTGAAAAATGAACATGGTTATTCATATCAATATCATCGGGTCTAACAATAATTTCAGTTGAAAAAACAGAATGCATATTTCCTCCAAATTACAATTTCATTCCATCGGCAGTATCTTGAAAAATTTCAAAATACTCCTCTACAAATTCATCCATTTCTTGTTTATCAGAAAAATTAAGAGATGATATTACTGATTCGTCTAACTCAATTCCTGCATCCCAAACAAAATTTCCGATATCAAATAGTTTTGTCATCAAATCGGCTAAATGAACAATATTTAGTGTAACATTCTCTTTATCCAAATCTGAAGGTTTGTGATGATATTTAAGAACTTCCGCTAAGTTGTTAGGTAAATTCCACTTAGTTATCAAAAAATGTCCAATATCCTCGTGGGTTACGCCTAAAATTGCCATTTCAGCTTTATAATAGGAAACACTTTTATTTTTAACTATCTCAATTATTCTTTCAAATTGCTCTGGAAAATATCTTGCAGTTAGTTGAATTCCAATATCATGCAACATGCCAGCAACAAAAGCATCACCAGCAATTTCATGAAAGCCGAGCCGCTTTGCAATATCTTTTGATGCAGTTCCTACTAACATTGAGTGTGTCCAAAACTCCATATAATCAAAATTTTCCACATTATCCCCTTTCACAACACTAGCGAGTGAAAGTGCGGTAACAATATTTGAAATTTCTCCTATGCCAAGGAGCATAATGCCAAATTCTAACGATGAAACATTTCGCGGTAATCCGTATAGTGGTGAGTTTGCAACAGCAAGTATTTTTGTTGTTAATCCTTGGTCCTTTCCTACTATCTCTGTTAAACGAGCTATATCGCCACTATGAGTTCGCAGCATTTCATTAACTTCTAAAACCACTTTCGGAATTGTTGGCAAATTCTTAATATTACTAAATTCATCAAGTGTTTTTTTACCTAATTCGCTAAGTTCCTGAGCCATTATAAACCTTCTTTATTTGATATATATATATATACTAAGTACTATTTAATCAAAAATCACTAAATATTCTCAAATCATTTTCGAAAATAATTAAGAGAAATTAAATTTTAATTTAAACTTAACTAATGTTCGTATGAAAACTACTGAAGAAGAACGAAAAAAAATATTTATTGTGGACGATGAAGAAGTAAATTTAAAATACTTTAAAAGAGTTCTATCAAAAAAATATGAAGTAATTTTAGAAAATGATTCGAGGGATTGTTTATCAAAAATTAAAGATGTTAAACCAGATATTATTTTACTTGATGTAAACATGCCAGAAATAAATGGGTTTGAACTCTGCAAACTGATAATGAATGATAAAGAGATAAAAAACATTCCTGTAATTTTTGTTTCTTCTTTAAGAACTCCGGAACACGTTAAGCAAGGACTTGAAATAGGGGCAGTAGATTTTATTGCAAGACCAATTAACGAAGTTGAAACTTTTGCTCGTATTAAAACACATCTAACTATAGGTCAACTTCAAAAAGAGCTAACTCTTGCCAACAGCAAATTAAATGTTTCATTATCAAAAAAAACCGATGAACTTGAAGATGAAAAAACAGACAAACAAAAAATTAGCAATGCATTAGTGGAGAGTGAAAATCGTTTTCAGCAGATTTTTAAAAGTGCCCCCGAAGCAATAATTATTGTTAATGTCGATTCGGGAGAAATTATTGATGTTAATTCTGCTGGTTGTGAACTTTTTGGATATACATACGAGGAATTGATTGGACTAAATCCCTCAGAATTTTTAATACCATCCAAAGAGACAATCAAGAAAAACTATTTCAAAATTAAAGAGAATAATACAAGTAGTACAAATATCAGAATGTCATTAAATACTTTAATAAGAAAAGATGGTGAAATAATTTCTGTACAAAACTCCAGCAAAACAATTTTAATAGAGGGAGAACTTTATATATTTTCATCAATATATGATTTGAGAGCACGTCACGAAGTTGAGATGGAACTTCAGCAAGCTAAAGAGAAAGCAGAGGAGCTAAGTAGAATTAAAGGATTTTTTCTTGAAAATATGAGTCATGAACTTAGGACACCATTAGTAGGAATACTTGGATTTTCGGGTCTGTTAGAGGAAGAATTAGAGGATGAAAGCCTAAAGGAAATGGCAGTGGCAATTACAACAAGCGGCAAACGATTACTAAATACTTTAAAAGTACTACTCGAGTATTCCGTTCTTGAAGGTCAAGAAAATAAGCATAATTGGAAGGCTGTAAACTTAAACGAAATTGTAGCTGATGTTGTTGAATCATATAGTGCCTCGTACAAAGATCGTGGATTGGACGTTATAATTAAGTGTGAAGAGGATGAAATATTTATTACTGCTGACGAGTATTTTATGACTGAAGTGATAGCACAGTTATTAAATAATGCAATTACATATACTCATTTTGGAAGCATAACAATAACACTTGAAACCGAAAAAACTGAAAATCGTAAGTTTGTAATTATATCTATTAAAGATACTGGTATTGGCATTAGTGAAGAGAAATTGAGTTCAATTTTTGATGATTTTCGTCAAGCAAGCGAGGGCTACTCTCGCCAATATGAAGGATTAGGTCTGGGGCTTACACTTGTTAAAAACATTACTGATTTACACAACGGAGAAATTACTGTACAGAGTAAAGAAAACGAAGGCTCTCTTTTTAAATTAAAATTAGAATTAGAAAAAGAAAGCCTAATAAAAGAAGTTAGTTAATTTTAATAATTGCCAGCTCCGGAAATAATAGCACCAAAAAAGAAAATAATACCTACTACGTAGAGAACAGTTATAACTATTCCAACAATAATAATAATTTTTTGAATTCTAAAAAACTTACCCTGAAGTTCAAATCCGCGACGTAGAAAACTTGAATCATTTGTATCACGGAATGAATTTAGCTCATCTGCAGATTCTCGTAAACGTAAACCGGAAATTAGGAGGGGAATTCCAATTATAGCCCCAATAATTGAGAGACAGGCAAGACCGCCATAAACAATATAAAACATCCCAAGAAACCTCATATCTGAAGTCATTCTCGAAAACATTACACCAAACACACCCATTGGTTTTGGCTGTTCCATTTCTTCTTCAAGTTTAATTTCGTTAAAGTCTTCCATTTGTTCTCCTTTTATTTATTGAAAAATACTACACAAGTGGAACAAAACAAACTGTAGAGACGTAGCTCGCTACGTCTCTACAGTTTAGGTTAAATTTCAACTGCTTTCAACAACCAATGGTCAATGGTCATTTTCATAAAATTAATATTAATTGGTTTAGCAATATAATCATCCATTCCGGAAGCTAAACATTTTTCTCTATCCTTCATACTTGAATGTGCAGTAACAGCAATAATAGGAATTTTTCCTGTTGGGGGGTCTAAGGCTCTAATTCTTTTTGTGCTTTCCAATCCATTCATCTCAGCCATTTCTACATCCATTAAAACAAGGTTAAAGCTATCTGTTTTCACTGCTTCAATTGCATCAAATCCGTTTGAAACTGCTTCAACATTATACCCGCTCTCTTTTAATAACCGAAGTTCAACTTTCTGACTAATTGGATTATCTTCTACTAATAAAATACGTTTAATATCTGTGCGTGGTTCTTCAATAAAATCGGAGGAATTCACTTCTTCAATAACTCTACTCTTTGCTCCTCCATTTTGGGGAGGTTTATTTAATACAATATCTTTAACAACTCTTTCTTCTTTTATAATTTCTTTCGCTACAACTTCATTTTTATCGATTTCTTCTTTTTCTGTTTTTTCACTTTTACTTTCAATCTTCTCACTTTTTACATCCTCATTAGAACTACTTTTATTCACATCCTCTTTTACATCAGGACGTAGAAAATTCTTTGTAGTTTTAAATAGGGTTGTAAACTCAACAATAGTCCCTTTCCCTTCTTTGCTTTTAATAATAATCTCACCATCCATTAGTTTTACTATCTCTTTGCAAATCATAAGTCCAAGACCACTGCCATCTTTTTTATTCCATTTTTTTGTTTTTACTTGGGTGTAGGGTTTAAACAGAAGTGACAGTTGTTCTTTAGGAATTCCACTTCCAGTATCTTTTACTATCGTTCTTATTGAACAACTCGATTCTCTAACCTTTTCAATCTCAACAATAATATCGATGTTTCCTTCATCAGTATATTTAACAGAGTTACTCAGAATATTTATTAACACTTGTCGGTACCGAAGTGGATCACCTATCAACTCGTTATTTATATCATCCGATATTTTAGTTGAAACTTCTATATTGCTACTGCCTCCAGCAGGTAATGCAATTGCTTTAGCTTTTTCAATCTCTTTTGATAGGCTAAACTCAATTTCATCTAACTCCACTTTCCCAGCTTCAATTCTGGAAATATCTAAAATATTATTAATTATTTCTAAAAGTGAATCCGCAGAAATGCGTGCGTTGTGAGCAAAGTCTTGAAGCTCCTCTTCCGACTCGAATAGCTTCTGTTCAATTAAAGTTAAGAAACCAACAATCGAATTTATAGGAGTTTTAATCTCGTGAGTCATGTTCGCTAAATACTGACTCTTAACATTTTTTGTATAATTAGCTTTGTTTACTTGTGATGCTGCGGTTCTTTCTTTTTCCCTAAGCTCTTCAAGCTCACGCTCTAAGTCTTTGTTGTTATCTACAACAATTCTTTTGGCAATAATTCCCTCAAAATAACTGGAGTTGCTATCTTCATCAACAATTCTTACATCTATATTAATTGAAATTATTTCTTCCGATTTTGAAAGTAATTTAATTTCAAAATCTTCCAATCTTTTTTTTCTCTTTAATTGATTAAGAAAGTTTTCCCAATTTTCAGTATTGGAAAATAAATCTTCTTTAAAATTTAACTTCAACAAATCGGACTTACTGAAATATGATAAGAGTTTTGCAAATGCCTGATTTACGTAGAGAAACTCTCCGTTCAATTTAGCTCGAAAAAAAGGTGATGAGGAATAATCGATAAAAGATTTAAACTGTGTTAAATTATTTTTATCAAATTTCTCATCTGATTTCTTATTTTTAAAAAAACTCTTCATTACATTCCAAAATTACAAAAATAGCTACTAATAGATATATTTAAATAGTAAAATTATTAACTTTATTTTATTATTCAATTTTAGTAAAGTTAAAACAGAATATATTTTCATTATATTCTTTCAGAAATATTATCTAATATATAGTGTTCTTGTTTATTAAAATATTATCGAAATAATTTATCAAAATATTAAACAATAATAAATGACAGATTTAATTTATAACATAGATTTATACATTTTCAAATTCTTGAATCAAACTATTTCTAACCCATTGTTTGATAAGTTTTTCCCATTTATTACCAATCCAAAAAACTGGTTTATTGCATTTATCATACTTTGGCTTATTTTAATTTTTAAAGGTGGCAGAATTGGGAAAATATCTGCAATTGGTATTATAATATTAATAGCAATATCCGATCAAGTTAGTAGTAATTTGTTAAAACCATTCTTTGAAAGAGTGCGTCCGTGCAATGTTGTTGAAAACGTAAACCTACTTGTTAATTGTACTAAATCATATTCTATGCCATCTTCTCATGCAGTTAATAATTTTGCCGCGGCTCTTTTTTTTAGTAGGTTGTTTCCAAAATTAAAAATTACTCTATTTATTGTTGCTACATTGGTTGCTCTATCAAGACCAATTGTTGGGGTTCACTATTTCTCTGATATTTTTGTAGGAGCATTAGTTGGTTCACTATTTGGATACCTAATGTCTGTAGCAGCTTTAAGAGTTGATAAATATATTGAAAATAGATTCACTAATTAAACTGATAAACTATGCATACAAAATTAGAAATTGCGAAAAACTGGCTTCCAAGATATACCGGAACACAAATTGATGAATTCGGTGATAATCTTTTAATAACAAATTTTAATAATTATGTAACAAAATTTGCCGAAAGATTTAATTGCAACATACAAGGTGAAGGAAGACCAATGCAGACGGCAACAAATAGCAGCGGGCTTTCAATAATTAATTTTGGAATTGGTTCTGCAAATGCTGCTACAATTATGGACTTGCTAATTGCACGGAGACCAAGAGGCGTTCTTTTTCTTGGTAAATGTGGAGGTTTAAAGAAAAACACTGAGCTTGGACATTTTATATTACCAACAGCAGCAATACGTGGCGAGGGTACCAGTATAGATTATATGCCTTCAGAAGTGCCAGCTCTACCTTCATTTAAGCTGCACAAATTTGTTTCAAGTAAAATTTTACAGGAAAAAATGGAATACAGAACTGGCGTAATATATACAACAAACCGAAGACTTTGGGAATATGATGAAGAGTTTAAAGCATATTTACGCCGCATTGGTGCAATAGGTATTGATATGGAAACAGCAACTGTATTTATTGTAGGATATGCTAATCAGATTGCACGTGGTGCCCTCCTTTTAGTCTCTGATCTTCCAATGGTTCCTGAAGGGGTTAAAACTGAAGAATCGGATAAAAATATTACAACTAAATTTGTTGATCTGCACCTCCAAATTGGTATTGATGCAATGACTGATTTAGGTACAAAAGGTGAACAAATAAAACACTTCACTTTCGAATAAATAAAATGGAGTAAAGAATTATGAAAAAGAAAAAATTAGTTCTAGTTGCAATTGTTTTATCTATACTATTAATGAATACTAATTTGTTTGCTCAAATCACAGAAGCAGAAGCTAAAAAGACCGTGGAAAACTTCTTTCAATTATGTAAAGAAAATAATTTCAAAAAAGCATCCAAATTGCTTGCATACTATGGAGAAGATAAATCGAGAATTTATAAAGATTTATTTAACCCAAACAATCGGGATGAACTTAAAGAGGTTAAACGTGTTTGCAAAAAAGTAACTGCTACTCTTTTAATAAGTGATTCGTTCAGTTTTGGAAAATTCCGAAATAGAGTTATAGATAAAAAGAAGTTCAAAAGTCTTGATGTTATCTTTTTAAGCGGAAAGCAAAAAGTTAAACGAAAAGTTCTTTTTCTTGAAATTAATGGTAAACCAGCCATCTTTGATTACAATTAATAAATACTGCGTTAATTGTTTAATGACTGATACAAATAAAAATTTATGACTATATCTAACCTTTGAGGTTTTTTAATATCGCCATTCGTGAGTATAATGGTTATTTAACAATGTTGTGCTGTTTTTTTTATTGACAAAACCTCGAAGGTGGGGTGTAATAAATCAACGTTATTCATTTTTTTATTTCACCCCACTTTTATAAAAACTTCTCTAAGTGAGTCCTTCGGACAAGCCTTCTTTTTAATAATTTTTAAGTACATTGTGCCGTGCCGACCTGTTCCGCTTCCTTTTGCGGAATGGCACTAAAAGAAATATTAGCTCTATCTTGTTCGGCGAAGCTCGCTTTTTGAGCGAAGAACGAAAGGAGCGACATTATGGTAACAATTTTTTCTTATCCTTATACGGAATATGCTCTTTAGAGAAATACTCTCGCATATCTTTAAGTAAAACTGGAGAGAGCAAAATTATTGAAATCAAATTTGGGAATGTCATAACGGCTTACAACTAAACTGCTGCCGTAATTTAAAAATATATTTAATAAAACTTACACTAACAAATTACAGAAAACCTTGGAACAGCAAAGCGTAAAGGCAGACTGCTTGAGTTGTTTGTTCCATCGGTTCAGATGGTTGCCGAGCTTGTCGAGGTATTGTGGTTCGCAAAAAGACGCTCTCACAATCTAACCTTGTATAAGCGATTTATGAACGACAAAGATACACTTGTGTTTCTTATTACTAAAAAAACTAATAATCAAATTGCCAAACAATTCCAAAAAATATTGTTCTTAATTGATAATAATTGAAATATTCTGATGAATAATCAAAATTATATAAGTCATTACTTTCATTTTTAATATTAAAAATATTGTTAAGAGAAACAAATGTAATAATTGCATTGTTTTTCAATTTTATATATTTACTTAAACTAATATCAAAACGATTATAACTACCATATTGACTGCTGAATAAATTATTACTAAATATTGGTTCAAAGTATCCAGTCTTTTCATCAAATTTAGAATCAATTATTGGAGTATAAAAAGTACCTGGTCTGCCAATATATGTTAATGCAATGGAAAATAATTTTGGATTGTTATATTGTAAAGTTGTTTTTATGAAGTAGGTAAAATCTTTTTGTCCAATATACTTTTTTCCAAAAACCTCATTAGATTGATTAATAAAAGAATATGAAAAAGTATATTTAAGATATTTAAAAAAATTATATTCACTAAATAATTCAACTCCAAAAGTTTTAATATTGTCGAATGTATAAAAAGTATTTGTTCTTTGCTCTCCAATTTCATTTTTGAAATAAGTAGCAGCTTTAATAAACATATTTTTAATTTCGTAGGAATAATCCAAAGCTATTTGATAACTTTTTAGCAAATTTTGTTTTTGTGAAAAATAATTTGGAACTGAGTAACTATAATATTTTCCACCGCTGAATAGTAATGATTGCTTGCGACTAACTCTATACTTCAATCCAAATTGAGAACTAATATAATTCTCTTGGTTGCTGATTGGAATATTACTTCGAATTCCAGAGGAAAAAGTTAATTTATTGTTTATATCCCATTTCGTGTATAAATATAATTCTACTATATTATTGGAATTTGTAGTATAAAATTTATAACTCGGTGAATTAGGTGAAATTGCATAATAGAAAAGTGGTGCCGTGTTGTTAAATTTATTTTTCTGATAATCGTACGAAACACCAAACTGTATATCAATATTTTGTAAAACAAACCATTTATAGTTTACTGCTGCATACAATTGATTAACAGAATTTTCAGAATTAATGTTACCAAACTCAAAACCACTTTTTGAAGCATTTATCCCTGTATTTATACTAAATAGTCCGTTCTTAGAATAAAATAAAAAATTGTTTACAGTAAAAAACCTCTTTTTTTCACTATCAATATCACCTTTGTATGTAAAACTTTCATTTAAGCCATTAAAACTTTCATCAATAAAATACGTGAACGAATTGAGTTCAGTTCTTTTTCCAACCTTAAAATGTAAATTTATACCAGCATCAAAAGTTTGAAAATTATTTATGTTGGGTAAATGTTTTTTTTGAATTCCAACATAAACATTTGAATATTGATAGTTCCCATATATTTGTATAAAGGAACTTTTTTTAATTTTTTGAGATAGGAAAAAGCCAGTACTTGCCAAAGTTTGTGATAGCTGCAATTGGTTTTTATTCAAAATTTTATTTGTCTCAATTTCCACCAGCCCTGCTGTAGAATTGCCATAAGTCAAAGGTGGATTACTTGCATAAACATATTGTCTATTAATAATTTCCGGATTAAATAGGCTGAAAAATCCTTGATTGTTTAGTTGGCTTGCTCGTGCGGGGCTATAAATTGGCACTCCATTAAATACAACTCGCGTCCTATCTGCCGAACTACCCCGCAGAGAAGGGCTGGCAGTTTCGTTTGTTGTTGTTGAGGCTGGTAATGTTGTTATTGCCTTGAGAGGATCGCCCTGTGCAACTGGATTAAAATAAATATCCATCTTTTTAATTTTTACAACAGAAAACTGTTCAGAGATGGGGTCTGGGGCTGTTATAACTACTTCATCGAACACAAAAGATGTTTTTTGTAAAATAATATTAATTCCTTTTTGATCTATGTTAATTGAGCTTAAAGGAATATTTTTAGTTTCATAACCAATAAAAGAGACAACTAAAGTATCATCAAAACTAATAATATTTAATTTGAAACCACCATTAAAATTAGTAGTTGTGCCTTTTTGTGGTGAAGACTTTAAATAAACATTAGCTGCAAAAATATTTTCACTTTGCTTGTTTTTAACAATACCATGTAACATTATTTGAGCATGACAAAAAGAGGTTAAAGCAAAAATAAACAGAAAAAATAATTTGCTCAATTATTTACCAACTAATTTTGATGCCAATTGATTTATTACATAGCTTTCTGGATATTCCTTTACACCCTCTTGGAAATATTGTTTTGCTAAATCCCAGTTCTCTTTTTTAATGTAAAGTTTAATTAGCATTTCAAATGCTTCTTCTTTGCCCCACGATGGTAAATAGCTATTTACAATTTTTTGTGATGGAAGTGAAATAGCTTTTAATAAATATTCTTCTGCTTTTTCGCCACCTCCATATTTCTCAGGTGTATGAAAATCGTTACTAGCAAAAACATAATATGCCCTTAAATTTGTAGAATCAAGAGAAATAGCTTTTTTACCATTTTCTTTAATTTCGCTTGAAAGAAAAATTACTTTTATAATATTTTTAAATTGAATGCCAAAACCTTGCAACATTGCAAGTAGGGCATAGTCTTCTGAGTTTTTATCTTCCAAATCTTCCAACCACTCAATTCCCATATCAACTGCATCTTCAGCACTATCTTCATCTCCCATTTTAAGATATAAAATAGATGAATAAAATTGTAAATAGGACCGCCAATATATTATAAGTCTTTGGTTTTCTTTCTCATATAATTGGGATAATTCATCACTAATCTGCACTATTTTTTTATTTTCTTTTAACATAATGCCTTGAACAAAAGCGTTATAAATTTTACTCTGAATTTCTACAAGTAAAGTATCGGATGAGTTTGACTCAATTTGGTAACTTATCATTTTTGATTCATCTACATGCAAAGTTTCTCCTTTACATGAAACAAAAAGAAATAAAAAAAATAATACTTGTATCATAAAATATACTCCTGAAATTGTTTGAGAATAACAAATAGACCAATGTGTTTAATTGACCCGGCAACAGTAAGTACAAGTAGTGCAACAACGAGCAAGTGCAAGAACGGTAGCCATGTTCTTTCCAAGTGAGTTTTTCGATAATCTTGTAACTTTCATATCCGATTTTTTATTCATTAGCTTATAACTTTATATTAACCTGACGAAAACTAATTAAACACTTACTTGTTAGTAAGAAATTATTTCTTACTAACACACTTCAATACAATTCTAATTATCGTCATAAGTTGTTTTAATTAATTTTCAAATTAAACATTCCAAATCAAGAAATGTATTTAATCATCAAATCCCAACACATCCAATTCCGCAATTACCACTCTATACATTTCTTGAGAATTAAAATAATTAAAAAAGTTACTAATATCCAATATTATTAAAGTTGTGAAAAAGACTTAGCGAGTTGTGATAAAAGAATCATGAAAAAAGCTTCTGGAAAGATTTTTATATTTCACCATGCAAAGCGACCCCGCAATACTTCGATAAACTCAGCAACCAAGCGGAGCAGGACGGACTTTTTACGTTTTTACACCGCTCTACATAACTTTCGATTCACGATTTTCGACTAACGACTTACGTTTTTTTATCTTTATAAGGTATATGATCTTTACTAAAATAATCTTTAGTCTCTTTTACCAATACAGGTGAAAGCAAAATTATTGAAATCAAATTTGGGAATGTCATAAATCCAAGTGCAGCATCTCCGAAAGCCCAAACTGCTTCTAGTTCTGCAATAGCACCAATAAATACAAAAAGGATAAAGAGCCATTTGTACGGAAGAATCATTTTTTTTCCAAAAAGATAGTAAGTTGCTCTATCGCCATAGAACGACCAGCTAATCATAGTTGAAACTGCAAACAAGAGTACACCCACTGTAATTATTTTGTCGCCATAATTGAAGAGCCAACTAAGTCCTTCCTTAAAAGCAAGTGAAGTTAAAAGGGAGGAGTTGTAAAGTTCTCCAGCAAAATTAGGGTCTATACGCTCAACATAAAATTGTGTATGGTGCCAAGCACCGGTAACAATAATAACTAAACCAGTTAATGTGCAAATTGTGATAGTATCAATAAAAGGTCCTAACATTGCAACAGAGCCTTCGCGTACAGAGTATTTTGTTTTAGCAGTAGAATGTGCAATAGCAGCACTCCCTTGCCCAGCCTCGTTGGAATAGAGACCGCGCTTAATTCCCCACAGCATTGTATTCATAAAAACGAGAAATGCACCACCGCTAACCCCTGCAATTTTGGCTGGTGGGTTAAAAGCCATATCAACAATTAATCCTAAACTTGGAAGAATTTCACCAAGATATGCAAAGAGAATTACAAAAGCTGAAAGGACATAAAACGCTGCCATAAAGGGTGCAAGAAAACCGGTAACATTTCCAATACGTTTAATACCGCCAATAATTACAGCACCCACTATTGCGGAAAGAATTAGTCCATTAATAACTTGTGCAAGTGATACTTCAAAACCTGTAAAGATTTCGTGCTTCAAGGTGAAATACCCTGTAGAACCAAAAAGTTGAGTTATTTCAGAATATATTTGATCGGAAACAGTAAATGATTGAATTGCATTACCAGTAGCGAAAGAACAGATAATAGCAAAACTTGCAAAAGCCACCGCCATCCAGCGCCAGTTTGGTCCAAGTCCTTTTTCAATTGTGTACATTGGTCCACCTGCGGTTGAGCCATCAGGTAAAATTTCACGGTACTTATGCCCAAGTGTACTTTCGGCAAATTTTAGTGCAGTTCCAAAGAATGCTGTAACCCACATCCAGAATATTGCACCAGGACCTCCATAATAAAGAGCCGTAGCAACTCCTGCAATATTTCCGATGCCAACAGTTGCCGAGAGTGCAGTAGATAAAGCTTTGAAGTGATTTAAATCTCCCTCATCATTTGGGTCATCATAGATTCCCATTGTAACTTTTATGCCATGTATAAAATGTGTTACTTGAGGAAAGTTTAATTTGAAACTGATAAAAATTCCAGTTCCAATTAATACAATTATCATTAAAGGAATTACTCCAAGTGGAATATCTTCAGTAGGGAAAGTTTTGAAAAATTCAAAGTTGCCTGGGAACGACCAGACTGTATCAAAGAATGGAACTCCGCCAATTAGTAGTGTAATAAAAATTATTGATAACGCAATAATACCAAGTGTTGATTTTGACATTTTTGTCCTAAGTTTTATGAATTGTTATTTACAAAAATAATATGCTGTTCTTAGATTGTATTAGAAAAAATTAAGTATTATTTCTAATAATCCAAGTTTACTTAGTAAAACTAAAAATATTAAAACTGGTGCAAAGTATTTTATGAAGACCTTCCAATAGTTTATAACCCAAGGTGAATTATCAAATAATTTCTCAGAGCCTTTTTTCAATTCTATTAAAACTTTATCAAAACCCCAAACCCAGGCAATGAATATCGAGATAAATAATCCGCCAACAGGAAGTAGAATATTTGAAGCTAAATAATCTGCAAGGTCAAAGAAATTCAATCCAAAAATTGTCATATCACTCATAACATTAAAAGATAATGCACTTGGTACACCAACTAAAAAAGTGATAATACCAAAGGTTATAACTGCTTTGTGTCGCTTCCAATCTTTCTCATCAACAAAATATGCTATTACAACTTCAAGCAAAGAAATTGCAGATGTTAACGCAGCAATTGATAAAAGTAGGAAGAAAAGAATGGAGAATATATAACCGCCAGTCATCTTTGTAAAAACAATTGGTAAAGTATGAAAAATTAAACCAGGTCCACCTGATGGATCCTGTCCAGTTGCAAATACTGCCGTAAATATTGCAATACCAGCAATTAGGGCAATTATTGTATCGAGAAATACAATTTGTAGAGCAGATGCAGGAATACTATCTTTTTCCGTCATGTAACTTCCGTAGGTCATCATTGCACCCATACCAAGACTTAGTGTAAAGAAGGCATGCCCAAGAGCTAAAAGGATGGTTTCACCCGTTACATTTCCCCAATTAGGTTCAAGAAGAAATGCCAAGCCTTTTTCTGCACCTTGAAGCGATAACCCTTTTATCATTAATGCAATAAGTATTACTAAGAGTAATGGCATCATTATTTTGCTGGCACGTTCAATTCCTTTTTGTACACCAGCATAAACAATAAACATTGTTATCCCAATAAATAGTGCAAGAAATCCAACTATCCAAGTTACGTTTGAAGTTAACTGAGTAAAATGATTACTGGCTGATTCAATTTGATTAAAATCATAGAATGAACCATTTATTGCTTCAAATATATAACCGAACGACCAACCAGCAACAACACCATAAAATGAAAGAATTATAAATCCGGCAATAACCCCTAAGCTACCTATTACTGCCCAGAATTTGGAGTTGCTTAATTTTTTGAAAGCGCCAACAGGATTTCTCTGAGTAGTGCGTCCTAATAAAACTTCACCTATTAAAACTGGTAATCCAATTATCGCAATACATACTAAATAGATAATTATAAATGCAGCACCACCATTTTCGCCAGCTATATAGGGGAATTTCCAGATGTTGCCCAAACCAATTGCAGAGCCAGACGCCGCAAGTATAAAACCAATTTTAGAGTTCCAATGTTCTCGTTTCTTTTGCATTGTTATTTTTAATCCTTGTATGAGTTACTAATTAAAAAAATCTTTTCAATATTTGATATTAATTATAGAATTGCAAATAAAAATATTAAACTTTGTCAAAATTATATATTTATTTAACTTACTTTTTTAATTCAAAGTCATATTTTTAGAAATGAGAATAATTAAAACTCTAATATTGCTATCTGTTTTTGCAGGCGTTACTCTGTTAGGCAATTTGCTTTATACTAACAATGCTGATTTAAATAATCGAAAAATAGCTGAAGCAAAACCACAAGCAAATTTACAGCTAAATGAAAAAGTTAGAACACATTATAAGATTGATGTTGAATATCAAAAAACTTCAAATACTCTTATTGTGAATGAAACAATTAAATGGAAAAATATTGATTCAATTAAAGTTGATTCTCTGTTCATGAATATTCCAACAAGTTCTAAAGGGGGCAGCTATAAGCACAGTAAGCTAACATACTTAATTAGTTCACTTAAGATTAATGGAGAGGAAGTAGCTTATGAGTTTCTTCCCAATAACGAGAGAGGATTTATTGATAGTTCTCTAATTAGTGTCAGAATTCCCAATGGTGTTAAGGGTAACGAGACCATTGAGATTATAACAAAGTTCAGTATTGTTTTATCGGACGAGAGTAAATGGAGCGATGCAAAGTTTTATAATTTTGAAAATTGGTATGTAACAGTATCACCATTTATTGATGGAGAATTTATTTCATTTCCTACACACAATTATATAGCAGCCTTTTTGGAGTACTCAAACTTTGATGTTACAATAAAAACTCCGGAAGAATATAGTGTAGCTCTATCGGGAGAATGGACGAGTAAAAATAGTAGTGGAATAAATTTATATACTATCTCTGCAAAAAATATATCAAGATTTAATTGGTTTCTATTTAACGAACTGAACAAATATTCAAAGAGAGTAAATATTAATTCCAAAGAAATCATCTTAGATATTTTTATTCAGGATGGAAAAGATGATTATACGGAACGGTATGTTGATGGAGTTGAAAAATATTTGCAATCACTTTCAAGTTTTGGCAGCTATCCTTTTAAGAGATTCACAATTGTTGATATCCCTAATTACGGAAATGTTAAAAATAAATCATACCCTAATCTTATAGCATTAAACACAGATTTTATCTCACCTGTTAAAACGCAAAAAATTGAATATCAATTAGCCCTTGTTATTGCTGAGCAATATTTTGGTACATTGATAAACAGTAATAGTATCAAGGAGGCGTGGCTTTCTAAAGGTTTATCATCATTTGTTGCCGAGAAGTTAGTTAGAGCACATTATGGCAATTTGTATGCCTACTTTAATGTTGCAGATTATTATCCCATTTATGGATTGCATTTTATGTCCTTTGCTGGAATTCCGTTGATATATATAGTCTCCGACCAAGTAATACCCGAAGGTGGACGCTACCTTAAAGAATATTATACCAATTTAACATACACAGATTTATCAACCCCATCTTATATTCTTCCAAATTATGAAGTGTATAATGCTGCTACTGTTGTAAAACCTCAGATAGCACTACTGACATTAGAAAAAATAATGGGAGAAGAAAAATTTAGAAATAAACTGCAAAAATATTTTAAAATGTTTTCTTCAAAATATGCTTCTGCAAATGACTTTGGCAAAATAATTATGAACAATTGTTCACAGGCAAATAGAGAGATTTATAATGAGCTTTTTAAAAGTGATAAAACTTTCGACTATGGTATAAAGTCAATAGAAAAAGGAGATGGTAACGAATATGAAATACTTGTTGAGAGAATTGAAAATGGCGTAATGCCAATAGTTATCAGTGTTATAACAGAAACTGATACAATAAAATTAAATTGGAATGGTAAAGAACGGTTTAAAGTTTTTTCAATTAACACCGATGCCGAAGTTATTTCTGCTGAACTGGATTCGGATAATAAAAATCTACTCGATTTAAATTTTGCTAATAACTCTTACATAGTTGATGAGCAGTACTGGGGTTCTGTATCATACGCAACACGAGTTTTCTTTTGGTTCCAGAATGCCCTTATGCTTATTGGGGGTAAGGGATGATTAGAGAAATACTTAGGGAGGGGTGGCGATTAGTAACAAAGAATGGAAAATATATTTTTCTTTTGTGGGGTACAAATATTGTTCTCTCATTAGTTTTAACAATTCCAATTTTTGTTATGCTTAGGGATAATCTTGCACATTCACTTTGGAGTGATTCGTTAGCCATAAAGCTAAATTATTTTTGGCTTTTACAATTTGAAAACAACAACCATAATTTGATGGATAAACTCCCGTTTCTAATTCTCAGTATTGTTGGGCTAAATATCATTATTCAAAAACTTTATCAAGGTGGGTTAATAGCTGTATTTAATAATCCGAAGAAAAACCATATTTCCGATTTTTTCTATAGTGGTGTTAAATATTGGTATCGCTTTGTTAAAGTATCTTTGATAGGAATTACTTTACTCGCTATTATTTTTTTAATCGATTCAAAAATAGATAGCGGGATTGAAAGTTTAACAGAAGATTTAAATTCAGTTTTGTTCGATCTTATACTTAGATCAATTAGGTACTTGTCATTATTGTTTTTGATAGGAATAATTTCAATCCTTTCAGAATATACACAAATATATTTAGCATTAAATGATTCTCAAAAAATATGGAAAGGATTTAGCTATACTCTGAAATTAATAAGAAAGCGATTTTTCTTAATATTTATGACATTTTTGTTAGTCTCAATTATTGGGGCTTTGGGTGCAATTGTTTACAACATAGTTGCAATATTTATTCCACGTTCAACTTTTTACTATCTAATTCTAACCTTTGTTCTTCAACAAATGTTAATTATTTTTAGGCTTTCAATTAAAATGTTGTTGTATGCAACTGAGGTTTATCTGTTCAAAGATCAGAATGCCGAGATAATTTACGAATAATTTTAGAGAGTGTTGATGTCGTTGATACCCATTACGGTCTATGGAGATTCAATTTTAAGAAAGGTTGCAAAACCTATTAAAGCTATTGATGATGAGTTGATAAAAAATATTCAGGATATGTTTGAGACAATGAGAAATGCAAATGGCATTGGGCTTGCTGCAAATCAAGTTGGGTTGAATAAGAAAATGTTTATTGTTGACCTACAAGGGCTTGATGAATATAGTGAGTTCAAACCACTTGTTATAATAAATCCGGAAATTATTAAATACTCGGAAGAACTAATAATTATGGAAGAAGGGTGTTTGAGTTTGCCAGATTTACGTGCTGATGTTGAGCGTTCTGAAATAATTAAATTAAAATATTTAGATACGGATGAAGAAGTTCAAGAGATGGAAGCAGACTCATGGTTAGCAAGGGTAATACTTCACGAGTATGACCACCTTATTGGTAGAATGATTCCCGATAGAGTTGAACCCAGAATAAAGAAAAAAATGCAAGGGGATTTAATCCGAATTATGAAGCGAGATATTGAAATAGATTATCAAATATCTGAAAGAGGGTAGTGTTATGCGAATTGTTTTTTTTGGAACACCCGATTTTGCAGTACCAAGTCTTGATATATTATATAATAGTGAACACGAAATTGCTGCCGTTGTTACTGCCCCTGATAAGGAACGTGGGCGTGGAAGAAAAGTTTCTTACACTCCTATTAAAGAATATGCACTTAGGAATAATATAAAATGTTTGCAGCCTGAAAAAATGAGGGATGAAAAATTTATTGAAGCACTAAAAGAATTAAAAGCTGATTTGTTTGTAATAGTTGCTTTCAAAATTTTACCACGCTCTGTTTTTACAATTCCGAAATATGGCTCCTTTAATTTACATGGCTCTTTGCTCCCTAAGTACCGCGGGGCAGCCCCAATACATTGGGCAATAATGAATGGAGATAAAGAGACTGGCGTTACAACATTTTTTCTTGAAGATAAAGTTGATACTGGAAATATAATTTCACAATCTAAAATGCCAATAGAGGATGAAGATAATCTCGGAACGGTTCACGATAAAATGAGTTTACTTGGTGCAGACTTGGTACTTGCCACCGTTAATAAAATTGAAACTAAAAATTATGAACTCCAGAAACAAAATAATGAGTTAGCCTCACCAGCACCTAAAATATCAAAAGAACTTGGTGAGATTGATTGGAATAAATCTGCTGAAGAAATTCACAATCTTGTTCGCGGGCTTTCGCCTTTCCCTTCTGCATATTTTATTCACAACGGAAAAAAGTATAAAGTATTTAAATCAAAAATTGTTGATGATATTTTGTTAAAGGCTGGTGAACTAAAAGAGACTAAGAATGAACTATACTTCGGATGCTCCGATAGAACACTACAAATTATTGAACTTCAATTAGAAGGACGAAAAAGAATGAGTACCGATGCTTTTTTGAGAGGTTCTACACTGGAATAAAAAAACCTAATTCCTCATAGAAGAATTAGGTTCCCTAAGTAATAGAGATTTTATCAAGTTAAGGATTTTGCATAACGAAATCACTCAATTTATACTCTCCATATACAAAATTTAATTTTGATGCAAAAATTGGTTCAACTTCAATTTCACCACTACGCTCTCTAAGCAGATGCTCTTTGTAAAATATTTCACACAATCTGCGTGTTTGTTTATCATCATCAAATGTAATTGCTTGCTTAATTGCAAAAATTCCACGTGCAGAATTTATTTTGTAAAGTGATAATGCAGCTATTTGTCGTGCCGCTTTATCCTTTGCAGAATGTAAGATATTCATCAGAGGTATTATTGCTCTCTCAGATTTAATCTCTCCTAAAAAATAAGCAGAACTCAATTTGAGCCCTCGATTCTCAGAACTTATTCCTTTCAAAAGATTTTTCTCAATTCTAGAATATTCCGATTCGTTTGGTTTGTTGGCAAAAGTAGTGGTAAAAGAAAGAAGTAATAGTAACAGAAAACTGTAGATTGTAATCGACTTTGTCATTGGTTCCCCCCAATAAAGTTAGTTGTGTTTTAGTTAGTTGTCGCCCCTTCTGACGCTGCATTGATAAAGAAGTTCCAACAAAGCAAATTAATATTTAGCGGCAAATATTTTTCTCTATATATTTAGGTATAAGATTAAATAATAAAATTATTCATTAATAAAAATTAAGTTAGAGGTAATTATGAAAAACGAAAAAAGTAAAAGCATTGATGAAAAAAAATACTCGATGGATACGCAAATCATCTATGGGAAAAATGTTTCTAACAAGTGGGATTATTCGCATCATGTTGTAGCACCACTATCTTCTTCAAATACTTTCAGATTAGACTCGGTGGATAGAGGGGCTAAGGGGTTTCTTCAATTTGCTCAAACAGAAAAGCAAGGGGATAACGACCCAATTTTAATTTATGATAGACTTGGTGAACCAAACAAAGATATGCTCGAAGAGAATTTAGCACACATTGAAAGTGGCGAAATAGCTGTTACGTTTGCAACCGGTATGGGTGCTATCTCTGGTGTTCTCGGGGTTCTAACAAAATCGGGCGATGAAATTATTACTCACTCAACACTTTACGGATGTACAATTTCACTCTTCAATACTTGGTATCCACGCTACAATATTGCTGTTCATCCAACCGATTTAACAGATGCTAAAAATATTTTGAGTTTTGCAAACAAAAATACAAAAGTTATCTATCTCGAAACACCGGCAAATCCTAATATGGATATAATAGATTTGGAAGAAGTTAGAACCATTGTTGATGATTTGAACAGAGATAGAAGTGATGAAAACAGAATCCAGATTGTAGTTGATAATACTTTTGCAACTCCATATTGCCAACGCCCTATTGAGTTTGGTGCTGATTTCACAATTCACTCTTTAACAAAAGGTCTTAATGGTTTTGGAACTGATATGGGTGGAGCTGTTATTGGAAGAAAAGAATATCGCGATAGATTACTTCTTTATCGTAAAGATTTTGGTGCAAGTCTTAATACAAAAAGTGCTTGGACTGTTATGACTTACGGTCTTCCGTCACTTGTTGTAAGACAGAAACATCAAATTAATTCTGCAATGAAGATTGCCGAATATCTCGAAGCACATCCAAAAGTGGACGTTGTAAATTATCCTGGATTAAAATCATTTAAATATTATGAGTTAGCTAAAAAACAGATGAAAAACTTCGATGATGAATTTGCACCAGGAACATTAATATTCTTTACACTTAAGGGAGATTCTCCTGCAGATTGTAAAGCAAAGGGTGCTAAATTTATCGATTATTCTGCCGATAATGCATATACAATGACGCTTGCTGTTAGTCTTGGTCATACAAGAACATTAATCGAACATCCTGCTTCTATGACTCATTCTGTTGTGCCGCCAGAAAAGTTGGAAGAATGTGGAATTAACCCAGGTGGAGTAAGGCTTGCACTTGGTCTCGAAAAAGTTGAAGATATAATTAAAGATTTAGAAAAATCGTTGGAGATTATTTAAATGAAGTTGTTAACTAAAATATTGTTAGTCACTTTTATCTTTTTAAGTAATATTACTTATTCACAGAATATTACTTATCAAGATGTGAATACTGTTGTGCAAGGTATTGTTTATGATGGTAACCAGCAATATCTTGTAACTGATAAAGGCTACATCAAAATTGAAAACAAGAATAAAAGAAAATCTGAAAATGACCAGTGGACGGAATATTATAGGAAGGCACATGGTGATTCTTCAATAAAAAACCCGAATACAATTATTGAGCAGCCAAGTTTAAATATTCCAATTCAGTTCTTTTACCCATTAGGTGGGCGTGGATGGATTGATAAAGAATATGGATTTGAAGAAGATGCCTATTTATATGATTTTGTTCAAGCAGATGAATATGGGAATTATGCTTTCCGTCCGGGAATACTTGGAATAATTGGAGGGATGCAGAAAAAACCCAGAGGGAAATAGTAACTAATAATTATATTGCCACGAAGAAAAAGTAGAGTTGTAAAATATCCCTTTTCCCTTCGTGGTTTTTTTATGGAAGAAAATTGAAGTAGTGTTTGGTATGAGATTCCAGATAGAAGCATTTGCTACATTGAGTTTATTGAAATGCGGGAATGACAGAATGAAGGAAATTATTTAACAGATGTCTGTGAGACTCTCCCAAAGGGATTCCTACGGAGCTTTCGGAGAAACCGTAATTATTGATTTTTAAACACACAAGGGGATGATTATAAAAAACAATTGTAGAACGAAAGTCCTCTTTCGTTTCCATCTAATAGCAAGAGCGAATCAGGAGATTCGCTCTACAAATTATAAACATATGAAACCGTAATTATTGATTTTTAAACACACACCTGCCCCGTCCTGTCCCGCTCTTTTTGCGGGATCTTTTTACGGGATGGGGATGTCTGTCCTGTTAGGATGCTTACAGCATGAGACTCTCCCAAAGGTCTGTAAGACTCCCACGGAGGAGATTATAAAACCAGAGATAAGACTAAAAAAAGTATGCCGTTATGGTCTTGCAACCTGCTTTTAAGCTCTTGGTTCTAAATTATTTGTGTAAATTAGTGTAATTCGTGTCTCATAAGTTTTTTTAGGAAATTATCCCGCAAAATAAGCGGGACAGGTAAACACATGAAAATAATAAAAGCAAAAATATTTAAACAATTTCCAGAAATTACTTTTGGAATGAGTACGAAATTCAAATTTGATAATAGAGACAAATTCAATTTTAACATGTCCTTAAATATTGGTGATGAACTTGAACGGGTCGAATCAAACCGCAAATTGTTTTTTGAAATACTTGGTCTATCAATAGAAAATGTTGCATATCAAAATCAGATTCATTCCGATATAATTAAAGAGACTGGCTATGGCGGAAATGTAGGGGAGAGCGATGCAATTATTACTCCACGAAAGGGCGTAGGTATTGCAATATCTACTGCTGATTGTGTTAGCATATATATATATGACAAAACTGAAAAAGTAATTGCAGGTATTCATTCTGGCTGGCGTGGTACAGAAAAGAAAATATTACAGAAAACTTTGGATAGATTAAATAGTGAATTTGATAGTGAACCAGAAAATTTATTCGTTTATATTGCACCTTCAATTTCGCAAAATAATTACGAAGTAGGAAAAGAAGTTGCTGAAAAATTTGATATCAAATATTCAATTCCAATTGGAGAAAAATATCTCCTTAATGTATCTAAAATAAATTATGATATGTTAATTGATTTTGGAATTCCGAAAGAGCAGATCGAGGTGTCGGAATTGTGCAGCTTTGATGAAAGTTATCTTCACTCATTTCGGCGTAACAAAAATGAATCTGGCAGAGCATTTGGTTTAATTGCAATTAAAGAATAAGAAATTTGAATGAAAACGTAAAAATAATTCTTGGGTATATATTAATAACACTCCTTTGGGGTTCTACTTGGGTGGTTATCCGTATTGGTTTAGATTCTTTAACTCCAATGTTTGCTGTTGGGCTTAGGTTCTTTTTAGCATCCATTTTTGTTTACCTTATAATGAAAATTTCTAAAGTGAAATTGCAGACAGATTCTTTATCAATTAAACTTTATTTGTTTTTAGCATTTTCCTCTTTTATTATTCCATTCTCATTAGTTTATTGGGCAGAGCAGTTTGTCCCATCCGGATTAGCATCTGTGATTTTTGCCGTATTTCCATTTTTTGTAATTATCTTTTCGTGGTTACTTTTACCGGGTGGCTCTATTGGAATTTATAAATCAATTGGTGTTCTTGTTGGATTTATTGGAATAACAGTCATTTTTTGGGATGATATCTCACTTAATTTTTCGGGGTATTCACTTGGTATGATTGCTATTCTATTAAGTGCAATTATTCAAGGCTTCGCTGCTGTTATAATCAAAAAACATGGAAGTAAACTTAATCCTCTTTCAATGAATTTTGTTCCATTATTAGTTACCGGTATTGTGTTAATTCCAGTTGGTCTATTGTTTGAAAATAGAGAATCACTTATTTTTGATTCGAAAGCAGTTTATTCAATTTTATATCTTGCCTTCTTTGGTACTGTAGTAACATTTACAACATACTTTTGGTTATTGCAGAAGATAAATGTTGTAATTCTCTCTCTCTCAGCTTTTTTAACTCCAATTATTGCTCTTATTTTAGGTGCAATAGTTTTAAGTGAAAAATTCACTGCTAACCATATTTTAGGGAGTTCTTTGGTGCTAATGGGAATATTATTTGCTAACTTTAGGGGCTTAGTTAAATATTACAAAGATAGAGAGAAGAACCAAATTGACTAACATCATACGTATTAAAAATGCCCAATTTTATGCCTATCACGGTGCATTAAAGGAAGAACAAAACATCGGCGGTAAGTTTGAAGTTGATATAGACATTTATACTGATTTCAGAAAAGCAGCGGAGATTGATGAACTGCACCTTACAATTGATTATCATAAAGTGTATAAATTCTTAGAAAAAATAATTCATTCCCATAAATATTACCTTATTGAAACTATTGCAACAGTGATAGCTAATGAAATTTCAAACCATTTTGATGGAATTGAAAAAATTAAAGTGAAAGTTAGAAAAAGAAGTGTTCCGGTTGGGGGAATGTTAGATTTTGTTGAAGCAGAGGTAGTTAAAGAGAACACTTCTAAAAACTCTGACAAAGCTCAGCTTAAAAGCTCATTTCGACAAGCTCAAAGCACCGCAGTGCAAAGCGATGAGTAGAGTATTTCTATCACTTGGCTCAAATAAAGGTGAAAGAGAGGAATATCTCAAAAATGCTTTGGTGGCATTAGAATGCAACCCAAAAGTAAATATAATTGCTGTTTCAAGTGTTTATGAAACAAAACCGTACGGAGATATTCCACAAAAAAATTATTTTAACGGAGTTGTTTTAATTGAAACAGAATATTCGCCTGATGAAATATATTTTTTGATTAAAAAAATTGAAAAAGAAGTTGGCAGAACTGCTTCAGTAAAATGGGGAGAACGTGAGATTGATATTGATATTATTTTAATTGACTCATTGATATTTGAGAATAAAAATATTACTATTCCACATAAAGAATATGATTTGAGAGATTTTGTTTTAGTTCCAATATGTGAAATTGATTCACATGTAACTGATCCTAAAACCGGAATAAAATTGGAAGATATAATTAAATCGTTAAATAAAAAATATATAATTGATAAAGTGAATTTTACTCTTAATTAAAATTAGGTGATTAAAGTTGTCGGAAATTAGATATATAGCAATAGAGGGTGTAATTGGAGCGGGTAAAACTTCTCTCGCTAAAAAATTAGCCGAAAAATTGAATTCAAATCTTATTTTGGAAGAGTTTGAAACAAATCCATTTTTGGCAAAATTTTATGACGACAGAAAGCGTTACGCATTTCAAACACAGATGTTTTTTCTTGTTAACAGATTTAAGCAGCAGCAGGAGTTAAATCAGGAAGACCTATTTTCTGAATTTATAATTTCAGACTACATTTTTGATAAAGATAATATTTTTGCATATATGAATTTAAGTGGAGACGAATTAAAATTATATGAAGCACTATTTCCTATGCTTCAACGTGATTTGCGAAAACCAGATTTAGTAATTTATCTTCAGGCAAGCTCAGATAGATTGATGTATAATATTAAAAAGAGAAATAGAAAAGTAGAAAAGAATATTTCTAAATCATATATCAAAGAGCTAAGTGAGGCATATAATAATTTCTTTTTCAAATATAGCAGCACACCTCTTTTAATAGTTAACTCAACCGATATCGATTTTGTAAATCGTGAGAGAGATTTTGACGAGCTTTATACTCAAATATTTGGAGAAGATAGAGCATTTATTGAGTACTTTAATCCAGTTTCAGGTGAGTAATGTTTATAAGATTTATTCTATATAGTTTAGCACTTTATTTTTTAATGAAAGCAGCAAAAATTATTATCATTTATTTTAAACAAGTTTCAAATAAAGAGAAACCGAACGTAACTCAAAATAGGTCTTCAAATAATAGAGTAAATAAGAGAGATATTATTGATGCTGATTTTGAGGAAATATCTGATGATGAAAAGAAAGAATAAAGAATTCTGAATTTCCACAGGAATGCCATTGTGAAACTTTATAAAACACGCTGTGCTGTACAGGTGCGTAACCTATTTCAACTAATTTATTTGTCTTTTTAAGAAAATGTGTTTAATTTCTAACAAATCAAATATATAATTATCTACTTTTATTTAGGAGGGTATGTAGCATTAAAATTCTCAATAAACCCAAGCGTGTTATGTAGATAGAATTGATAGAATATATAGTTAGGTTGCTAATTGCAAATATACATGAGGAAATTATGAAAACATATTTAAAATTTTTATTCATTTGTATTATTCTTTTATTTTTAAATAGTTGTTCAAGCTCAAAAAAAACATCAGCGAATAAAAATTCAGAATTAGAAAGCAATTTGTTTTTTGAAGGTGTATTCCAAGATAATTCAGGTATCGTGTATATTAATAATCAAAAAAACATAAAAAAGACACTACTCGCCATCAACAGTGATTTTGGACATGTTGATTATAAGTTATCTCCTGACTCAAAAACTATTGCACTTTCTTATTTTGACAGTAAAAAAGTAGAAACATACTTGTATTCACTAAACATCAAACTTCAAGAGTTAATTCTGCTAAAAATGGAAAAAGGGTTTTACCAAATAAATTTATTTTGGGATACTGACTCTACAATTATTTCTAATTTTTATGCAACTAAACAAAACCCAAAATCTAAGCTATGGAATAAATATACTGGTTCTACTTCAATAATAAATATCAAAAACAGAAAAACACAAAAGTCTTTTACACCAATAAAGGTTTCGGTATTAGAATCACATATCCAAAACCAATATTTAGTTTATTCAAATTCTAACTCATTTTATATCATAAATAAAGCAAACAATAAATTAGTAACCCCAATAAAAGGATTTACGACAAAGAATAAGCATGCTCAAAAACTAACTTTTTCTCCTGACGGAAAACATCTGATTTTTCTAAAAAGAAAAACATTTAAAACCATTCAGGGTAAAACAGAAACATTAAATGCACTATTTCTTTCTGATTATAGCGGAAAAAACAGAAAAGAATTATTAAGCTATAAATATAATCCTAAAAATATTAGTTGGACACCTAACAGTAAAAAAATAATTTGCGATATTGCTTCACAAAAGTATTCTGATTTGAGACGAATTGCTATTTATGATACTGAAGAAGACAGAACACAATATAGCGAAGCAGTGATTGCATCTGAAGAAGCTCCTTTTATATCTCCTTCGGGTGTATATATATTATATGAAAGGAAAATCCCAAATCAGTTTAATACTACTGATAATTACTATATTGTAAAATCAATTATTCCTGAAATTCGACATGAAGGATATATCAAAAAAAACAATTCTGCAATTTCTGTTGAAGAACTTGGTGGGGTTGACTATTGGATTGATGATTTTAATATTGTTTTTTGCAATTCGAAATTCTTATCAATTGTGGATTGGGGCAAAGGGAAAAACCTAAGCATTCCATCAAACAAATGGATTTTGTTTTTAAAAAGAACTGGGGTAAACTATGACTGACAAAGAAAAAATCGCAAATGGTGAATGGGTAAATTGTTATATCTGCGAAGAAGTTTTTAAGCGTCAAAGAAAAAGTAAAAGATATTGCCATAAATGTGAACGTGCTTTTTGTGAGGGAGAACACGGTACTTTTCAAGGTGGTAGGGTTCCTGTTTGTCTTAAATGTTATACTATTAAAGATACAAATGATAAATAAATATAAAGCGCACCCTAACCAATTGCTCTAGAGGCTGTGTGGAAAGTACCCTCACGGACTAAAGTCCGTTCGGGAAAGTTCGTTTTTAGTTAAAATACCAACGACTAAAAGTCGTTGGTTAATGTAATCTCTATTTTTTACACAGTCTCTCAAAGCGACCGCCGTTACGCTTTGCATTTTTTGGTTTTCTGTAATTGGGAGTTATTGGTTTTAATAAATGTATTTGTAAATTACGGCAGCAACTTAGTTGTGAGCAGTTACAACCAAAAAAATTGATACTTGATTAAATTATAAAAGGAGGAACTGTGAAATTAGCAAAACTGTTTTTTTTATCATTAACTTTCTTAATGTTTCTGTTTTCAAATCTCTTTTCACAACCTAAAGAAATTATTGAGCTGTTAAATAGAAATAATCACTACTCAATACCACTTGCACCAGAAGAATTAGACAAAATGTATTCTAAGTATGATTTTGTTAAGAATAGTCTATTTCACAACCTACCAAAAACTAACATAGAAATCTCTGGAGTAGTAGATAGTGTTCTCGTGAAAAACACAAATAGTCCACTTAAAAAATATACATACACATATGATTCAAACGGAAATATGATTTCGTATTTATATGAGAACTGGGATGGTGCTAATTGGGTGAATAATAAGCGATATGTTTACACCTATGATTCTAACGGAAATATGACTTCGTACTTTTATGAAAGTTGGTACAATACTAATTGGGTAAATGATAGGCGATATGCCTACACCTATGATTCTAACGGAAATATGACTTTGTATTTATATGAAAGATGGAATGGTGTTGATTGGATAAATGGCTCGCGATATACTTATACCTATAACTCCAACGGAAACATGACTTCTTATTTAAATGAAGACTGGAATGGTGCTAATTGGGTGAATGATTCGC